>NZ_LZJR01000050.1 GCF_001667925.1 Mycobacterium sp. E2479 | reverse complement strand
CGCCGCGCTCGCGATCACCACGGTGTTGACCGGTGGTGACCCGCTTCGCCCGGCTCCGCCGCGCTCGCGATCACCACTAGGATCGGGCGCATGAGTGTTGCCGCCAGCGCCGATCTGATGGACTACGACGACGTCATCGCGCGTTTCGATCCGGTACTCGGCCTCGAGGTGCATGTGGAGCTGTCCACCGTCACCAAAATGTTCTGCGGCTGCACCACCGCATTCGGCGCCGAACCGAATACCCAGGTATGCCCGGTATGCCTCGGTCTGCCCGGCTCGCTGCCCGTGCTCAACCAGAGCGCGGTCGAGTCGGCCATTCGGATCGGGCTGGCGCTCAATTGCGAAATCGCGCCGTGGTGCCGCTTCGCCCGGAAGAACTACTTCTACCCGGACCAGCCGAAGAACTACCAGATCTCGCAGTACGACGAGCCCATCGCCATTAACGGCTACCTCGAAGCCCCGCTTGAGGACGGCACCACCTGGCGGGTCGAGATCGAGCGCGCGCACATGGAGGAAGACACCGGCAAGCTCACCCACATCGGCAGTGAGACCGGCCGCATCCACGGCGCGACCACATCGTTGATCGACTACAACCGCGCCGGGGTGCCATTGATCGAGATCGTCACCAAACCCATCGAGGGAGCCGGTGCCCGGGCGCCGCAGATCGCCCGAGCCTACGTGACGGCACTGCGAGACCTGTTGCGCGCCTTGAACGTATCCGACGTCCGCATGGATCAGGGCTCCATGCGGTGTGATGCCAACGTGTCGCTGAAGCCGATCGGAACGACCGAGTTCGGCACCCGAACCGAGACCAAGAACGTCAACTCGCTAAAAAGTGTCGAGGTTGCGGTGCGCTACGAAATGCAGCGCCAGGCTGCGATTCTGGCGTCCGGCGGGCGAATCACTCAGGAAACCAGGCACTTTCACGAGACCGGTGGCTACACGAGCCCGGGGCGCACCAAGGAAACCGCCGAGGATTACCGGTATTTCCCGGAGCCGGACTTAGAACCGGTCGCGCCGAGCCGTGAACTGGTAGAGCAGTTACGCCAGACCATTCCCGAGCTGCCGTGGTTGAGCCGCAAACGCATTCAGGACGAGTGGGGCATCTCCGACGAGGTGATGCGCGACCTGGTCAACGCCGGGGCGATCGAATTGGTCACCGCGACCATCGAGCACGGCGCGTCCAGCGAGCAGGCCCGCGCCTGGTGGGGAAACTTTTTGATGCAGAAGGCCAACGAGGCCAACGTGGCGCTGGATGAGCTGGCCATCACGCCCGCGCAGGTCGCCGCGGTGGTGGCTTTGGTCGACGACGGCAAGCTGTCCACCAAGCTGGCCCGCCAGGTGGTCGAGGGTGTGCTGGCCGGGGAGGGCGAGCCCGAAGAGGTGATGACCGCGCGGGGCTTGGCGCTGGTGCGTGACGACTCGGTGACGCAGGCCGCGGTGGACGAGGCGCTGGCCGCCAATCCGGATGTGGCAGAGAAGATCCGCGGCGGCAAGGTGGCCGCGGCCGGCGCGATCGTCGGCGCGGTAATGAAGGCCACCCGCGGCCAGGCCGACGCCGCCCGGGTGCGCGAATTGGTGTTGACCGCCTGCGGGCAGGGTTAGCGGGCTGATCGTACGCCACGCCGCACGGCGAGCGATCAGCTCTTGTCGTCGCTGTTGCGCGGGAATCCGCCGCCCTGCGGGAAGAGTGGGAACACGACGTCGTCCAGCTTCTCTGCGTCCCCGGCCGTCTTGTTAACGGTTGCGCCCCAGACGTTTCCGTCAGGCGACATGCGCAGTGCCCAGGCGTGCGCGTGGGTGTCCTTGCGCACGACGTCGGGTTCACCGGTAACCGCGCCGGTGGCCGCCGCCAGCCGCACCGCGACCGTCAGCTTGGTGTTGATCAGGTTGACCAACACGGTCCCGTCCATCGCCGCGCAGCCGGCCACCCCCGGCTTGTCCGGCCAGGTCCACACCGTGGAAACATCCGACGTTTTGGTGATGCGCTGCAAGCGATCTGCCGTCGGAGTCCGGTCGGCGACATAGAGTGAGCCGTCGACAGGGTCGGTGCACAGGCCGCCGCCGGCACCCACGCCGGTCAGCGCCGTCGTCGGAGGTGCCTGGCCGACGGTGGTGGGCTGCTCGATCCGGAGCACTTTGCCGGCCAGCGATTTGGGGTCGGCGGCCAGCGCCGGATTGCCCGCGTCGCCGGTCATCACGACCAGCGTGGTGGGGCTGGTGAAGATCAACGCTCCGGTGTTCCCGGTGGCGCCCTTGGGGATGCCGGTCAGGATGTCCTTGGGGATGTCGCCGTCGGCGACGCGGATCACCCGGTTGTCGGCCGGCGTGCTGATGTAGGCGTACATCAGGCGGTCCTGCTTGTAGGTGGGCGACATGACGATGTCCATCAAGCCGCCATCGCCGGATGGGTCCACCGGGATCACCGTCTTCACCTTCGGCTCGGCGTTGACGGAGATCTCCTTGACCGCGCCGGTGGTGCGCTCGGCGACGAGCGCGGTCTTGCTGTCGGGGCCCATGATCAAGCCGCTGGTGCTTTCCAGGCAGCCCTGCATCACCCCGGGAGCGGGACAGGCCTTGGGAAACGGTGTGGGCGGCAGTGGCGGCGGCGGGGGAGGCGTCGAGCTGGGCTGCGGCTTCAGCGCGGGGGCCGTGGTGAACGGTTGCGATTGGGCATCGTTGAAGCGCGCGCACCCGCTCGTTACCAGCACGAGGGCGCACAGCGCGGCGAACCCCCGCCGAACCGACCGCCCCGATCGCCCTAGTCGCATGACCGTCAGGCTACGGACACTGCCAGCGGCGCCGCCACACACGCCTCTTGTCCGACGCCGAAAACTCGCTCGCGACCGCTTTGCCACCGCCTCCTTCGGAGGTCCCGCGATTCCCGTCAGGGCCGCCGGGAGCGGTTTGCGGGCCCATTTGGGGCCGATCCGGGCCGATTCGGCGGGCAAACCACCGATTGCCAGGCGAAAGCGCCGCTCAAATCCCCAATTCAGGACTGAATGCCCTTACCCTGACACCCGTGACCAGTCAACCGAATGACGCACATTGGCAACGGCCCGGCGAATCTCCGGAGCCGACCCCGGGACGCCCCGCCTCGGCGCGGCTGGTCGATCCCGAAGATGATCTGACGCCAGTCGGCTACCCCGGCGACTTCAATCCGTCGACCGGGACCACCACCGTCATCCCTTACGGCGGCGCCGCCGCGGTCGCCGGACCCGGCGCCGGGGGCTACAACCTGTTGGAACAGCAGGAGCCCTTGCCCTACGTCGAGCCGCATTCGGCGGCCCGGCACGCTTCCGAGTCCGCCGATGGCCACGATGACGAACACCATGACCGGTTCCACGATGTCGGCCGGCGCGGAACGCAGCATCTCGGTTTGCTGCTGCTGCGCGTCGGGCTGGGTGTGGTACTCGGCGCTCACGGGCTGCAGAAGCTGTTCGGCTGGTGGGGTGGAGCGGGCGTCGCGGGGTTCAAGAACTCACTGTCCGATGTCGGCTATCAGCACGCCGACATCCTCGCCTACGTGAGCGCGGGCGGGGAGGCCGTGGCGGGCGCGCTGCTGATACTCGGCCTGTTCACTCCCCTAGCGGCGGCCGGTGCGCTGGCATTTTTGATCAACGGCCTGCTGGCCAGCGTCTCGGCACGGCCGCACGGGCGAACCTTCTCGTTCTTTTTGCCCGAGGGCCACGAATACCAGATCAGCCTGATCGTCATGGCCGCCGCGATCATCCTGTGCGGACCCGGCCGCTACGGCCTGGACGTGCGCCGCGGCTGGGCGCATCGCCCCTTCATCGGGTCTTTTGTCGCCCTGCTGGCCGGGATCGCGGCCGGCGTCGGGGTCTGGGTGGCCCTCAACGGCGTGAATCCGATCGGCTGATCGGCCTAGTCACTGGTAGGGATTCGGCACCCGCCCCGCGCTGGCCTCGGTCAGCTCCGGCAGGGTGGAGAACGTCACCGCCGGTAACCGCAGCTCGGCGCCGCTTTTGAGGCGCGCGCGCCCCCACGAACCCCGGTGGAAACGCAGCCCGTCGATATCGTCCCAGCGCACCTTCTGGCTGCCGAAAAGCGTCCGCACGGTCACACCCTGGTCGTCGGCGACGGTGCGTAACCGGATGATCAACGCCGATAGCAGCACCGGGAGGATCAGCAGCGGAAGCGACGGCGGCCACAGCAGCACCGGAATCAGCAACCCCAAGGTCAGGAATCCGACGGCCAGATGCGCTATTGGCGACACTTTGATCACGACGGGCGCTGTGGACGGGGTTTGGGGAGATGAGCTGGTGGCCACCCAACCATCATTTCATCCGGCACCAGGGGTCGATCCCGCGAGCACGCGCGTTGCTGCGCCTCGGCCGGCCAACTCGGTGACGGTGGCGCCGACGGTTCCGGATTTGACTGCTGAGCTGTGCGAAGGCTACCGTCGGACGCTATGGATACCGCCGGACAGCCCGGGATGCTCGTAGTAATTGGTCGGCGCGTTGGTGCCTGACTTGCCCTTCAGCATTTGAAGCAATCCAGAACCAACGCGCAACCCTCGTGCAGCAGATGAGCTGTCGGGGGTTTTTTGTTGCCCCCAGTGAGACTCCCCAAACGAATAAGGACTGAACGACAGTGAGCGCTCCCATCAGGCAGCACGTCTCCGCGGCGCCCGACGCTGCGGACATCGCCACGGACGCGGCCAAGCCCGCCGCGAAATCCGCGGCCGGCAAGCCGAAACGTATCGGGCCCGAGCAAGTCACCGGCGCACAGTCGGTGATCCGCTCGCTGGAGGAACTTGGCGTAGAGGTCATCTTCGGCATCCCCGGCGGCGCGGTACTGCCCGTCTACGACCCGCTGTTCGACTCGAAGAAGCTGCGCCACGTGCTGGTCCGCCACGAGCAGGGCGCTGGCCACGCCGCCAGTGGCTACGCGCACGCCACCGGCAAGGTGGGCGTCTGCATGGCGACGTCGGGGCCCGGGGCCACCAACCTGGTGACCCCGCTGGCCGACGCTCAGATGGATTCGATCCCCGTCGTCGCCGTCACCGGCCAGGTCGGACGCTCGCTGATCGGCACCGACGCCTTCCAGGAAGCCGACATCTCGGGCATCACGATGCCGATCACCAAGCACAACTTCCTGGTCCGCTCGGGCAACGAGATCCCGCAGGTGCTCGCCGAGGCTTTCCACATCGCCTCCTCGGGCCGCCCCGGCGCGGTGCTCGTCGACATCCCGAAAGACGTGCTCCAGGGCCAGTGCACGTTCACCTGGCCGCCACGCGTCAACCTGCCCGGGTACAAGCCGAACACCAAGCCGCACAGCCGGCAGATCCGCGAGGCCGCCAAGCTGATCGCGGCGGCCCGCAAGCCGGTGCTCTACGTGGGCGGCGGCGTGATCCGCGGTGAAGCGACCGAACAGCTGCGCGAGCTGGCCGAGCTGACCCGCATCCCCGTGGTGACCACGCTGATGGCGCGCGGGGCGTTCCCGGATAGCCATCCGCAGCACATGGGCATGCCCGGCATGCACGGCACCGTCGCCGCGGTGGCGGCGCTGCAGCGCAGCGACCTGCTGATCGCGCTGGGAACCCGCTTCGATGACCGGGTGACCGGGAAGCTGGACACCTTCGCCCCCGAAGCCAAGGTCATTCACGCCGACATCGACCCGGCCGAGATCGGCAAGAACCGCCACGCCGACGTGCCGATCGTCGGCGACGTCAAAGCCGTCATCGCCGAGCTGGTGGAGTTGCTGCGCCAGGACGGCATTCCCGGCAAGGTCGACATGACCGAGTGGTGGGCCTACCTGAACCAAGTTCAGTCCACCTACCCGCTGAGCTACGGGCCGCAGAGCGACGGCAGCCTGGGGCCGGAGTACGTCATCGAAAAACTCGGTAAGCTCGCCGGCCCGGATGCCCTGTACGTGGCCGGCGTCGGCCAGCACCAGATGTGGGCCGCACAATTCATCTCCTACGAAAAGCCGCGCACCTGGCTCAACTCCGGCGGGCTGGGCACTATGGGGTTTGCCATTCCGGCGGCCATGGGCGCCAAGATGGCCCGCCCGGACGCCGAGGTGTGGGCGATCGACGGCGATGGCTGCTTCCAGATGACCAACCAGGAGCTGGCCACCTGCGCGGTCGAAGGTGTGCCGATCAAGGTGGCGCTGATCAACAACGGCAACCTGGGCATGGTGCGCCAGTGGCAGACGCTGTTCTACGACGAGCGTTACTCGCAGACCGATCTGGCCACGCACTCGCATCGCATCCCGGATTTCGTGAAGCTCGCGGAGGCGCTGGGCTGCGTCGGATTACGTTGCGAGCGTGAAGAAGACGTCGAAGACGTGATCAAGGCGGCGCGGGCGATCAACGACCGCCCGGTGGTGATCGACTTCGTCGTCGGCGCCGACGCGCAGGTGTGGCCGATGGTGGCCGCCGGCACCAGCAATGACGAGATCCAGGCGGCGCGCGGAATCCGTCCGCTGTTCGACGACGAGAGCGAAGGCCACGCCTGATGCACACGCACACTCTGTCGGTGTTGGTCGAGGACAAACCCGGCGTGCTCGCCCGGGTGGCGGCGCTGTTCTCGCGGCGCGGGTTCAACATCGAGTCGCTGGCCGTGGGCGCCACCGAGCAGAAGGACATGTCGCGGATGACCATTGTGGTCTCCGCCGAGGAGACCCCGCTCGAGCAAATCACCAAGCAGCTCAACAAGCTGATCAACATCATCAAGATCGTCGAGCTCGACGACGACAACTCGGTGTCACGCGAACTGGCGCTGATCAAGGTGCGCGCCGACGCCGGCGTCCGCAGCCAAGTGATCGAAGCGGTGAATCTGTTCCGCGCCAAGGTGATCGACGTGTCGACAGAGGCGCTGACCATTGAGGCGACGGGTGACCGCGGCAAGATCGAGGCGCTGCTGCGGGTCCTGGAACCCTTCGGGATTCGCGAAATCGTCCAATCCGGAGTGGTGTCGTTGGCCCGCGGTCCGCGCGGAATCGGCACGGCCAAATAGATTTTCAGCGCAAACAAGAAGGAGATAGAGAAGTGGCTAACCCGTCTGGGGAGACATTGCCGATGTTTTACGACGACGATGCGGACCTGACGATCATCCAGGGTCGCAAGGTCGGTGTCATCGGATACGGCAGCCAAGGACACGCGCACTCGCTGAGCCTGCGCGATTCCGGTGTGCAGGTGAAGGTGGGCCTCAAGGAGGGTTCGAAGTCGCGGGCCAAGGTCTCCGAGCAGGGACTGGAGGTGGACACCCCGGCCGAGGTCGCCAAGTGGGCCGACGTCATCATGCTGCTGGCGCCCGACACCGCGCAGGCCGACATCTTCAAGAACGACATCGAACCCAACCTGAAGGATGGGGACGCGTTGTTCTTCGGTCACGGGCTCAACATCCACTTCGACCTGATCAAGCCGCCGGCCAACGTCACCGTCGCGATGGTCGCCCCCAAGGGACCCGGCCACCTGGTGCGTCGTCAGTTCGTCGACGGCAAGGGTGTGCCCGCGCTGATCGCCGTCGACCAGGACCCGAACGGCGACGGCGAGGCGCTCGCGCTGTCCTACGCCAAGGCCATCGGCGGCACCCGCGCCGGTGTCATCAAGACCACCTTCAAGGACGAGACCGAGACCGATCTGTTCGGTGAGCAGGCCGTGTTGTGCGGTGGCACAGAGGAATTGGTGAAAGCCGGTTTCGATGTGATGGTCGAGGCCGGCTACCCGCCGGAGATGGCCTACTTCGAGGTGCTGCACGAACTCAAGCTGATCGTCGACCTGATGTACGAGGGCGGCATCGCGCGGATGAACTACTCGGTCTCCGACACCGCGGAATTCGGCGGCTACCTCTCCGGCCCACGAGTCATCGACGCCGGCACCAAGGAGCGGATGCGAGAGATCCTGCGCGACATTCAGAACGGCGACTTCACCAAGAAGCTGGTCGCCAACGTCGAAGGCGGCAACAAGCAACTCGAGCAATTGCGCAAAGAAAACGCCGAGCACCCCATCGAGATCACCGGCAAGAAGTTGCGCGACCTGATGAGCTGGGTCGACCGGCCGATTACCGAAACCGCCTAGTTTATTTGCGCCGAACGTGCACTCAGGGCGAATATTTTGCGACTTTTTCGCCGTGAGTGCACGTTCGACGGCTACGACGCCGCAAGGCGCCCCGCCGTCTCGACCACCCGGCGGGCCAGATGTTCGAGGGCGGTGCCGGTGGGCTCGTCGAATTCCTTGATGTTGTCGTGGGTGGTGACCAGGCTCACCCCATAGGGATTGCCATCGACGAACTTGCACGGGTCGGTGTATCCCGGCGGCACGATGATGCCGCCGAAGTGCATCAGCGTGATGTACAGCGAGAGCAGGGTGGTTTCCTGACCGCCATGGATGGTGTTGGACGACGTGAAGCCCGCGTACACCTTGTCCGCGAGCTTGCCCTGCGCCCACAGCCCACCCAGCGAATCGAGGAATGCGCGCAATTGCGCTGCCGGAGAGCCGAACCGGGTCGGTGACCCGAAGATCACCGCATCGGCCCAGACGATGTCGTCGCCGGTGGCCGACGGAAGGTCCTTGGTGGCCTCGTAGTTCGCCGTCCAGGCGGGGTTGTGGGCGAACGATTCGGGATCCAGCGTTTCGGCGACGTGCCGCAGGCGGACTTCGGCCCCCGCCGATTCGGCCGCGGCGGCAACGCGGTGCGCCATCGTGGTGCCGTGGCCGGTGGCCGAGTAGTAGATGATCGCGAGTTTCGTCACGGGCGTCATCGTAGGCGCACCGGTGCCCGCGCCCCCGGCGAAAGGCCGGCTGAGCTTCGGCGACCTGCACTTTCAGGCGGGCCCGGGGGAAGAATAGGGCGGCGGGCAGCCCGTGGGGTCCGCTCCCGACGACGGTGACGTCAACGCGTCGATTACAGCCGATAGGCTGGCCGGGTGAATCTGCCTGTTGTACTCATTGCCGACAAGCTAGCCGAATCAACCGTCGCCGCCCTGGGCGACCAGGTAGAGGTGCGCTGGGTAGACGGCCCCGATCGCGAGAAGCTGCTGGCGGCGGTGCCGGAGGCCGATGCGCTGCTGGTGCGTTCGGCCACCACCGTCGACGCCGAGGTGTTGGCCGCGGCGCCCAAGCTGAAGATCGTCGCCCGCGCCGGAGTAGGCCTGGACAACGTCGACGTCGACGCCGCCACCGAGCGCGGTGTGCTGGTGGTCAACGCGCCGACGTCGAACATTCACAGTGCCGCCGAGCATGCGCTCGCGCTGCTGCTGTCCGCCGCCCGGCAGATCCCCGCCGCCGATGCTTCGCTGCGCGAGCACGCCTGGAAGCGGTCGTCCTTCTCGGGCACCGAGATCTTCGGCAAGACGGTCGGCGTTGTGGGCCTGGGCCGCATCGGGCAGTTGGTCGCGCAGCGGCTCAGCGCCTTCGGCACCCACCTGATCGCCTACGACCCCTACGTGTCGCCCGCCCGTGCCGCACAGTTGGGCATCGAGTTGCTGACGCTGGACGAACTGTTGACGCGCGCCGACTTCATCTCGGTGCACTTGCCGAAGACGCCCGAAACCGCGGGTTTGATCGACAAGGATGCGCTGGCGAAGGCCAAGCCGGGCGTCATCATCGTCAACGCGGCCCGCGGTGGTCTGGTGGACGAGGCCGCGCTGGCCGACGCGGTGCGCAGTGGCCACGTGCGCGCGGCCGGTCTGGACGTCTTCTCCAAAGAGCCCTGCACCGATAGCCCGCTGTTCGAGCTGCCGCAGGTGGTGGTCACTCCGCATCTGGGGGCATCGACCGAAGAGGCGCAAGACCGGGCCGGCACCGACGTCGCCGCAAGCGTGAAACTCGCGCTGGCCGGGGAATTCGTTCCCGACGCGGTCAATGTCGGCGGCGGGGTGGTCAACGAGGAGGTGGCGCCCTGGCTGGACCTGGTGCGCAAGCTCGGGGTGTTGGCCGCCACGCTGTCCGACGGTCCGCCGGTGTCGTTGTCGGTGCAGGTGCGCGGTGAGCTGGCCTCCGAAGATGTTGAGGTGCTTAAGCTTTCGGCGCTGCGCGGGTTGTTCTCGGCTGTCGTCGAGGGGCCGGTGACGTTCGTCAACGCCCCGGCGCTGGCCGACGAACGTGGCATCATAGCCGAAATCAGCACCGCGTCGGAAAGCCCGAACCACCGCAGCGTGGTCGACGTACGCGCGGTAGCGCCCGATGGCACCGCCGCCAACGTCGCCGGCACCCTGTCCGGACCACAGCTGGTGGAAAAGATCGTGCAGATCAACGGCCGCAACTTCGATCTGCGCGCCCAAGGTATCAACCTGGTGATCAACTATGTCGACCAGCCCGGCGCGCTGGGCAAGATCGGCACTCTGCTGGGTTCGGCCGGGGTGAACATCGAAGCGGCGCAGCTTTCCGAGGACACGGAAGGTCCGAGTGCGACGATCCTGCTGCGGCTGGATCAAGACGTACCGGGCGACGTGCGGGCCGAAATCGGCGCAGCCGTCGGCGCCAACAAGCTTGAGGTGGTTGATCTGTCGTGACCGTTGATGCGCGCCGACGCGATGTAAAGCGGCGCCGATGAAGCTGGCGGTGATAGAGGGCGACGGTATTGGCCCCGAAGTCATTTCCGAGGCCATCAAAGTCCTGGACACGGTCCTGCCCGGGGTGGACAAGACCAGCTACGACCTGGGGGCGCGGCGGTACCACGCCACCGGAGAGCTACTGCCGGACTCGGTCGTCGACGAGCTGCGCGCGCATGACGCCATACTGCTCGGTGCTATCGGGGACCCGTCGGTGCCCAGCGGGGTGCTGGAGCGAGGGTTGTTGCTGCGCCTGCGTTTCGAGCTGGACCACCACATCAACTTGCGGCCGGGCCGGCTTTATCCAGGAGTGAACAGCCCGCTGGCCGGCAACCCCGAGATCGACTTCGTGGTGGTGCGCGAGGGGACCGAAGGTCCTTACACCGGCACCGGCGGCGCCATCCGCGTCGGAACTCCCAACGAAGTGGCGACGGAGGTAAGCCAGAACACGGCTTTCGGTGTGCGTCGCGTGGTGGTCGACGCGTTCGAGCGGGCCCGGCGACGGCGCAAGCACTTGACATTGGTGCACAAAACCAACGTGTTGACCTTCGCCGGCAGGCTGTGGTCGCGCATCGTGACCGAGGTCGGCCGGGACTACCCCGACGTCGAGGTGGCGTATCAACATATCGACGCCGCGACCATCTTCATGGTCACCGACCCCGGTCGCTTCGACGTGATCGTCACCGACAACCTATTCGGCGACATCATCACCGACCTGTCCGCAGCGGTGTGCGGCGGAATTGGCTTGGCGGCCAGTGGAAATATCGATGGCACGCGGACCAACCCCTCGATGTTCGAGCCGGTACACGGCAGCGCTCCGGACATCGCCGGGCAGGGCATCGCCGATCCGACCGCAGCCGTCATGTCGGTGGCGCTGCTGCTCGCCCATCTCGGCGAGGAAGCCGCCGCTACGCGGGTGGACCGGGCCGTCGAGCAGTATTTGGCGACGCGTGGAAGCGAACGGCGCGCCACCACCGAAATCGGCGAACGGATTGCTGCCGGGCTCTAGTCTCCAGGCCGGGCGGCAGCAACCGCGCCGGCACCAGCGGCACCGCCGCCAAGGGGAACAACGCGCACAACAGCCATGCCGGTGGGTATTTCGCGGCCGAGATCAAGGCTCCGAACAGTGGGGGACCGGCCGCAGCAACCATCCGCTGGGTGGTGTTCTGGATGCCCAGGGCTCGCCCACTCCAGTACGGCCCGGCGAATTCGGTGATTGCGGTGGCTTCCAGCCCGTTGTCGAGGACCGCGATCACCGTGATGGCTACCATCAGCACCGCTTGCCAGCGACTGTTCAGGTAATCGGCCCACGCCAGCAACACAAGGATCAGCACGGCTGCGGCCGCGATGTAGCGCACCGGTCGCATGCGTGAGCCGAGCCGATCGGACCAACGGCCCACGGCCACGCGACCGAGCGCGCCGAGCAGCTGCGAGAGAGTCACCAACCCGCCGGCGGCTGCGACAGACCAGTGCAAGTTCTTGATCAGCCATACCAGCATGAACGTGATGGTCACCGTTTGCGGCATCATCAACAGACCTGCCACTGCGTGAATTCGCCACAGTGTCAACGACCCTCGGTAAGGGCTGGCGAGTTCCTGATTGCTTGCGCTGGCACGGGGTTTGCGTGGCGGGTCGACGACTCCGACGACGCTCGCTATCGCTCCGACCGCGCACGCGAACGCGGCGAATCGAAGGCCGGCCTGTGGCCCGTGTTCGGCAAGCTCGGGAATTACCAATGCGCCCAACGCGATTCCTAATGGTTGCGCAGTTTGGCGGATGCCCATCGCCAGTCCGCGCTGGTGTGGCGGAAACCAGGCGGACACCAGCCGCCCACCGGCCGTGTTGCAACTGGCGGCGGCCATACCACCGAGAAACAGGTATACGGCGATCATCACGATCGAATGCGCCGAGGCCGCGGCGTAGGCGGCTATCGCGGTGAGCGCCGAGCCGGTGGTCATGACCACCCGCTCGCCGACCCGGTCCAACACGTACCCCCAGAGCACCAGCGTGACCACCATGCCCCAGCTGGGCATCGAGGCCAGCAGACCGGCTTCGTCCAGCCGTATTCCACGCGCGGCTTGCAGCGACGGGATGAGGAACGCGACGCCATTGATGAAGAGGAAGGAACTCGCCGTTGCCAGCAGCGAAACGATCATGATTGACCAGCGCGCGCCCGCACCCAGTTCGGGCGTCGCGGCCGGGTCGGTCTGCATTCCCCATGCTTGCATACCTGCGCGAAATTCAGGGGTAGGACTGGTGCCGGTGCTCGCCAGTGCCATGCCGGCCCGAGGCCCCGCCGACTAGGCGAGATGGGCCGATGGTGACGGCCCGCCACGCCCGGCTACGCCGCGCTCGCGACCGTCACTAGCTCCGATGGTGACGGCCCGCCACGCCCGGCTACGCCGCGCTCGCGACCGTCACTAGGCTCAACCAAATGCGCCTTGGTCGAATCGCCAGCCCGGAAGGTGTCGCCTTCGTCAGTATCGAAGGTGAACTCAACGCCCCAGCCGAGATGATCGCGCGCGAGATCGCCGAACATCCATTCGGCACGCCCAACTTCACCGGGCGATCATGGCCGCTGGCCGACGTGCGGCTGCTCGCCCCGATACTGGCCAGCAAGGTGGTGTGTGTAGGCAAGAACTACACCGATCACATCGCCGAAATGAAGGATATGACCGGCCCGGCGCCGGTGGATCCGGTGATCTTCCTCAAACCCAACACCGCGATCATCGGGCCGAACGTGCCTATTCGATTGCCGGCCAACGCATCACCGGTGCACTTCGAGGGTGAGCTCGGGGTCGTCATCGGCCGGCCCTGCAAGGACGTCTCGGCCGCTCAGGCGGCGGAGAACATCCTCGGCTACACCGTCGGCAATGACGTGACGGCGCGCGATCAACAAAAATCCGATGGCCAGTGGACCAGGGCCAAGGGGCATGACACTTTCTGCCCGGTGGGGCCGTGGATCGTCACCGACCTCAAACCCCTGGACCCGGGCGATCTGGACCTGCGCACCGAGGTCAACGGCGATGTCAAGCAGCACAGCCGTACCTCGCTGCTGATTCACGACATCGGTTCGATCGTCGAGTTCATTTCGGCGGTGATGACCTTGCTGCCGGGCGACATAATCCTCACCGGAACGCCGGCAGGTGTCGGCCCCATCGAGGACGGCGACACCGTCTCCATCACCATCGAGGGCATCGGCACCCTGACCAATCCCGTGGTCCGCAAAGGAAAATCGTGACTGCACCAGCCCGAGTCCGCGTCCGATTCTGTCCCTCGCCCACCGGCACACCGCACGTCGGAATGGTCCGCACGGCGCTGTTCAATTGGGCCTACGCCCGACACACCGGGGGCACCTTCGTGTTTCGCATCGAGGACACCGATGCGCAGCGCGACAGCGAGGAGAGCTATCTGGCGCTGCTGGACGCGCTGCGCTGGCTGGGCCTGGATTGGGACGAGGGACCAGAGGTGGGCGGACCCTACGCCCCCTACCGCCAGTCGCTACGCGGTGAGATCTATCACGACGTGGTGGCCAGGCTGCTCGAAGCCGGAGAGGCGTACTACGCGTTTTCGACGCCGGAGGAAGTCGAGGCGCGCCACGTCGCCGCGGGCCGTAATCCGAAGCTGGGCTACGACAATTTCGACCGGCAGCTGACCGATTCGCAGCGCGCCGCGTTCCTGACGGAGGGCCGTAAACCCGTGGTGCGGTTGCGGATGCCCGACGAAGACCTCGTGTGGGAGGATCTGGTTCGCGGCACCACCAGCTTCGCGGCCGGGTCCGTGCCCGACTTCGCGTTGACCCGCGCTAACGGAGATCCGTTGTACACCTTGGTCAACCCGTGCGATGACGCGCTGATGAAGATCACCCATGTGCTGCGGGGAGAGGACCTGCTGCCGTCGACGCCGCGCCAGCTTGCGCTGTATCAGGCGCTGATCCGGATCGGTGTCGCCGAGCGCACTCCGCAGTTTGCGCACCTCCCAACGGTATTGGGCGAGGGAACCAAAAAGCTCTCCAAGCGCGACCCGCAGTCGAACCTGTTTGCTCACCGCGACCGGGGCTTCATCCCCGAAGGGTTGCTCAACTATCTCGCGTTGCTCGGCTGGGCCATCGCCGACGACCACGATGTGTTCACCCTTGAGGAGATGGTGGCCGCGTTCGACGTGGTCAACGTCAACTCCAATCCCGCCCGCTTCGACCAGAAGAAGGCCGACGCGCTCAACGCCGAGCACATCCGGATGCTGACGGCCGACGACTTCGCCGCAAGGTTGCGCGACTATCTCGACGTTCACGGTCATCGCCTCGAACTGGATGACGCAAGCTTCGCCACCGCGGCCGGCCTGGTCCAGACCCGCATCGTGGTCCTCGGTGACGCGTGGGACCTGCTGAAGTTCCTCAACGACGACGACTACGCGCTCGACCCCAAGGCCGTCGCCAAGGAACTGGGAGCTGACGGCGCCGCGGTTCTGGACGCGGCGCTGCCTGCACTGGACGCCGTGGCGAATTGGACCGCTCCGCAGATCGAAGCCGCGCTCAAGGCCGCGCTCATCGAGAAGCTGGGCCTCAAACCGCGCAAGGCGTTCGGTCCGATCAGGGTGGGGGCGACCGGAACGACCGTCAGCCCACCGTTGTTCGAGTCGTTGGAGCTGCTGGGCCGCGACCGCAGCATGCGGCGACTGCGGGCGGCGCGGGAGACGGCGGGGCGGGACCCCGCTTGAGCGCCCGGGACCGCGTGTGCGGAGTGTCCGTCGAGACTTTGGTAGTCTGCACTGCGGTTTACCGAAAGGCCGACAACGGCTGGCGGCGGCGGACTCCAAAGCGCTTATGAAAGCCCGCAATCGACGCTGACCAGCGGTTTTAGGCAGCCAATGGGGTATGGTGTAATTGGCAACACAGCTGATTCTGGTTCAGCCATTCTAGGTTCGAGTCCTGGTACCCCAGCAAAACTCTGGCCGTTCCCAGCGATTAGGTGGGCTTAACAGGGTGAGCTATGCTGACTGCTCGGATCGTTTCTGGCCCCGTCGTCTAGCGGCCTAGGACGCCGCCCTCTCACGGCGGTAGCGTGGGTTCGAATCCCATCGGGGCTACAAATATCGCGGCTACTGGTCGGTCCCCAGCACCGCTGGTGCTGTCGATCCGCCCACCGGCATGGCCGGCAATCCGAGTTTGCGATGATCCCACGAACGAGCCCGGCGGGTCACGATGCGAACGCAGACCCGCTTGTTCATCATCTGCTCGACGAACGGTTTCATGTCGTCGTCATAGGGACCGGTGTAGCGCTCCCAGACGCTGACGCCCACGCGGTGCGAGACGTCGGGATCGTCGACGATTTCGGCGACGCCCTCGAAGGACACCCCGCGCAATGTGTCGTAAGTGTGGCCGTCCTCGATCAGAAAGCTGACTCGCGGATCACGCTTGAGGTTGATGGCTTTCTGCGATTTGGCCTTGGTCTCCAGCCAGATCTCGCCGTCGACGACGGCGTACCACATTGCGGTCAAGTGAGGCTGCCCGTCGGCGCCGATGGTGGCCAGCGTGCCGGTGCGGCTTTTCACGACGAATTCAGCGATCTCGTCTTCGGACATGACGATGCTCGCGCGCTGATTGGTTCCCATGCCGGTCAGTCTGTCAGGCGGACCGCGGTCACTGTGCATTGGTGGCGTTGAGCGTGCATCCACGGCGACAAATTCCCCTTGAGCCCAAGCCGATCACGCCGCCCTGGACGCACACTCGCGGCCGGAACGGGTCAGAGGCGGCGGGTGATTGCTTCGGCGGCGGACAGCAGATCGGCCGCCCAGCGCGCCCCAGGGCGCCGGCCGATCCGGTCGATGGGACCCGAGACAGAGATGGCCGCGACGACGGTCCCGCGGCCATCGCGCACCGGCGCCGACACACTCGCCACCCCCGGCTCGCGCTCGGCCACGCTTTGAGCCCAGCCGCGGCGCCGCACTTCGGCCAATGTTCGTTCGGTGAATTTCGCGGTCGCGAGCACCGATTTCTGGATGGCCGCGTCGCTATGGGCCAGTAGCACTTTGGCGCCCGATCCGGCCGTCATCGGCAATCGCGCCCCGACCGGAACCGTATCGCGAAGGCCCGCAGCGGGTTCCAGTGCGGCCACGCAAACGCGGTCGGTGCCCTCGCGACGGTAGAGCTGCACGCTCTCCCCGGTCGTTTCGCGCAGCTGCGGCAGCACCGCGGTGCTGGCGGTCAAAAGCGGATCGTTGACGTGGGCGGCGAGTTCGGTGACGGCGGGACCGAGCAGCCAGCGTCCTTCGTCGTCACGTGCCAGCAGACGGTGGACTTCGAGGGCGGCGGCCAGCCGGTATGCCGTGGCGCGGGGTAAAGAGGTCCGCTCACACAGTTCGGCTAATCCACAGGGTGATTGGGAGATCGTGTGCAGGATACCCACAGCTTTGTCCAGGACGCCGATGCCGCTATGCTGTCTCACAAGGAGATACTAGCGTCTCGTATGATGAGATCACAGCCGAATGATCGGCGAGCCGCTAACGAGGCGAAGTGAGGCGAGTTCGAGATGGGAATCGACCAAGGGGCGGCGGAGGTCGCCACCAAACCGCGCACCCTGGCCGAAAAAGTTTGGGATGACCACGTCGTGGTATCCGGTGGTGCCAGCGAGCCCGACTTGATCTACATCGACCTGCATCTGGTGCACGAGGTAACCAGCCCGCAGGCCTTCGACGGCCTGCGCCTGGCCGGCCGGCAGGTGCGTCGGCCCGACTTGACGCTGGCTACCGAGGACCACAACGTTCCGACTACCGATATCGACAAGCCGATCGCCGACCCGGTGTCGCGGACCCAGGTCGAGACTTTGCGGCGAAATTGTGCCGAATTCGGTGTGCGGCTATATCCGATGGGCGACCTCGAGCAGGGCATCGTGCATGTGGTCGGGCCGCAGCTGGGCCTCACTCAGCCCGGAATGACGGTCGTCTGTGGTGACAGCCACACCTCGACGCACGGCGCATTCGGCGCGCTGGCCATGGGAATTGGCACCTCGGAGGTCGAGCACGTGCTCGCCACCCAGACCTTGCCGCTGCGGCCGTTCAAGACGATGGCGGTCAATGTAGATGGGGAGCTGCCAGCCGGTGTGACGGCCAAGGACATCATTCTCGCCCTGATCGCCAAGATCGGTACCGGCGGTGGGCAGGGCCACGTCATCGAATATCGAGGCAGCGCCATCGAATCGCTGTCGATGGAAGGCCGGATGACCGTCTGCAATATGAGCATCGAAGCCGGGGCTCGGGCGGGAATGGTGGCTCCAGACGAAACCACGTTCGAGTTCCTGCGTGACCGCCCGCACGCCCCGCGAGGTGCGCAATGGGATGCGGCGATGAGTTATTGGCAGCAGCTGCACACCGACCCCGGTGCCGAATTCGACACCGAGGTCTACCTCGACGCCGCGTCCCTGAGCCCGTTCGTGACGTGGGGCACCAACCCCGGGCAGGGTGTGCCGTTGGGCGACGCCGTGCCGGATCCCGAGCTGATGGCCGACGACGCCCAGCGCCAGGCGGCTGAGAAAGCCTTGGCATATATGGACCTTCGGCCGGGCACGCCGATGCGTGATGTCGCCGTTGACACGGTGTTCGTGGGCTCTTGCACCAACGGTCGTATCGAAGATCTGCGGGCCGTCGCCGACGTGCTGCGGGGCCGCACGGTCGCGCCGGGAGTGCGGATGCTCGTCGTGCCGGGTTCGATGCGGGTGCGCGCGCAGGCCGAAGCCGAAGGGCTGGGCGAGGTTTTCACCGCCGCGGGGGCCGAATGGCGCCAAGCCGGGTGCTCAATGTGCCTGGGGATGAATCCCGACCAGCTTGCGCCGGGCGAGCGATGCGCCGCGACGTCCAACCGCAACTTCGAAGGACGCCAGGGTAAAGGCGGCCGCACGCATTTGGTGTCTCCGGCGGTTGCCGCAGCGACGGCGGTTCGCGGCAGATTGTCAGCTCCAGCCGATTTGAGCTGACGTATTCGACTTTGAAGGGATGACCATGGAAGCATTTCACACCCACACCGGTATCGGTGTGCCGCTGCGACGATCCAATGTCGACACCGATCAGATCATTCCGGCGGAGTATTTGAAGCGCGTCACCCGAACCGGTTTCGAGGACGGATTGTTCGCGAGTTGGCGCTCGGATCCGTCATTCGTGCTAAATCTCAGCCCCTTTGACCGTGGGTCAGTGCTAGTGGCAGGACCCGATTTCGGGACGGGATCGTCGCGTGAGCATGCGGTGTGGGCACTGATGGACTACGGGTTCCGGGTGGTCATCTCGTCTCGATTCGGTGACATTTTCCGGGGCAACGCCGGCAAGGCGGGGCTGCTGGCGGCCGAAGTTTCTCAGGACGGCGTGGAACTGCTCTGGAAGCTCATCGAGCAGAGTCCGGGCTTGGAAATCACTGTCAATCTTCAAGATCGAAATATCACCGCGGGAACGACGGTGCTGCCGTTCAAGATTGACGACCATACCGCTTGGCGACTGCTCGAAGGTCTTGACGATATAGCCCTTACGCTGCGGAAACTCGACGCAATCGAGGCATTCGAGGCGGCGTATCCGGACTGGAAACCGCGCACTCTATCGGCCTCTTGAACGGCTGCGTGAAGCCGACTTTCTGCTTGATCGGCTAACTAAACCGAGCCGATTTTTAATGCCCTCCACCGGTCAAGCGCGGCAACCGGATTGCGAAAACGTCGCACTCCTTGCCCTGAAATTGCGCGTGGCTCTTGGAAATTTGCTGGGTGAGGGTTTACCGTGTCCACTAGTCGGTTCAAATCGAGGACCACTAGTGTCGGAGGGATTGATGAACAAGGCAGAGCTCATTGATGTGCTCACAACTAAATTGAACACGGACCGTCGACAGGCGACCGCAGCGGTCGAGAACGTTGTCGACACCATTGTGCGTGCGGTACACAAGGGCGACAGCGTCACCATCACCGGGTTCGGTGTGTTCGAACAGCGGCGCCGCGCAGCGCGGGTGGCCCGCAACCCGCGGACCGGTGAGACGGTGAAGGTGAAGCCGACGTCCGTCCCGGCGTTCCGCCCCGGTGCACAGTTCAAAGCGGTTGTGTCTGGCGCACAGCGTCTCCCGTCGGAGGGCCCCGCCGTGAAGCGCGGTGTCGTAGCAGGTGGCGCGGCCAAGAAGACCGCCGCGAAGAAGGCTCCGGCCAAGAAGGCCGCGGCCAAGAAGGCGCCGGCCAAGAAGGCCGCGGCTAAGAAGGCTCCGGCCCGCAAGGCCGCGGCTAAGAAGGCTCCCGCCAAGAAGACTGCGGCCAAGAAGGCTCCAGTTCGCAAGGCAGCGACCAAGGCTCCGGCCAAGAAGACTGCCGCCAAGAAGGCTCCGGCCAAGAAGGCTGCGAGCAAGGCTCCGGCCCGCAAGGCCGCGAGCAAGGCTCCGGCCCGCAAGGCCGCGGCAAAGAAGACGACCGCTCGTCGCGGTCGCAAGTAGCGCAGTCAAGTTCTAGACACGAGTACCCTTCGGGCGGCATTGAAGCCCCCGAAGGGTATTCGTGCGCTTGCGGCGGGCCGCCGCCATACGCTTGCGGCGGTCACACGCTTGGCGGAGCCGGGCCCAGTGGGCCGGCGCCATCACGTTAAGCCCGAACATTGGCGGCCAGCGCGCCGCCGATGTGGTCGGCAGCCACCAACCGTCCGTCCGACAGTGACAGCACCCAGGTGCTGCCCTTGTGGTTGCGCGCTTTGTCCGGCCGCACGCCATCGCGCTCGCACCACCACGCGATCAAGTCTGGAATCACCTTGCCTTGGGTGCAGACAACCGGTGTGCCTTTCTCCTCGGCGATATCCAGCATTCGGTGGCGTCCCCGTTTCGGGTTCTTGGCGTAGGCCTCTTCGGTGAGCGTGGGCTCGTTGTGAACGGGCACGGCCAATTCTTCGGCAAGCGGTTCCACGGTCTGGTGGCAACGGACGCGATCGGCCGCATGCACCTGCGACGCACCGAAGGCGAGTAGCTGCGGCACAAGCGCCTCAGCCTGCGCGCGTCCACGTTTGTCCAGCGGCCGCTTTGCGTCGTCGCCGGAGAAACGCGATTTCCGGCCGGCCGTGCCGTGCCGGACCACCAACAGGGTGTGCGTGTCCACGGGCTTTTTGTTGAAGTGGCGCAACACTTTTCGGTCTTGCGTGTAGTCCAGCTTCTCTATCGCCTCGCGGAGGGGCAGCCACACCAACCCGTCCACTTCGTTGCCCGGCACGAATTCTCCCCCCGTGCAGCGCGCCGCCCAGTAGCACACCTTTTTGACGCCCTGGTCGATCGGATAGCTCACCAAGTTGAGCCGCCTGCCGAGGATGGCGTGCTGACCCGTCTCCTCGTGCACCTCGCGCACGGCTGCCACCGGAGCCGTCTCGCCGGGGTCCACCTTGCCCTTGGGCAGTGACCAGTCGTCATACCGGGGACGGTGGATGACAGCAATCTCGACGTCGTGGTCGCCCGCATCACCCGTGCCGGGTCGCCACAGCACCGCGCCGGCAGCAAAAACGACTCGGCTTCCGGAGCGCCGTGCGGCGGACGAATTCTGGGTCGGCACCTCAACTCCTGCAGATCAATTTTCCTCAGAACCGCACGCTTAATCGGGATGCGGCCCGGAGAAATAACCGGAATATCACCGCACAGAGCTAGGGACTGCGATGGCGCTCCATCAACGATACTTGGTGGTCGCGCACGGTATGGCCCTCTTGTGGCGAAGGGGTCCACTGCCCGTCGGGACCCAATTCCCAGCACCGAGTGGACGGATCCAGTGCAGATTCGAACAATTCGTCCAGCTGCGCCGTGAGCTTGGGGTCCTTGACCTGAGCCAGCACCTCCACGCGCCGATCGAGGTTGCGGTGCATCATGTCGGCGCTGCCGATCCAGAACTCGTTGATGTTGCGGAAGTGGATGATCCGCGAGTGCTCCAGGAAACGACCGAGAATCGAGCGGACGAAGATGTTTTCGGAAAATCCCTCGGCGCCGGGGCGCAGCGCGCAGATGCCGCGTACCACGACCTCAACCCGCACCCCGGCCTGCGACGCCCGGTAGAGCGAATCGATCACCTGCTCGTCGACAAGCGCATTCATCTTCAACCGAATGCGTCCGTTTCCGCGTTCGCGGTGCGCTTCGATTTCGCGTTCGACACGCTCGATGATGCCGGCCCGAATTCCATGCGGTGCCACCAGCAGATTGCGATAGGAGACCTTTCGCGAATAGCCGGTAAGCGAATTGAACAAGTCGGTGAGGTCCGCGCCGATATCGGGGTTCGCCGTAAGCAGGCCGACATCCTCGTACAGTCGGGCGGTTTTGCTGTTGTAGTTGCCGGTTCCGATGTGGCAGTACCGCCGGATGGTAGAACCTTCGCGGCGCACCACCAAACATGTCTTGCAATGCGTCTTGAGGCCGACGAGCCCGTAGACCACATGCACGCCCGCCTGCTCGAGTGCGCGTGCCCAACGAATGTTGGCCTGTTCGTCGAAACGCGCCTTGATCTCCACGAGCGCCACGGCCTGCTTTCCGGCCTCGGCCGCTTCGATCAGCGCCCGCACGATCGGCGAATCCCCGGAGGTGCGGTACAGCGTTTGTTTGATCGCCAACACGTTCGGGTCCGCGGCGGCCTGCTGGATGAAGCGCTGCACGCTGGTAGAGAAGGAGTCGTAGGGGTGGTGCACCAGGACGTCGCCTTCGCGCAGCGTCGCGAAAATGCTCTTGGGAGATTCGCGGTCGGCGAAGGCGGGGTGGGTGTCCGGGACGAACGCCGGGTCCTTGAGTGCCGGCCGGTCCAGATCGTAGATCTGCCACAGCGACGAAAGGTCGAGCAGTCCGGGGACTTCGATGACGTCACCGGGATGCACGTCGAGTTCGCGCAACAGCAATTCGAGCATGCCTTCGGTCATGTCGTCGGCGATTTCGAGTCGCACCGGCGGGCCGAACCGGCGGCGCGCCAATTCCCGTTCCAGCGCCTGCAGCAGATCCTCGTCGCGGTCTTCTTCGACTTCCATGTCGGCGTTGCGGGTGATGCGGAAAGCGTGGTGCTCCACGATTTCCATGCCCGGGAAGAGAAGAGGAAGGAAGGCCGCGATCAGCTCTTCCGTCGGTAGGTAGCGGACGATGGTCCGCCCGCCGTCGTCCGAGCTGTTGATGGGGGCGAGCTCGACGAAGCGATCGACGTTGTTGGGCACCTTGACTCGGGCGAAGTGCTGACCGCCGTCCTCGGGCTGACGCACCATGACCGCCAGGTTCAGGCTGAGGCCGCTGACGAATGGGAAGGGGTGCGCGGGGTCGACGGCCAGCGGCGTCAAGACGGGGAAGACCTGTTGGGTGAAATAATTCGACAATTCGTCACGCTCATGCTGCTCGAGATCGGCCCACGTGACGATGTGAATGCCTTCCTCGGCGAGCGCGGGCCGCACCGAATCGAGGAACACCCGCGCGTGCCGGGTCGCGATCCGCTGAGTTTGTTCCCCGATGAGGGCAAGTTGCTTGCGCGGCGTCAAACCGTCGGCGGAGCGAACCGACAGCCCCATCTCGTCACGGCGTTTGAGGCCCGCGACGCGCACCATGTAGAACTCGTCGAGGTTCGAGGCGAAGATCGCCAGGAATTTGGCACGTTCCAGCAGCGGCAGCGAGTTGTCGTCGGCGAGCGCCAGCACGCGGGCGTTGAAGTCGAGCCAGCTCAGTTCGCGGTTGAGGTAGCGGTCCTCGGGGAGATCGGTCAGCGTGGCCTGGGTCGCCGCCGGTGGTGCCGCCACGGCCGAGTCGCCCGAATGCCACAAATTTTCGTCGGGTCGCGCCTCAGCTTCGATTTCAGTCACCCTGCGATCATTGCTCATCATGCGCGGGTGCTGCTAGCGCTCGAGGGACATCCATTCGCCGTTGGGATGCCGTTTACCCCACCGACAGATTGACCGATCGAAATCAGTGCGTCGCGATGGCCCGGGCGGTCGCCACCCCAACGCCGAGGCGACGGGCGGCGGCGAGGTCGGTGGGAGTATCGACGTCACACCGCAGGCCCGGCCACGCGCCGGTCAGCTCGATCGCACCCGAACTGCGGTGCCGTGCCGAGGAATCGGAGCCGAATTGTGGGTCGAGCGGGCTGCCGAAAGCAAACAGCGCGGCGGTGCCCGTCGCCAGCCGGTCGGCGACGAAGCTGCGCCGGTGCTGGCGTGCCGCAGCTATGGCCTCGTTCAGCTCCTGGCTCTGTAGCGCAGGTAAATCCCCTTGCAGCACAACGATATTGGCGAAAGAACTCGCCACCGCGCGTTCCGCGGTGGTGATGGCGTTGTTCAGTGGATCGGGATGACCTTCGGGTGTCGGGTCGACCAGCACTTCGGCTCCCAGATTGCTGGCAGCCGCGGCCGCGGCGTCGTCGGGTGTGACTACGGTGATCGAACCGAGCGATCGGACCCGATTGACGGCGGTCAGGGTGTCCACCAACATGGCGAGTACCACGCTTTCCCGGGTGCGTGCCGAGAAGACGGGGGCCAACCTGGTCTTGGCCGCGGCCAACCTCTTGACGGCAATGATCAACGCCACATCGCCTGTGCCGTTGACCGCACCGTCGGCTCGTATGCCGCTCATGAGAAATCATCCTGCCAGCGATGCGCCGCGGATCGCTCGCCGATCGGGGGCGATCCGCCGGGCGCACGGAACACGCTTGCCTCCGTGACGCCCGGTCCGTCGCTGATCTAGGGTGTAGCGGCTGCACGTGCCGCGCGAGCGACACCGACCACGGACAGGGAGTGACACATGACCAGCGCATCATCGGGCGCCGTCGCGGTGATGGGCGCCGGGGCGTGGGGCACGGCGCTGGCCAAAGTGCTGGTCGACGCTGGCGGGCCCGAGACGCGGGTCACGCTGTGGGCCCGCAGGCCCGAGCTCGCCGAGCAGATCAATTCCACCCGATACAACCCCGATTACCTGCCCGGGACGTTGTTGCCGCCGGGCATCCGTGCCACCGCCGACGCCGCCGAAGCCCTGCACGACGCGTCGACGGTACTGCTGGGCGTGCCGGCGCAGACGATGCGCGGCAACCTCGAGCGCTGGGCGCCGCTGATCCGCGAGGGCGCGACCCTGGCCAGCCTGGCCAAGGGCATCGAGCTGGGCACACTGATGCGGATGAGCCAGGTCATCGTCGCAGTCACCGGTGTCGACCCGTCCCAGGTGGCGGTGATCTCGGGCCCCAACCTGGCCAGCGAAATCGCCGCAGGCCAGCCCGCCGCCACCGTCATCGCATGCAGCGACTCGGGCCGGGCGGTCGCCCTGCAGCGCATGCTGAACAGCGGCTACTTTCGCCCATACACCAATAGCGACGTGGTCGGCACCGAGATCGGCGGGGCCTGCAAGAACGTCATCGCCCTGGCGTGCGGCATGGCGGTCGGTGTCGGGCTCGGCGAGAACACCACGGCGGCGATCATCACCCGCGGCCTGGCCGAGATCATGCGGCTGGGGATAGCACTCGGCGCCAAGGGCGCGACGCTGGCCGGGCTGGCCGGAGTCGGTGACCTGGTGGCGACCTGCAGCTCACCGCGTTCGCGCAATCGTTCGCTGGGCGAACGCCTCGGCCGGGGGGAGACCATCCAGACGGTGCTGGCCGGCACGCCCGATGGCGGCGACGGGCACGTCGTCGAGGGTGTGACGTCCTGCGAGGCGGTGTTGGCGCTGGCCGCCAGTTACGACGTCGAAATGCCCCTCACGGACGCCGTTCACCGCGTCTGTCACAAAGGGTTGTCGGTGGACGAGGCGATGGCCCTGCTCCTAGGCCGCCGAACCAAGCCCGAATAAGCGACGCCGAACATGGGAGAAAGGGCCACGCCAAGGCCCGCCACCCGACCGGGCCGGGAACCACCCGGTAGCCTCTTGAGATTGTGAATGCCAGCCAGCGGTCGCCGCGCCCCAGCTCAAGCGAGCGGGTGCGCGTCGCCGTCGTTTTCGGCGGGCGCAGCAATGAGCACGCCATCTCGTGCGTCTCAGCGGGCAGCATTTTGCGCAATCTGGACCCGGAGCGGTTCGAGGTGCTCGCGATCGGCATTACTCCGGAAGGGTCATGGGTGCTCACCGACGGCGACCCGGCCGCGCTGGCGATCACCGACCGGCAACTGCCCGAGGTAACCGCCGGGTCGGGCACAGAATTGGCGCTGCCCGCCGATCCTCAGCGCAGCGGCCAGCTGGTGTCCCTTGCACCCGGCGCCAGTGAGGTGTTGGCGTCGGTGGACGTGGTGTTTCCGGTGCTGCACGGCCCCTACGGCGAGGACGGCACCATCCAGGGTCTGCTGGAACTCGCCGGTGTGCCCTACGTGGGGGCCGGCGTGCTCGCCAGCGCGGCCGGCATGGACAAGGAGTTCACCAAAAAGCTGTTCGCCGCCGAAGGATTGCCGATCGGTGACTACGCAGTGCTGCGCCCGACGCGCTCGAGGCCACGCCCTGACGAGTGCGAGCGGCTGGGCCTGCCGGTGTTCGTCAAACCTGCCCGGGGCGGGTCCTCGATCGGCGTGAGCCGGGTGTCGAGCTGGGATCAGCTGGACGGCGCCATCGCGATGGCGCGTCGGCATGACCCCAAAGTCATCATCGAGGCCGCCGTCGTCGGTCGTGAGCTGGAATGCGGCGTACTCGAAATGCCCGACGGCACAGTGGAAGCCAGCACGCTGGGCGAGATACGGGTCGCGGGGGTGCGCGGGCGCGAGGATTCCTTCTACGATTTCTCGACCAAATACCTCGACGACGCGGCCGAATTGGACGTGCCCGCCAAGGTGGATGACGAAATCGCCGACGCGGTGCGCCAATTGGCGGTCCGGGCGTTCAAGGCGATCGACTGCCAGGGCCTGGCCAGGGTGGACTTCTTCCTCACCGAAGACGGGCCGGTGCTCAACGAGATCAACACGATGCCGGGATTCACCACGATCTCGATGTACCCGAGGATGTGGGCGGCCAGCGGCGTGGATTACGCGACCTTGCTTGCGACGATGGTTCAGACCGCCCTGGCCCGCGGCGTGGGCCTGCGTTAGTGGCGATCCCTGTGGCGATCGCAAGCGCGGCGTGGCCGGGCGCGGCGGGTCGCCACCATTTGATCATGTGGCGATCGCAAGCGCGGCGTGGCCGGGCGCGGCGGGTCGCCACCATTTGATCCTGTGGCGATCGCCAGCGCGGCGTGGCCGGGCGCGTCGGGTCGCCACCATTCGATCTAGCGGGGCTGGCCGGGGTCGATGGGCACCGCCGGGATGCTGCGGTCGAGCACCTCGGATAGCTGCTGAATCGGCGCCGGTCCCGATTCGTTCGGCAGCGTGAGCGCAACGTAGACTCCGCGATCCACCGCGTACCAGGTGGACCGGCCCGCATCACCGGCGGATTGCTGCTCGGAACGCACCTGGAACCATTGCACCCGATCGACAACCTGGATCGGGGATCCCAAAACGAACTCGGCCGGGCGGTCCAGCCCGCAACGCAGCACCACCGGGTCACCGGCCGGCCCGCTCCGCCAGGCGGCGACGCCGTGCGGGGCCGGCTGCTCAAGGGGCGCGCGCTGATAATCGCCGAGCCGCTGCGGCAGCGCACCCATCAACGCCCCGCATGCGGTGCCGCTGGCCTGCGGCGCCGGAACCGCGGGAACCGCAACTGAACGCGGAGGCGCCTCGCGGGTTGCCGCGATGGCCAGGATCACGCCGATTGTCGCGACCGCTAGCGCGATCGCGACAATGATCAGCGCGCGCGGCGGCCCGACATCGGCGTCCGACTGGGTTGGCACCGCCCACGCACCTCCTTCTCTCTTGACCACTATCGCCCGCCTTGACCCGGGTGCCAATTTATTCTCGTGCCGAAAAAAGGCCCGCACACGCGCGAAGTTCTACACTGGCGCGGTCCGTTCCGCGGGCGGGGCCTATGGTGCGCCCGGCCCGCACCGGACCGACGCGCCGAAGGAGGTGGCGTGCAAGACGAATCGGGCGAAAACCCGTCATTGCAGCAACTCGGCGAGTTCGCCGTGATCGATCGACTGGTGCGGGGCCGCGAGCAGCCCGCCGCGGTCGTGCTCGGGCCGGGGGACGATGCGGCGCTGGTGACCTCGGGTGATGGCCGCGCCCTGGTGTCGACCGACATGCTCGTCCAGGATCGGCATTTCCGGCTGGACTGGTCAACGCCGCACGACATCGGCCGCAAGGCGATTGCCCAGAACGCCGCGGATATCGAGGCGATGGGCGGTCGGCCGACGGCATTTGTGGTGGCCTTCGGCGCACCCGGTGATACGCCGGCGGCGAAGCTGGACGAGCTGGTCGACGGGATGTGGGACGAAGCGCGACGGATCGGTGCGGGCATTGCCGGCGGTGACCTGGTCCACTGCCCGCAGTGGGTCATCGGGGTGACGGTGCTGGGCGACCCGAACGGACACCCACCGGTGCTCCGATCGGGCGCGAAGCCCGGTGCGCTGATCGCGGTCGCCGGGGAGCTGGGCCGCTCGGCGGCAGGATTTGACTTGTGGCGCAACGATATTGATGGCCACGATGAGCTGCGGCGCCGGCATGTGGTGCCGCGGCCGCCCTACGGTCAGGGAGCGGTGGCAGCCGCCGCGGGTGCGCAGGCGATGATCGACATCTCCGACGGCCTGGTCGCCGACCTCCGTCATGTCGCCGAGGCCTCAGGGGTGGGCATGGATGTGTCCACGGCGGCGCTGGCCGCGGACCGCGATGCGCTGGGCGCCGCCGCGGCCGCGGTGGGCGCCGATCCCTGGCACTGGGTGCTGGGCGGCGGTGAGGACCACGCGCTGGCGGCGTGTTTCGCTGGTCCCGCGCCGGCCGGATGGCGCATCATCGGGCGGGTTCTCGACGGGCCGGCGCGGGTGCTCGTCGACGATCAGGAGTGGATGGGCTACGCCGGCTGGCAGTCGTATTAGGGTGACGCGGTGACCGTTTACGCGATCGCGAAGAGCCGATGATGACCGCGCGCCCGCTGAGTGAACTGGTGGAGCCCGGCTGGGCGAGTGCGCTGCGACCGGTGACCGATCAGGTGGCCGAGATGGGGCAATTCCTGCGGGCCGAGATCGCGGCCGGGCGCAGGTATCTACCCGCAGGACCGAATGTGTTGCGAGCCTTCACCTATCCCTTCGATGACGTCCGGGTGCTGATCGTCGGGCAAGATCCGTACCCGACGCCCGGACACGCTGTGGGCCTGAGCTTTTCGGTGTCGCCCGACGTGCGACCGTTGCCACGCAGTCTGGCCAACATTTTTCAGGAGTACGCCACGGATCTGGGCCATCCGCTACCCTCGTGCGGTGACCTGACGCCCTGGGCCCAGCGCGGCGTGCTGCTGCTGAACAGGGTGCTCACGGTGCGCCCCAGCAATCCCGCCTCACACCGCGGCAAAGGCTGGGAGGCGGTGACCGAGTGTGCCATCCGGGCGCTGACGGAGCGGTCGCGGCCTCTGGTGGCGATCCTGTGGGGGCGTGATGCTTCGACACTGAAACCGATTCTTGCCCAGGGAAATTGCGTTGCGATCGAGTCGCCGCATCCGTCGCCGCTGTCGGCCTCGCGAGGGTTCTTCGGTTCGCGCCCGTTCAGCCGCGCCAACGAGCTGCTGACCGGGATGGGCGCAGAGGCGATCGATTGGCGCCTGCCATGACCGAGATGACCGCGCTGCGGGCGCACCGGCGGGGCGGCCCGGAAGAGCTGGTGTTTGAACGTGCGCCGCGGCCGGTGCCGGCCGCCGGCGAAGTGTTGGTGGCCGTACACGCGGCAGGGATCACCTTCGACGAGCTCACGTGGGAGGAGACCTGGACCCGCGACGGGGCCAGCCGACTCCCGGTGATCCCATCACACGAGGTATCGGGCGTCGTCGAAGCGGTCGCCGCCGACGTCACGGATTTCGCACCCGGCGCCGAGGTGTACGGGTTGATCGGGTTCGACCGCGACGGTGCGGCGGCCGAATTCGTGGCCGTGCCCGCGGCCGACCTGGCCACCAAGCCGTCAACGGTGTCGCACGTCGTCGCCGCCGCGCTGCCGCTGGCCGGCCTGACCGCTCTGCAGGCTTTGGTGGACCACGCCGCCGTGCAACCGGGCGAGGCCGTGCTGGTGCACGGGGGCGCCGGGGGAGTGGGCCTGCTGGCAGTGCAGCTGGCCGCGCTGCTGGGTGCTCACGTGACCGCGACAGTGCGCAGCGGCACCGCCAACCTCCTGCGCGGCTGCGGGGCCCATCGAGTGATCGACGTGCGCACGGAGGCATTCGACGAAGCCGGCGCCGGCTACGACGTCGTCATCGACACGGTCGGCGGACAGACCCTGGAGCGATCGTTCGGCGTCCTGCGCCGAGGGGGCCGCCTGGTCACCTTGTCGGCACCGCCTCCGGACGGCAGGGCCGACGAGTTCGGCGTCACCGCAACCTTCTTCATCGTCACGCCGAATCGCAGCCAGCTTGACGAACTCGCCGCGCTGGTGGACGGCGACCGGTTGCATGTCGCGATCGCCCGGACGTTCAGCCTTGACGAGGGCCGGGAGGCGTATGAAAGCCGCGACGCCGACAGGCGCGCCGGCAAGACGGTCCTCATCGTGCGGTATTGACGGGCTGGCGCACCGCTTTTCGAGACATAAACCAGGCACATTCCACCCGGCGTGTCGTGTGCGTGGTAATTTGTCGCGGCCAGTAGCTGTCACGAGTCCGCGAAATTGACGTCCTTTGTGACGGCCTTCCACTGCTCGATCGACGCCGACATCGCAGTGATCTTGTCCCGCATGGCCTTCAGCACGTCACGGCCCAGCAACAGCCGTAGTGGCGGCTCGTCGAGCGTGGTCACCATCAGCACCGCCGCGGCGACCTTTTTGGGATCACCGGGTAGGTGATCGGCGAACTGCTTGATCAGGTTCTTGCGCGCGGCCACGTCGGCGTAGTCGGCGATGGGGTTGCCCGATTCCGTCATCGACCGCGTCGCCCAATCGGTGCGGAACGCGCCCGGCTCGATGGCGGTCACCTTGATGCCCAGCGGGCGCACCTCTGCGGCCAGCGCCTCGGTCACCGCCTCCAGCGCGAACTTCGTCGAGGAGTAATAGGCGTTGGGCGGGTTGGCCACCAGACCCGTCATCGAGGACATGTTGATGATGTGACCGGACCCGCGGGCGCGCATGCCCGGCAGCACCGCCTTGATCAAGTCGACGGCACCGAAGTAGTTCACGTCGAATAGCTTTCGCACCACCGCGTCCTCACCCTCTTCCACCGCGGACAGATACCCGTGACCCGCATTGTTGACCAGGACGTCGATTCCGCCGAACGCCGCTTCGGCCGCCGACACCGCCGCCGCGATCTGGGCGGCATCGGTCACGTCGAGGGCGACGGGAAGGGCTCGGTCGCCGAATTCGTCGGCGATATCGGCGACGGCCTCGGCCCGCCGTGCGGTTACCGCCACGCTGTGGCCGGCTTGCAGTGCGGCGCATGCGATCTCGCGGCCAAAGCCGGTGGAGCACCCCGTGATCAGCCAGCGCGACATCGTCAGATCGTCCCTTCCGGCAGGCGACGCAGATAGGCCTTGCGCCGCACCGCCAGCTCGATCGCCCGCTGGCCCTCGTTCACCCGCGGCAAGTGGGGCGCCTCGGCGTCGAGCCGGTCCAGCTTGACCACCCGCCCCCGCGCGCCGAGGTCCTGCCGCGGACCGCCCTCGCCGAACTCCGCCATGCGCAGGGTCAAGATGGCTTCCCGCAAGCCGTCGGAGTCGATCCAGTTCGCGACGCCGGGGTCGACGGGCGAGACCACGTAGGTGTACGAACCATCCTCGTTTGCCACCGACTGCGCCTTATTGAGGCTGCCGGTGCGGTCGACGAGATCCAAAGTGGTGCCCCAGATGTTGCTCAGCGGGACGGTAAAGTATTCGGCGCCACCGTCATTCAGGTCGACGACGAACGCCTCGTCGGGGGCGAGGTCGAACCGGCCCATGACGTAGACCTGCTTGCGCATCGCGCCGACCTTGTCGGCTGACCAGGCCAGGTTGAAATGGTTGGCCGGCATCTTGTAGATACCGTGGCTGAGCTTGCCGGTGAAGTTGGCGAAACGATCCATCATCGCCGCCGTGGCCTCGGCCTGTTCGTCGAGCGTGCGCGCCGGCGTGGTCGGTGGGCCGCCAAGTCGTTGCACCGCAATGTGATTGGGATCGTCGCGGCCCCAGTCCAGTAACACGTCGCGGATGTAGAACTCGTGGGCTTCCGGCGACGTCTGCACGTGGTTTGGCCGCCCGCTGGCGGGTTCGGCGTCGACGGTGATGGTGTAGCCGCCGGACTCGACCTGCATGGTGCGGCCGTTGAGCACGGCGACGGTGCCCATGTGCGCGTCCCACAGCGTGAAATAGTTCTCGGTCATGCGGTGCTCTCCGACCCGGCCGTGGATCTCGTAACGTTCCTCCCCGGAGATCGGGATTACCCGGTAGACGCTGTCGGGATTGTCGATGCCCCAACGCGATCCGGGAATGCTCCGGCCATTTACCGGGTGGGCGAGGCGGGTGATGCAGCTGACCTTAGGCCGCAGCTTGTCCTGATTGGACGACCACACCGCCGCCGAGAACATCACCTCGGCGAACGCGTCGTTGAACCGTTCGCGCATCGCGTCCGACGCCTTGGCGCGCCCGAGCCAGGTCTCGGCGATCGTGCGGTAGGCGGCCTTGACGGTAGCGTGCTCGATCAGGTCGAGGGCCGCCAGCTCCTGTTCGTGCTGGGACGCCGTCGCGATCGGGTGATCAGGCATGTGCTGCTCCTCCGATGTGCTGTCCAAAAAGCTTGTCGCAGAGCACCACGTCGGGTCGATCGGTCCGTCGCACGCGCTCACGGATGCCACGGGTCAGAACTTCAGATGCTGGCTGACGTCGCCGACCTGGTCGACGAACATGGTGCGGCTGTCGAAGCACCATGCCCCGTCCACCCGGTGAAAGGTGTCTTTGTAGTGCCCGGTCACGATCACCTGCAGCGGCAGGTCGGCGGTGGCCTGCGTGACGCAGTAGTAGGACGTGCTCCGCGCGGTCCCGGCCGCCTCGTCGATGTAGAGCTGCACGTTGGTCGTGTTGTGTTTCGTTTTCGGCGTGCCGTCGTCATAGATCCGCGTGGCCATCTCATACATCTCTCGAACCCGCGCGGAACCGTCGAACACCGTCTCCGGTGGGCCGTCCTCCACCCCGCAGATGCGGCCGCGCTCGAAGAGCCGGGCCACCCCGTCCAGGTCGCCGCCGTCGAGAAGCTGCGCGTAGGTGTAGATGAGGTTGGTGATCTCGGTGGCGCTGTCACTCATGTCGAACCGCCTCGGGAGTCTTCGGCTCTTATGTTGGCAGTGCCGGTTCAACTTACATAGAACCGACCATTACCCTTGATCGCCGTGACCTTACCGTGGACACCGAGCAGGCTCGGCGACCTCACCGGCAAACGTGTGATCGTCACCGGAGCGACCAACGGTGTCGGGCTCGGCACCACGCGTGCGCTCGCCAAAGCCGGCGCACACGTGATCCTCGCGGTGCGCAATACCGAACTCGGCGAGCAACGCGCCACGGAGATTTCGGCGATGGGCGGCTCGACATCTGTGGTCAAGCTAGACCTCGCCGACCAGTCGTCAGTGCGGAGTTTTGCGGGCCTGATCGACGAGCCGGTGGACATCCTGATCAACAACGCCGGCGCCCTGACCGACCGGCGCACCGAGACGGTCGACGGCTTCGAGATGACGCTCGGCACCAACCTGCTCGGGCCGTTCGCGCTGACCAATCTGCTGCTGGCAAAGGTGCGTTCGCAGATCATCAACGTCGGGTCCGACGCGCACCGGTCGGCGACGCTGCACCTCGATGACCTGCACTTGCGCCGGCACAAGTGGACGCGGTTGGGCGCGTACGCGCAGTCGAAGCTCGCGGTCATGCTGTGGGGCCTGGAGCTGGATCGCAGGCTGCGCGCCGCCGGATCGCCGATCGTCACGCAGCTCACCCATCCGGGCTGGGTGGCCTCGAACCTGTCGAACCTGGGCGACTCGCCGCTGATGTCGCTGGCCCACAAGGGCGTCAAGGCGGTGGCCGACCGGTTGGCCAACGACATCGACGAGGGTGCGGCGCCCACGCTCTACTGCATTAGCGAGCCGATTCCGCCGGGCAGCTACGTTGGGGTCACTGGCAGGTTCGGGCTGCGCGGCGGCCCGGTGCTGATCGGCCGCGCGCCGCTGGCATGCGATTACGACACGGCCGCGCGGCTGGTGGCCTTCGCCGAGCACGAAACCGGCACGACACTGGAGGTATAGCCATGGGTGAATTCGAGAACACGGTCGCCGTCATCACCGGCGCCGCGCGCGGACAGGGCCGCAGCCATGCCGTCGCGCTGGCTGAACAGGGCGCCGACATCATCGCCGTCGACATCTGCGCCGATCTCGACGCGATCCCCTATTCCTTGGGGACCGAATCCGAGCTCGCCGAGACCGTGCAGCTGGTCCAGGCGGCCGGGCGCAAAGCAGTGTCCGTCGCGGTGGACGTCCGTGACCTCAAGGCCCTGCAGGCTGGGGTCCAGGCCGGTGTCGACGAACTCGGCGACATCGACGTCGTTATCGCCAATGCCGGGGTGGTGGCCATCGGGGTCACCGACCCCGAGTCCGAACCGGTGTTCAACACGATCGTCGACACCAATCTGAAGGGCGCGTGGCACACGCTGTTGGCGACGGTTCCCTCGATCGTGCGCAAGGGCCGGGGCGGTTCGGTGGTGCTGGTCAGCTCATCGCAGGGCCTGACCGGCCGCGGCGGCGACGGTAGCGCGGCAATGTTCGCCTACGCCGCATCCAAGCACGGAGTGGTGGGGCTGATGCGTTCGGCGGCGAATGCCTATGCGGCACACAAGATTCGGGTCAATTCCATTCACCCGGGCGGTGTCGCGACGCCGATGATCCTCAACGATTTCGTGGTGAACCGGATGCTGGAGAACCCCAACCCGGCGCTGTCCCAGACGCTGCTGCCCGACGCGGCGTTGGTCGAGGTCCAAGACGTCACCGAAGCGGTGCTCTGGCTCGCCGGACCGCGCTCGCGCTACATCACCGGCGTGGCGTTACCCGTGGACGCCGGCCACGTCGTCATGTGAACGACGGCTGCGCTTGCCCGATGGTGGTGACCCGGCGCGCGCGGCTTGGACTGTGCGGCGACCCGCCGCGCCCGGCTTACAGCGCCGCGGCCCGCGCCGGCGATCGCTTACTAACCGCGGACGACCTTGCCGGCCTTGATGCAGGAGGTGCAGACGTTCAGACGCTGCTTGTTGCCGCCCGGACGGGTGACGACGTGCACGGTCTGGACGTTGGGGTTCCACCGGCGGCTGGTGCGGCGGTGGGAGTGCGACACCGACTTACCGAAGCCGGGGCCTTTCCCGCAGATGTCGCACACAGCGGCCATTGTTCAAGCTCCTCAAATCTCGGGGGTCCGGCAATCTGGCCGGGACAACCCGGGTGCACCCGGGCCCACCTGAGGATACCGACTGTCTTGGCATCCGCCAAAACGGTCACCGCCGCTGTCGCACCCTCTGGCTAGGCTCGATGGCTGATTCGGCCCGCGTGGTTACCGGCAGCCGCAGCGGGCGTTGCCGGGCTACGCTGGCGCCCACCGGGTGCTGGGCGACGACAGGTGCGGAGGAGGTGGGTCACCCTGGGCACTGCTGACACGTCGGAGGATCGTCTGCTCGACGCGATCACCCTGCGCGACTGGGCGCACACCGCCGTCAGCGACCTGATCACGCACATCGACGAGATCAACCGGCTCAACGTCTTCCCCGTCGCCGACTCCGACACCGGCGCCAACATGCTGTTCACCATGCGTTCGGCCCTGGCCGAAGCCAAAGTGGGCGCCGGCACCGAGGGTGGCTCGACCTGCGTCGCGCGGGCCGCGGCCGCGCTGTCGACCGGTGCCCTGAACGGCGCGCGCGGCAATTCCGGGGTGATCCTGTCGCAGATCCTGCGGGGCATCGCCGACGTTACCGCGACCGCCGCGGCCGACGCCGGGGGTGAGCTGTCCCACATCGACGTGGTGGTCCTGGGTGCCGCGCTGCAGCGCGGCGTGGAGCTGGTGATCAGCTCGATGGGCGGTGAGGAAGTCCCCGGGACCGTCGTCTCGGTGCTGCGGGCGGCCGCAACCGCCGTAACGCAGTGCGCCGCAGCCGGGGACGGCCTGGTGGCGGCGGTCATCGCCGCCGGTGACGCTGCGGTGGTCGCGCTGGAGAAGACGCCCGAACAACTCCACGTGCTCGCCGACGCCGGCGCCGTGGATGCCGGCGGGCGAGGCCTGCTCGTCCTGCTGGACGCGCTGCGGTCCACCATCACCGGGCAAGCACCGGCCCGCACGGTGTACGAGCTGTCGCCGCGCGCGCCACAGCCGGAGGTGCCCGCACAGCGCCCGCCGCCCCAGTTCGAGGTGATGTACCGGCTGGACGGCTGCGACCGCACGGCGGCGGACACGCTGCGCGACAGGCTGGGAGAACTGGGTGATTCGGTCGGCATCGCGTCTGCGCCGTCAGCGGCGAAAAGCACGTACTCGGTCCATGTGCACACCGACGATGCCGGCGCCGTCGTGGAGGCGGGGCTGGCGGCCGGGCGGCTCAGCCGCATCGTCATCTCGGCGTTGAGCTCCGCCAGCCCCGGGCTGCCCGTCGGCGGCTGGACGCGCGAGCGCGCGGTGCTCGCGGTGGTCGACGGCGACGGTGCCGCGGACCTGTTCGCCGGTGAGGGGGCCTGCGTGCTGCAACGCGATCCGGCCGCGCGCGATCCCGTCACCAACATCAGTGCGCACCAGCTGATGCGGGCCATCGTCGACACCGGTGCCGCACAGGTGATGGTGCTGCCCAACGGCTACGTGCCGGCCGAGGAACTGGTGGCCGGCTGCACCGCGGCCATCGGTTGGGGGATCGACGTGGTGCCGATCCCGACCGGGTCGATGGTGCAGGGGCTGGCCGCGCTGGCCGTGCACGAAACCGACCGCCAGGCGGTTGACGACGGCTACACGATGGCCCGCGCCGCCGGCGCGGCACGGCACGGGTCGGTGCGCATCGCCACCGAGAGCGCGTTGACCTGGGCGGGCCGCTGCCACACCGGCGACGGCCTGGGCATCGCGGGCGACGAGGTGCTGATCGTGGCCGCCGATGTGATCGGGGCGGCGATAGGTCTGCTCGATCTCCTGCTGGCCTCCGGCGGCGACCTGGTGACGGTGCTGCTGGGCGCCGCCGTCGAAGGCGACGCCGACGCGGGCGCGCTCAGCGACATCCTGGAAGGGCACATGCACGATCACCACCCCGGGACCGAACTGGTCACCTACCGCACCGGCCACCACGGTGACGCGCTGCTGATCGGGGTCGAGTAGCGATGGTCTCGCTAAGCGACCGGCTGGACTTCGTCGTGGGCGCCAAGGCCGCCGAATCGCTCGACGAGGTGTTCGGCATCCGCACCGTCGACGACCTGTTGCGCCACTATCCGCGCAGCTACACCGAGGGCGCGACGCGATGGGACGCCGACGGCGAGCGGCCCGAAACGGGCGAGCACATCACCATCATCGACACGATCGCCGAAGCCAAGACGTTCCCGATGAAGAAGACGCCGAAGAAACTGTGCCACCGCATCACCCTCGGCGCCGGGCGCAGCAAGGTGACCGCGACGTTCTTCAACGCGAATTACCTGAAAAAGGATTTGACGAAGGGCACCAAGGTGATGCTCTCCGGCGAGGTCGGATTCTTCAACAACGTCATGCAGCTGACGCACCCGGCGTTCCTCATCCTCGACTCCCCGGACGGACGCAACCGCGGGACCCGATCTCTGAAGAACATCGCCAACGCCTCGAAAGCGACCAGCGGTGAGGAACTGTTGGACGCTTACGAACGCCACTTCTTCCCGATCTATCCGGCCAGCACGAAAATGCAGAGCTGGGACATCTTTTCGTGCGTGCGCCAAGTGCTCGACGTGCTCGATCCGGTGCCGGATCCGGTGCCCGAGGCCCTGCGCGAGAAACTCGGCTTGGTCTCTGAAGACGAGGCGCTGCGCGACATCCACCTGGCCGAGAGCGAGTCGCGGCGCCAGCGGGCCCGTGTGCGCCTGACCTTCGACGAAGCCGTCGGCCTGCAGTGGGCGCTGGTGGCCCGTCGTCACGGCGAGTTGTCGGAGTCCGGGCCGTCGGCGCAGCCGCGTGCGGATGGTTTGGCCGCAGAGTTGTTGGGGCGCTTACCCTTCGAGTTGACCGCGGGGCAGCGGGAGGTGCTCGGGGTGTTGACCGACGAGCTCGCGGCGACCCGCCCGCTGAATCGATTGCTGCAGGGCGAGGTCGGCTCCGGCAAGACGATCGTCTCGGTGCTGGCCATGCTGCAGATGGTCGACGCCGGTTATCAGTGCGCACTGCTGGCGCCCACGGAAGTACTTGCGGCACAACATCTCCGGTCGATCCGCGACGTGCTTGGCCCGTTGGCGATGGCGGGTCAGCTGGGCGGTGCCGATAACGGCACCCGGCTGGCGCTGCTGACCGGTTCGATGACTGCCGCCCAGAAGAAACAGATCCGCGCCGAGATCGCCGGCGGCGAGGTCGGCATCGTCGTCGGCACCCATGCACTGCTGCAGGACGCGGTGGAATTCGACAACCTGGGCATGGTGGTGGTCGACGAACAGCACCGCTTCGGTGTGGAGCAGCGAGATCAGTTGCGGGCCAAGGCCCGTCCCGGGGTAACGCCACACCTGCTGGTGATGACGGCGACGCCGATTCCGCGCACCGTCGCGCTCACCGTGTATGGCGACCTGGAAACCTCGACGCTGCGCGAACTCCCGCGCGGCCGCCAGCCGATCACCAGCAACGTCATCTTCGTCAGGGAAAAGCCGGCGTGGCTGGGCCGGGCCTGGCAGCGCATCACCGAGGAGGTGGCCGCCGGCCGCCAGGCCTACGTCGTGGCGCCGCGCATCGACGAGAGCGACGACCCGGGGGATCAGGAGCAGAACGGCAAGGCGCCGGAGACCGCCGAGGGTCTGTACGCCCGGCTGCGCTCCGGCGAGCTGGCGAATCTGCGCCTGGGCCTGATGCATGGGCGGCTGCCGGCCGAGGAGAAGGACGCCGCGATGGCGGCCTTTCGGTCCGGCGAGGTCGACGTGCTGGTGTGCACCACCGTCATCGAGGTAGGCGTCGACGTCCCCAATGCCACCGTCATGTTGGTGATGGACGCCGACCGGTTCGGGATCAGTCAGTTGCATCAGCTGCGCGGCCGCATCGGTCGCGGCCGGCATCCGAGCCTATGCCTGTTCGCCAGCTGGTCGGCGCCGAATTCGGCGGCCGGCCGGCGGTTGCGTGCGGTGGCCGAGACGCTGGACGGCTTCGCCCTGGCCGATCTCGACCTCAAGGAGCGCCGTGAGGGAGATGTGTTAGGCCGCAACCAGTCCGGAAAGGCGATCACATTGCGACTGCTGTCCCTGGCCGATCATCAGGAGTTCATCGAGGCCGCCCGAGACTTCTGCGTGCAGGCCTACACCGACGACCGCTCGAACCCCGGCTTGACGGTGCTGGCCGCGCGATTCACCGACACCGACCGCATCGAATATCTGGACAAGTCGTGAACCGCAAGCTACTGCTGTGGCTTGCCGCGGCGGCGGCGCTCGCGTTGCTGGTGGCCTACCAGACGGTGGGATCCTCGACCGCACGACGCTCCGCCGAATACGCTGCGCGCGCTGACGTTCCGACCGTCCAGCCAGGCACCGATGTGCTGGGAGGCGTCGCCGTCGTGCCGCTGCGCCAGCACCGCTACGACTACCTGCGGTCGGCATTCGGCGCCGCCTGGGACGACGAAAACGACGCCCCGATGGGGCATAACGGATGCGACACCCGCGACGACATCCTCAACCGCGATCTCGTCGACAAGACTTACGTGTCGATCAAGCGGTGTCCGGACGCCGTGGCCACCGGCACGCTGCACGATCCGTACACCAACAAGACCATTGCGTTCCAGCGCGGCCCCAAGATCGGCGAGTCCGTTCAGATCGACCACATCGTCCCGCTCGCCTACGCCTGGGACATGGGCGCCTATGGCTGGCCGGCCCCCGAGCGGCTGCGCTTCGCCAACGATCCCGCCAACCTGTTGGCCGTCGACGGGCAGGCCAATCAGGACAAGGGCGATTCGCCGCCGGCGCAGTGGATGCCGCCGAATGCGGCATTCGCGTGTCAGTACGCCATGCAGTTCATCGCGGTGCTGCGCGGTTACTCGTTGCCGGTGGACCTGGCGTCGACCGGCGTCCTGCGTCAGGCCGCGACCACCTGCCCGACCGGGTAACGGGTTACGCGCCTTCGTAGGTTTCCGGGTCGGGGCGCAGCCGAGTGCCGTCGTTGAGCGCGCTGATCGCATCCATGTGCTCGTCGGCCAGCTCGAAGTCGAACACGTCCAAGTTGGACGCGATGTGTTCGGCATTGGCCGACCGGAAGACGACCGCATTGCCCAGCTGCAGGTTCCATCGCAGCAATACCTGCGAGGCGGTCTTGCCGTATTCGCCGGCGACCGAGTTCACCGTCGGGTTGTCGTTCAGCTTGCCCAGCACCAGCGGTGTGTAGGACTGCGTGAGCACGTTGTGTTCGGCGTTGGTCTTGCGCAGCGCTTCCTGGTTGAGCAGCGGGTGCAGCTCGACCTGGTTGACCGCCGGGGTGACGAAGGTGAGGTCGATGACCGTGGTCAGGTGCTCCTCGGTGAAGTTGGAGACACCGATCGAGCGGGCCTGACCCTGCGCGCGGGACTGGATCATGCCGCCGAAGGAGTTCACATAGGTCCCCAAAGCCGGGGCGGGCCAGTGGATCAGGTACAGGTCGACGTAATCGAGGCCGAGCCGCTCCAGGCTCGCGTTGCAGGCGTCCATCGCTCCCTTGAAACCCTGGTCGGCGGTGGCCAGCTTGGTGGTGACGAACAGCTCGGCGCGGGGAATCCCGGAGGCGGCGATCGCACGCCCGACGGCGGCTTCGTTCCCGTAAGCAGCGGCGGTGTCGATCAGCCGGCAGCCGAGCTCCAGCGCAGCCGACACCGCACGTTCGGTCTGGTCATCGGACAATTCCGCGACGCCCAGGCCGAGGGCCGGGATCGTGTTTTCGTCGTTGAGAGCAATTGAGGGTAAGGCGGAGCCCGACTCGCCGGCCAATTCATTCACCTGCCTGTGAAATTGAAGGTTCGAGATGTGCACCGAGCCGGGTTCCGTCATCGAGCGACGAGATCGACGCTGTCCGGCGCCGAGTTCGAGGCGCTCGATATCGAACACGTCGAAGTTGCTCGCAATTCGATGAAAGCTCACCGACCTGGGATCACGATAGTACCGAGTGTGTAAAGGCAACCTAACCAACACCTGGACGGGCGTCTATCCGCGCCGTCGGCACCCGTTAGGCGACCCCGTACAGTTAGTCGCGCGGCGGTCCGCCATCGGCGGGCTTCCGCGATGCGGCGAGCCGGTGATGTCGATGGGCCGGATGATCGACGGCGGTGTTGACCGCTCCGTTTGGTGGCCACCCGGGCCGGTAAGCCTTGAGAGGCGATGTGCGGTGAGAACTGATGGCCGTTCGTCGTCGAGCGTTAGCACGTGTTGTCGTAAGGGGGTTGTTCATGACCAGGCTCCTGTCAGGGGCGCCGGGAGTTCAGTCTGGGGCCGAACATTCGGTGCCGCTGGCCAGTCGGATCCAGGGCGCCATCACCAATCTCGGGACCAAGGTCATCCCGTGGATCCCGACCGCGCTGCGGCGAGGGCTGGTCCGCAGTCGTTCGGTCATCATCGACGGCAACACACTGGATCCGACCCTGCAGCTGATGCTGTCGGGCCTACGCGCCGTCGGGATCGACGGGCTGGTGGTCGACGACGACGTGCAGGCGTCGCGCACCCAGCTGCGCGAGCAGATCGTGGGGCTGCCCGGTCCGCAGATCCACGTTGACGTCGACGAACTGTCGCTCCCCGGCCCGGCCGGCGCGATCCGGGCCCGCCACTACCGTCCGGCCGATGGCGCGGCCGCGCCGCTGCTGGTCTTCTACCACGGTGGCGGTTGGTCGATCGGTGATCTGGACACCTATGACGCGCTGTGCCGGCTGATCTGTCGTGACGCCGGCATTCACGTTTTGTCGATCGACTACCGTCTGGCACCCGAACATCCGGCCCCGGCCGCCATCGACGACGCTTACGCGGCCTTCATCTGGGCGTTTGAGCACGCCGGCGAGCTCGGCGCGATTCCGGGACGGGTCGCGGTCGGCGGGGACAGCGCGGGCGGCAACCTGGCCGCCGTGGTCAGCCAGATAGCGCGCGACGAGGATGGTCCCGCGCCGGCGCTGCAATGGCTGATCTATCCCAAGACCGACTGCACCGCTCAGAACCGGTCGCTGACCCTCTTCTCGCGCGGCTTCGTGCTGACCAAGCGGGACATCGACTGGTTTGAATCCCAATATCTGCGGCGTTCGAATCTGGACCGGACCGACCCGCGAGTGTCGCCGGCGCTGGCCGAATCGCTGACGGGACTGGCGCCCGCACTGATCGCGGTCGCCGGCTTCGATCCGTTGCGCGACGAAGGCGAGAGCTACGCCGAGGCGCTGCGGGCCGCCGGCGTCTCGGTAGACCTGCGCTACCTGGGTTCGCTGACCCATGGCTTCGTCAATTTGTTCCCGCTGGGCGGCGACAGCATGGTGGCGACCAGCGAACTGATTTCCGCCTTGCGGGCACACCTGAGCCGGGTCTGACTCGGTGAGCCGCGGGCGCCGGTAACCTAGAGACGCTTTGTCCGATCGCTTTGTCCGCAACCTGACAGACCGATAACTCGTACCGAAAGATCAGGGAACCTGTGGCCGACAAACCCAAACGTCCCCCCCGATTTGACATGAAGTCGGCCTCGGCCGGTAAGTCGAGCAGGCTCGTCCAGATCGGCGGCACCGCGTTCGTGGTGATCTTCGCGGTCGCCCTCGTCTTCTACATCGTCACGTCGCATCACAAGAAGGCCGCACCCAGCGGCGCCGGCGATGCCGTGCGGGTGACGTCGAGCAAGCTGGTCACCCAGCCGGGCAGCAGTAATCCCAAGGCCGTGGTGACGTTTTACGAGGACTTCCTGTGCCCGGCCTGTGGCAACTTCGAGCGCACCTTCGGTCCGACGGTCTCCAGGCTCATCGACATCGGCGCGATCGCGGCGGACTACTCCATGGTGTCCATCCTTGACAGCTCACGAAACCAGAACTATTCCTCGCGGGCGGGTGCTGCGGCGCTGTGCGTCGCCGATGAGAACCAGGACGCATTCCGGCGCTTCCACTCCGCGCTGTTCAGCACCGACATTCAGCCGAGCGAAACCGGCAAGACCTTTCCCGACAATGCGCGGCTGATCGAACTCGCCCGCGAGGCGGGCGTGGTGGGCAGGGTGCCGGACTGCATCAACAGCGGCAAATACCTTTCCAAGGTCACCGGTGCGGCGGCGGCCGCGCATATCAACGCCACGCCGACCATCAAAATCAACGGCGATGACTACGATCCCTCGACACCTGAGGCGATGGTCAACAAGATCAAAGAAATCGTGGGCAACATTCCGGGCATCGACGGCGCGGTCGCCCCAGCCTCCACATGACCGGTGCGGTGTCGACAGAAGCGGCCGACCCCCCCGGGGACCTGACACCGGAACCAGCTGAGGCGGCGCGCGTTCCGGCGCTCAGTGCCTGGTGGGTGCTGATCTCGGGTCTGGTCGGCCTGGCGGCATCGATGACGCTGACGGTCGAGAAGATCGACATCCTGCTCGACCCGTCATACGTGCCGTCCTGCAACATCAACCCGATCCTGGCCTGTGGCTCGGTGATGGTCACCCCCCAGGCGTCCGTGCTGGGCTTCCCCAACCCGCTGTTGGGGTTGGTGGCCTTCACCGTGGTCGTCGTCACCGGCCTACTGGCGTTGACCAAAGTGGCTTTGCCGCAATGGTATTGGCTGGGGATGACGATCGGCGTGGCGGTCGGCGCGGTGTTCGTGCACTGGCTGATCTTCCAGAGCCTGTATCGGATCAATGCGCTGTGCCCGTACTGCATGGTGGTGTGGGTGGTCACCATTTCGCTTTTGGTAGTGGTCGCCTCGATCGCTTATCGCCCGGTATTGCAACGTCGGCAGTCCGGTCCTGGATGGGTGCTTTTCCAGTGGCGGTGGTCCATCGCCGCACTCTGGTTCACCGCAGTGTTCTCAATGATCATGGCGCGGTTCTGGGACTACTGGTCCACGCTGTTGTAGGTATGGGCAGGTGACCCGGATCATTGGCGGCGTGGCCGGCGGCCGGCGCATTGCGGTCCCGCAGCGCGGCACCAGGCCCACCACCGACCGCGTGCGCGAGTCGCTCTTCAACATCTTGACCGCCCGCCGCGAGCTGACCGGCCTCAACGTGCTGGACCTCTATTCCGGTTCCGGTGCACTGGGATTGGAGGCGTTGTCCCGCGGCGCGGCCGCCGCGCTCTTCGTGGAGTCGGACCCGCGCACGGGATCCGTCATCGCGCGCAACATCGAAACCCTGGGTCTGCGCGGCGCGACGTTGCGCCGGGGAGCGGTCGCAACCGTGCTGGCGGCCGGGACCGCGGCCGCGTTCGATCTGGTGCTGGCCGACCCGCCCTACGACGTAGACGCCGCCGAGGTCGAGGCCGTGCTTTCCGGGTTGCCCGCCCATGGTTGGGTGCACGAGGGCAGCGTCGCTGTGGTGGAGCGGGCGGCCGGGAGTGCGCCGCTGAATTGGCCGTCCGGCTGGTCGGTATGGCCACCACGGGTTTACGGCGACACCCGTTTGGAGCTGGCCGAGCGTCGTTGAGGTGGGCGTGTACCGTCATGCGTCATGGCGCCGCTTCTCAGCATCGCTTCGCTCTGCATCGTCGCGGCGCGCGTCATGGCGCCGCTTCTCAGCATCGCTTCGCTCTGCATCGTCGCGGCGCGCGTCATGGCGCCGCTTCTCAGCATCGCTTCGCTCTGCATCGTCGTGGCGCGCGTCATGGCGCCCGGTGTGCGTAGACCACCCCGTTGCGCTGGGGCGCCCGCATGAGCGGCGCAGTGTGCCCGGGATCGTTCGACCCGGTGACGTTGGGCCACATCGACGTCTTCGAGCGCGCGTCGGCTCAGTTCGACGAGGTGGTGGTGGCGATCCTGACCAACCCCGCCAAGAAGGGCATGTTCGACCTCGACGAGCGGATCGCAATGATCAACGAATCGACGACGCACCTGCCCAACCTGCGGGCGGAAGCCGGCCAAGGTCTAGTCGTCGACTTCGTCCGGTCGCGCGGCATGACGGCCATCGTGAAGGGGCTGCGCACCGGCACCGACTTCGAATACGAGCTGCAGATGGCGCAGATGAACAAACACGTCGCAGGCGTGGACACCTTCTTCGTCGCGACCGCCCCGCGCTATTCGTTCGTGTCGTCATCGCTGGCCAAAGAGGTGGCGATGCTCGGCGGTGACGTGTCGGAACTGCTGCCCGAAGCGGTCAATCGTCGCTTGCGGGAGAGGCTTTCGGACCAGTCCTGATGCGCCGGGGGCGACCGAGGGCGCCGCGCGGTGCTCGACGTGCAGTTACCGCAACCCCGCGGCCGGTCAGTGCCGATGCCCGGACTGGCCGGCCTCGGGGGAACCGCCCATCATGCGCACCATGGGCAGACCATCGGAGGCGATGAACCGGACGACCAGGATGACCGCGAGCACCAGGAACGCGATGTTGAGCCAGGTCGTGTAGTTCCATGAGATCGACGCTTCGAGCACCATCGCGTTGCGCTGTGTCGGAATGAGATGAGTTGTGCCGAAGATCAATTCGACCAAATACCCGGCGGCGACCATCGCGACATAGAAGGTGCCCAACAACGTCAGCATCATCCGGGTGCCGTAGTACTTGCGGTAGATATTCAGGATCGGAAGGATCAACAGGTCGGCATAGATGAACGCGATTACGCCGCCAAAGCTGATGCCCCCGTTCCACAACACCGCCGCCAGCGGGACGTTGCCGATCGAGCACACGAAGGACACGATCGCCACGATGGGCCCCACGATCGGTCCCCATATCGGCGAGAGGCCCGGGTGATCGACCAAAAAGAAGTTCTGCCAGAGTCTTTCGGGAACCCAGGCCGCGACGGCACCCGCGATCAGCAGGCCCAGGACGAGGTCGCGCAAGATCGCGAGCCACTCCATGACGAACACGTGCGAAACCGAGGTGAGGCCGGCCGGGGAGAACAGCCGTCGCCAAAACGAGCCGTCCCCTTGGACGGACATGTCCATGGCGGCATGGCCTTCCATCGAGCCGGCGATTCCCCGCTCGGCCTGCTCACGGGCGGCGTCGATGAGTCGCGATCGCACGAACAGCCGGAACAAAACGGCCAGCACCATGATCATCATGGGGCCGCCGACGAATTCGGCGGCGGTGAATTGCCAGCCCATCAGCAGCGCCAGGAGGATGCCCAGCTCCACCACCAGGTTGGTGGAGCCGATTTCAAACGTCATCGCCGCGGTGAAGTTGGCGCCCTTGCGAAACAGCGACCGCGCCAGCGCCACCGCGGCATACGAGCAGGAAGACGATGCCGCGCCCAGCCCGGCGGCGACCGCGAGGGTGCGCGGCCTATCGTCACCCATGAGCGCCACGATCGTCGAGCGCCGCACGACGGCCTGCACCACCGCCGAGAGGGCGAAGCCCAAGATCAGCGCCCACAGGATTTCCCACGTCATCGACCCCGCGACCGTCAAAGCATGCCCGACCGCTGATAGCACCGTCACTTGTGTCCTCCTGCGGTAACCCACTCGCTCGAAGCGGGTGCGTGTTAATTGGCAAGCATACCCCACGGGGGTATAAACCACCGCGAATGCAGCGCGCACCGAAGGGACTGTGCCGACCCGGCCGGCGTCCGACTGACGGTCCGATGGTGCGTTCGGCCGCCCGCGACCTAGAATCGCTGGCAAATAGCCGGTCCCCGGCGCGTCGACGCAAACGCCGGGCCTGCGCCCTTCCTGCATCGACGGGGATCCGGCAACGAATATGGATGAACCACCTCGCGCGGCCGTGGCGGCCGCGGAACTGCGTGAACGGGCGCTTCCTGATGACACTGACTGTCAACCGCCCAGCTCAAAACGCCTCACCGGCGCGTTTGAGGGGGCCCGAACGGGCAAATACCCGACACACCGGTGTCGCCACCGCTGTCACAGAGACAACACCAGGCACACTGGTAACAACAAGAGCTTTGCAGACGCCAGGAGGGTGTGGCCGTGTATCGAGTCTTTGAGGCGCTGGACGAACTCAGCGCCATTGTGGAAGAAGCCCGTGGCGTTCCGATGACGGCCGGCTGCGTGGTGCCCCGCGGCGACGTGCTGGAGCTGATCGACGACATCAAGGACGCAATCCCGGGCGAACTGGACGACGCCCAGGATGTCCTCGACGCGCGCGACTCCATGCTGCAGGACGCCAAGGCGCACTCCGAGTCCATGGTGTCCTCGGCGACCACCGAGTCGGAGTCGATGCTCAACCACGCCCGCTCAGAGGCCGACCGGCTGCTGTCCGACGCCAAGGCGCAAGCCGACCGCATGGTGAGCGAAGCGCGCCAGCACAGCGAGCGGATGGTCGGCGAGGCCCGCGAAGAAGCGATGCGCATCGCCACGGCGGCCAAGCGCGAGTACGAGGCCAGCGTCGGCCGCGCGCAGGCCGAAGCCGACCGGTTGCTGGAAAACGGCAACATCTCCTACGAGAAGGCCGTGCAAGAGGGCATCAAGGAGCAGCAGCGACTGGTCTCGCAGAACAGCGTGGTGGAGGCGGCTAACGCCGAGGCCACCCGGCTCATCGACTCGGCGCACGCCGAGGCCGACCGGCTGCGCGGCGAGTGCGACATCTACGTCGACAACAAGCTTGCCGAGTTCGAGGAATTCCTCAACGGCACCCTGCGGTCGGTGGGGCGCGGTCGTCACCAACTGCGGACGGCGGCCGGAACCCACGACTACGCCGTGCGGTAGTCGCTGCGCGGGCCGTTTGCCGGGCACGCGCGCCCTGGAATTATGCGGTCAGCGCCGTAGGATTTCCGATATGGCGCGGCAGCACAGCACAGGATCGGGCCGCGGCGCGGGGTCACGGCTGGCCGCGCCGATGGCGTTCGACATCACGCGGCTCGGGCGTCGCCCCGGGGCGATGGTGACGTGGCAGAAAACCGTGCCCAGTCCGTCGCGCATCGGACTGGACATGATCGCCATAGAGGCGGAAGCCCCGCTCGAGCTGGACTTACAGATTCAATCGGTGTCCGAGGGCGTGCTGGTGACCGGGACGGTCACCGCGCCCACGGTCGGCGAATGCTCCCGTTGTCTGACCAAGCTCGACGGACGGGTCCAAGTGCGGCTCACCGAGCTGTTCGCCTACCCCGACAGCACCACCGAGGCCACCACCGAGGAAGACGAGGTGGGTCACATCCTCGACAACACCATCGACCTTCAGCAGTCGATCGTCGACGCCGTGGGGCTGGAACTCCCGTTCTCCCCCGTATGCACCCCGGACTGCCCGGGCCTGTGTCCTGAGTGCGGTGTTTCGCTGGCCGCCGAGCCGGGCCATCAGCACGATCGCATCGATCCACGGTGGGCCAAGCTGGCCGGCATGTTCAGCGCGGAGTCGGACGAGTCGCGGGGTAAACGGTGAGTTCACGGCAACAGCTGCTCGATGCCCTCGGGGTTGAGCTGTCCGACGAACTGCTATCCCTGGCGTTGACGCATCGCAGCTATGCCTACGAACACGGGGGCCTGCCGACCAACGAACGGCTGGAATTCCTGGGCGACGCCGTGTTGGGCCTCTCCATCACCGATGAGTTGTATCACCGTCATCCCGACCGCACCGAGGGTGACCTGGCCAAACTGCGCGCCAGCGTGGTCAACACCCAGGCGCTGGCCGACGTCGCGCGCAAGCTGTGCGAGGGCGGCCTCGGCGTCCATCTGCTGCTGGGGCGCGGCGAAGCCAACACCGGCGGTGCCGACAAATCGAGCATCCTTGCCGACGGCATGGAGTCGCTGTTGGGCGCGATCTACCTCCATCACGGGATTGACGTTGCGCGCGAGGTGATCCTGCGGTTGTTCGGCCCGCTACTGGATGCCGCGCCGACGCTGGGGGCCGGGCTGGACTGGAAGACCAGCCTGCAGGAACTGACCGCGGCCCGCGGCATGGGCGCGCCGTCCTACGTCGTCACCTCGACCGGGCCGGATCACGATAAGGAATTCACCGCGGTGGTCGTAGTGGCGGAAACCGAATACGGCACGGGTGTCGGCCGCTCCAAGAAGGAAGCCGAGCAGAAGGCCGCTGCGGCCACCTGGAAGACGCTCGACGTGCTGGACCCCGCGGGAAAAACGTCCGTCTAGATGCCCGAACTGCCCGAAGTCGAGGTGGTGCGCCGCGGCTTGCACGCCCATGTCGTCGGCAAGACGATCACCGCCGCCCGGGTGCATCACCCGCGCGCGGTGCGTCGGCACGAAGCCGGGCCCGCGGACCTCACCGCCCGGTTGCTGAATGCGCGGATCACCGGCACCGATCGGCGCGGCAAGTACCTGTGGCTGCTGCTCGACACGGAACCCCCTGGGCAGGAATCGGATACGGCGTTGGTAATCCATCTCGGCATGAGCGGGCAGATGCTGCTGGGTGAGGTGCCGCGCGCGGACCACGTCCGGATCTCCGCGCTGCTCGACGACGGCACCGTGCTGAGTTTCGCCGACCAGCGCACCTTCGGCGGGTGGATGCTCGCCGACCTGGTGAAGGTGGACGGCAGCGTGGTACCGGAGCCGGTCGCGCATCTGGCGCGTGACCCGCTGGACCCCCGATTCGATGCCGGGGCGGTGGTAAAAGTGTTGCAGCGCAAGCATTCCGAAATCAAGCGGCAGCTTCTGGATCAGCAGGTTGTGTCCGGCATCGGCAACATCTACGCCGACGAGGCGCTGTGGCGGGCCAAGGTGAACGGGGCGCGGATCGCCGACACGCTGAGCCGCAAGCAGTTGACCGCCGTGCTGGACGCGGCCGCCGAGGTGATGCGCGATGCGTTGGCCAAAGGCGGGACCTCGTTCGATTCGCTCTACGTCAACGTGAACGGCGAATCGGGTTACTTCGACCGGTCGCTCGACGCGTACGGGCGTGAAGGTGAAGCCTGCCACCGCTGTGGAGCGGTGATGCGCCGGGAGAAGTTCATGAACCGCTCCTCGTTCTACTGCCCGAAATGTCAACCGCGGCCACGGGCTTGAGCTTTTCGAGTGCGGCTGGCTCAATCGAAGATGTCGCGGCGCAGCGTCCCGGTGGGCAACGCCGGGTCCACGAACCATTCGTGGCGAAAAAGCACACCGAACACCTGCGGCGGCAACCGGAGTAGTAGCCCGAACAGCCGCGCGCCCAGACCGGACGCGCCGATCTGAGAGCGGTGCGCGGCCAGAGCATCTCGCTTCTGGCGCGCAAAGCGAAAGACGTTGACCCGATGGGTGATTGTCGCGCGCGGAGCGTATGCGTCCCGGACGACGTCGCGCTCGTATGGGCCGGGAAGCCGCAGTAGGTGCGCGATATCGCTGACGCGGCACAGCATTTCGCGCGGTATGGTCACCTCGAGCACCCGCGGGGTGGCGGCGAGTTCGGCGGCACGCTTGCCGACGTGGTGTACCTGGACGTGGTCACGATGGCCGTAGCCACCGTTCGGTTGGTAGTTGAGCAGCAGGTCGGCGTGTTCGTCGCGCAGGATGCTCGCCAGCCGCGTAGCCGCCTCGTCGGAATCCGCACGCCCGAATCGGATGCGCCCTGCGGGATCCGGGTAGAACAGCGGACCGTAGCCACTGTCGGCATACCCGAGGCACTCCACGCGGTGTACACCGAGAATCCCTGCGCTCGTGTGCAATTCATCGATTCGGTGGTTTCCGTCTTCATTGTGGACGCGCCCGTCTGTTGCCGTGACCACGACCACCCGGTGCCCGGCCGCGGCTGCCCGTGCCAGGGTGCCGCCGGTGAGCAGGACCTCGTCGTCGGGATGGGCGTGGAATGCGACCACGGTTGCCATGTAAAGCAGTATGCCCGTGCGTCAATGTCCGGGCGCCCGGTAGAAATAAGCCATGGTCGAACTATGGGTGGAACGCACCGGAACTCGCCGCTACGCGGGGTACAGCTCACGCGGAGCGCAGGTGCTGATCGGTTCCGAGGACGTCGACGGGGTGTTCACGCCCGGCGAGCTGCTCAAGATCGCGCTCGCGGCTTGCAGCGGGATGTCCAGCGACCTACCGCTGGCCCGCCGGCTGGGCGACGACTACAAGGCGGTCATCAAGGTCTCCGGAGCTGCCGACCGCGAGCAGGAACGCTATCCGCTGCTGGAAGAGACCCTGGACCTGGACCTGTCGGGACTGGCCGACGACGAGAAGGAGCGCCTGCTGGTGGTGGTCAATCGGGCCATCGACCAGGTCTGCACCGTCGGGCGCACGCTCAAGTCGGGTACCGCCGTCGACTTCGAGGTTAACGATGTCGGAGCCTGACACCCGTCTGACCGCCTGGGTACACGGTCAGGTTCAGGGCGTCGGTTTCCGTTGGTGGACGCGCTGCCGGGCACTGGAGCTGGGCCTTACCGGTTATGCGGCCAATCAGGCCGACGGCCGCGTCCTGGTGGTCGCCCAAGGGGCGCGGCCGGCCGCCGAAAAGCTGCTACACCAGCTCGAAGGTGGCACGGCGTGGCCGTCGCGACCCGGGCATGTCGACAAGGTCGTGGCCGATTGGTCGCCGCCGCAGGAGCGGTTCGAGGGTTTCGAAGAGCGCTGAGGCACGTCGCGGGCTGCGGGGCACAGCAGTCAAGTTCCGGCTCAGGCTTTGATGGTCGTTTTCGGAACGCGCTAGCGGGTCTCGAAATGCCTTGATTGCCAGGTTTCCGTGGCTGGTGTGACCCATGTGACCAGTGCGCCGACCACGCAAAGCACCGCTATTGTTTCGGGCGAGCCGACACCCCTCGGTGCAGCTGTCCTCGGCGGTTTGAGCGGTAGTCTGGCTCGCCGTGTACCTCAAGAGTCTGACGCTGAAGGGCTTCAAGTCCTTCGCCTCGCCGACGACTCTGCGTTTCGAACCGGGCATCACCGCCGTCGTCGGGCCCAACGGGTCCGGCAAATCCAACGTCGTCGACGCGCTGGCCTGGGTCATGGGGGAGCAGGGGGCAAAGACGCTGCGCGGCGGGAAGATGGAAGACGTCATCTTCGCCGGGACCTCGTCGCGGGCTCCGCTGGGCCGCGCCGAGGTCACCGTCACCATCGACAACTCCGACAACGCGCTGCCCATCGAATACTCCGAGGTGTCCATCACACGGCGGATGTTCCGCGACGGCGCCAGTGAATACGAAATCAACGGCACCAGTTGCCGTTTGATGGATGTTCAAGAACTACTGAGCGACTCCGGGATCGGCCGGGAAATGCACGTCATCGTCGGGCAGGGCAAGCTCGACGAGATCCTGCAATCGCGACCCGAGGACCGTCGCGCGTTCATCGAAGAAGCCGCCGGGGTGCTCAAGCACCGCAAGCGCAAGGAAAAAGCCCTCCGCAAACTTGACGCGATGTCGGCGAACCTGGCCCGGCTCACCGACCTGACCACCGAGTTGCGCCGCCAGCTCAAACCGCTCGGCCGCCAGGCCGAGGTGGCCCGTCGCGCCCAGACGATCCAGGCCGACCTGCGCGACGCCCGGCTGCGGCTGGCCGCCGACGACCTGGTCAACCGCCAGGGCGAGCGCGAGGCCATCTTCGAGGCCGAGGCAGCCATACGCCGGGACCACGACCAGGCCTCCTCGCGGCTGGCCGAGGCGTCCGCGGAGCTGACCACGCATGAAACGGCGGTTAGCGAACTCTCCGGCCGGGCCGACTCGGTTCAGCACACCTGGTTCGCGCTGTCCGCGTTGGCCGAACGGGTCGCCGCGACCGTGCGGATCGCCAGCGAGCGGGCCCAGCATCTCGATCTGGAGCCGGTTGCCACCAGCGACACCGACCCCGACGCGCTGGAAGCCGAGGCCGAACAGGTCGAGGTCGCCGAGCGGCAGCTGCTCGCCGAACTGGCCGGCGCGCGCACCCGCCTCGACGCTGCGCGCGCCGAACTGGCCGAGCGGGAGCGTGAGGCCGCCGACGCCGATCGGGCGCACATGGCGGCGGTGCGCGCGGAGGCGGATCGTCGAGAAGGTTTGGCGCGCTTGGCAGGTCAGGTGGAGACGATGCGCGCGCGGGTGGAATCGATCGATGACAGCGTGGCGCGCCTGTCCGAACGCATTGAACAGGCCGCCGCCCGCGCGCAGCAGGCCAAGGTGGAATTCGAGACCGTCCAGGGCCGCGTCGGTGAACTCGACCAGGGCGAGGTGGGCCTCGACGAACACCACGAGCGCACCGTCGCCGCGTTGCGGCTCGCCGACGAACGGGTGGCCGAGCTGCAGTCGGCCGAGCGAGACGCCGAACGCCAGGTGGCCTCGTTGCGAGCCCGCATCGACGCCCTCGCGATCGGGCTCGAGCGTAAGGACGGCGCGGCGTGGCTCAGCGAAAACCACGGCGACACAGGGCTTTTAGGGCCCATTGCCAAATTGGTCAAGGTTCGGCCCGGCTACGAGGCGGCGTTGGCTGCGGTGCTGGGATCGGCGGCCGACGCATTGGCTGCCGAGAGCCTCGGCGCGGCGCGTTCGGCCGTCGCCGCGCTCAAGGAGGCGGATGGCGGTCGGGCTGCGCTGGTGCTCGGGGACTGGCCCGCCGAACCGCCGGCGCCGCAGGCCGCCCCGGCAGCCGCACTGTGGGCACTCGACCTGATCGAGGCGCCCGCCCGGCTGCGCGGCGCGATCACCGCCATGCTCTCCGGCGTCGCGGTCGTCGACGGCCTGGACCAGGCCCTGGCCCTGGTGGCGGCGCACTCGCACCTGCGCGCGGTGACGCTCGATGGTGACCTGGTGGGCGCCGGCTGGGTGAGCGGCGGGTCGGACCGCAAGCCGTCCACGCTCGAGGTGACCTCGGAAATCGACAAGGCCGGTGCCCAGCTCACCGCCGCGGAGGCCCGGGTGGCCGAGCTGAGCGCGGCGCTGTCCGGCGCGCTGACCGAGCAGATGGCGCGTCAGGACTCGGCCGAGCAGGCACTGGCCGCGCTGAACGAGTCCGACAGCGAGATCTCGGGGATGTACGAGCAGCTGGGCCGGCTCGGTCAGGACGCCAGGACGTCCGAAGACGAGTGGAGCAGGCTGCTGCGGCAACGCGAGGAGCTCGAAGCGGGCCGGACCCAGACCGTCGCCGAAGTCACCGAGCTGGAGACCCGGCTGCGCAACGCGCGGGAGACCCAGCACGCACCGGCGGAAGAACCCGTGGACCGTCAGCAGATCGCCGCGGCCACCGAGGCCGCTCGCAGCGTCGAAATCGAGGCGCGGCTGGCCGTGCGGACCGCCGAAGAGCGTGCGAATGCGGTCCGCGGGCGGGCGGATTCGTTGCGCCGTTCGGCCGCGGCCGAACGCGAAGCCCGGCTGCGGGCGCAGCAGGCGCGGGAGGCACGACTGCGCGCCGCCGCGGTGGCGGCGGCGGTAGCCGACTCAGGCCGGCATTTGGCGCAGCGGCTGAACGAAGTCGTCAACGCCGCCTCGAAGATCCGCGACGCCCTGGCCGCCGAACGCCAGCAGCGTGCGACCGCGATGGCAGCCGTGCGCGACGAGGTTAACGCGTTGAGCGCCCGGGTGGCCGCCCTGACCGACTCGCTGCATCGCGACGAAGTGGCCAACGCCCAGGCGGCGATGCGAATCGAGCAGCTCGAGCAGATGGTGCTCGAGCAGTTCGGCATGGCGCCCGCCGACCTGATCGCCGAGTATGGCCCGGAGAACCAACTGCCGCCCTCCGAGCTGGAGATGGCCGAATACGAGCAGGCCAAGGAGCGCGGCGAACAGGTTTTCGCGCCCGCCCCGATTCCCTACGACCGGCCCACCCAGGAGCGCCGGGCCAAGCGGGCCGAGCGTGAGCTGGCCGAACTGGGCAGGGTCAACCCGCTGGCGCTGGAGGAGTTCGCCGCGCTCGAAGAGCGCTACAACTTCCTGTCCACCCAACTCGAGGACGTCAAGGCCGCCCGCAAGGACCTGCTCGGTGTGGTCGACGAAGTCGACGCCCGCATCCTGCAGGTGTTCAGCGAGGCCTACACCGACGTCGAACGCGAGTTCTCCGACGTCTTCACCGTGCTGTTCCCCGGCGGTGAGGGCCGGCTGCGGCTGACCAATCCCGACGACATGCTCACCACCGGCATCGAGGTCGAGGCCCGCCCGCCGGGCAAGAAGATCACCCGCCTCTCGCTGCTGTCCGGTGGCGAGAAGGCGCTGACGGCGGTCGCGATGCTGGTGGCGATCTTCCGGGCTCGCCCGTCGCCGTTCTACATCATGGACGAGGTGGAGGCCGCCCTCGACGACACCAACCTGCGGCGGCTGATCTCGCTGTTCGAGCTGCTGCGTGCGCGCTCTCAGCTCATCATCATCACGCACCAGAAGCCGACGATGGAGGTCGCGGACGCTTTGTACGGCGTCACCATGCAGGGCGACGGCATCACCGCCGTTATCTCCCAGCGGATGCGTGGCCAGCAGGTGGAGCAGCTGGTCACCACTTGATCAGCGGGTCGGCGCCATTGACCCGCGGCGATCGCGAGCGCGGCGGTGCCGGGTGAAGCGGGTCGGCGCCATCGACCGAGGCGATCGCGAGCGCGGCGGTGCCGGGTGAAGCGGGTCGGCGCCATCGACCCGCGGCGATCGCGAGCGCGGCGGTGCCGGGTGAAGCGGGTCGGCGCCATTGGCCCGCGGCGATCGCGAGCGCGGCGGTGCCGGGTGAAGCGGGTCGGCGCCATCGACCGAGGCCCGGTGACCACCCGGCACCGTAGAGCTTGAAACAATGTCAGCGTGTCCCAAGGTCTTTGGATCGCGATCGCGGTCATCGCTGCCCTGGTCGTCATCACCGCGCTGGTCCTGGGGCTGCTGCGGTATCGGCGGCGCCGCATCAGCTTCTCAACCCGGCCCGAACCCGGGGCGATAGACCGTTCCGGTGGCTACACCGCGTCCTCGGGCATCACTTTCAGCCAGACCCAGACGGCCGACCGGCTCGACACCACCGGGCTGCCCGCAGTAGGTGACGACGCGGCCATTCCCCGCGACGCGCCGCGGCGCACCATTTCCGAGGTCGAGCTTCCCGAACCGGTGCCCGAGGCACCGGCGCCGGAGGCCCCAGTCGCGGCGCCGGCAACCTCAGCCCCGGCCGCTGCCGAAACGATCGCACCCGAGCTCGAGGAGATCGCGCCGACCGAGGGCCGACTGGAGCGGCTGCGCGGCAGGCTGGCCAGGTCGCAGAACGCGCTCGGGCGCAGCGTGCTGGGCCTGATCGGCGGCGGCGACCTGGACGAGGACGCTTGGCAGAATGTCGAGGACACACTGCTGGTCGCCGACCTGGGCCCGGTGGTCGCCGAATCGGTGATCTCCCAGTTGCGCAGCCGGCTGGCCAGCAGCGATGTGCGCACCGAGGCCGACGCCAAGGCCGTGCTGCGCGACGTGCTGATCAAGGAGTTGCAGCCCGACATGGACCGGTCGATCCGGGCCCTGCCGCATGACGACCACCCCTCGGTGCTGCTGATCGTTGGCGTGAACGGCACCGGAAAAACCACCACCGTCGGCAAACTGGCCCGGGTCCTGGTCGCCGACGGGCGCCGCGTCGTCCTGGGCGCCGCCGACACGTTTCGTGCCGCGGCGGCCGATCAGCTGCAGACGTGGGCGTCGCGGGTGGGCGCGGAGGTGGTGCGCGGAGCCGAAGGGGCCGACCCGGCGTCGGTGGCGTTCGACTCCGTCGACAAAGGCATCGCCGCGGGCGCCGACGTCGTGCTCATCGACACCGCCGGGCGGCTGCACACCAAGGTCGGGCTGATGGACGAGCTCGACAAAGTAAAGCGTGTTGTAACACGGCGCGCGGCGGTCGACGAGGTCTTGCTGGTGCTCGACGCCACCATCGGACAGAACGGGCTGGCCCAGGCCCGGGTGTTCGCCGAGGTGGTCGAGATCACGGGTGCGGTGCTGACCAAGCTGGACGGAACGGCCAAGGGCGGCATCGTTTTTCGGGTCCAGCAGGAACTCGGCGTGCCGGTCAAACTGGTCGGGCTCGGGGAAGGACCCGACGACCTCGCGCCGTTCGAACCGGCCGCTTTCGTCGACGCACTGCTCGGCTGAAACCTCTTACACGGTGAGCGGGACGTTAATCCCGCTGAAACATGGCGGCCCCATCGCCGAAACAACCATCTCGCAATGTTCTGGAACAGGTCATCAGATGCGCGTCTGACGGCCAATTGTGGGCCGACCGGAGGAGATTGCGAGTGACATACCCAATACTGGGCCAGCCCAATACCGGCGATACCGCCTGGATGTTGGCCAGTTCCGCGCTGGTGCTGTTGATGACGCCGGGTCTGGCGTTTTTCTACGGAGGTATGGTGCGCGCCCGAAGCGTGCTGAACATGCTCATGATGAGCATCAGCGCTATGGGCGTGGTCACCGTGTTGTGGGTGCTCTACGGCTATTCGCTGGCCTTCGGCGACGACGCTGGCAACGGCGTCGTGGGAAAGCCGACCTCGTTCTGGGGCCTGAAGGGCCTCATCGGCGTCAACGCGGTAGCCGCTGATCCGAGCAAAGGCGTTGCGGCAACCGATATCCCGTTGGCGGGCACCCTGCCGGCCACGGTGTTCGTGGCGTTCCAGCTGATGTTTGCGATCATCACCGTCGCCCTGATCTCGGGCGCGGTGTCCGACCGGCTGAAGTTCGGCGCCTGGCTGGTGTTCGCCGGCCTGTGGGCGACGTTCGTCTATTTCCCGGTCGCCCACTGGGTTTTCGCGTTCGACGGCTTCGCTTCCGAGAAGGGCGGCTGGATCGCAAACAAGCTGCACGCGATCGACTTCGCCGGGGGGACCGCGGTCCACATCAATTCCGGTGTGGCGGGCCTGATGTTGGCGATCGTGCTGGGTAAGCGGCGCGGTTGGCCTACCACGTTGTTCCGGCCGCACAACCTGCCGTTCGTAATGCTCGGCGCCGGGTTGCTGTGGTTCGGTTGGTACGGGTTCAACGCGGGATCGGCCACCACCTCCAACGGTGTCGCCGGGTCGACATTCATGACCACCACTGTCGCGACGGCCACCGCGATGCTGGGCTGGATGCTCACCGAGCGCATCCGCGACGGCAAGGCGACCACGCTGGGCGCGGCGTCCGGCATCGTCGCGGGCCTGGTCGCCATCACGCCGTCCTGCTCGTCGGTCAACGTGCTTGGCGCGTTGGTGGTGGGCCTGGTGGCCGGCGTGGTGTGCGCGCTGGCGGTCGGCCTGAAATTCAAGCTGGGCTTCGACGACTCGCTCGACGTGGTCGGGGTGCACCTGGTCGGCGGCTTGGCCGGCACCCTGCTGGTGGGGCTGCTCGCCGCACCGGAGACCCCGGCCATCAACGGCGTAGCGGGGGTGTCCAAGGGATTGTTCTACGGCGGCGGCTGGGCACAGCTCGAGCGGCAGGCAGTCGGCGCGTTCAGTGTCCTGATCTACTCTGGGGTGGTTACGCTGATCCTGGCGCTGATCCTGAAGTACACCATCGGGCTTCGTCTCAACCCAGAGGCGGAAGCCTCGGGTATCGACGAGGCCGAGCATGCCGAGAGTGGTTACGATTTCGCCGTGGCGACCGGTTCGGTTCTGCCGCCCCGGGTCGCTGTGGCGGATACCCGCAACGGTCTGGAGGAGGAGCGAGTGGGCGACAAAGTGGAGGCAGAGCAGTCATGAAGCTGATCACCGCGATCGTAAAGCCGTTCACGCTCGATGACGTGAAGACCAGTCTGGAGGACGCGGGTGTCCTGGGGATGACGGTCAGCGAAATCCAGGGCTACGGACGGCAGAAGGGTCACACCGAGGTCTACCGAGGCGCCGAATACTCGGTCGACTTCGTGCCCAAGGTGCGCATCGAAGTCGTGGTCGACGACTCCATCGTCGACAAGGTCGTGGACAGCATCGTCCGGGCGGCGCGCACCGGCAAGATCGGTGACGGCAAGGTGTGGGTGAGCCCCGTGGAAACCATTGTGCGGGTGCGCACCGGTGAGCGCGGAACTGATGCGCTATGACATCCGCTGTCAATTGCTGATTCGACCCGGGCGGGCCGGGAGGGGATGACCCCGAACGACCCCGACTCGTCCGGGCATCTAGCGGGGGCAGAAAGCGCCTGCGGGGCAGTCGATCTGGCTGCCTCGCGGCGCCAACTGCTGTCTGAGGGCAGCAAGCTGCACGCCGCCGAACTTCGGCACGCCTGGCTGGATCTGCACGAATCATGGTTGATGGCCAAGGCGGCCGAGATCGGGATCGCCGACGACGGTGGTTTTGCGGTCGTCGGGATCGGCGGATTGGGCCGACACGAGCTGTTGCCGTATTCCGATCTCGATCTGATGCTGTTGCACGACAACAAGTCTGACGACGTGATCGGCGAAGTGGCCGACAAGTTGTGGTATCCGCTGTGGGACGCCAACGTTCGGCTCGACCACAGCGTGCGGACCGTCTCCGGAGCCCTCGGTGTGGCCAATGCCGACATGATCGCGGCGCTGGGCATGCTCGACGCCCGCCATATCGCCGGCGATGCGCGACTGTCCGACGAATTGATCGCCGGCGCACGACAGCAGTGGCGCAGCGCAATCCGCTCCCGGATGAACGAGCTCGTCGAAATTACGCAGGCCCGCTGGGAACGTTGTGGCCGCATCGCGCAGCGGGCGGAGCCGGATTTGAAGTCGGGTCGCGGCGGACTTCGCGATGTGCAACTGCTAGACGCGCTGGGCGTGGCCCAGCTGATCGACCGCCACGGCATGGCCCGTCCCGAGTCACCCGGGGGTTCCCTCGACGATGCTCACCTGACGCTGCTCGACGTGCGCACCGAGCTGCACCGTGTGTCGGGACGCGGACGCGATCAGCTGCAGGCTCAATACGCCGACGAGATCAGTGCCGCCCTGCACATCGGAGATCGATTTGACTTGGCGCGCAAGCTTTCCGGTGCCGGGCGCACCATCGCCTACCATGCCGAGACCGGCATTCGGACCGCCGAGAACGCGCTGCCGCGGCGCGGGGTGACGGCCCTGGTGCGGCGGCCCAAGCGCCGCCCGCTGGACGAGGGTGTCGTCGAATATGCCGGAGAGATCGTGCTCGCTCGCGACGCACGCCCTGATACCGACGTCGGCTTGGTGTTGCGGGTGGCCGCCGCGTCGGCCGATACGGGGTTGCCGATCGGCGCCGCCACGCTGAGCCGGCTGGCTGCCAGCGCGCCGGAGATGCCGGTGCCGTGGCCGCGAGAGTCGTTGGACGACTTGCTCGTTGTGCTGTCCGCTGGGCCGACGACAGTGGCGACGATCGAGGCGCTCGACCGCACCGGGCTGTGGGGCCGACTGCTACCCGAATGGGACGCCATCCGCGACCTGCCGCCCCGCGACGTCGCGCACAAATGGACGGTGGACCGCCACGTGATCGAGACGACCGTCAACGCCGCGCCGCTGTCCACCCGGGTGGCGCGGCCCGACCTGCTCGCGCTCGGCGCTCTGCTGCACGACATCGGCAAAGGCCGCGGCGTCGACCACAGCGTGCTCGGTGCGGGCCTGGCGCTCGAGATCGGGCCGAGGCTGGGCATGCCGCCGGCCGAGGCCGAGTTGCTCGCCCAACTGGTCCGCCACCATCTGCTGTTGCCGATGGTGGCCACCCGCAGCGACCTCAACGATCCCAATACCATTGAGCGCGTGGTGAAATCGCTGAGCGGGGACGCGCTACTGCTGGAAGTCCTGCACGCGCTGACCGAGGCGGACTCGAAGGCCACCGGCCCCGGAGTGTGGAGCGAGTGGAAGGCGTCGTTGATCGACGACCTGGTCCGCAGATGCCGGCTGGTGATGGCCGGCGAGCCCCTGCCCGAGGCCGAACCCGCTGCGCCGCAATATCTCTCGCTCGCCACCGATCGCGGCGTGCATGTGGACATCAAGCCCGGCGGTGGCGAACGCGTGGATGTGGTGATGGCCGCACCGGATCAGCGGGGGCTGGTGTCCAAAGCCGCCGCGGTGCTGGCGCTGAACTCGCTGCGCATCCATTCGGCCTCGGCCAGCACTCACGAGGGATTCGCGATCGTCGAGTTCGTGGTGTCGCCGTTATTCGGTTCACCGCCGGAGGCCGGCCTGCTGCGCCAGCAGTTCAACGGCGCGCTCGCCGGCGACGTCGACGTGCTGGGCACCTTGGAGAAGCGCGACGGCGACGCCGTCAGCGTCCCAACCAGCCGCGCCGGCGAGGTACAGGTCGGGGTGCCCGTCACGCGGTCGAGCGCACCGCCGCGCATCCTGTGGGTCGACTCGGCCTCACCCGACCAGTTGATCGTCGAAGTCCGCGCCACGGACCGCCTGGGGCTGCTCGCGCTGCTGACCCGCGCGCTGGAGCGCGCGGGCACCGACATCGTCTGGGCGAAGGTCAACACCTTCGGGTCGACGGCGGCGGATGTCTTCTGTGTGACGGTGCCGGCCGACGCCGACGCCGGGCACCGGGCGCGCGACGGGGTCGAGCAGAGCCTGCTGGCCGTGTTGGGCGGGCCGGCGGTCGAGGTGCTCGAGGAACCGGTCGGCGACTAGGGCTCAGCGCGCCGACCCGGCGCGCCGCGCTGGCTCAAGAATGCTCGGCATTGAGCCGGCGCACGGCGTCGATGCGCGCGCGCAGCTGCTCGCGGCTCGCCGCGGCGATCGGGGGGCCGCCGCAGCGGCGGCGCAGTTCGCTGTGGATCCAGCCGTGCGGCTTTCCGGTGCGGTGATGGGCGATCGAGACGAGGGTGTTCAGCTCGCGGCGCAACTCCCGGAGCTGGCCCTGCACGGTCGCCGGAGGTGTGCCGACGCCCGACAACAAGCCGCCTGCCTTTTGCAACTGGGCCCGCTTCTGCAGCTGTTCGTCCTGGCGCTGGTGCAGCAGGGTGCGCATCTGATCGGCATCGAGCAGCCCCGGGATCTCGAGGTAGTCCGCTTCCTCGTCGCTGCCGGCCGGAGCGGCGGTGCCAAACGATGATCCGTCGAAGATGAGCTGATCGAGTTCCGCGTCGGCACCCAACGAGGTGAACCCCTTGTCGAGGTCGCTCTTCTCGTCCTGCGCCTTGGTGGCGGGATCGCTCTCGAGCGGGTCACCCTCTAAGACGCGGTGCGGCTCGCCGAGCACGTGGTTGCGCTGGGCCTCCAGCTCACTGGCCAGCTGCAGCAGGTTGGGCACCGACGGCACGAAGATGCTTGCGATTTCCCCCGGACGACGCGACCGCACGAACCGGCCGACGGCCTGCGCGAAGAACAGCGGCGTCGAGGCGCTGGTGGCGTAGATCCCGACCGACAGCCGCGGCACGTCGACGCCTTCGGAGACCATGCGCACCGCGACCAGCCAGCGGCTGGTGCTCGCGGCGAATTCGCTGATCCGCGCCGACGATCCGGGATCGTCGGAGAGCACCAGCGTCGGCGTCTCGCCGGTCAGCTTCGTCAGGAGGGCGGCATAGGCGCGCGCCGCCGTCTGATCCGAAGCGATGATCATTGCGCCGGCATCGGGTATGTGCGTGCGCAGTTGGCGCAGCCGCAGATCCGCGGCCCTGATCACCGCGGGCATCCATTCGCCGGCCGGATCCAGCGCCGTGCGCCACGCGCGCGCCGTCTGCTCGGCCGACAGCGGCTCGCCGAGGCGCGCCGAGTGCTCCTCCCCGGCGCTGTCGCGCCACCGCGCCTCCCCGGAATAGGCGAGGAACACCACGGGACGGACCACGCCGTCGGCGAGCGCGTCGGTGTAGCCGTAGGTGTGGTCGGCTCGCGAACGCCGTATCCCGTCGGGACCGGCCTCGTAGGTCACGAACGGGATGGGGCTGTCGTCGCTACGAAAGGGCGTTCCCGTCAGGGCGAGTCGGCGGGTGGCGTCCGCGAAGGCTTCGCGGATGGCATCGCCCCACGTTTTGGCGTCACCGCCGTGGTGTATCTCGTCGAAGATGACCAGCGTTTTGCGTTGCTCGGTGCGCACCCGGTGCAACGTCGGGTGCGCTGCGATCTGCGCGTAGGTGACCATCACCCCGTGATACTCCGGCGCGATCCGCGGGTTGCCATTGGAGAACCTCGGGTCCAGGGCCAGGCCGTAACGCTGCGCGGCCTGCGCCCACTGCACCTTCAGGTGTTCGGTGGGCACGACGACGGTGACGTGCTCGACGGCCCGTTGGCCCAGCAGTTCGACCGCCACCCGCAAGGCGAAGGTCGTTTTCCCCGAGCCCGGCGTGGCCACCGCCAGGAAATCGCGCGGCTGACCGGCGAGGTAGCGCACCAGCGCCCTGCGCTGCCAGCCGCGCAGCACGCCGGTGTCGCTGGGATCGCTGTCGGCCCGCGCCTGGATGTCGCTGAGCGGCATCGACACAGGCCCCCCGTTCGTTGCTCGTCGACGCGGCTGACTCGATTGAGTCGCGGCTGTGAAATCTAGCACGCCAACGCTTTTCGGCGCACCAACGACTCGACTGGCTATCGTTTCGGGCTCACCGTTTCGCGGGTCTGGAGCCATTCGTGGATGCGCCCGGCAACGTCGGCCCAGCCCGGTTCGAGCATCATGTTGTGGCCCATGGAGAAGAATTCCGGCTCGGTGCGGTAGGCGCGCGCGGTGTTGCACACCTCACGGACACTGACGAAGCCGTCGTACTCGGCGCCCAGGACCAAGATCGGTGTGGTCACCCGCTTGGTTCTGACGCGGCGGACGATCGGGTCGGTCATGGCCGCGCGAACGCTCTCGGCCCCGGCGCGTTGCCGACAGGATTCGACGACGGCCTCGGGAGTGTCGGCGCAGAACAGGTACTCGCGGGCCAGCGCCGGGGTGGCGAGAAACTTCAGCAGCGTGGGATCGCTCCACGATTCCATCGTCATCGACGGTCGCCGCCGCCAGACCCGCAACGCCAGGGTGAGCACGCCCTGCGGCGGCACGGAGCCCACCAGCACCGCCGCCGGAGCGCTTCGATCCTCGAGGTAGCGCTGGATCACGAAACCGCCCAGGGAATGGCCGATCAGCACCGGCCCACCGCCCAGGTCGTCCGCCACGGAACGGACGTCGTCGATGTAGTCGGCGATGGACACCTTCGGCAGCGGTTTGGACGTGGGGCTCGCGCCGTGTCCGCGCAGGCTCATCGCGACCGCGCGGTAGCCGGCATCGGCGAAGAAGTCCAGAAAGTGTTCCCAGCACCATGCGCCGTGCCAGCCGCCGTGCACGAAGAGCAGAGGCACCGGATGCGCTTCGGTGCACGACCCCCTGTCGATCACCTCGAGCATGAGCCTGACCTTCCGCCGTCGACTTGCCGAAACATAAGCCACGAGGACGTCCTCCGGCGTGTCTTCTGCGTCATTTATGCGTCGCCGAACCTGCGCCGGGCGAGCAGCCTGAGCCCACCACTAGGCTGGCGGGGTGTTTGAATCGCTGTCCGACCGGTTGACCGGTGCCCTCGCAGGGCTACGCGGCAAGGGTCGTTTGACCGACGCTGATATCGAGGCCACCACCCGCGAAATCCGGTTGGCCCTGCTGGAAGCCGACGTGTCGCTACCGGTGGTGCGCGCTTTCGTCACCCGGATCAAGGACCGCGCCAAGGGCGCCGAGGTGTCCAGCGCTCTCAACCCGGCCCAACAGGTCGTCAAGATCGTCAACGAGGAACTGATCGGCATCCTGGGCGGCGAAACCCGCCAGCTGGCGTTCGCGAAGACGCCGCCGACCGTGGTGATGCTCGCCGGACTGCAGGGTTCCGGTAAGACGTCGCTGGCCGGGAAGCTGGCCGCCTGGCTGCGCGGACAGGGACACACCCCGCTGCTGGTGGCGTGCGACCTGCAACGCCCCGCCGCGGTGAACCAGCTGCAGGTCGTCGGGCAGCGCGCCGGGGTACCGGTCTTCGCGCCGCATCCCGGCACCCCCCCTTCCGGCCCGGATGCCGGTTCCGTCGGGGACCCGGTCGCCGTCGCGGCGGCCGGCCTCGCCGAGGCGCAGGCCAAGCATTTCGACGTCGTCATCGTCGACACCGCGGGCCGGCTGGGTATCGACGACGAGTTGATGGCGCAGGCCGCGGCCATCCGCGAGGCGATAAATCCCGACGAAGTCCTGTTCGTGCTCGACGCGATGATCGGTCAGGACGCCGTCACCACCGCGGAGGCGTTTCGCGAGGGCGTCGGCTTCACCGGGGCGGTGCTGACCAAGCTCGACGGTGACGCCCGCGGTGGCGCGGCGCTCTCGGTCCGCGAGGTGACCGGTGTCCCAATCCTTTTCGCGTCCACCGGCGAGAAGCTGGAGGACTTCGACGTCTTCCACCCGGACCGGATGTCCAGCCGCATCCTGGGCATGGGCGACGTGCTGAGCCTAATCGAGCAGGCCGAACAGGTCTTCGACGCCGAACAGGCCGAGGCCGCCGCCGTGAAGATCGGCACCGGCGAGCTCACGCTCGAGGACTTCCTGGAACAGATGCTGGCCATCCGCAAGATGGGCCCGATCGGCAACCTGCTGGGCATGTTGCCGGGCGCCGGGCAGATGAAGGACGCGCTGGCCCAGGTCGACGACCGCCAGCTCGACCGCCTGCAGGCCATCATTCGCGGCATGACGCCTGCAGAGCGTGCCGATCCGAAGATCATCAACGCGTCGCGGCGGCTGCGCATCGCCAACGGGTCGGGCGTCACCGTGTCCGAGGTCAACCAGCTGGTGGACCGCTTCTTCGAGGCCCGCAAGATGATGTCGTCGATGCTCGGTGGCATGGGCATCCCGGGCATCGGTCGCAAGTCCGCGACGCGAAAGTCCAAGGGGGCGAAGGGCAAGGCCGGCAAAAAGGGCAAGAAGGGCGGACGCGGGCCGACACCGCCGAAGGCGCGCAACCCCCTGGGAGCCGGGGTGCCGGGCATGCCGGTCGGGTTCCCCGACCTGTCGCAGATGCCCGAAGGGCTCAACGAGCTGCCGCCGGGGCTGGCCGACTTCGATCTGTCCAAGCTGAAGTTCCCGGGCAAGTCGTGACGATCGCGAGCGCAGCGGAGCCGGGCGAAGCGGGTCGTCACCATTGGGGCGCGATCGCGAGCGCGGCGGAGCCGGGCGAAGCGGGTCGTCACCATTGGGCCGGAAGCAGGTAGCCGCCCGGTGCGCATGCACGTGCGGGGCGTGGGGCTGCCCGACGAAACCAAGATCGAACTGTGGATAGTCGACGGCCGCATCAGCGCCGAACCCGTCGCGGGCGCCGAGACGGTCTTCGACGGCGGCTGGATCGTGCCCGGGCTGGTCGATGCCCACTGCCACGTCGGCCTGGGTGATCACGGCGAGATCCCGCTGGACGACGCAATCGCCCAGGCCGAGATCGAACGCGATGTCGGCGCGCTGCTGTTGCGGGACTGCGGGTCCCCGACCGACACCCGCAGCCTCGACGACCGCGACGATCTGCCCCGAATCATTCGGGCCGGAAAGCATCTGGCCAGACCCAAGCGGTATGCCGCGGGCTTCTCGCGTGAGCTCGAAGACGAATGGCAACTGCCGCAGGCGGTGGCCGAGGAGGCCAAGCGGGGCGACGGCTGGATCAAGCTGGTCGGCGACTGGATCGACCGCAGCGTCGGCGATCTGGCCCCACTGTGGTCCGACGACGTGCTCAAGGCCGCGATCGAAACCGCGCATGTCCACGGCGCCCGGGTCACCGCGCACGTCTTCAGTGAGGACGCGTTGCCCGGGCTGATCAGCGCCGGCATCGACTGCATCGAGCACGGGACCGGCGTGGACGACGACACCATTGAGCTGATGGTCGAGCATGGGACCGTCCTGGTCCCGACGCTGGTCAACATCGTGGAGAACTTTCCCGGGATCGCCGACGCCGCCTCGAAGTATCCCGCGTATGCCGCGCACATGCGTGATCTGCATGCGCGTGGGCTGTCCCGGATCGCGGCGGCCCGCGAGGCGGGCGTGCCGATCTACGCCGGCAGCGATGCCGGCACCATGGTCGCGCCCGGGCGCATCGCCGACGAGGTCGAAGCGCTCAAGAGCATCGGGATGAGCCCGACCGAAGCGCTGGGCGCGGCGTGCTGGGACGCGCGCCGCTGGCTCGGCCGGCCAGGGCTGGATCACGGCGCCTCGGCGGACTTGCTGTGCTACTCGACCGACCCGCGTTCGGGCGCCGCCATATTGAACAGTCCCGACCTGATCATGCTGCGCGGCAACATCTTCCGGTCACCGGCCTAGCCGCGCACTTGCGGGACGTCGCAGTGCTGCCCCGCCGCGCCGAGGTCAGCGCGATTGCGGCCGCGGCGCGGCGCAATGCCGCACACTAACCACCAACGCCGAATATTTCTCAACGTTCCGCGCCAAAAAGATTGCGAGTGCTTGCTATCTATGTTAGCGTTCCGCCATCAACGACATGGAGGAAACCATGGCCTACGACGTGATCATCCGCGACGGATTGTGGTTCGACGGGACGGGCTGCCCGCCCCTGACGCGCACGCTCGGCATTCGCGACGGCGTCGTGGCCACCGTGTCCACCCAGTCGCTGGATGAGACCGGGTGCCCCGAGGTGATCGACGCGGCCGGCAAGTGGGTGGTGCCCGGCTTCCTCGACGTACACACCCACTACGACGCCGAGGTGCTGCTGGATCCCGGGCTACGCGAGTCGGTGCGCCACGGCGT
>NZ_LZJR01000049.1 GCF_001667925.1 Mycobacterium sp. E2479 | reverse complement strand
ACGCGCCCGCGGGCAAAAACGGGCTGGGACAGCCTGACCGAGTCCGAGCTCAAGGTGGTCAACCTGATTGCCCAGGGCGCGACCAACCGTGACGTCGCGCAACGGCTCCACCTTTCCCCCCATACCGTTAAGACACACGTGCACAATGCTTTCGCCAAGCTGGGCATCGCGTCTCGGGTTCAATTGGCGCAGCTCATCCACGGCACTGATTGACCGACAGCAAATCGGATAGCTGACGGCGGCATGCCTACAATGACATGCACTGCAGCGACAATCCGGTGAACGGTAGGTAGATAGGACACCCGGTGGGGCCTCCAACCGGCATTTTTGACGTCGGCGGTCGGCGGCTGGTCACTCCGCCGATTCGGGGGCGGTCAGACGAGCTGAAACTGATCGGCGCGCTGGTGAGCGCGGTGGCCCAAGGGCGCGGGGGCGTGCTGGTCATCGAGGGGCCGCCGGGCATCGGAAAGAGCCGCTTGCTCACCGAAGTATTAGCGCTGGCCGACAAGTGCGGGGTGCGCACCTTATTCGGTGAGGCGTTCGAATACCAGCAGATGGTGCCGTTCTATTCGCTGTTCATGGCGACGCTGAACGCTGATCCCCCGGTGGGAGACGCCGAGGCGTTGCGCGGACTGGCCGGCTCGGCCGATTTGCGCTACTGGGTGGTGCACGATCTGGCCGACGCGATTCATGCGGCGGCCGCGCAGACCCCGCTGGCGATCGTGTTGGAGGACATTCACTGGGCCGACAGCGGGACGCTGTTGGCTTTGCGGTCGCTTGCCAACGTGCGCGCGGATGTGGCGGTGTTGTGGGTGTTGACCGCCCGCACCGGGGCCGGCGGGCCAGCGGTGCAGGAGACCTTGTCGGTGCTGCAGCGCGCGAAGGCCACATTCGTGCGATTGCCGGCAATCGCGCCGAACGCTGTCGCCGACATGGTCTGCGACACGGTGCGGGCGAAAGCCGACGTGTCGCTATTGAATCTGGCCGCCAAGGCGCACGGCAATCCGTTTCTGGTCAGCGAGCTGGTCGGTGGTCTCGGCGAGGAGGGCCGGCTCACTCTTTCCGGCGGCCGTGCGAAGGTGACCGGAGAGGGGCTGCCGCGGCGTTTGGGCGCAACGATGCACCAGCGGCTGGACCTGCTCTCCGAGGATGCTTCGGAGGTGGTGCGGGTAGCCGGAGTTTTGCCGGACCGGTTTTCGGCCGGCTTGCTGGCCGCGATGCTGGACCGCCAGCCCGTCTCGTTGCTGTCGGCGCTCGAGGAGGCGGTGCGCGCAGATATTTTCGTCGAAGACGGTGAGCGGTTGAGGTTTCGGCACGATCTATTGCGCGAGGCCACCCGGCAGTCTCTGCCGCAGTCGCTGCGGCGAGCGATGGAGCGCCAATCGGCGTCGGTCATGCTCGGGATGGGGGCGGTGCCGGCCGAAGTGGCTGCCCAGCTGGCGCGTAGTGCCGAGCCAGGAGACGGCGAGGCGATCGGGGCACTGCGCCAAGCCGCGGAATCGGTTGGCCACAACGACGCCAGTTCGGCCGCCGACTTGAGCATGCGCGCGTTGGAGCTATTGCCCGCCGACGACCCCGACTACGGTTTCCTCGTCGCCGACACGGTGGAGTGGCTCAACCGGGCCGGCCGCTACGACGATGCCGAAGAATTGGCCGTCGTGGCCCTCTCGCAGGCGGCTTCGCCCGAAGAACAGGCCGAGATTCGCCTCCGGCTCCCGGCTCACACCAAGCACAACACCCAGCGGCGCGTGGAGGAGAATCGGCGCGCGCTCGAGTTGAGCGACATCAGCGAGGTCACCCGGGCACGGCATCTCGCGTGGTTGGCCTACAACGTGGCGTTGCAGGACCAAGGTGGGCAACGGCGCACGACAGCCGACCAGGCTGCCGCGGCCGCCGCAGCCACCGGTGATCTCGAGGCCACGATCATGGCCGATGTCACCGTCGCTGTGCTCGACGCAGGTGAGGGGTACACAGGCCGCGCCGTAAGCCGCCTCGAAGAGCTTTCCCCGCCCACGTCCACGAACGACGCGGCCTTAGCTTTTGCCTATGCCGCAATGCATTACGCGAACCTGCTGGCGGTGGTCGGTCGGTTGGACGACGCGACGGCACGGGTCGCCCGCGGCATCGGGCAAGCCCAGCGGGAAGGCAACGCGATGGCCCTTTTTATCTGGGCCGTCTTCAGTGGGATTGTCCACCTCGCTGCGGGCCGGCTATCGGCCGCTCGCGACGCCACGGAGTCATTGCCGCCACCACAGCCGACGGGTGCGACCGAGCCCGACATACTGCGGATGGTGACTCTGGCTGAGGTGGCAGTGCACACCGACGATCGAAACTTGCTGCAGCACATGGTCAACGACGCGCGCGATGCTTACGCCGCCGGCTCAGCCGCGGTGCGTCGAGGAGCGGCGTATGTGCTCGCACTGGCGGCGTGGCAGCACGACGACGTTCATGACGCGATGCGCTGGCTCGGCGAGGTCACCCTATTGGGGACACCACTTTTCCCCCATGCATTCGTTCGGCTGATCTTGGGTGCGCGAGTTGCTCTGGCCGCCGGTGATGCCGGCTTGCGCGCACGGGTCTTGCAGGCCACCGAGGTGCTGGAGCGTGAGCGGCCTGCGGTGCCGCTGTTGGCAGGGCTGGCCGGCTATGCCCGCGGGGTCCTCGAACACGATGCCCAGGCGCTGGTGGCCGCCGCGGAGTTGCTTCACTCGTCGGCGCGCCCGCTTCTGTTTGCAAGCGCGGCCGAGGACGCCGGCGCTGAGCTCGCTCACATCGGCCGTGGCGATGCGGCGGTTGCTCACCTCAATGCCGCATTCGACACCTACACAAGCCACGAAGCGATTGCCGATGCGCGCCGGGTCGGCCGCGCGCTGCGCCGACTAGGAGTGGAACGTCGCATCGTCACCCACCCGCGGGCGAAAACGGGCTGGGACAGCCTCACCGACTCCGAACTCACGGTCATCAACCTCATCGCACAGGGCGCGACCAACCGCGACGTCGCCACCGAACTGCACCTCTCCCCCCACACGGTGAAAACCCACGTCCACAACGCGTTCGCCAAGCTAGGCATTACTTCCCGCGCCCAATTGGCCCAGTTCATGCGCGGCACTGATTGACCGACAGCAGATCGGGTGGTGTGGGCGGGCAGGCCTACAATGGCGGGCACTGCAATGCAGTCCGGTAGACGGGAGACAAAAACCCGGTGGGGCCTTCAACTGGCCTATTTGATGTCGGCGGCCCGCACCTTGTCGCGCCGCCGATTCGGGGCCGGGCAGGCGAGCTGAAACTGATCGGCGCATTGGTGACCGAGGTGGCTCAGGGGCGCGGGGGCGTGCTGGTCATCGAGGGGCCGCCGGGCATCGGCAAGAGCCGCTTGCTCACCGAAGTGTTAGCGCTGGCCGACAAGCGCGGGGTGCGCACCTTATTCGGTGAGGCGTTCGAATACCAGCAGACGGTGCCATTCTTCTCGCTGTTCATGGCGACACTGCGCGCGGATCCCCCTATCGGTGATGCTGAGGCGTTGCGTAGCTTGGGCACGTCTGCCGATTTGCGCTATTGGGTGGTGCACGATCTAGCCGACGCTATTCATGCGGCGGCCGCGCAAACCCCGCTGGCGATTGTGCTGGAGGACATCCACTGGGCCGACAACGCCACGCTGTTGGCTTTGCGGTCGCTTGCTAACGTGCGCGCGGATGTGGCGGTGTTGTGGGTGTTGACCGCCCGCACCGGGGCCGGCGGGCCTGCGATGCAGGAGACCTTGTCGGTGCTGCAACGCGCGAACGCCACCTTCGTGCGGCTGGCGGCCATGACACCGGACGCCGTCATTGACATGGTCCAAGACGCCGTGCGGGCGAAAGCCGATGTGTCGCTGTTGAATCTGGCCGCCAAGGCGCACGGCAATCCGTTTCTGGTCACCGAGCTGGTCGGCGGGCTGGGCGAGGAGGGCCGGCTCACTCTCTCTGGCGGCCGTGTGAAAGTCACCGGGGACGAGCTGCCGCGGCGCCTGGGCGCAACGATGCAGCAACGGCTGGACCTGCTGTCCGGCGAGGCCTCAGAGGTGGTGCGGGTGGCCGCCGTGTTGCCGGACCGGTTCTCGGCCGGGCTGTTGGCCGCGATGCTGGAACGCTCACCCGCGTCGTTGCTGTCGGCGCTCGAGGAGGCGGTGCGCGCGAATCTTTTCGTCGAAGACGGTGAGCAGCTGAGGTTTCGGCATGACCTGTTGCGCGAGGCCACCCGGCAGTCGTTGCCCCAGTCGCTGCGGCGAGCGATGGAGCGCCAATCGGCGTCGGTCATGCTGGGGATGGGTACGGCCCCGGCCGAGGTGGCCACCCAATTGGCGCGCAGCGCTGAGGCGGGAGACCGGGAAGCCATCGATGCGCTGCGCCAAGCCGCGCAATCGGTTGGCCGCGGCGATGCGAGCGCGGCCGCGGACTTGAGCAAGCGCGCGCTCGAACTACTGCCAGCCCACGACCCCGACTATGGGCCCCTCGTCGCCGAGACGGTGGAGTGGCTCAACCGGGCGACCCGTTATGACGAAGCCCAAGGGCTTGCCGACAGCGCGCTCGCAACGCAGCTGTCGCAAGACGACGAAGCCGAGATTCGGCTGCAGGTGGCCGCTGGGACCGAGGACCCGGAGCAACGCATTGCCGAAATCCGTCGCGCGCTGCAGTTGGTCGGCATCAACGACATCACCAGGGCACGCCACCAGTCGTGGGTTGCCTACTTCGAGGTGGTCAATGGCCTGCAGTCGGACGCCTCGGTAGTGAGCCTGGCCGCGGCCGCGGCAACGGCGACCGGTGATTTGGAAGCCCGGATCGTCAGTGACACCGCGCTTGCCCTGATCGACTATCAGGATGGATATGCAGTGCGCGCGCTTCGGCGCATGGACGAGGTGGCAGTGCTGTCGCGCGACGGCGAGGCCACCTTCGGCGCCGTGTATGCGGCCAAGCGCCGCGCGGGTCTGGTTGTTTGCGTGGGCAGCTTGGAGCAAGCCCGCGCGCTGGTTGCCGAGGGTACCGAAAAAGCGCATCGCGAACGTAACGCGATGGCGCTTCCCGGCTGGACCCACCTGAGCGGGATGGTTCATGCTGCGGAGGGCCGTCTGGCCGATGCCCGTCGCACCATCGAGGCTTTGCCCCGGCGCGAATGGGCGAACAGTACCGAGGTCAACATTGAGCGCATTCTCGTTCTAGCTGAGGTGGCCGTGCGGACAGGTGATCGAAAGTTATTGCAAGGCCTAGTATCTGAGGCGCTCGGTTTGTGTTCGAGCACCTCTCCGTTGTTGTCCTGCGGCGCGGCTTACGTGATCGCTCTTGCCGCGTGGCACCGCGGCGACGTTCACGATGCGGTGCGCTGGCTAGGGGGCCAGAACGTGCGTGTAATCACACCCCTGTTTCCCAACGTGTTCGATCAGCTCATCTTGATGTCACGGGCGGCCATCGCGGCCGGCGACGCCGGACTGCGCGCGCGGGTCCTGCAGAGCATCGAGGTGCTGGAACGCGAGCGCCCAGGAGTGGCGTTGTTCGCGGCGGTCGCGCACCAGGCTCGCGGAATCCTGGAGCGTGACGCCGATGCGTTGTTGGAAGCGGCCGACGCGTTGGGCACGTGGCGTCCGCTTCTTCACGCGGGTGCCGCCGAGGACGCCGCGGGCGAACTAGCGCGCGCCGGACGCGACGCGGAGGCCATCGAGGGCCTCAATAAAGCATTCGACGCTTTCGTGGAATGCGAAGCGATCGCCGATGCCCGCCGAGTGGGCCGCGCGCTGCGCCGATTAGGCGTGGAACGTCGCATCGTCACCCAGCCACGGGCCAAAACGGGCTGGGACAGCCTCACCGACTCCGAGCTCAAGGTCGTCAACTTGATTGCACAGGGTGCGACCAACCGCGACGTCGCCACCGAGCTGCACCTCTCCCCCCATACGGTGAAGACCCACGTCCACAATGCATTTGCCAAACTGGGCGTTGCCTCGCGTGCCCAGTTGGCACAGCTCGTCCGCGGCGCTGATTGACCGACACGTCAAATACGCGGCCGCCTAGTACTGCATCCATGCGGCCCTAAACATCAACCCTCGGGCGATGGTTTTGCGCGGTCCGCGCGATGACCGTAGTAGTCGACAACTGATCAAGTGCTCACCGAGCGACGATCGAGGCGCAGCCGTACGCCCCGCCAGTGAGCCCACCAGGGGAAGAGCGAACAATGCTGGACGCAGCATGCGAAATGCTGGCGGTGACGTTCCGGGTGGCCGGGTACGCGATGGTGTCACGGTGACCGCGAGCTGGCTCAGCCCGATTGCCGATTCCGCACGCCGCGTTATCGATGCCGGCACACAGGAACGACGCGCGCGCAGTGGTCAACTTGCAGCCACGATCCAGCGGTTGAGTGCCAGGCGGGCACGAAGACGACATGAGCAATGGGAATTCAGGGCATGGCTGCAGATAACCGCAGACCCTCTTTGGTAGACGTTGTCGGCCACCCCGATGGCCTGACGATGTCCGAATCCAGTTGCGATAGCACAACCAATCACGCTCAAACCTGAGCGACGGTTTGATGATTCAGAATCGGCAACGGCTCGCGTCGCTCATGAGCGAATGCTGTTGTTGTCACGGCCGCGTTCAGCGCTTCGGCCTAGTACTAGACCCCTTCGGCCCTAAACATCAATCCTCGGGCGATGGTTTTGCGCTGTCCGCGCGACGACCGTAGTAAACGACAACTGATCACGTTCTCACACCAAAGCGATGGCGTAATCACGCCACACCGTTGCGGTGAGCACACAAAGGAAAGAGCGAACGATGTTGAATGCTGCGCATGGGATGCTGGCAAAACTGCCAGTGGCATTCGGTGTCGCTGGGTACGCGATGGTGTCCCCATGACCGCCGTTCACATCAGCTTGATTGACGAATCAGCAAGCAGCACTGCATATCCAGAGCGCGCCATGTCTGGTAACGAAGTGACGACGCCAAAGACGCCACCCATGCGAAGCAGCCGCAGGCGAATGCCAGGCGCACGCCAGTCGCTGGCCTGCCATCGCACAGTTACCACCAGCGATGGCGTCTCGCTGTCGGTTCGCGACTGGGGATCTCACACCGCTGCTCATACAGTCGTGCTTCTCCACGGCTTTTGCTTGAACAAACAGTCCTGGGATATTCAGATGGCGCAGCTGATCCGCCGCTGGGGCAACAAGGTTCGTATCATCAGTTATGACCACCGCGGTCACGGTGACTCGGGCAATGCGTCAATGCACACATACCGGATCGACCGACTGGCCAACGACCTCGCCGAACTGCTGGTTGCGCTTGGGGTTACGGGCCCGCTCACCCTGGTAGGCCACTCAATGGGCGGCATGACGGCCTTGGCGTATCTTCGTCGGCCAACGAGCAACCGTCCCGTTGAGCCGGAGAGCCTTGTTCTCATCGCGACCGCCGCGGGAAATCTCGGCTCACACGGCCTCGGCCGGCTGCTGAACACCCCCGCGACAAGCATGCTCTACCACCTCGTCCACCGCATGCCTCGCGCAGGTACCGATGGGATAGTTCAATTCCTCTCCCGACCGGTGTGCGCGGCGGTAACCAGGCGTGGCGGATACGGTGAAGCCGCTCCGAAATCGTTGGTCGCTAAGTCAGCGGCCACTATCAACACCACGCCCTCGACGACCAAGGTCGGCTTCCTACGCGGTCTAAAAGACTACGACTGCTCTCATACGCTGGGCTTCATCGTTGCCAAGACGACCATCATCAGTGGAGGAGCGGACAAGCTCACCCCGATGTGGCACGCCCGCGAGCTCGCCGACGGTATCCCGGGCGCAACCCTCATCCACCGGCCCACCGCGGGGCACACGCTTTTGCACGAAATCCCTCAGGTCGTCACCGAAGCCATCAGCTCCGCCATCGCCGCCGGTGGCGCGGCTCTGGCGTCCGTGCGGTCGGAAAACCCGCCAGCCGGCGACTACCACATCGACCATTGCGATTCGGCATCCAAGGCTTCATCCGTCGAAGTTGATGAGCGAGCGTCATGACCCGGGCAGGCAGAACCTCCGCCTTACGTCAGCTGATCGATTTCGACGTCTGTGCGGGTGCCTGTGCAGTCGCCTTACCGGACCCTTCAGTCGACTATGTCTTCAGCGCAACGCACACGCAGCTCGTATTGACCAGTCCGTCAAGAACGCGGTCGTTAGGTATACACCGACCCCGCACTAAAGATCACCCGCTGGTCGATGGTGGCGGCGGTGCCGGGCTGCCAACGTAGTCATTGAGCTCTGGATCGCCACGATATCGCCGCCGTCCTATCACCGGCTTCGAGAGCAGCGACGAGACAGAGGAATTGAGGAAACGATGATGAGCACGGTGTTGGGAATGTTGATGATGCTGCCGGTGGTGTTCGGTGTCGGCGGATACGTGTTGGTCAACCACCGACCATGAGACCCCCAAGACGACACCGCGGCGCGCGCCGGCGCCCCCACGGCGTCTCTACTTCGAGATGCCTACTCACTCCATGTTGAGACGCGCATGATCAGCGCGCGCTGCGGTGTCATGGGGCGCCAGGGACATTCCATCGATGGGAAGAGGAGAAATACGGTGAGCGGCCACAACCTGAGCGCGGCTCACGAGGAAATCCTCGAGCCGTTGGCGCTACGCTGGTCCGCCAGCCCAAACGGGGACGGCCAGCATGCGCCGAACGTAACCGCGGAGAACGCATCTGATTCAATTGGGTCACCGCGATTGCGGGGCATAACCAGCCCGCCCGGCCCTGCGGGAAACGATTGGGATGGCGATAGGCCCACGCCCGACCACGACGCGGCAACGCCGAACATTTCCGTTCGAGCGCTCGGTTCAAGGAATTGGCGCGGTTCGGACGTGACCGGCACAGCCGGGCGTCGCGACAGCGGCCCCGGAGAAACTGCTGCGCGAGCAATTCTGCTCGGCACCAAGCTACATGTTCCGGCCATCGGGCCCGACCTCGTTCAACGGACCGCTCTGCTAGACGCATTGTCGGAGGGACGCCGCCGCAAGCTGACTCTACTGAGCGCGCCGGCTGGCTGGGGCAAGACGACAGTCCTGGCGCAATGGGCCCTGAGCGCGGGTGAAGACCAGCGGTTTGGCTGGCTGTCGCTCGATACGTCCGACAACGACCCGGTGTGGTTTTGGATGTACGTGGTAGCCGCGCTGCAGCAGGTCAGTCCCGGGATGGGGATTCGCGCGGTCGAACTCCTAGCGATGGGCGCCGACCCAATGCAGGTCGTGCTGCCTACCCTGCTGAACGATCTGGACACGATCGCTGAACCGATGGTGCTCATTCTTGATGACGCCCACCTGGTGGTGAATCGAGCGGTTCATGAGCAGCTCGCATTCTTCATCGGCCGGTTGCCGGCGAATCTTCACTTGGTGTTGGCGACCCGATCTGACCCGATATTGCCGCTGGCCCGGCTGAGGGCCAGGGGCGATCTTGCCGAGGTGCGAACAGACGATTTACGTTTCAAAGCTAGCGAAGCGCAGCATCTGCTGAACGATGTATTCGGGTTGGGTCTGGCAGACGCGGACATTCAATTACTGCACCAACGCACCGAAGGGTGGGCTGCCGGGCTCTACCTTGCCGCCCTCTCGCTGGCCGGGCGTGCTGACGCCACGGCGTTCATCAAGACGTTCGCAGGCGATAACCGCCATATCGTCGACTACCTGATGGCCGAGGTGCTGGACGGCCAGCCACCGCACGTGCGCAGCTTTCTGTTACGTACCTCGCTCCTGGAACGACTCAGCGGACCGCTGTGCGACGCGGTGCTGCAAACGTCTGGTTCTGCCTCGGTCTTGGAAGAGATCGAACGCGAAAACCTGTTTGTGGCACCGCTGGACATGTCGCGCCGCTGGTATCGCTATCACCAGCTGTTCGCGGAGTTGCTGCGCACCGAGTTGCGTCGCAGCGAGCCCGACCTCGTCGCCGATCTGCACCGACGGGCCGCGACCTGGTTCGAGGAAGAGGGGCTGATCGATGAGGCGCTACGCCACCTGATCGCCGCCGGTGACATCGCGCGCAGTGCTGATCTGATCGCCGCGGACTGGGTCGACGAATTCAACGGCGGCGGCTCCTCGACCATTTCGGGTTACCTCGATCTGCTTCCCCAGGAGACCGTTCTACAAGATTCGCGGCTGTGCGTGGCGCGGGCCTGGATCGCCTTGAACGCGGGTCAACTTGACGATGCCGCCAGGTGGATCGACGCAGTCGAGACGGAATCCCCGGATGACGGTGACGGCATCAGCGCTCAAGCCGTCGTGTTGCGCGCCACTCACTCCTTCAAAAAGGCCGAAGTCGCCGCTGCGCTTGAAACGGCTCGCCGGGCGATCAGCCTCGATCTCGGCGTAGCGCCCCAGGGTCAAGCTAGCGCTTACTCCGTCTATGGGTCCGCGCTCTACTTTGCGGGTAGCACCCACGAGGCGCAAGGCGCTTTCCGGCGGGCCGTACGGCTGGCCGAGAAGGTGGGCGATCGTCGCACCCGCAGCTACGCGTTGGGCTATCTGGCGCTGATTTCGGCCGAGCAGGGTCAGCTCGCAGACGCCGAACTGCGGATCCGTCGGGCATCCGGTAGCTCCCGGGACCTGGCCGACGGGGAGCACTTCGTGGACGTGATGGTGTCGCTCGCCGCGGCCGAGGTCCTCGCCATGCGTGGTGATGCGGCCGCAGCGGTGGCCGCCGCCGACATGGCCCTCATGTCGGCCCGCCAAGGTGGTGCGATCCTCGAGATCGCCAAGACGTTGCTGGTCAGGGCGGATGTCTTCGAGCACCTCGGTGACCACCAGACCGCGAAGGCCATGCTCGAAGAGGTGGAAACCCTGATGCGCGATTGCGCGGACGCTGGCATTGGCTCGCCACTGCGCGCTTCGGCGCGGCGGCGCGCGCCCGTCGCAGTGACTTCGCGCCACGAGGGTTGCGCGGCCGGTGAGGCACTGACGCCCAAAGAACTCGAGGTCCTCCGGCTGCTCGCTACCCGGTTGTCGCGACGTGAGATTGGTGCGCGGCTTTACGTTTCGCTCAATACCGTGAAGACCCATCAGCGCGCTCTGTACCGCAAGCTGTGCGTTGAGCACCGCGGCGCTGCGGTCAGCCGGGCGCGAGAACTCGGCCTGTTGTAATGGCCTGCCCGGGCCCTTGCCGGACGGTGCTGAACCTGAATCATGGCTCCTGAGAACGCCTCTCATTAATCACCCGGGTGAACAGACGGTCGGGGTGAAGACGATTCACCCTACGCGGGTGCAGCCTCATCGAAGAGCAGATGTCGGCGGGCTCATGAACATAGCTAAAGAGCACCGCCCCGGCCGCCGCCAGGGGGATCGGGAAGGGAACCAGGACGTGCCTAGAGGCTTCGAGGCCAAAAGGGTCGCCGCCTGCGCCGGCGATGCCGCCATGAGGCCGCAAGCCTCGGTCAACGCCGTCGATGGGAACGGCAGCGCCGTCACCGGTGGGCGCGCCGGAGCCGGTGCCGGCAGGCAAATCCTGCTGCGGGCATTTGGGCTTCTGGCATCGTGGGCGATCGGACTACTGGTTGCGGCTTGGATTGTTCCCAGAGTTTCGTTGTCGGTAGCGGGATTCGTCGTCGCGGTAGCCGTGTTCGCGGTAACGCAGGCGATGCTGTCCCTATCAATCTTGAAGTTGCCCAATCGGTACGCGTCGCTGCTCCTTGGGGGCACCGGCTTAGCATTGACGATCGTCGCGTTGATCCTCGCGTCGGTATTGACACACGGGCTCACTATTGTCGGCATTGCATCCTGGCTAGCCACGACGGTTGTCGTGTGGCTCGTGACAACGATTGGGGCAATCACGCTGCCCGAGTTGCTCATCCGCGACGGGACCGACTCGACCTGACCACATACACGCCTGTGCTAACGGATGTACGTGGGGTGGTTCGTGTCGAGATTGTGCATGTCGGGGTCCGCGCTGTGAGCAAAAATTTTGACATCTCGTCCAACAACGGAAGGAGCGGTGATGGGAGACACTCATGACGATCCGACGGATCACTCCCGGACCACGCAACCGCACGCGGGTATTACGATGAAGGACAACTTTTTCTGGCCGGGGTTGATCCTGCTGGTCGTAGCGACGGTCGCGCTGATCAGCACGGCGGCAACCGCTGCCTACCGGCATTACGAATGGCTTTCCACCACGGTGCTCATCGCCGTTCTCGCCGCGGTCGCCGGAACGCTGTGGTTCGTCATGGAGAATCGCCGCGTGACCCGCATCGATGCGCAGTGGGACGCCGCGCACCCAGGTAGTCGGACGCTTCCGCGCACTCGCTGATCACAACTGAGCCCTCGACAGTGATGTCCAGGGACGTCCGAACCGCAACATCCGCGCAGTTGTTATCATCTTGTCCTGCAACATGTCGCGCATTTCTGTCTGTGTCGATAATCCTTACGGGTGCAGCGTCCCGCATTGTGCCAACCGTTTTCGAGGGCCGTAGAAGCAGCCCAGAGAGGCTCCCAATGAGTGCGGTCGTCCAGAGACACGCCGAAGATCGGTGTCGAGGAGCTTCGGCCGGGATCCGGCCAAACGAAGCTTGAGGTTCTTCGCCTTCTCGCGACCCGGTTATCGCGACGTGAGATCGCCGGCCGGCTATACGTCTCGCTCAATACCGTAAAGAGCCACCAACGCGCGGGTGTACCGCAAGCGCCGCGTCGAGCACTGCAGCGCCGCGGTCAGCCGGGTGCAGAACTCGGCCTGTTGTAATTCGCCTGCCCGCACCCCCGCCAGATGTGGTCGGTCACGAATTTTCGCGTCGAGAGCGCCTCACATCAATCACCCGGGCGAGCAGACAATTGGGGTGATGACAATTCACCCCACGCGGGGGCAGCGTCATAAATCTGCCCACGAAGGCATAGGCGACCTCGCCCGGTGGGCAGCTTGGCTGCCGATTTTCTGACACCGCGGCCAGGGCCACCATTGACAAGTTATGCGTCGCCGCGTCTCCGATTAGCGGCCACGCCTACGGAAGGTGATTGCCGGGTGCCCGAGATCGATTCAAGGGGGCGCAAACAGTGTCGCCAACCCTTCTAGATGTGTCCCGATGGCAGTTCGTCATCACGATCGTCTTCCACATGACGTTCCCCGCCATCACGGTCGGCTTGTCGGTGTTCTTGACGGTCGTTTATGGTCTGCACCTTCGCACCGGTCAGGTCATTTACTTGCAGATCTTTCGGTTCTGGAAGCGAATATTCGCGGTGGGGTTCGGGCTGGGGGTGGTCAGCGGAACCGTGATCACCTTCGAGTTGGGTTTGAACTGGGGGCGTTTCGCCAGCGCCACCGGGCCCGTCTTGGGGCCGATCATCGGCATGGAGGTGGTGAGCGCGTTCTTCGTCGAAGCCGCGTTCATCGGCGTGATGCTTTATGGCGACGGTCGAGTCAAACCGCGAACGATGTTCGTGTCGTGCTGCATGGTTGCACTGGGCACGGTGTTGTCGACCCTTTGGATCCTGGCCGCCAATTCCTGGATGCAGACCCCGGCCGGTTACCGCAGGGACCACGGTCGGTTCGTGCCCGACAACTGGTGGTCGATCATCTTCAACCCGTCGTTCTCATTGCGCTTCCCGCACATGCTGTTGGCCGTGATCATCTCGGCCGCCCTGTTTGTCGGCGGAATCGCGGCCTATTACCTCATCAACCGGCGACACGACGAGTTCGCTCGGCGCACGTTTTCCATCGCGCTGGGAGTTCTTGCGCTGCTCATCCCTGTCCAGTTCTTCTACGGCGACAAAGTCAGTTTCATGGATGAAGACCACCAGTTGGCGAAGTTCGCTGCGTTCGAGGGCGATTGGGATTCGACCAACACCGGCTACAACCTGATCGTGATTCCTGACCAGCCACATCAGCGCAACCGAATGCAGATCAGCGTCCCCAAGATGGGCAGCATGATCAGCGGCGACCTGTCTGGCCACACACCGTTGCCCGGCCAACACCAGATTCCCCGGGATCGACAGCCCAATAGCTGGTCGGTGTTCTGGGGATTCCGGGTGATGTTCTACGCCGCCACTGTCATGCTGTTCGCCGCGATCACCAGCGTAGTGCTGCGGCTGCGAGGCCGGCTGTTCATCGCGCGCTGGTTTCACCGGTTGATGCTGTGGCTGACACCGCTGGGTGTCGTTGCCATCATCGGTGGGTGGGTGACGGCCGAAACGGGACGCCAGCCCTACCTCGTGTACGGGATGCTGCGCACCGATCAGGGCGTCTCCCTTATCGCCTCACCCGCGGTCCTCGCCTCGTTCTTCACTTTCCTGGTCTTGTATCTGGCGCTGTTCGGCGCCTGGATCATCTATGTGGTGCGGACGGTGCGGCGGGGACCTGACCCGCACGATCTGGAGATCGGGCCACCAGGTTCAGCGTCCATCGCCGACGATATCGCCGCCGTGGAGGCGTGATGGCCGCAACGATTTCGTTTTGCTTGGTGCTCGTGTTCTGCCTGGGCATGTACGTGGTGCTGGATGGATACGACCTCGGCATCGGGATGCTGTTCCTCACCGAACGGGACGTCAATACCCGCCGTGAACTGATCGAGGTGGTGGCGACCGCATGGGATGGCAACGAGACGTGGCTGATCCTTTTCGGGGTAACGCTTTTCGGGGGCCTACCCACCGCCTATGGCGCCGCACTGCCCGCGCTGTACGTGCCGATCGTCGTGATGCTGCTGGCGCTGGTGTTTCGCGGCGCAGCAATCGAGAGGGTATCCGACACGGTCGGCGTGCCCCGAGGGTGGGGCTTGGCGTTCGGCGTGGGATCGCTGGTTGCGGCGTTCGCACAAGGTGTAACGATCGGCGGGGCACTTAGCGGGATCGCCGTCAACGACGGTCAATTCTCCGGCGGCACTTTCGATTTCATGACCAGCTATGCCTTGCTGACGGGTGTCACCACGGTCGTGATGTACTGCGCCGCCGGCGCGGCGTACGTCCAGCTGAAGACCACCGGCAATTTGCGGGCCCGGGCTGCGTCGCTGGGCCGTCTGCTCACCCGGGCTACCGGCATCCTCACGCTCGCTTGCGCGGCACTGTTGGTGCCATTGACACCGGTGCGCATCGGTGCGGCGGGTACGGCGGCGAACGTGCTTGCCGCTATCGCCGCGGTAATGGCGCTGGCAGGTCTCACCACATCGCTGTGGGCGTTCGGCCGTCGCCCTGACGAGCGTCCCATGATCGGGATCGTTGCAGCCGAAGCATTCGGCTTGGTGGCGCTGGCATTGCTGTATTACCCGACTGCGCTGCCGCCCGGCCTCACCGTGGATCAGGCCAAGGCGCCGGCGGGCACACTGAACTTCCTGATGATCGCGTCGACCCTTAGTCTTCCGGTCTTGCTGTTTTTCAGCTGGTACGCACATCGGGTCTTCCGGGGGAAGTACCGCGAACCGTCGGCCACTGTGGCCCTGGCCGGATCGGGCCGCGTCGCCTCGACGGCGTCCTACAGTCCGGCTCAGCCTGGACGGCATCCCAGGCAGAGACCGAAAATGCTGCGCTGGGCCGCAAATCTCATGTGGATCGTTGTCGGGGTGCTGATTGCCGCAGTCAGCGTCGGGGTCTTTAGCAAAACCCCGACCGGCCTCGTCATAACCCTCGTCGCGCTGGTGTTGATCGTCATCGGCGGAGCCGTGGTGTGGTTGCGCGACGAGTTGCGGCACGCCGATGCCGAATAGCGACGCCGTGGCCGAAATCGGCCAGGCCCAACACATTCGGATGCACCAACTGGGTGCGCCGGGCCACGCCGACTTTCGCCGGGCCACCCTCGCCAAAGCGGTCGCGTCCGCTCTCTTGGTCTCACAATGGGCAACTTTCGTCGCCGTCGTCGCCGCGGCGTACCGCGGTGACGGACGAAACGGGTTATGGGCTGGGGTGGCGCTCTTTTTCGGCGTCGCGATCGCCCGGGTCGCATGCGAGACCTGGGCGCGCAGTCACGCCGACGCCGGTGGTGCGGCCGTCACCGCCGCGGTCGCCACTGCAGTCCTCGACCGAGATCTCGGCGCAAGCATGTCGGACCCGACAGCGCCGGCACACCGGGCGGTCGAGTTGGCCAGCCAGATCGGTGAGCATCATGCCCATTTCACGCCGGCACGTCGCGCCACGCCATGGTGCTGCGCGGTAATCCTGATCACCGCTGCGGTCGCGCATTGGCCGGTGGCAGTGTTGCTGGCCGCCGCAACCCCGATCATCCCCGTCAACGTGCGGATGGTCGGGCTGGCCACCCACGACGCGGCGGCACGCCAACTAGCTGCCACCAGAGCCTTGTCCGCGCGGCTGTTGGACCGTTTTCGCGGTCTGCCCACGCTCAGCACGCTAGGCGCCATACCGGCGGAGCAAAGGTCTATCACCAAAGCCGGCCGCGACCTCAACCGGGCGACCATGACCGTGCTGCGCCGCGCACTTGTGGCCGGTGCGGTGCTCGACGTGGTGATCACCCTCGGCGTCGCGATCACCGCGATCTATTGCGGCTTCACCCTGCTCGGATATGTCCACATCCCCGGCTCCGGCGCTCTGACTTTCGGACGGGCCCTGTTCGTCTTGATGCTGGCACCAGCCTATTTCGCCCCGCTACGCGACCTCGGCTCCGCCCACCATGCGCGGGAACAAGCGGTCGCCGCGGTCGCAGCACTGGCTGAATTGAGCGCGTCGAAAACGCCCATGAGAGCGAACGTGATTCGTCACGCGCCACGAGTGACGTTGGCTGGGATCTGTGTGCGATATGGCGCGGCGCCCGTTTTGGATTCCGTGGATGCGGTCATCCCGGCCGGGACCAGCGTGGTGGTGCGGGGCCGGTCCGGCGCGGGTAAATCGACACTGCTCGCCGCGGTGGGCGGGCTGATCCAACCCGCATCCGGACTGGTGCAAATCGACGGGCGGCGTCCGCAGCCCGGAGCGGCGAGCTGGATCGGGCAGCAAACCGTGATCCTGCCCGCAACGCTTGCCGACAACCTGCGGCTCGGCAGCGCCGACGCCCGCCCAGCAGCGTTGTGGGATGCTGCCGAGCGGGCCGGGTTGGGCACGTTGCTCGCTCGGCTACCAACTGGATTTGATGCCCCGATCGGTGAACGCGGCTGGGGGGTGTCGACCGGCGAGGCGCAGCGGGTGGCCATTGCACGCGCCTTGCTGCGCGACGCGGGCCTGTGGTTGCTCGACGAACCGACCGCGCACTTGGACGCCGAAAGTGAAGCGGCACTGGTCGACACGCTGGTCGAGGCGGCCCGCGGTCGTACGGTGTTGATCGCCACTCATTCGCCTGCAGTTGCCGAGATCGCCGATCAGCAATGGGAGATCGTCGATGCGGATTTGCTGGTGACCCAAGCGTGTCAATCGGTGCCGTCGTGACAGCGCTGCGGGACTACTTGGGCCTACTTGGTGGTAAGACCCTCGCTCGCCTGGCGGCCACGGCGATCCTGTCGCTGCTCGCCTCGGGCGCGACCGTCGGCTTGCTCGCGCTGTCGGGCGGATTGATTGCGAGCTGCGCGATCGCCGGTTCGGCCACTGTCTTCTCGGTCTATGCACCCAGCGGCGGTGTGCGAACATTTGCACTTACCCGAATCCTGGCGCGGTACGGCGAACGGCTCAGCGCTCACGCGATCAGTCTGGAGTGGCTGATTCGGCTGCGCCGCAGACTGTTCGTCGACCTCGCGGCGCTCCCAGTCGCCGCGCAGCGGCGGTTCGCATCCGGCGAGCTACTCGACCGCGCAATGGCCGACGGCGACGCGGTGGTCGAAGCATTGCCCGGCGCCGTACTGCCGCTTGCCGCGAACGCGGTGACGGTGGCCGTCAGCACGACCGTCGTTGCGGCGATCAACCCGCTCGCCGCAACCCTCCTCGCGGCGGGAGCCGCGGTGATCGTCGCCATGGAAACACATGTCAGCCGGCGGCAACGCCGCCTCGCCGCCGATGTTGCCCGCAGTCGCGGCGCGGCGCGCGCACAGCTGATAGCGGCAACGGTGGCGGCCAACGAACTCGTTTCACTCGGCGCAATTGCCGAAGTGCGCACCACGGTGGCGGGCCGGATCGCGTCTGCGGCCGTAAAGCGCACCGCCGCCGATCGTTTCGACCGGTGGGCCGCGGCAGCCATCTCGGTGGCCCAGGCGGCGACGATACTCGTTGTAGTGGTTGCTGTGCTCATGACACCAGAAATTTCGCTGCCGAGGGCCACGCTTCTTCTGCTGATGACCATCGCCACCGTGGATCTATTCGCAGACACGCACCGTCAGTTGCGGCAGCTGACCGGATCGGCAGCTGCGGCAACCAGGCTCGCTTTGGCTGCACCAGCAAAGGGGGAAAACCGGCCGGCGCCTTCTAACGCCGGGACGGCGGGGGTGCGCATCGATATGCCGGCCACCGGCATATCGGCGCACCCGGGCGAGACCGTCATCGTGCAAGGTCGTTCCGGATCAGGGAAAAGCACTCTGCTTCAACGTATCTCGGACCGTAGCGATGACATCTTGCTCGACGGCCAGCCATCACACGAGCTTCCTGCCCGCGCTGTCGTCCTGGTCGCAGCCGATGAGCCACTGTTCTGCGGAACCGTCGCGGAAAATCTCAGACTCGGCGACAGCGACCTGGACGACGCCGAGATGCGCCGATTGCTGGGTGACGCGGGTCTCGGCGAGCTCACGCCCGACACCGCGGTAGGCCAGGGTGGACGCGCCATGTCCGGCGGCGAGGTGCGCCGCCTCGCGGTATTACGTGCCCTGGTGGCCCGGCCCCGCCTGCTGCTGCTCGACGAACCGACAGAGGGTCTGGACGCATCCACCGCACAACGAATGCTTGGCCTGATACGAGAAGAGCTGCCGCACGCCACGGTGATCGCCGCGATACACGACCGCCACCGCTCGCACCTTGCGGGTGCCGCGCATCGTGTCGTCGAGGTTGGATGACCGGACCGAGTTAACCCCGCTACCCCACCGCCAGCTAGGACTGGCCCTTCATGGAAGTTGTTCATCAAGAGCACATTCGACGAGGCGATGCGGCCTGAGCAGGTCGTCTGCGTTCCAGGCCGCAGTCGTCTGCAGAACCGGGGCGTCCGCGGCCCGATGCTGACCGGGCGGCGAGCGGCGAGCGTACCGGCCGAGTTCACCCGGGTGAATTGCGCGCGTGGATGAGGACAACTCACCCGCTGCGTAGCGATAGTGGTCGCTGACCTGAGCCGCGGCCGCAAACCGCCTGGGTCACCGTCTCGGCGCCGAACCCCTCCGCCAAGGAAGGCAGTGTGAGTTCGGCAGCGGCGATGCGGTGAAACGACACACGCAGAACGGAGACAGCAATGTCACAGAATGAGGCCACCGTTATGAGGACTGATGGCCCCGGAAAGTCTTTACCGACCGGCATCGCGCCCCTGGTCGCGCGGTATGGTCTGGTGATAGTCCTGGCCTGGTTCGGCGCCATGAAGTTCACTTACTATGAATCCCACGGTATTTCACATTGGGTGGCCAATAGCCCATTCATGAGTTGGATGTACCACATCATATCCATCGACGCCTTCGGTCGATTGAACGGATCGATAGAATTGATTACCGCAGGACTGCTAGCCGTCAAGCCGTGGTACCCGAAGGCGTCCGTGGTGGGCGGCATATTCGCCTCGCTATTCTTCGTGACCACGCTGAGCTTCATGATCACGACGCCCGGCACCGGCGAGGCGTCTGCTGGGGGTTTTCCCATTTTGTCCGCCGACGGGGAATTCTTGATGAAAGACATTGCGCTCCTCGGCTTGGCGCTGTGGCTGCTGGCGGACGCGATTGACGCAACCCGCAGACAGGCGAGGCTCGCCGAAAAGTACTGAGGCAAGATGTCCTGATCGCCAAGTGTTGCGTCGATATCCTCCGCGCCAACACCCCCGGCTCCGGTCGCCGCAGCTATGAGATGGTCACGATCCCGATCCGATTGGACACGCTCAGCGGCGATCCGGCGGTCGTGATCCGCGCCATCGGCATCGTCAAGCGCACCGAGCTATTGGTGGCCATGGGGTTTGAGGTCGCTGACCGATTCAAACAGCGCACCTCGGTGTTTCATCACGATTTCGGGGGTGTCTGCCTCACCGCAGAATCACCGGTGGCCACGAGGCGATTGCCGCTGTGCCGCTTCCGCTCCGAGGAATGGTAGGTATCAGCAGCGTCCCTTCCGCGCAGTGGAAGTGACGCACCGCGCTTCTAGTTTCATGTGTTGCATTCAGCCGGGGGTGGGCGCCGGTTGTGCGCGATCCCGAATCGTCTCGTCTGGGAAGGCATCACGGTAATTCACCCGGGCTAACAGGCGGTGGGGGTGATGACGATTCACCCGACGCGGGCGCAGTCTCATGGAAAGAGATGTCGTCGGGCTGAGGACCACGTCACAGCTGTAGCGCAGCGGTCCAGCAGTCGCCTAGGCAAACCGGGAAGGGAACCAGGACATGCCCACAGGCTTCGAAATTAATATGGTGCTCGGTAGCGCCTTGAACTCCTCAGGTCCGTGTGGTCATGCTCAGCGCGGTGTCGCCGAATCGATCGACGTCGCGGTTACCGGCGCCTATCCGAGCAACCCAAGGGCGCGCCGCGCAGACCGGTGGCTTCTGACATGAAACGTGCCATTGCGCGATTGGGGTCATCGACCACGCTGAACTTCGCGAGTCGTGGTTCGCTGGCGCAATCGCGCGCAACGACTGACTCGCCGATCATCTCGGACGACGACATGGCATGGTTACTGGTCGACGCGGCGCCTTCGTGTCTGACCGGTTACGAACGCACGAATGTGTTCGTCGAATTAGGCTGCGGGGAGAGTTTTCTCGCGATAAAGCGTATCCTCACCGCCATCCTGTCTAACCAAATGACAATGCCGGTGACGATACTCTCAAAGCTGACCTGCTGGCTGAATGGCTATGCCGGTAGCCCAGAGGAGGCGCGGCTGCGCATGACGCTTGCCGTCATTCGTCTGCAGCAGTCCGAGGCGGTTTAGGTGGGCACGGCCGGAGGCATCGACCTCGCGAGTTCGACCCCACTGTCCCGGCGCGCAAATCACTGCGAAGACTCAACGGGCAAGCGCCGCTATGTAAGTGGGACAAATAGGCCGGTTCAATCACAAGAGCCCGTCCGACCCGACGCATTCGAAAGGGATGGCGATGACTGAGGCTTACGTTTTGGGGGGTGTGCGAACCCCGTTTACCCGCTATGGCGGCACACTGTCGGGTATTCGCGCCGACGACTTGTTGGGTATGACTATGAAGGGCGCCTGCGACCGACTGGGTGTGCCGCTCGGCGCCGTCGAAGACATCGTGGCGGGTTGTGTGAATCCCGCTCACGAGGGCATGGGCGACGTCGCCCGGTGGGCAGCGCTGGCTGCCGGTTTTCCTGACACCGCGGCTGGGGTCACCGTGAACAGGTTTTGCGGATCTTCACTCACCGCGGCGGTGACCATCAGCCACGCGATCAAGGCCGGAGACCTTGGCCTGGGCATTGCCTGTGGAGTCGAGTCGATGTCTCGCTCGGGGTGGGCGTTGATGAAAGGCGACGCCGCGTTCAGTCCGCGGGGCCCGGTCCTCATGCTCGACACCATGTGGAGCGGGGCCGGCGGGCCGCCCAACCCGGTGTTGCTGGCCCGCAACGCTTACATCAGCATGATCGAGACCGCGCAAAATGTCGCCGACCGCTACTCACTGAGCCGCGAGGAGATTGACGCCTTCGCATTGCGATCCCAGCAGCGGGCTAAGGCCGCCCGCGATCGAGGACGGCTAGCCAAAGAGATTATCCCCGTGACGATCCCGGCGACGAAAAAGACACCTGCCCGGCGGGCAGAACATGATGAGTTCATCCGCGATGACACCACCGCCGCGGCGCTGGCGGCGTTGCCCGCCCAGCCCGGGACTACCCAGATGACGGCGGCCAACTCCTCGCCTTTGAGCGATGGTGCCAGTGCCGTGGTCATCGCTTCCGGTGAACGAGCCAGCGAACTCGGCGTCAAACCGTTGGCCCGAGTGGTGTCGAGCGCGGTCTATGGCATCGACCCCCTGATTATGGGCGTAGCCCCTGCATGGGCGATCCCTGCTGCGATCCGCCGGGCAGGACTTAACCCCGAGCAGATCGACGTGTGGGAAGTCCACGAGGCCTTCAGCGCCCAGGCGCTGGGCGTGCTGCGGGAACTGCCAAACCAGCTGGACGGTTTCGTGGTGCCCGATGACAAGTTGACACCCAATGGTGGCGCGGTCGCGATCGGACATCCCTTCGGAGCCACAGGAACTCGTTATTTGTTGACGCTGGCGACCGAGCTGCGTGAAAGGGACGCCCAATATGGGGTTATTGGGATCTGCATCGGCTCCGGCCAGGCAGTAGCAGTGGTTTTGGAAAATGTCGGCGCACAATAGGAGACGTATGCTCGGACACGGCCCGAGATTTTGACTGTGGACCATTTCGACATCGCCATCATCGGCACCGGGTCTGGCAACACCATCCTCGACGAGCGCTATGCTGACAAACGCATCGCGATATGCGAGCAGGGCGTGTTCGGCGGCACCTGCATCAACGTCGGCTGCATCCCGACGAAGATGTTCGCCTATGCCGCTGATGTGGCGCAATCCGCCAGAGATTCACCACGATTCGGTGTTGATGCGCGCGTCGACGGTGTCCGCTGGAGTGAGATCGTCTCGCGAGTATTCGGCCGCATCGACCCACTGGTGATGAGTGGCGAGCAATACCGGCGTTGTTCGCCCAACGTAAAGATGTTCACGAGCCACACTCGGTTTGCCCCGACCATGGACAACGGTCGCCACAAGCTCCGCACCGATGACGGAGACGAATTTTCCGCCGACCAGGTTGTGATCGCCGCGGGCGCCCGCGCCACCGTTCCGGACGCCATCGCCAGGTCCGGGTTGCAGTATCACACCAGCAACACGATCATGCGCGTCGCGAACCTGCCCGAACACCTAGTGATCGTTGGCGGCGGTTTCATCGCGACTGAGTTCGCGCACATCTTCTCGGAACTGGGGTCGCGAGTCACGCTGGTCATTCGTGGTGGCACGCTACTCAGCCAGTGCGACGACGCCCTGTGCGCGCGCTTTACCGATATCGCCGGCAAGAATTGGAGTATCCGGAGCCGCCGCAACGTGGTCGGCGGCACCCAAGACGACTTCGGGATGACCCTGGATCTTGACGATGGTTCGCGGCTTCAGGCTGACGCCTTGCTGGTATCGACCGGGCGGATCCCCAACGGCGACTTGCTCAATGCCGAAGTGGCCGGGGTGAAGGTCATCGACGGGCGGGTGATGGTGGATGAATATCAACGCACTACGGCCCGTGGCATATACGCACTGGGCGATGTGAGTTCGCGATACCAGCTAAAGCACGTAGCCAACCATGAGGCCCGCGTGGTCAAGCACAACCTGCTGGCCGACTGGGACGACACCGCTACGCTCATGCGGGCCGATCACCGTCACGTGCCGTCGGCGGTGTTCACCGACCCGCAGATCGCGATGGTTGGGCTCACTGAAAAGGCCGCCCGCGCGGGCGGTTACAACGTCAGGTCGAAGGTGCAAGATTACGCAGACGTCGCCTATGGATGGGCGTTGGAAGACACGATCGGCTTCGCCAAAATCGTCGTCGACGATGACACCGGGCAGATCCTCGGTGCCCATATCATGGGCCACCAAGCCGCGCTACTGATCCAGCCCCTGATCCAAGGGATGCGCTTCGGCCTAACCGCCCAAGACATGGCACGCGGTCAATACTGGATCCACCCGTCTCTATCTGAGCTCATTGAGAATGCGCTGCTGGCGGTATGCGGCGAGCCGCCTTGGCCACCCCGCTCCGACACTGACAATGTCTCACCGGCCCCGAGCCACCGGCTGCCGGCGCGACGATCGTAAGGTCCGCGGTTTTGGCAACGGTCGGAAACGACCCATTTCAGTTGTGCCGCAGCTGAAACGCGGGTCGCCCGCAGACATGGGTTGCTGGTACATGGGCGGCCATTCGCCTCGGCCACACCCCTCGTTGTTTTCACCCGGGTGAATCGGTCTCGAGGGTGATGCCATGTCACCCGGCCCGGCAGCACGCTCATAGTCGATCAGCGTTGCGGTTCCTTTCGTGCACGGGTCCCCATCAAAGCTGCCGTGTCTCGCCGATGGGTTCGCGGGACACCATGGCCAAACCACAACCGCGTCGGACAAAGAAGAGGCACTAACCGGTGAACCCCAGAACAGCACTGCTACTTTGCAATAGACAGTCGGCGCGGCATCGTTTCAGCAGTCGGGTCTCCGTGCACGTCGACGCCGAGGCCCAAGCTCGATCATTACTCAAATTCGATCAGGCACCGATCTCGCTCGGCTTGTACCCGTTGATCCGCGACCGCCATCGCCGCATCGTCCTCACTGGTATGGGCGCCTCGCATTTTGCCGCCCTGCCCAGCTGGCGACGGCTCGTTGCCGCCGGCAAATCCGCGTGGTGGGTCGATACGGAGACTCTTCTGGATAATCCGCAACTCGTCACCTCCGACTCGTTGCTGATCGCCACGTCACGGTCGGGCTCGGGCAGGCATGCACTCGCGTTGACCAGTCGGCTCGGCCGGACCATGAAACCGGCAGCGATGGTCGCGATCACCGACGACCCGGCCAGTCCCCTCGCCGCGGTTGCCGACTGTGAAGTTCTGCTGCGTAGCGAGGCATCGCGCAGCCCGACAGGATTTCTGAACGCGCTGATAGTCCATGAATATGTCGCCTCGATGATTCTCAACCAAGACAATGACGATGTCTCTGGTACCGCCCGCGTTGTCGCTACCGCGACGTTGCCCGCCGAACTTCGCGAAGTGGCCGCTGATGTCGCGGCCCAGCACGAGTCACGGTTGGCTTACGCCGGGTGCGACGGGCACGCCGCCGCTGCTCTATACGCAGCGTTGCTCACAACCGAGGCGACTGAGATCGCCGCCGAAGCCCACATCACCGGACAACATCGACGCGACCTCGTGCGGCGGGCAAATGAACAGCTGACGGCTGTCCTTTTCGGTTGCCACAGCCACCCCAACGCGGCCTTGCACGCGCTGGCCGATGATCTGATGGCAGCGGGATCGAACGTGGTCGTGCTCGGGGGTGCCGGCATCCCCGGCTCGACCCATATCCCCAGTCCCACACGCGACGTCGGCGCTGAAGTCGCTCACAACGTTATGGTCATCGAGCACTTTGTGTCGGCCTTGGCCGGTTGAGTCGGCAAAGCGTTGATGGGGTCCGCGGGCCGGGTGCGTGATGTCATCGTCGTCGGGTCAGGCCCCGCCGGCTACACCGCGGCGATTTACACCGCGCGAGCCGGACTGGACACCCTGGTCGTGGAGGGCGAGGTGCCCGGCGGTGCGCTGATGGCCGCCGGACCGGTGAACAACTACCCCGGTGTCGGCCCGTGCGTGTGCGGACCCGCGCTGGCGGCTGCGATGCGCGACCAGGCACAGCGCTTCGGAGCCGAGCTTCACCCAGGCGAAGTAGACCGATTCGATCTCCACGGCGAATTCAAGACCATCGCCATACGCGACGACCTGCACCATGCTCGCGCCCTGGTGCTCGCGATGGGCTCGGCCGGCCGGCCGCTCAATGTGCCCGGCGAGCGTGAGTTCTTCGGCCGCGGCCTTAGCAGCAGCGCAAAACTCGACGGTGCGCAGTTCACCGGCTCCGAGGTCGCCGTCATCGGTGGCGGCGACGCCGCTGTCGAAGAGGCGCTCTATGTTGCATCGCGCGCCCACCGCGTGACCCTCGTCCATCACCGCCCCCGGTTACGGGCGTCGGCCATCGCCGTCGCGCGGCTTCGCGCTCATCTGAATGTCACGATCCTGACGTCCACTGAAGTGCTTGCCGTGCACGGCAAACACCATGTCACCGGGCTGCGGTTGCGCAACACGCAGCGCGCCGTCGACTACGACATCGACATCGCCGCGGTGTTCGTCGCCGTCGGACAAATCCCCCGCTCTGGCCTATTGAAGGGAGACGTCGAACTCGACACCCGCGGCTATGTGCGAATCCGCGACGGTACCAACCACACCTCGGTGGACGGCGTATTCGCCGCCGGGGACCTGATCGACCGACGCTACCGCCAAGCGATCACCGCCGCGGCCACCGGCTGCGCGGCCGCACTCGACGTCCAGCGCTGGATCAGTGAGTCACAACCTCGCACCACACCGCAGTAAAATCAGGGGTCTGCACAGCGTCATGCCAGCTGCCACGCATCCGGACAGCTTAGCCATCACCAATCTCGACCCTGATGCACTTGCCCCGTCGAACTGCTTGCGCACCAAATCTATTCAGCTCAACGAACTAAGAAGCTCGCGACATGCCTTCTCGCAGCGGCGGCACACGCCGGCGCAAATGCGGCAGTGCTCATGATTCGTTGAATGCAGATCGCACTCGTCAGCGCATGCCTTGCAAGTAACCGCGCATGCCTCCAGCACCCCACGGGTGACGTTTAGATCGTATTCGGTACGACGAGACAGTACACGGCCGGTGGTCACGCACACGTCAGCACAGTCGAGGTTTGTGCGAATGCATTTCGTGAGGTGTGCGACCCGTTCTTCGGCAAGGTCGGCGTCCGAGCACGCCGTGCAGGCTTGGGCGCACTCGATGCAGGTTTCGATACATCGGATCAGCTTCGCCCTGTCAATGCGACCAAGCCCCGCGGGGTAGGTCTCCAGCATGCTGGTCACGGTGCCCATAAAACCCTGCCCCAATCTGGCTGAAACCGACAATATCTGTGGCGTAGATCAACAGCGTTGACTGGGACACTCAACCCAGTACTCCCGGGTGACTGTCGCACCAACACATCTGGGATGTTGTCTTCAAACATGTCAACTCGCTTGTGCGAACCAGCGCTAACACCGCATTACACGCTCAACGCGAAATCACTACGCTATAAAACTAATTCGAGAACGACCCCGATCACGTTCTCCCATCCGTTTGCAGGATCGAGATCGCGCCTTTGGCTTCGAAGATCGCCAGGTGAATACGATCAGCGCCTTCGTGTCCGTGCTGCCGCAGCACGGCCTCGAGGTCGGCAATGGTAAGTCCGCATCGACGCAAGTTTCGCCCGTCGACCGTTCCGTTGCGGATCAGCACTTTCAGCGGCGGATCTATGAAACGTCGAATCCCCGGAATGAAGCGCAATCTCGCTAGTACGGCGTGGGCGGCAAGAAGGCAGATGAGCCCCACCGTTGCGCTGAGCCACGAGGTATCGCTGGCGGTAGCAGCCCGACCGACGATTGCTCCGGCGGCGACGGCAGCGATCCAGTCGAAAGGAGCGAATTCGGCGAGTGTGCGGCGCTCCATGAAGCGAAACAGGATCGCTGCCGTGAGGAACAGCGCCGAAGTTTTGATGCCGGCATCGATGGCACCGGGTGCATCACCGATCAGGGCATGCAATATTCGGTCCACGTCTGCCTCCGTTTGAGGTGTGAGTCATCCACCTTTTTCGGCCTTTGGCAGCCGGGCCGGTCGGCGGCATTGCCGGCTTCGCGACCTAATATCACTGTCTAGCTGGATCCGACGACGGCCACGACCTCGATCTCGACGCGTTGGTCGGGCAGTGCTAAGGCCTTGACGCCCACCGCGGTCCACAGCGGCAGACTTTCGTCGAACCGCTTGCGAAACTGGTCCACCATCACCGCCATGTGTTCATCACCAATGGAATCGGCGGCCGTCGGCACGTGGTAGGAGTGGATGTTGACGACGTCGCTCCAACTGGCGCCCGCCTCAGCCAGGGTCTTCTCGACGTTGTCGCACGCCTTGACGATCTCCTCCTCCAAGGACGTGGCCGACAAGGTGAAGTCCGCCTCCCAACCGCCTTGCCCAGAGATCTCGATGCGATCTCCGATGCGCAGAGCTTGCCTGTACTGGTTACGAGTGCGGGCGATCTCGCCGTATCCCGGTGTGTCGAAGAATTCGGGCTTGGCCATCGGTTTTCCTCTCGTCATTGATTGTTGGAGCGATGGTTGTTGCGACTGATGCGCTGTCCGTGCCGCGCGATCGGTCCGGGTGCAGGTCGCCGACTCAGATCAACGACCACTATCGGCGCGCAAGGGGTGAGATGTCGTCATCCGGACGTGCAATTCACCCGGGTGAGAGACGAACGAGAAGACGGATCTGCGGTGCAGATTCTCGACCGTACGCGCGTGGCGAGCCGGCATGCGTGGTCGACTCCCCGAGATGCAGCAATCCTTTTCGTCCCGACTCGTCAGTTCTCGTCGCCTCCGGATGTGGTTGGGCTTTCGTCCCGGATGGCTGCGGTGGCCGCCGCGTCCTCCACCATGACCTGATTGGCGGCGCGTAATACAACGCGCACGTCGCCGGCGGGTATGACCGCGGCGCCGGAGGCGTCGGCGAAAACGTAATCCCCGGGCCGGACAGCCACCCCGGCGACCACGACCGGCCGGTTCACCTCGTACGGCGTGACGACGTCGCCGCCCCATCGGGTTGTTTCGCCCCGGCAATAGATGGCGAGGTCGTAGAGTCCGAGCTCGGCGAAGTCGCGCAATCGCCCGTCGGCGAGAATGCCCGCGAGCCGATGGTTTTGAACACGCGACAGCTTTGTCGCACCGCCCAGTGATGCATCGGTGTAGCCGTTGCTGGCCAGGACGAGGACCCGTCCGACGGCGCCGCCTTCGATGGCGTGGTAGAACAGGCTCTTGAAGTTGTAGCGCTCGGGCGGGAGAGCGGCCCGGCAGGCCGGGAAGTAGGACATGGTCACGGCGGGACCGAAGAGCCGGCGACCGGGCGTCGGACTCACCAAATCGAGCAGATGGCACCGATGCCGGTGCCGCCGCCCCATGGCGTCCACGATGTCGGCGGTTCGCACGCGGCTGGCGAGTGCGGCCAGGGACTCCATCAGCGTGCTGGGATCGCGACACGCCAGGACTGGGCGCCGCCGAAGTCGAGCCACACGTCGGTGGGCGTCTGCACCAGCCGGGCCAGGACGTCCCCGCAGCCCGGGCAGCGCACCACGATGCCAGGCCCGCGCTGATAGACATGACTCTCGGCGAAGGCCCCGACGCGACAACATGTCCCGCAGGTCAATGTCGCGGTGGTGACATCGAATCCCAACACTTCCGCGAAGGCGCCCGCGGCCGCATTACCGTCGACGTGCGTTGGCTCGGTCATCATTCCTCGTTCCTGGACTAGTTGCTCGGCCCGAAGCGCTCGGTCCGGATGGCTGACGGCCGATGCCCCTGCGCGATGAGCTTCGCGGTTGCCGACTCGACGAATCCCGTGGGTCCGCAGACATAAACGCGCGTGCCGCCATCGGGGGTCCACCCGGTCGGTGCGAGGTCGCCGGAGCGGACCCGGCCGGGCGGCCGAGCGGTCTCTGACGCGGCCGTGCGGGTGTAGACCAGCGCGGTCTGCAGCCAACCACATTCGCGCTCGAGCCGGTCCAGCTCTTGGGCGTAGTACACGTCGGCGGGGCTGCGCACCGAATAAACCAGCCGAATTTCGGCGGTGCCGGCCACTACCCGCTCTCGCAGCATGGCCATCAACGGCACGATTCCCGATCCGCCACCGACGAGCAGAACCCGACACTGCTCGTCGGGCCGCCAGACGAACCAGCCGCCGATGGGTCCGCGAAGTTCGATCTCGTCGCCGGCGGAAAGCCCGACAAGATAGGGCGAAACCTCTCCGTCGTCGATCCGCTGCACGGTGAGTTCGATGCGCTCACCGTTGACCGGCCTGCTCAGTGAGTAGCTGCGCTGCGCGGTGTACCCGTCCTCTGCCGTCAGCTTGAGATCAACGTGCTGGCCGGCCAAGTGGCCGCTCCAGCCTGGCACGGTCAGCCCGATCGTTTGCGCCGACTCGGTCTCCGGTTCAGAGTCCACCACACGCGCGACTCGCCAGCGCAGCCTCGGCCAAGCGTGGACGTCCATGAACGTCGTCAATCCCCGGCGTAGCGTTGCTCTTGCCACGGGTCGCCGTAGCTGTGGTAGCCCAACCGCTCCCAGAATCCTGGCGCATCGTTGTCACGCAGCTCAATGAATTTCACCCACTTCGCGGACTTCCAGAAGTACAGATGCGGCACCAATAGCCGCGCCGGACCACCGTGCACCGCGCTAAGCGGTGCGCCCTCGTACGCGTAAACGATCCACGCCTTGCCACCGAGCAGATCGCCCAATGGAAGGTTGGTGGTGTAACCGCCGTAGGAACCGACCAGCGCGAATCTGGCTGCGGTGGTGGTCGATTCGAAAAGTGTATCCAGGGAAACGCCTTTCCATTTCGTGTTCAGCTTGGACCACGTGGTGACGCAGTGGATGTCCACGTTGAGCCGCTCGCTGGGCAGGAGTTTGAGCTGGGCCCAAGTCCAGGACTGCTCGGCGCCGAGTTCGTCGCGAATGGTGAACCGCCAGTCATCGAGATTGATTCGTGGAGTCGGTCCTGCTTGCAGGACGGGGAAGTCCGCGGTCAGATGCTGGCCGGGCGGCAGCGCTGCGGCCGATTCAACGCGACGTCCGTGAAACCCTCTGTTGACGACAGCCATTGGCGCTCCGTTCGTGGTGGTGATCATTCCGACAAAGCGGGCGTTGGGTCAGCGATCGGGATAGGACGGCGGATCACATCGGATGCCGTTGTCTTGCGCGCCGCCCGGCCGGCGTGGGAGCAAGCAAAGTTGAGCATCATTCTGCCCCTGCCGCGGTTGGTAGCTCGAAGGCTTCACTGGTGAATTGGGCGTCGACACCGGAAACGAATCCCATTGACAGCACCGTGCGCGCGAAGAAGACGTCGGTGAGGTAGGCGAGTGCGACCGCCCAGCGGTTGACGAACCGGGGAAGCGCGTAGAGATGGTAGGCCCGGGTGACAAACTTCGCGGGATAGCCCGATAGGTGCACGCCAAGCGGGTTGGCGACGGCATAGCGCGGACCCAAGTCGACCACCAAACCCTTATCGCTGTGCCGGTAGTCTTTCCGCGCGCCATAGCCGAGACTCGCGGCGACGTTGCGGGCCAACGTTTTACCTTGGCGTGTCGCGTGCTGGGCAGTGGGTGGGGCGATCTTGCCCGGCCGAGTTAGATCCGGGACGGCGGCGGCGTCGCCGGCGGCAAATACCTCCGGGTGGCCTGGTACCTGCAAATCGGCCCGTACCTTCAGTCGGCCCCGCTCGGTTTCCAAGCCCAGCGTGGCGATCAGCGGTGACGGAGTCACGCCGGCCACCCAGGCTACCGTGTAAGTATCGATGCGGGAATCATCGCTGAGCACAACATGATCGGCGTGAATCTCCTTGAGCGTCGTGCCCAACCGCACATCGATTCCGCGAGAGCGCAGCACACGCATCGCCGCATTGCCGAGTTTTTCCCCCACCTCGGGCATGACGTGGTCAGCCAAGTCCAGCAGGACAAACCGCACCGATGCCCGATCGAAGTTCATCTGCTTCGCCGCCGCATCCGCGAGCGCGCGCAGCTGCGCAGTCAATTCGGACCCGGAATACGACGCACCCACAACGACAATCGTGCGTCGTGCGGCCGCGCGAGCCTCGTTTTCGTCGGCGCAAGCCAGTTCCAACTGCTCGATGACGCGGTCACGCAGATACAGCGCCTCGGCCGTCGACTTCAGCCCGTGCGCGTGGGTGGCCAAGCCGGGCGTATCGAACAGCCGGGTTACCGAGCCTGGTGTTAAGACCAGCCGATCCCACGATCGCGTTCTGACCCGGCCCTCCGGATCGGTGAACGTGAGCATCTGCCGATCGAGGTCAACGCTGTCGACGCGGCCCCGCACCGCCTGCACGCCCTTGAGCGTTCCGGCCAGCGGTACACAGACAAACCGCGGGTCGACCAACCCACCGGCCACGTCAGCCAGCAATGGTGAGTACTGCAGGTAATCGACGGGCGAAATAATGGTCACCTGCACGTCCGAGGCGCGGGCCCTACCTAACCGTCGGGCCAGTCGTCGCGCGCACTCGAAGGCGGCGAATCCGCTGCCGACGATCACAACGGAGGTGGCCGGCTCGGTCTTCGCCGATTGCCGGTGAAGTGGGACCGTGTTCATATGTGCTCTCCTGTTTGACATTCCGGTGGTGAGCGTCGCCTGCCCCTGGCCCATCTGTCATCACCCCTGCGCACGAATCACCCGGGTGATAGTGCTCAATCTGGGATCCCTGAGTTCGACTGGCTGTCCCTCATTCGCCTATTCAGTTCGTGCATCAGTTCAGATCGTCGTGTGCGATGAGCCGACGCGCCGCCTCGGTGATCGAGCCGGACAGCGACGGATAGATCGCAAGCGTCTGCGCCAGATCGTCCACGGTGATGCGGTTTTGAACGGCAAGCGCGATCGGCAGTATCAGTTCGGAAGCGATCGACGCGACCACGACGCCGCCGATTACCACGCCGCTGTCCTGCCGGCAAAATAGTTTGACGAAGCCCTGACGCAGCTCCGACATTTTGGCCCGCGCATTGGTTTTCAACGGCAGCGTGACGACACGCGCCTGAATCGACCCGTCGTCGATCGCGGCCTGCGAGACGCCCACCGTCGCGACCTCGGGGTGGGTGAACACCGTCGCCGCGACGGTGCGCAACCGGAGCGGATTAACGGCTTCGCCGAGCGCGTGATACATCGCGATCCGGCCCTGCATCGCGGCGACCGAGGCTAACGGCAGAACGCCTGTGCAGTCCCCCGCAGCGTAAATGCCCGCGGCCGATGTCCGCGACACCCGGTCGACGGCAATGTAATTGCCGGGTCCTGGGTCCATGCCCACGCGCTGTAAACCTAGCCCGCCGGTGTTGGGCACTGACCCGAGTGTCATCAATGCGTGGCTGCCCTCGACGGTGCGGCCGTCAGTCATTGCCACCAACACCCCGTCGTCGGTGCGCCGCACGGATTGTGCCCGGGCCCTTTTGAACAGGTTGACCCCGCGTTGGGCGAACGATTCCTCGAGCACCCGTGCGGCGTCGGCGTCCTCGTAGGGCAGCACCCGGTCACGGCTGGCTACCAGCGTCACGGCCACACCGAGTTCGGTGTAGGCGTTGGCGAATTCGGTGCCGGTCACCCCGCATCCCACCACGATGAGGTGCTCTGGTAACGAGTCCAGGTCGTAGAGCTGGCGCCAGGTCAGGATGCGCTCGCCGTCGGGGCGCGCCGACGGCAGGATCCGGGGGCTGGCACCGGTGGCGATCAACACAACATCGGCATCTCGGGTCGTCGTGCTGCCGTCGCGGGCTGTCACCTTGACGCGGTGACGCGCCAGACCGGGAGCCGCATCAACCAGTTCGCCGCGGCCCGCGATCAATTCGACACCCATGCTCAGTAGCTGCGTGGTGATATCCACGGATTGTTCGGTAGCGATCGTCTTGATCCGCTGGTGGATTTCCGCCAAACAGATATTGGCGTCGTGGGTGTGGATGTCGAAACCCAGGCTGGTTGCCCGTCGCAGTTCGGTGCGCAGCCCCGTGGAGGCGATAAAGGTTTTCGATGGCACGCAGTCGCACAGCACAGCAGCGCCACCGACTCCGCCGGAATCGACGACGGTGACGCTGGACACTGCGAAATCTCGCGCAGCTGCAACCAATGCCGCTTCGTAGCCGGCGGGGCCGCCGCCGAGGATCACAATGCGGGTCACCACAGCTCAAATTTCACCAACTGGCCGGATGGCAGGTTCATCAGAGCCGCCATCCCCCACCGGCGCTGGCGTCTTCGTCGACGACGATATGGATGGCGGCTTCCTCAGCCGAGGCGGCACCGCCGTCAATGCCGACGTCGTGGGCAAGGTAATCCGTAGCAGGATCCGTAGGGTCGACGTCGAAGGCGACCAACCGCCCTGCGCGCACGTCGCCAACCTGATCGTCGATCGGCTCACCATCACTGTCGGCGCTATCACCGATTCCGTCGCCATCCCACTGATCGGTCACGTCGGGCACCTCACGGGCCAGTCGGCGCGCCAGACTTTCGTGGGTCCGCGCTTCCCTCGCCGTCAGCCCCCACGCCCTCAATTCACGTGGCCGTTCCGGGGGTGAATAGCCTTCGTCGAAGTCGATGCCAGTTTGCTCTGAGTCCAGGCTTTCTTCTGGTTCGAGCAGATGAGCCTGCACATCATCGAATTCAGACATCCCCATCGGCGCCGTCTCCATCCGTATCTGCGAGGTCCTATTAGCGCTGCGAGGTCCGTCGTTGGGTTGAACAAGGGCATACAACCGCGCAGCTGTGGACGTTCTGATCATGGCGTGCAGACGGGTGAACTGTCGTCGCCCACCGCCATGACTCACCCGGGTGATAGACGACTGACCGATCGTCAGACCGGTGGACCAGTTCGCTGGTCGCACAGATCGACGCCCGACCCGGTCAGAGCGCAGCAATCTGCGCCCAGGAACCCCAACGGGTTCGTCATCGACGCGCCACGCAACTGGTAAGCGTTGTCACGCCCTCGACGACCGCCGATTGACGGGGGCGGGAGGTGCAGTCGCTACCGCACCACTAAACCAAGGAGCCATAGCCTTGACGGCCCCCCGATGTCGTGGGTCGCGCGGGCGTTCACCCGGATGAATCGCGTCGGCGGGTGATGACCACTCACCCGCCGACGGTGGATGCTGGCACCAGAGTGACCAGCGGAGGTTCTGGGGACGAGGAAACACTGCCGGCTACTTCACCGGTTTCTCGGCCGGGGCGTTGAGCCCAGATCGGGATTTATCAGGATCAATCGGCCGCACGTACCGCGCCAGAAAGAAGACGATGCAATGACCGGCGCCGCCACATCTAGACGCTCGCGCATTCGGTCCTGGCGTTCCTCCACGGGCTGGTCCACCGAGCTGACCAGAACTCCTCTCCCGGACCGGTTCCCTGCGGACGGGTTTTGCCTGCCTCCGGCAAGCGGTGGCCGGACTCAAGGCGTGCCAATGCTTTCCGCCATGGCAGGGATCTAACGTGGGTCGCGTGCGCGCGGGATGTACCACGGCGCCGGACGCCGCGTTGACCTCTCAATTTGAAACCGCCGTCACCCCGCTCCTTGAGCCGCTGTATCGGCAAGCTCTTCGGATGACCTCCAATCGGGTGGATGCGGAGGATCTGGTGCAAGAAACGATGCTCAACGCTTATGCCGGTCTCAGGGCGTTCGAACCAGGAACGAACCTCAAGGCATGGCTGCGGCGGATCATGACCAACACCTATATCAACGGCTACCGGAAGCAAACGCGCCGTCCCGCACAACACCCGATTGGTGAAATCACTGATCGACAACTCGCGGCCAGCGGGCCACGGACGCCTGGGGGCCTACGGTCGGCCGAAGACCAGGCCCTCGAAGTGCTGCCAGATCCCCACCTCAAGGCGGCAATGATGGTGTTGCCCGAGCGCTTTCGCATCACCGTCTATTTTGCCGACATTGCGGGATACTCCTACAAAGAGATCGCCGCCATGACAAACACCCGGCAAGGAACCGTGAGTTCGCGGCTCAACCGGGGACGAAAACAATTGCGCGAATTGCTATTCGACTCGCCAGCCGGCAGGACGATCAACAAGACCGCAGACAAGGCAACCCAAGAGCGTGCAATCGTCAGCGGCGCCAAGCTCAGTTGCGGTCATCCACCAGCCGTTGATCACTGATCGTCCTTGGCCACGCCGACGGCGAAGAAAGAGGCCAACGCCGCATGCCAAGTAGATGGTGCCCCCATCGGTGCTCCATGCGAATCGGTCGGGAGATCAGGAGGAGGCATGATGAACAAAGCAAGAGCACACCGCAAGTGCACGGCTACCCCGTCGTCGCCCTGGAGTGTTGGCGTAACGTTACCGGCACCGGAACATCTCGTGTTCTATGCCGGTGTCGGTGCGTTGGCCGTGTTTGGGATCATGGAATGGCCTGTCGTCGCCACGTTGCTGGTGGGTCACACGCTTGTCAACGCGCAGCACAACAAGGTTCTGCAATCACTTGGTGAGGCATTGGAAGAAGCCTAGTTGCAGCAGATAACGAGCCGGTTTTTTGAATCTCACGGCCGCTGAATTAGGACGGCCACACCGCTGGCAATGAACCCGAATAGTAGGTGAAGCGCTAGCGCGATCGGGACAGGATTCAGCTTCGCGACCTGACGTGCACCCAGATGGATCGCGCCGATGCCGAGATAGTTTATGAGCCAGAGCGCCGCCCCACCCACCAGGCCAGTTATGAGGTACGCGTGCGTGAAGTCCTGCGCGAGAAGGACGATGACAATGCCGAATACGGCCGAGAGCAGGAGGTGTAGGGCCGCGCCAACGAGGGTGGCCACTCCAAATCGCCTTACGTCAGCGCGTCTGGGGCCCAATATAATTCCGCCGATGCTGTTGGGCAGCGCCCACAAACCCCGCCCGCTCGCGGCGCCGTAGGCCATGCCTAGCACGGCTATGGCGAGACCGCCGACAATGCCACCAATGGCCCCAGCAACGTAGCCGCTCACAGTTCCTCGTTGAATCGAATCTCCGCCCCCATCACAAACATCCGGTTCCAGCTAGCGCATGTTCGCTCGTGCGCGCAGGAAATGCGCCTCACTGCGCATCCGTTCGATCATGTGCGGATAGTGCAGTTCGAAAGCCGGCCGCTCAGAGCGGATGCGGGGAAGTTCGGTGAAGTTATGCCGAGGGGGTGGGCTGCTGGTGGCCCACTCCAAGGAGTTGCCATAGCCCCATGGGTCGTCGACGGTGACCGGTTCGCCGTAACGCCAGCTACGGAACACGTTCCATACGAACGGCAGCACCGAAGCCCCAAGGATGAGTGCTCCGATCGTCGACACGATGTTGAGTGTCGTAAACCCATCAGTGGGCAGGTAATCAGCGTAGCGGCGCGGCATTCCCTTATTACCTAGCCAGTGTTGGACCAAAAATGTTGTGTGGAAACCGATCAGCGTCAGCCAGAAGTGCAACTTGCCCAGCCGTTCGTCGAGTAGCCGCCCGGTCATCTTCGGAAACCAGAAATACACCCCGGCATAAGTGGCGAACACGATGGTCCCGAACAGCACGTAGTGGAAGTGGGCGACGACGAAATACGTATCGGTGACGTGGAAGTCGATTGGCGGGCTGGCCAGCAGCACACCCGACAGGCCGCCGAGCAGAAAAGTCAGCAAAAAGCCCGCCGCGAACAACATCGGGGTCTCGAAGGTCAACTGCCCCTTCCACATTGTGCCGATCCAATTGACGAATTTAATCCCGGTCGGAACCGCAATGAGGTAGGTGGCGAAGGAGAAGAAGGGGAGCAACACCGCACCGGTCGCATAGAGATGATGCGCCCACACCGCGATCGACAGCGCCCCGATGGCGATGGTCGCGTAGACCATGGTCGTGTAGCCGAACAACGGTTTGCGGGAAAACACAGGAATGACTTCGGTGATGATGCCGAAGAAGGGCAGCGCGATGATGTAGACCTCCGGATGACCGAAGAACCAGAACATGTGCTGCCACAGCAGGACTCCGCCGTTGGCTGCGTCGAATACGTGTGCGCCAAGATGACGGTCGGCGGCCAACCCGAACAACGCGGCCGTCAAAAGCGGGAACGCCACCAGCACCATAATGCTGGTGACCAGGATGTTCCAGGTGAACACCGGCATCCGAAACATCGTCATGCCCGGCGCGCGTAGGCACACGACCGTCGTGATCATGTTGACCCCGCCGAGGATGGTGCCCAACCCACCGACGATGAGCCCGAGGATCCATAAGTCACCACCAGGGCCCGGCGAATGGACGGCGTCCGATAGCGGGGTGTAAGCGGTCCAGCCGAATGCCGCTGGCCCACCGGGGGCGATGAAGCCCGCCAGGGCGATGAACGCACCGAACACAAAGAGCCAAAACGACAATGCGTTGAGCCGCGGGAAGGCGACATCGGGGGCGCCGATCTGCAGGGGCAGCACCAAGTTGGCGAACCCGAACACGACCGGGGTCGCATAGAACAGCAGCATGACAGTGCCGTGCATAGTGAACAATTGGTTGTATTGCTCGTTGGACAGGAACTGCAGACCCGGTGCGGCCAGCTCGGCACGGATCAGCAGCGCCATGAGCCCGCCGACGAAAAAGAATGTAAAGCAAGCGACGACATACATGATCCCGATCACTTTGTGATCCGTCGTTGTGATCAGCCGGTAGAGCAGGCTACCCGTGGGGCCGGTACGCTCGGGAAATGGCCGGCCGGCCCGAAGCCCTCCTAACGGCGGCGCCGAGGTGGACATTAGATCCGTCTCCTAGATGCGTAGAAGGTGAAGCGGCGCCCAATGTTTAGCGCTGACGCGTCCGCGACCAGGACGCCGCGAACCTGGACACTCCGTCATGTTCGAGCACAGCGAACACGTCAGGCAGATCGACACCGACCGCGGTCAGCCGGTCGAACACTTCCCGCGCTTGCGTCGCCCTGCCAGTCACGGTGTCACCGGCGACGAAGCCATGGTCGGCCACCGCCTCCAGTGTCGGCTCAGGAATAGTGCTGACCGTGTTCGGCGCCACCAGTTCGGTGACGTACATCGTGTCGGGGTAAGCAGTGCTTTTCACTCCAGTGGAGGCCCATAGCGGGCGCTGCACGCGAGCACCCGCGGCGCGCAGCGCGGCGTAACGTGGCGCGGCTTCAAAAACTTGCTGGTAGGCCGCGTAGGCCAATCGCGCGTTGGCGATGCCCGCCTGTCCTCGCAGTTTGAGTGCCTCATCCGTGCCGATCGTTTCGAGTCGCTTGTCGACTTCGGCGTCGACCCGCGACACGAACAGTGATGCCACCGAATGGATTTGAGACAGGTCGACGCCCGCCTGTTGGGCGGCTTCGATGCCGTCCAGATAAGCGTTCATCACCGCTCGGTGCCGTTGGACCGAAAAGATCAGCGTCACATTGACACAGATTCCCTTGCCCAGCGCCGCGGTGATCGCGGGCAGCCCCGCGTCGGTGGCCGGTATTTTGATGAACACGTTGGGCCGGTCGACGATCTTGGCCAATTCGATGGCCTGCGTGACTGTCGCATCGGTATCGTGTGCCAGCGTCGGGTCGACTTCGATGGACACTCTTCCGTCGACGCCGTCGGACGTCTCCCACTGCGGACGCAGCACATCGCAGGCCGCCCGGACGTCGTCGGTGATCGCCGTGCGCACTGCGGTGTCGATGTCGGTACCGCGGGCCGTCAGCTCGGCGATCTGGCCGTCGTAGGCGCGGCCGTGTGCAAGCGCGCGCTCAAACGTGGACGGGTTAGTGGTCACGCCTACAACGCTTCTCGTGTCGATCAGTTGCCGCAGCTTGCCGGATTGCAGCAAGTTGCGAGACAGGTCATCCAGCCAGACCGACACCCCCGCCGCCGACAGCGCAGCCAGATTCGAGTTCTGAGTCATCCCGTCACCGCCACTTGCCGGTTGCGAGGTCGCGGTGTAACCCGTCCTGCGGCACACGCGGCGCCGCAGAGCACAAGCGGCGCATACGCGCTCAACAGCACGCGCCAATCAGGCGGTGTTGTCGAGTCCCTGTCTCGTGGCCCCGGGCACATGCCCTTATGGAGCGGGCTTGGCATGTTCCGCCGTCGCTGCCCCCGGACCTGTGCCGTTACCGCGGTCGGGCAGTGCCCAGTCGGGGCGGATGTAGTGGCAGGTGTAGCCGGATGGGTAGCGTTGTAGGTAGTTCTGGTGCTCGGGTTCGGCTTCCCAAAACTCGTCGGACGCGTTGACCTCGGTGACGACTGCGCCGGGCCATCGGCCTGAATCCTCGACGTCGGCGATCGTGCGCAAGGCGATCTGCTTCTGCTCGTCGTCCAGATAGAAGATTGCAGATCGGTAGCTGGTTCCGACGTCGTTGCCCTGACGGTTTTTCGTGGTCGGGTCGTGTATCTGGAAGAAGAATTCCAATAGTGCCCGGTAGTCGGTCTCGTCTGGGTCGTAGGTGATTTCGAGTGCCTCGGCGTGACCGGGATGATTGCGGTAGGTGGGATTCCTGTTGCTGCCGCCGGTGTAGCCGACACGGGTGGACACCACACCGGGCTGCTCGCGGAACAAGTCCTCCATGCCCCAAAAGCACCCGCCGGCGAGAATGGCGATCTTGTGGTTGGTCATCATTTCTCCTCGCCGGTGCCTTGGTGTTGCACCGACACATCGTCCGTGAACAGCTGCAGATATTGCCCATAACCTTGGGCTTCCAGGTCATCGCGATGTATGAATCGCAGCGAGGCCGAGTTGATGCAGTAGCGCAACCCGCCGGCTTCCGTGGGACCGTCTGGAAACACGTGACCCAGATGGCTATCGGCGTGCGCTGACCGCACCTCGACCCGCTCCATGAAGTGGCTGCGATCGCGCCTCTCCACCAGGCTGTCCGCATCGATGGGCTGGGTGAAGCTGGGCCAGCCACTGCCGCTGTCGAATTTGTTCACCGAGGCGAAAAGCGGTTCGCCAGAAACGATGTCAACGTAGATGCCGGGCTCATGGTTATCGCAGTACTCGCCGGTGAACGGAGGCTCCGTGCCGCTCTCCTGCGTGACGTGGTACTGCTCAGGGCTTAACGCCTCGACCGCGGCAGGGTCCTTGCTGTATTGGTGTGACACCTAATCTCCTTCGTTTGCACAGGCTTTGTGGTGACGCACTTTGCATTAGGGTGCATTCGCGTCGTTGTCGGGTCAGTTGCGGCCGGCCATGATGCCGCCGTCGACGTTGAGGATCGCGCCGGTGACCCAACTGGCCTCCTCGGACAGCAGGTATGTCACAGCGTTGGCCACGTCAGCGGGGGTACCTACCCGCCCCAAGGGATGAAGCGGCGCGAAAGTGGTCAAGGTGGCGTCGATCTCGTCCTTGGGGATGAACTTCTCGTACAGCGGGGTCTTGACGACGGCCGGCGCAACCGCGTTGACCCGAATCTTGTGCTCGGCAAGCTCGATGGCCAGGTTGTGGGTGAGCGCATGCAGACCGGCCTTTTGCATCGAGTAAACCGACGATGGGGTCGCGCCGATGGCCTGGTGTGCCCACATGCTGCCGATGTTGACGATGGAGCCGCCCTCCCCGCGGGCGATCATGCCCTTAACGACGGTCTGGGTCAGGAAGAACAGGGCGTAGTTGAGCTCCATGTATGAGTCGTAGACCTGCTGGTCGTACTCGAGAAATGGCTTGGGGATGAAGTATCCGGCCGCGTTGACGAGTAGCGTCGCGTCGCTGTGCTGCTCGGAAAGCGCGCGCCGAACGTCGGCGACGGCCTCGCGATCCGTCAGCTCGGCAGTGATGCCCCACGCTTGGCCACCCGCGCCGGTCAGTTCGGTCACGGTGTCATCGACCCGGTCTTTTGACCGGCCGACGATCACGGCGCTGCCACCGTGGCGCATGATATCAACGGCGACCTGCCGGCCCATGCCGGCGCTGCCTCCGACGACGATGACCTTCTTGGAATCGAAGTGCATGGTGAGACCCTTCTGCTGATCATTCTCGGCGACTCCTACTGGGCCCGTTGCCCAGCAAGAAACGTTGTTAGCCCTGCCGACGACACAGAGCGTGATGTATGCCGACGTTGAACTGGCCTTAGTCTTCTGCCCGGCGGGGTGAGCTGTCATCACCCAGACGCTGTTTCACCCGGGTGAGTCCGGGCGTAGTGCCGGGGCCAACTATGACACCTGAAGCCCCGTCGATGTGTGTTGTCGTCATGCGGCGCGCGGCTTCGTGACATCAAACCGGGTTCGGGCGCCGCTGCAGATAGAAGCTCGGTGTCCCACTGAATGGCGCACTCGCAGTGTGGAATTCGCTTTCGGGTTCCGATGACACCTGACCGTTAGGTCACTGCTCGTGTGTTCTAGCCAAAAGTGGGTTATAATACCCAGAGCGCGATAGGGAAGATCGGTTGCGAATTGTTTTAAGCGGCCATTATGCACAGCGACAGGCGCGCCACATCATCTCAATCAGCCACCTGAACTGACTACTACGCCCGCAGGGCGCTTCCTCGGTACGGCGGCTGCACACAGCTTTGAGGGGAAGGAGCGTCAACAATGTACGGCTCAGATGAAGAAGTGGTGCTGATCACCGAGGCCACGGCTCTGCCAGGTAGAGGCGATGACCTGCGGCGCGCGTTTGTCGAGTTAATCCCCCAGTCGCTGGCCGAAGGAGGTGTCTGCACTTTCCGGCTTCACGAAGACCGCTCTCTGCCTGGGCATTTCACGCTTTACCAACGGTTCCGCGACCAGCACAGTGTCGACCTTCACGTCCAAACCGATCACTACGCGCTCAGCGTGGCAGCCCTGGCCCAGTTCGCCGAAGGCGGCGAGTCCCAGGTCACCTTCTACAGGGTGTTGAGTCGCTAAGCCCTCTGACCTGGACAGGACGTTTGGATGACTCGAACGGAGGGTCACCAGTGTCGGCGGATTCGGAGCCATGCGCAGATGGTTCGCGAGCCAGCCAAGCACAAGCTGATGTGGCCGGTCGGGCCGCTTGACGGTTTCGGCGGTGGACGAAAATCCCCATCGCTCATATGCCGAGTACGCGCGATGCGACGGCCATCCCATCAGTCTCGAGAGACGGTTGCACGCTCACAAGCTCAAGGCCGAGATCGCTGACCCGGTTGAGAAGACCGTAGAGCTGCGACTGGTCGCGCACCTCACCGGTGAATGTCGTCATTGCCGAACCAGTCTGCAGGCGCATGCCTTCGAGAGCCGACCCAAACCGTTCGCTGAGCTGACCGCGAACGCAGATCTGATACGCCGTTGGCTTCACCTTGACCTCCGCTCAATCTGTGCTTAGTCAGTGTCGATCGCGGCGGGGTGAGTGGCCATCGCCCAGCACACGACCTCACCCAGGTGAAAAGTACTGATGCCGGCGGCCGTGATCCTGTCGAACCGTACAGTTCTCGGGGGGTCGGAACTGCGGAGCGTTATGACGCTGCTGGACATGGGTGCCGGTAGGATTGTCAATTACGTCGTTGAGCTACCACTTCGGACCCTCTGTGAAACTCGGACATGATTGATGACACCGCTGCGGGCCTGACCCCACGGGGTCGGGCGACCTATGCACGCATCGTCGGCGCGGCCGCCGACCTGGTACATAAGAATGGGCTGCACAACACCACGGCCAACGCTGTGCGCAAGGCGGCCTCGGTGAGTGGATCGCAGATGACCCACTATTTCGATGACAAGCCCGCCATGGTGCGCGGCGTCATCGGCTGGCGCCGTGATGAATTGGTCGCGTTTCACACTTCGGGTGAACTGTCCAGGCTGGACAGTCTCGAGGCGCTGCAGAAGTGGGCTGATCTCAACACACAAAAGCAGAGCGACATGAACTGTGTGGGCGGTTGCACATTCGGTTCGTTAGTCGGTGAATTGGTCCCACCGCACGATGATGTCCGAAATGACCTCAGCGCGGTCTACGAGGAGTGGATTGCGCTGTTTCGCAGCGCATTGAGCTCGATGCGTAAACGCGGAGACCTGCGTGCCGATGCCGATCCGTTGCATCTCGCTCGAGTGCTCGTCGCCGCCCACCAGGGCGGGTCGCTGCTCACCCATACGACTCGCACTATCGCACCATTGCGCGAAGCACTGAATGCCGCCGTCGATTACGTCCGTTCGTTTGCGACCCAACCGCATGCGGCTGTTGAACGTAAGGCGGCCTCGAGTCGCAGGCGCTAGCCGGCGCGCATCGCCTTACTCGGCAACCGATGTTGAAGTCCAACAACGCCGTTCACCGCCGATCAGGCCCCGTTACCCTGCTCATCGATTCGAGTGCGTGAGGTCATGACGCGCGGGATTTCATCGGCCGCTCCGCACGGGTGGAGGTCCCAGCCGCCCGCGGAGTCGCTGCTCGCCGGTGACGCGGCCGAGCGGCGAACTGGCGCAGGTAACTCAATGCGAAAGTCAGCGCGTCGCGATCCGGCCAGGTCTTGCCGTACGCGCCGGCCATCAAGCCTCCGCCTTCATGCGCCGTCACCAGAACGTTGGCCAGAGCCGCGGGATCAGCGGACTCGATAAGCAACCCGCTTTTCTTCATGCGCGCCAGACCACGGCGCAACAGCGCGGTCCACTGCCGGTACCCCTCGGCGAGCAGTTCGCGCGTCTGCTCGTTGTGCTTGCCCAGTTGGCCGGCCAGCATCCCATACGTCGGCAACGCGGGATGGCGATGTTGCCGCCGACTCAACACCAACGTGAGTTCAACCCACTTCTCGAAATCCTCGAAGGTGTCCAGATTGTTCAGCGCCGGCTGTCGATGAAAGTCCAGCAGCACCTCGGTTTGCCGAGCGATGACGGCTCGTATCAGCGCATCCTTGTCGGCGAAGTAATGCGCCAGCTGTGAGCCACTGACCAAGGCGGCTTGCCGTACCCGATCCTGAGTTACCGCGGAAACTCCTTCGGTCACAAGCAGCTCCGCGGCGCAGCTGATGATGCGGTCGCGCGTAGCTCGCCCACGACTTGTCATTGGCATCTGGTCGGCATCCTCTTCGGACATGCCGTCAGATTACCGCGCCGCCGGCCAGTATGGGATTTATACCCCACTAGATGTCTGAGGGAGGTCCGTTCAGCCAAGAGCCTACGGGTTTGAAGGCTAGTTGCGATCCCGTGGTGGTGCGCAGGCCGGCTCTGGCAGATCCAAATCCGCTTTGCTCAGCCGGTAGACCTCGAGCGTCAGGTTGTAATACTTGTCGGTCTCACCGACCCAGTCCATGCCCACTCGCCGCGCGGTAGCCACCCCACGATGATTGCCTGGCCGCACGACGGCGAAGACCTCACTGACACCAACGTTCGTGAATGCCTGGTGGGCCACCGCATGACCGGCTTCCGCGCCGTAGCCGTGACCCCACTGCTTGGGTGCAACCTGCCATCCGATCTCGAGATCGGTGCGACCCGGCGGAAGTGGAAGCAGTGCCACTCCCCCGAACAGTTCGCCAGAGTCTCTATCGGTGATAGCCCATCGGCCCTGGGGTAGGCCCGCCGCGTCGCTTTCGGCGATCCATTCCTTCAACACTTGCCGCATGCGCTCGAGGTCGGTGATCAACGGCAGCGCGGGCGACAGCCAACGGGAAACTTCCGGCGCCCCGTATATCTCATAGGCGGCCTGGTCGTCGTCGAGTTGCCACGGGCGCAAGTTCAGGCGGGCGGTCGAGATGCATCGCGTCTCAATGTCCCATTCGACGTGTCGATGCTCAACCATGTCGCCTCCTGGGGTTCACGATACATACACTGGGGCATGCCACCCAATAATAGGCCGCCTGTCAATTGCGGCTATTCGCTCTGCATATCGTCTGGGGCACACCTCCCAGTCCGACATTCGAGTGTCCTGGGACCCCGACTACAACTATTGCGCAACCAACAAATCGCCTCCGGAAGATGGCCGGGGCAATCTATCACCGATCATGCGACTCACGTGTAACCGATGACTCGACTCATGACAATGGTGGAGCTAAGGGGACTCGAACCTCTGCCTTGACCACGAAAACGCCGCTTTAACTGCAGGTTCGGTACATCTCGTTGCAATTCATCCCGTTCAATACCTGCGGCTTGCTTTCGGTCTTGACGGCGTCAAGAGCGCTCTCCTGCGGGGGATCCAGCCGCACAATAGGACCGAGCGCAAGCGCGCGATGCACGCCCAGGAGGCCAATCGGGTCAATAAATCTCAGTCCACACATGACTACCGCGTCGGGGAACAGGCGCCACGGTCAAACTCGGTTGCGCGCCGGCGAAAACCGTTCAAGCTGCACGGGCGGCTCGCCTGCTGACGGCGGCGGAACCAGTCCGGCAACACCGTCGATCACGCTAATGACTTCCCGACTCCCACGATCAAAGTTCAGGGTGCCGTGTTGAAAATTCTGGACGGCCCACTCGGGCTCCTGAATTTCAGCGCTGGTCGGCAGCCCCAGCGCGCTGTGTTCGTAGCCTAGGGTGCCCCACGCGGCGTAGATGGCGCCGGTGACGGGCTGGGCCCCGCTGGCCGGTGACCAGTACATGGCTCCTTTCTCGAAGATGACGTATCGTGTGGCACCCGCTCCTTGCGATTCCGGCGACGTCGGTGCGCCCAGTGCGCTGTTTATGCCGCCCATCGCCTGCCACCGGTCATAGATCGCACTACCTTGTAGCGACTGCGCCAGATCCTGGGCGCTGGGGCGTTTGTTGAATCGCGCGGCAATGTCGCGGATCTGGTTCATCAAGGCATATCCGAGGTTCCCGGGGCAATCGGTATCGCTGACGTCGCGGTGGGCGAAAATGCACGGCAGGCTCAAGGCGGCGCCTTGGGGGAAACGGGTGTAGGGGCCCCCGTCCGATGTCAACGCGACGCTGCCCTGCGGGTCGATGCCATCCATGGCCAGCCGCCACCCGAGTAGGCGCCCGACGGTGCGCACCTGAACCGGCGTGGGGCCCACCGCGCCGAACTCCCCGATCATGCATACCGCCCATGTGTTGCGGTTGAACCCGCCAGTGTGGGTGCCCCGAACCGCTCTCGTCATCCCGCCGAATCGGCCCTCGAATACTTGACCGTACTTGTCGACCAGAGCGTTGTAGGCGATGTCCGACCAGCGCAGGTTGCGGGTGTGGTAATCGTAGATCGACCGCACAATTACCGCCGAATCCTGCGGCGCGTAATCATTTACGCCAGCGGTATGGTGCACGACTCCTGCCTTGATTCCGTTGTCGTACATCGGTGCTCGGCTGCGAATCGACTCGTCGGCGCCCCACTGGGCGCGGCTGACGATATTGACCGCCTGCCCGGGCGCTTCGACCGCCGCGACCAACGCCGGATCGGCCCCCGCGCTCGGGGGTTGGACCTGACCTGATGCGGCGGCGCCCAAACCCAGCATAATTGGTGCAGCCGCAACGTATTTGAGGACATCGCGGCGCGAAAAATGGGGTGACGCTGAACACCCGCACCAATCAGGCACGGCAACACGGTAACCCGCGGTAGCATTATTCATAACGCGACCCGCCGCAACCGAATACGGTTGAACGCGGCGGGTTCGCAATTCTGCCAACAACGGTCCAGCACAAACAAAGCCACGCGCGTCTGTGACGAGGCAGCCGGGGACCGCGACGGCCCAGCATCGGTCCGGAATATCCCGATCGGGCGCTCGCCCATCGATTCGGACGCGGTGATTGCCGATATATCCCGTATTTGTTTGGCAATCAACCGATTTCACTGCTCGTTAGCCGCTCATGGTCGCCGTTAAGTCTCGTTGCCTCTCGACCATGAAAGGCGAGCTCGGCTGACGCACCTATTCCGGGTACCTTCCGACCACAGTGCAGTAGATCTTCGGCGCGATGCTGGAAAACGGTGCCGTCGAATCCACCAGGTCGGCGAACAGCATCGTCACTGCGGAATTTCGACGCGCATGGGGGTGGCGATAATTCCCAGTTCTCATCAGGACCACCCTCGACCACCCATCCACAACGGCGGCTCCTGGCCGTTGAACATGCTTTTGGGCCGCCATCGCTGTCTGCGCAACAGTCGACCGGCGTGGTGCTCGGCCACGTCCTTGAGATACTCGACGTCGTCGCTGGTCCACGGGTGCTGGCCGGTCCCGTCCAACCACCACCTCGGTTGGCCGTCCTGCTCGTAGGGCGTTATGCGGTAACGCCAGGCGGTGTGCCTACCCTTGGCGTCAACCTGCCAGTCCAGCAGCCGCGGCCGGACGGCTTCGGGCGTCGTCTGGATAAATTGCCGGGGGTCTATTCGGATCTCGACAAACTCGCGACCCATGAATTAACCCTACCTATGCCAGCTGCACATCACCTCGGCATCGGCACCGCCCATGCCGGCACCAAGTCCTCATCCTCGTCACCACAGCAACCATCAGCGTCCTAACCACACCCAACGGCCAACTCATCGCCAGCCACACCGTCGACCCCGACCGCAACTACTGGCGCAACCAACAAAAACACCCCGGCCGATGGCCGGGGCAATCTGTAACCGATGACGCGACTCAGGTGTAACCCATGACTCGACTCATCACAGCGTGGAGCTAATGGGACTCGAACCCCTGACCCCCACACTGCCAATGCGATCGGACATGTTCGCTGATATCCGCGGAATGCACGTTATTGCAGCTAGATAGCGCTTCATGCGGCCAGCGAACATTGCCGGATATAGGCGAATTCGTGCCTGGTTTGGGTACGAAACATGGTTGCGGCCGACTCCCCAGCACGGCCAGCACACTGCAGCGCCCCCCGGCGCCCGGTACGCCTGCAACTCGGCAAGCCCACGACCGAGCGCGCCGAACGGTGACAGAGCCGCAGGCCTGTCGGTACTCGCGGTCATCGTGGCCCCCGGCCATCGAACGGGAGAGGACGGGCCGATGGGGAAGCGCGAATGACGCGACTACTGGTCGGGCCGGAACTAGTCGTTACGCGTACACGCTCGTCAATTCAAGGTCCACTCAGACTCGATCAGGGCAGTCCGTATCCAGTGCTGTGTTCGCTTCGGCGGTGTCTTGCGGCTAGATCCCTTCGCTAGAACTGCGGCCCGCAATACGGACGTATCTGGACACATTGTATGATCAGCGTAGGCGGCACATTGCTTTACCTGGATAAATATCGCCAGTCATTGACAGTTGGGGGGTTATGGTCATACGCTTTGAGAAAGTATGTCCGGGGGACGCCCACAACGATGGCCTAGTGGAAGTTGAGGCATCGCGATGAACGTGAACACTGCCGCTCCCAGCGTCTTCGAAGCTGGCCTCCCCACGTTCAGCTACGACTTTACCGCCACTCCGCAGGACATCCTCGAAGACGTGCGAGCTGCGCAATCGTGTGCTCCCATCGCAATTGGCCCTCTCGGTCCGGAAATACTGTCCTACGATTTGGCGCGGGACGTGCTGCGCGACAACAGATTCCGACTGCCACCCGGGCTCACGCTGGCAGCACAGGGCGTCACCTCAGGCCCGCTGTACGACAAGATGATGAGCAGCCTTCTAGGTCTCGATGGCCCGCCACATACTCGCTTACGCAAGCTGGTGTCGAGGGCGTTCACTCCCCGCTCGACGTCGCGCCTACAGGACACGATTCATGAGGTGATGAACGGGCTGATCGATCAAGTAGTAGAGGTCGGTCGTTGCGACGTCGTGACCGATATCGCGCGGCCGTATCCCACCCCGATCATGTGTGCGCTGATCGGTGCGCCTCGGGAAGACTGGCATCTATTCTCAGAGTGGACCGCCGAAATCTTCAAGGCTTTCAACTTTCAGCCCGACGCCACCTTCGATGAAGCCGCGATCATGCGGTCGTGGAGCGAACTGGACGCCTACGTCGATGACATGGTCGCCGCACGCCGGAGCCATCTGACTGATGATCTGCTGTCTGAGCTTATACGCGCCGAAAGCGACGGGGACAGGCTCAATCTCGATGAACTGCGCATGCTGGTGGCTGGCTTCTTGATGGCGGGGACGGACACCACCCGACACCAACTGGCCGCCTCAGTGCAGGTGCTGTGCGAGCATCCGGATCAATGGGCGAAGCTGGGCGACCAGCCAGAGCTTGCGATGCAGGCGGTTGAGGAGAGCATGCGGCACTCGCCTGCGGTCTGTATCTCGGTGCGAGCCGCCACAGAGGATGCCGAAATTGGTGGGTACACGTTCCCGGCGGGGACCTTGGTCGTCGTGAACACCTTTGCAGCCAACCGTGATCCAGCGATTTATGAGGATGCAGATCGGTTCGACATCGCCCGCAACGACTTACCTGCGATTTTGACTTTCGGTGGTGGCGCGCACTACTGCCTAGGGGCGAACCTCGCACGGCGGGAATTGGCGGAAGCACTTATAGTCCTCACCCGACGTCTCACCGCACCCCATCTCGTCGCTCCTGCGCCGTGGAAGTCTCTGCTCGGTATGACCGGCCCCACGACGCTTGAGATTGAGTTCGACAGCGAAATGGTTGTGGCAGCGGATGCGTAGTCGCGGCTGGGCGGGTGTCACACCCGCCTCGGACGAGGAGGCAATTGCCCGCATTCTGGATGCGGTAGACGACGTGATCGCTGAACACGGGTCGGCGCTACGGCTTGCCGACGTCGCCCGAAGGCTCGGAGTCACTCGTCAGACGGTATACCGGTACTTTCCCAACGCGGACGCGCTCCTCATTGCCAGTGCAATGCGTGCGGTCAACGGTTTCATCGACCAAGGTGTGCAGCACGTCAGCGGCCTCAATGACCCGGTCACTGCGATCGTCGAAATAATTTCGTTCGCAGTTGAAAACCTTACCGGCGATCCACAGTTGGAGAGCTTGCTTACCCAGACCCCTGAGGGCGAAGCTGCCATCTCGCTCACCTCCGACACAGCGATCGTTTTCTGCTTGTCGGCCTTCCACCGCCTCGATGTCGATTGGAAGCTTCACGGCTTCGACACCACCGCGCTCAATGAGCTTGCCGAAATGACCTTGCGCACAGTGCATTCTCTCCTGACCGATCCCGGGCGGCGGCAGCGCGACGGAATCGCACTTCGCCGCTTTGTTGCGCGATGGCTCGGTCCAGCGATCCTCTATCCACGGATGACGTCGTTGCCGGTCCACGAACGGCACGCATCATCGGACGAGCACATCAAGCCGGACAGGTGCGCTGAATCGTGAACTTCGGACGAGAGGCCGCCGACGGTGCCACTATCTGACGGACAGGCTTGCAATTACCCTGCAAGGGCGAGCGATTATCCTTCGTCAATTGCATCGAGCGTGTCGGGGAAGGTTGCGTTCGTTACCGGCGGGGCGTCCGGCATTGGCGCCGCGTTGACGACCAAGTTGGTCGATGGGGGCGCCGAGGTCTGGATCGCCGATCGTCAGATCGGCCCCGCGCAGGACCTGACGCAACGCCTCAACAGGGGTGGCACAAAGGCGCACGCGATTGAGCTGGATGTGCGCAGCTATCCATCGTTTGAGCGTGCCGTCGCCGAGGCAGTAGGGCAGTCCGGGCGGATCGACTACCTGTTTAACAACGCAGGCATTTTGGTCGACCGTGAGGTCGACTCGTACACGCTCGATGACTGGAACGACGTGTTCGATGTGAACCTGCGCGGTGTGGTGCACGGCATCCAGGCGGTCTATCCGATCATGATCGGGCAGCACTCCGGCCACATCGTGAACACAGCCTCGATCGCCGGTCTCGCCGCCGGCGCAGCGCCGGCCAGCTACACCGCCACCAAGCACGCCGTTGTCGGGATCTCCAAGTCGTTGCGCATCGAGGCCGAGCGCCACGGCGTGCAGGTATCGGTGCTTTGTCCTGGCATGGTCTCGACTCCGATGGTGCTAACGGAGAGACATCGGGGGATGGCACCAGGACCAATAGAACGCTTTCTAGAAACGTCAAAACCCGAACGGTTCGCCGAGCGCGCCCTTCGTGCCGTGTTGCGGGGAGACGCGATCATTGTGTTGCCGACGTGGTGGAAGGCATTCTGGTACCTGGAGCGGTTCTCGCCCGCGTTGTCGATGCTCGTCGCAAAAGCCATGCTTAAGCAAAAACGTCGGATGCAGTCCACCGCCGCCTGATCTGCTGTCTTATGGCTAGGCACACCGGGTTCTAAAACTCGCGTGGGCCGGTACGGTGGGTAATCTTGCCGCAGGGCATGCAGCCATACGTTTCGGCTAGCCACGTTTCGGGCAAAGTTGAAACTTGGGCGTTTGTTGTCACTGACAGCGTTGACGCTCATGTAGGCCAGCAGGTCACGGCGTTGGCGACGTTGGCCAATGAGGGCCGCTGTTTGGACCTACTCCGGACGGACTGCGGACGCTTCGTCCGAAGCCATCTCTCCGGAGAAAGACGGTGCTCGCCGTACGAGGCACACGTCAGTCGGTCGAGCGGGCACCCCCCCACCCCTATCGATCCCGCCCGACTAGCTCGCAGGGGGTTCGCCTTCGACTTCGCGGAGGTAGCGCTCGACGAGTCCGACTATCTCGGTGTGCCCTGCGGTGATGTCGATTTGGTCCTCCATGAATAGGACTGGCGGGATGACGGTCATCAGGAATGCCACCGCCATGGGCGGAACGCTTTGTTCATCGACGTCGTACTTCTTCAACACGGCGGCGACCATCTCAGCTTGCTGGGCGCGGAACGTCTGTGCGTAGTGGCGTAGTTCGGCTGCGAGTTGCGGACGATGGTTGGCCAGGGCAAGAACCTCGATGGCCCACTTACCCCAAGGGGCATCGCGAATCATCCGCCAGAGTGCCCACAGCGGCTGCGGCGATTCAAGGGCTTCAGCGTGTGCCATGGACCCTGTTTCGGCTTGGCGTTGGAAAACCGCTCGAAGGAGATCGTCCATGGTGCCGAAGTGGTAGTGCACGAGCTGTGAGCCAAGACCGGCTCTCTGCGCAACGCGGCGGCCCGTGACGGCTGCCCAGCCCTCATCGAGCATCAGTTGCTCGGCTGCATCCAGTATCACTGTGCGTGTCTTCGCGTTTGGCGACGCGATCCGTCGTGGCGATGCCATTCATGACTCGCATTCTTCGTAAGTGCTGACAGGTCAGGCTATCGGGTTGACCGGCTCCACCTCGGCATGTTAAGCATATGCTTAACTTTTAAGCACATGCTTAAAAGTACTGCACAACACGGCTAGCGGCAACTAACCGCACGTCGGCGAGGTAGAGGAGCGACTAAATGTCCCGCAACATGACTGGTGAGCTTCGTTTCGACCCTTACGACGTCGACCTTGTCGCCAATCCTTACCCCTTGTACCAGCGGTTACGAGATGAGATGCCGCTCTACTACAACGAGCAGCACGACTTCTTCGCGCTGAGCCGGTACACAGATGTCGAGAAGGCTCTCTTCGACAACAAGACGTTCAGTTCCGCGCGCGGCGACATCTTGGAGTTCATCAAGGCGGATATGGATATTCCGTCCGGGCTTATCGTCGCGGAGGACCCACCCCGACACGACATTCACCGAAGGCTGTTGTCGCGGATGTTCACTCCGCGCAAGATCAGCGCGTTGGAGCCGCGGATTCGAGAGTTCTGCGTGCGCAGCCTCGACCCGCTCGTCGGTGCAGGCGGATTCGACTTCGTCACGGACTTCGGCGCGGAACTGCCCATGCGGGTCATCGGCATGCTGTTGGGCTTCCCCGATGAGGATCAACTGAGGTCTCGCGACCACGCGAACGAGATTCTGACCACCGAGGCGGGTCGGCCCATGGAGTCCGCGTCGACCGGATTCGATGACGGTCAACTCTGGGCGGACTACATCGACTGGCGAGCGGACAATCCGTCCGACGACATTGTCACCGAACTGCTGAATGTGCAGTTCGAAGACGAGCAAGGCGTCACCCGCCACTTGGAGCGCGCCGAGCTGCTCATGTACGTCAACATGGTCGCCCTGGCGGGCAACGAGACCACAGCACGGCTGATCGGATGGGCGGCAAAGGTGCTCGCCGAGCATCCCGACCAACGACGGGAACTCGTCGCCGATCCGGGTCTGATCCCTCAGGCGGTCGAGGAGTTATTACGTTTCGAAGGTCCCGCTCCGTTTGTGTCGCGTTACGTCACACGCGAGGTCGAGTACTACGGCCAGCAGGTGCCTGCCGGCAGTGTGATGACGCTCCTCATCGCTTCGGCGAATAGAGACGACCGCCAATTCGGCCACGACGCCGAGGTGTTCAACATTCACCGCCAGACCCGGTCACACATCGCCTTCGCCGTCGGTGCGCATTTCTGCATTGGTGCGGCCTTGGCGCGCCTGGAAGGGCGCATCGCACTCGAAGAGATCTTGAAGCGGTTCCCCGAGTGGGACGTCGATCTCTCGGCAGCACGGATGTCGACCACCTCCACCGTCCGAGGCTGGGAAACCATGCCCGCACTCGTCAGAGATAAATCGTGACACCCACCGACCGGCAGGCCGCGAGCGATCAGGTCGACTCGGCGTGGCCCGACCACCCGGACTATCGGATTGACATCACGCCCTCTCAGCACACCGGTCAGCTCTGGCATGGTGACGTGCTCATCGCCGAAAGTGACGGCTGTCTGGTGGTGACCGAGACCGATCATGTTGACCGACTGTATTTCCCGAAGTCCGACGTCCGTTGGGACCTGTTGACGCCCTCGGATCGCACAACGGAATGCCCGTTCAAGGGTCGCGCTGCATATTGGGACCTCGCAGGTGCCCACGACCACGCGGACAGCGTCGCGTGGACCTACCGCACTCCGCTTCCCGAGGTCGCGGGGATCGCGGACTACGTGTCGTTCTACGACACGCCCTGTCGCATCGAAATCGTCGAGCGGTGGCCTGAGGGCAGGAGCGTTCCAGCCTCCTTCCCGCTATGGGGCGACGCTGCCGAGCTGGTGCGGATCGTTGATGTCGAGCCCGCCGGCGAGGGCCGGTTCGTCGGCCCCGCGCACGGACCTACCTGGCGCAACGTCGTGGAGGGTGGCCAACTCGTCGCAGAGTCCGTCGTCGCGGTATCCAAGTCGCTTCCGGGCCAACGAGTTACCTCTGTATCGACCATTTTCACAAAATCAGCAGCCCTCGATCGCCCGGTCGATCTAACCCTCGAGGTGCTGCGGCACGGCAAGACCTTCTCTACGACGCAAGTCCACGCCACTCAACACGGCGCGCTGTGCTGCGCGGCGCTAGTGCTCGCCGATTCCGGCGCACCCGACCTGATTCGCGACCAGCCACCCATGCCCGACGTGCCAGGACCCGGGGCGGCGGAAAGCTTTCCGGGATTCGGAGTCACCGGACGCGAGATACGAGTCGTCAACGGAGCCTACGATTCCGACCCCGACCGCATCGGACCGCCCCACATCGATGTGTGGGTCCGCTTCCGGGATGCGCCTGACGAGTCGTATTTGCACGCTGCGCTTCTTGCCCAATCGACCACACATTGGACCATTGCGGCAGGCATGGCACCGCATCGGGGCTTCGGTGAAGCCCAAGCACACGACACCATCTCGACCGCAGTCATGATGAGCACCATCGCCTTTCACGACGACGTCGATGTCAGCAACTGGCTGCTGTACAGCAATGACGCCTTCTGGTCGGGACGTGGACTGATCCAAGGCAACGGCAAGGTCTTCACCGTCGACGGTCGCCTCGCAGCGTCGTACACAGTGCAGGCCATGGCACGCGCGTTCGACCGCACCCCGGCAGCTATGGACCGCGACAATCACACTGCGATGTGATGTATCCGAGGTATTGGAAGGTGCCATGACGACCGCACAAATCGTCTTCGATCCGTTCTCGGAGGACTTCTTCAACGGGGCCTACCACACCTACCGACGCATGCGCGATGAGCAACCGGTCTACTACAACGCCGACCTCGACTTCTACGCACTGACCCGCCATGCCGACGTCGCGCCCGCGTACAAAGACGCGGCAACCTACTCGTCGGCCCGGGGAACCGACCTCGCCTCGATCCGCAACGGACTACCCGTCGACACCGGCCCACGCATGATCATCATGATGGACCCTCCCAGCCATCGAGACATGCGCAGCTTGCTCAACAAAGTCTTCACGCCCAGAGCAATCCAAGCCCAAAAGCCAATGGCCACCGAGAAGATCGACAAGTACCTCAGCCGGGTCGACCCCGACGGATTCGACGCCGTCCAAGACTTCGCCGCACCGTTTCCCGTCGAAGTCATCACCAGCATGCTCGGCGCACCTGAGGACGACGCACAAAAGGTGCGGCACTGGGTCGACTTGTCCTTAACCCGCGAGATCGGACAACTCGAACTGACCGAGGAGGGCACCCAAGCCTCCATCGATACCGCGATGTACTACTACGAGCTAATCGAGCAGCGCCGCACCCGTCCCCGAGATGATCTGCTCACCAAATTGCTCGAAGCCGAGTTGGTCCGTCACGACGGCAACAAGACTCGACTCGACGACATCGAAATCGCCGCATTCGCAACGATGCTCGGCGGAGCGGGCGCCGAAACCGTGACCAAGCTCGTCGGCAGCGCGATCTACCTCTTCGCCAGGCACCCACACCAATGGCAGAAGTTGCTCGATGATCGAAGCCGCATCCCCGCTGCGGTCGAAGAACTACTGCGGTACGAGGCACCGTCGCAATACAACGTGCGCGTCGCCACGAAAGACGTTCACCTGCACCGACAAACGATTCCCGAAGGCGCCCCGGTGTTCCTGATTGGAGGGGCTGCCAATCGTGACCACCTGGTGTGGACTAACGCCGACACGTTCGACATCGACCGAGACCGCACCGAGGCCCCGAATCTCGGGCTCGGATACGGCATCCACAGTTGCCTCGGCGCCGCGCTGGCTCGCATGGAAAGCGCCATCGCGTTGGAGAAGCTCCTCGACTTCATGCCGCGATACGAAGTCGACTTCGACCGGTGCGAACGGGTTCACATGGCGAACGTGGTCGGCTGGAAGACAATACCGGTACGGGCAATCAAATAGGTGGCTACACGATGACCGCCCTTAATGATCCGATTCACTTTTTCGGTGTCGACGCCCTACAAGATCCCTATCCGCTCTACGACCGTATGCGCGCCGAGGCCCCGGTGCATCGAATCGGTGATTCAGTGTTCTATGCCGTGTGCGGCTGGGATGCGGTGATGGAGGTCATCGACCGAGTGGAGGATTTCTCCTCAACGTCAACCTCAGTGAGGGGTGGCTGAAGGTTCGCAGCACTCTACGCCGTGTCGGCGATGAGCTGACGATCACCGAACCGAAGTCTGAGCGGTCCCGGCGCACGGTGCCCCTGTCACCGGCCATCGTGGCGATGCTCAAGTCTCAGCGCGCGGCCCAGGCCGCAGACCGGTTACACGCCGGTGAGCATTGGACTGACACCGGCCTGGTGTTTACCACCGAGTTCGGGACGCCGGTCGAACCGCGCAACGTGCTGCGCACCATCTAAGTCGCGGCATCCAGAGCCGGTGTCGAGGGCGTCGGGGTCACACCCTGCGGCACAGCGCCGCCGTGGCGTGGCTGGCAGCCGGTGTGCACATCAAGGCCGTGGCTGACCTGCTGGGCCATGCCTCGATCTCCATCACCGGTGACATCTACGGCCACACCAGCGATGCGAGCAGTCGGGCCGCGATTGACGGGCTGACCAGCGCATTAGGTATCTAGTTTGCTGGCGTGGCCTCGCCGATAGCCGGTTTGGGTGCGGCGTTGTGGTATTGCCCTTACCGTAACAGCCTCAATAACGGTGTTCGTGCTGGTGGAGCTAAGGGTGTCTGAGTTCACGACATAGGTGACAGATGAGTCGGGTCATGGGT
>NZ_LZJR01000048.1 GCF_001667925.1 Mycobacterium sp. E2479 | reverse complement strand
CGGCCGATCGGTGGGCAGCTGCAGGCGCTCGGGCATCCCGGCCAGCGCATCCTCCCAATAGGCCAGCTGCGCGGCGACACGGCTGCCGCTGTCTTCGAGGTCGCCGAATTGCGCACGCTGCCACAGCGTGTAATCGACATACTGGGCCGCCAGCGGAGCCCACCCCGGAGCCCGCCCCGCACAACGGCTGGCGTAGGCCATACCCAGGTCACGCGTCAGTGGCGTCATCGACCAGCCGTCGGCGGCGATGTGGTGCGCCACGATCACCATCAGGTGCTCGTCCGCGGCGACCCGGAACAACCGCGCCCGGAAGGGGATGTCATTAGCCAAATCGAACGGCTGTAGCGCCGTCTCGCTGATGGCCTCTTGGAGCCGGCCGGCCGGCCAGCCGCTGGCGTCGACGACCTGCCATCCGAATTCGGCCCGCTCGGCCGCGACCACCAGTTGTTGCGGAATCCCCTCTGGCGCCGGGAATAGCGTGCGCAGGCTCTCGTGACGGTCGATGACATCGGCCAGCGCCGCACCCAATGCCCCGGGGTCTAATCGCCCGCAGAGCCGTAACGCTGCTGCCATGTTGTAGATGGGTGATGGGCCCTGTAACTGATCGAGGAACCACATGCGGTTCTGGGCAAACGACAGCGGAACGACCGTCGGACGTTCACCGGCGACCAGTGGCTCCAGTCCACCCCCTTCAGTACCGATACGGGCCGCCAACTGGGCCACTGTGGGCGCCTCGAACAAGACGCGTACTCCAAGCCCGGCATCAAGGCTGGCGTTGACTGCGGCGATGACTCGCATCGCTGACAGCGAGTCTCCACCCAGGTCGAAGAAGGAGTCATCGATGCTGACGTGCCCGCGTTCGAGGACTTGGGCGTAGATGCCGGCAAGGATCTCTTGGGTTGGGTTTTCCGGAGCGCGATATTCACTGGCGGTGTACTCCGGAGCCGGCAAGACTCGGGTGTCGAGCTTGCCGTTGGGTGTCAGCGGCAGCGCCTCCAATGCGATCACCGCCGCCGGCACCATGTAGGCAGGAAGCCGCTCGGCCAGCGCGTCGCGTGCCTGGACGGGCTCCGCGGTCCCGGTGACGTAACCCACCAATCGTTTGCTTCCGGGGCGGTCCTCGCGGGCGACGACGACCGCCTGCTGCACCCCGTCGAGCGCGGCCAGCGCGGCCTGAACTTCACCGACCTCGATGCGATACCCGCGGATCTTGACCTGCTCATCGGCACGCCCTAGATACCGCAGCTGCCCATCGGCACCCCAGCACACCAAATCGCCGGTGCGGTACATGCGCGTTCCCACGCCTCCGAACGGACACGCCACAAACCGCGAGGCCGTCAAACCCGAGCGGCCCACATACCCGGCGCCTACCCCGCCACCGGCCACAAACAGCTCCCCGGTTACCCCGGGCGGCACCGGACGCAACCACTTGTCCAGCACAAACAGCGCCGCTCCCGACACCGGCGAACCGATCGGAACGGGCCCGGACCCGGGCGTCAGCGGCGCACTGATCGCGACACACATCGTCGTCTCGGTCGGACCGTAGGCGTTCACCATCACCCGCCCTGACGCCCATCGATCCACCACCTCGGGCGGGCAAGCCTCACCGGCCATCACCAGTGCCACCGACTCCAAACCCTGCGGCGACAACACCGACACTGCGGACGGCGTCTCGGTCAACACACTGACGCCCTCGCCGACCAGCATGTCGTGCCACGCTTCGGGTGCGCGCGCCACCGACTCGGGCACCACCACCAGCCGCCCACCACGCAAGAGCGCGCCGAAGATCTCCCACACCGAAACGTCAAAGGCCAATGAGTGACTGTGTGCCCACACCCCGGCCGGCGGCAGGCCTGCGTCCAACGAGGCCAACAGCTCGGTCACACCGCGGTGGGTGACCGCGACGCCCTTGGGCACCCCGGTGGTGCCCGAGGTGTAAATCAGGTACGCAATATCGTCGGGGCCCGGCGCGGGTAGGCCGGTGCTGGGCTGTTCATCGGCAGCGGCATCGTCGAGGTTGATGATCGGTAGGTCATGACCGTTCAGTCTTGATCGCAAATCTGGTGTGGTGATGACGGCCACCGGCGCCGCATCGCGGAGCATGAATCCGATCCGCGTGGTCGGCAATACCGGGTCGATCGGCAGATAAGCCGCGCCGGTTTTGAGCACCGCCAAAATCGCCACGACCGCCTCGGCCGAACGCTCCACCAGCATCGCCACACATCCGCCGGCGCCGACACCCCGACCGACTAGCAGATGCGCCAGCCGATTAGCCGCCGCATCGAGGGCGCGGTAGCTCCACGTCGATCCACCGCAACTCATCGCTGCCGAGTCCGGGGCACGCATCGCCTGCGCCTCGAACAGCACCGGAATCGAGACCGCTGTGGTCACCGGCTGGGCCAACACCGCCCGGTTAGCTCGCTCATCAAGCCAAACGCGTTCGCGCTCGTCGAGCAGATCCACCGACGACAACCGCCGTGTCGGGTCCGCGGTCATCGCCATTACCACGCGCTCCAACCGCCCGACCAGCGCAACAATGCTTTCCGCATCGAAGACATCGGTCCGAAATTCGACCGTTCCGCCGATTCCGGCCGGCTCACCGCTCTCGGACCAGCGTTCGGCCAGCGAAAACTCCACATCCATCCGGGCGGTTTGGCTGTTCACCGGCAGCGGCGTTACGCGCAGATTGTCCAGGGTCAGCCCGGTGGCAGGGTCAGCGCTGAGGCCGGGCAGGTTCTGCCAGGCCAACATCACCTGGATCAGTGGATGGTGGGTCATGCTCCGGGTCGGGTTGAGCCGCTCCACCAGCACCTCGAAGGGCACGTCCTGATGCTCGTAGGCGGATAGGCTGCGCCGCCGGATCTGTGCCAGCAGCTCGGCGAAGCTGGGATCGCCGGCCACATCGACGCGCAGTACCAAGGTGTTGACGAAGAAACCAACCAGCTCGTCCAAGGCGGGATCGGGGCGACCGGCGATGGGGAAACCCACGGCCACATCGCTGCTGGCGCTGATCTTGGACAGCAGCACGGCCAGCGCGGCCTGCACGACCATGAACGTGGTCGCGTTGTGCTCGCGAGCGACACTCTCCAGCCGCTGCTGCAGCTCCGCCGGCCACTCCACCGCCACACTCGCGCCACGCTGGTCAGCCACCGGCGGGTAGGGCCGATCGGTGGGCAGATCCAGCCGCTCGGGCATGCCGGCCAGCGCATCCTGCCAGTAGGCCAGCTGCGCGGCGATGCGACTGTCGCCGTCGTCCAAAGCTCCAAGCTGCGCGCGTTGCCACAGCGTGTAGTCGGCATACTGCACCGTCAAGGGCGCCCATCCGGGTGCGCGCCCCGCGGTACGGCTGGCATAAGCCACACCCAGATCACGCACCAGCGGCGTGAGCGACCAGCCGTCGGCGGCGATGTGGTGCACGACGGCCACCAGCACGTGTTCGTCATCGGTGACCCTGAAAAGGCAAGCGCGCATTGGAATTTGGGCGCCCAGATCAAACCGGTGACGCGTCACGGCACCGATGGCGTCAACCAGGTGGCCTTCCGGCCATCCGCTGGCATCAACGACCTGCCAGCCGAAGTCCGCGCGCTCGACGGGCACGACGACCTGCCGCGGTACCCCGTCGACCGATGGGAACAGCGTGTGCAGACTTTCGTGACGACCCACCACGTCGGCCAGCGCCACGCCCAGCGCAGCGGTATCGAGCTCCCCGTCCAGGCGCAGCGCCGCCGCGATGTTGTACATCGGTGAGGGCCCCTGGAACTGGTCGAGGAACCACAGGCGGCTCTGGCCGAACGACAACGGGACCACCGCCGGCCGCTCCCCCGCGACCAACGACGCAACTCTGCCCGCATCTGCACCGATTCGCGGTGCCAGCTGCGCGATTGTGGGCGCCTCGAACAAGGAACGCACCGGAAGGCCGGCGTCCAGCGCGGCGTTGACCGCGGCGACGACCCGCATCGCCGACAGTGAGTCTCCACCCAGATCGAAGAAGGAGTCGTCGACCCCGACACGCTCGAACCCGAGGACCTGCGCGTAGATGCCGGCCAGAATCTCTTCGACCGCGCTACCGGGGGCGCGGTATCCGCCCGCGGCGTAGTCGGGTGCCGGCAGGGCGCGGGTGTCGAGTTTGCCGTTCGGGGTTATCGGCAGCGCCTCGAGCACCACCACCGCCGCCGGCACCATGTAGGCCGGCAACCGCTCGCCCAGCGCGCTGCGCGCCGCGGTCGGGTCGGCGTTGCCGGTCACGTAACCGACCAGGCGCTTATCACCGGGGCGATCCTCGCGGGCGATCACCGCCGCCTGTTCCACTCCGTCGAGCGCAGCGAGAGCTGAGCGCACTTCGCCGAGTTCGATGCGATACCCGCGGATCTTGACCTGTTCGTCGACGCGTCCGAAGTATCGCAGCTGTCCATCCGCGCCCCAGCACACCAGATCGCCCGTGCGGTACATGCGTGTTCCCACGCCTCCGAACGGGCATGCCACAAAGCGCGTCGCGGTCAAGTCGGGCCGGCGCCAATATCCAAATCCGACGCCCCGGCCCGCTAAATACAGCTCGCCGACAACTCCGGCAGCGACCGGTCGCAACCATGCATCCAGCACAAAAAATGCCGCACCCGCCACCGGCGAGCCAATCGAAGGGGCGCCCGACCCCGCCTGCAGCGGCGTGCTCTTGGACAACCACATCGTCGTCTCGGTGGGGCCGTAGACATTGACCATGACCCGCCCGGGCGCCCACCGATCCACCAACTCCGGCGGACACGGCTCGGCACCGATGACCAATGTCGTCGACGGCAAACCCTCCGGCGACAGCATCGCCACCGCCGACGGAGTCTGGGTGAGGACGCTGACCTGCTCACCCACGAGGAGTGCGTGGAACTCTTCGGCGGAACGCGCGACGACGTCGGGAACCACCACCAGGCGTCCACCGTTGAGGAGGGCACCCCAGATCTCCCAGACCGAGAAGTCGAAGGCATAGGAGTGGAACTGTGTCCACACCTGTCCCGGTGCACCCAGGTCCACACCGATATCGAGTCCGTCGAACAATTGGGCAACGTTGTGCTGGGCGACGGCCACCCCTTTGGGCACCCCGGTCGTGCCGGAGGTGTAGATGATGTGGGCGGTCTCGTCGGGGTGAGGTGGCGGAGGCGCGGTGCTGGGTTGAGCGTCGACGGCGGGGTCCGCGACATCGATGACCGTGAGGCCGAACCCGTCCAGCCGCTCGGCCAAACCACCGGTGGTGAGGGCGGCAACCGGCGCGGCGTCGCCCACCATGAACTCGATCCGCGCCGGGGGCAGCGCCGGGTCAATGGGAAGATATGCGGCCCCGGTTTTGAGCACCGCTAATATCGCGACGATCGCCTCGGCGGACCGAGGGAAGAGTATGACCACCGACTGTGCCGGACCGACGCCGTGGCCAATCAGTAGATGTGCCAACCGGTTTGCGGCGTCGTCTAGCTGCCGGTAAGTCCATGAATGCTCACCGCACACCAAGGCCACCGCGTCCGGCGTCCGCCCTACCTGGGCGACGAACAACGCCGGAATCGACGCTTTGCGCCCCTGCCGGCTCAGCACCGCACGGTTGCCCCAACGATCGAACCGGGCGTGCTCGGCCTCGGTGACCACGTCCACCGATGACAGCGGCCGACCCGGATCCGCGGTCATCGCGGCCAACACCATCCGGAATCGTTCGATGAGCGCCTCGATGCTGGCCGCGTCGAACACGTCGGTGCGGAATTCCACTACCCCGCCGATCCCGGCCGGGGCACCGCCGTCGCCCCAGCGTTCGGCCAACGAGAACGTAAGGTCCATGCGGGCGGTCTGGGTGTCCACCGACAGTGGCTTGGCTTCCAAATCACCCAGGGTCAACCCGGCGGCATTGCTGTCCTGCCAGTCGAAGTTCTGCCAGCCCAACAGCACCTGCACCAAGGGGTGATGGGTCATACTGCGGGTCGGGTTGAGCCGCTCGACAAGCAGCTCGAAGGGCACGTCCTGGTGCTCGTAGGCGGCCAGACTGCGCCGCCGTACCTGCGCCAGCAGCTCGGCCACGGTGGGGTTTCCGGCCAGATCGACGCGCAGCACCAAAGTGTTGACGAAGAAGCCGACCAGCTCGTCGAGCGCGGGATCGCGGCGCCCGGCGATCGGGAAGCCCACCGCCACATCGCTGCTGCCGCTGATCTTGGACAGCAGCGCGGCAAAAGCGGCCTGGATCACCATGAAGGTGGTGGCGCTGTGTTCGCGGGCCATCCGATGAACCTGTTGCTGCAATTCGGCCGGCCAGTCCACGCTCACCTGGGCACCCCGCTGATCGGCAACCATCGGGTAGGGCCGATCGGTGGGCAGCTCGAGGCGCTCCGGCATCCCCGCCAGCGCGTCCTGCCAGTAGGCCAACTGCGCGGCGATGGGGCTACCGCTGTCATCGAGATCGCCCAGCTGATGACGCTGCCACAGCGTGTAATCGGCATACTGCACCGCCAACGGCTGCCAACCAGGCGGCTGCCCCGCGCACCGGCTGGCATAAGCCATACCCAGATCACGCACCAGCGGGGTGATCGACCAGCCGTCGGCGGCGATGTGATGCACCGCGGCCGCCAGCACGTGTTCGGAGTTGCTGATACGGAACAGCCGCGCTTGCAACGGGATCTCGTTCGCCAGGTCGAACGGGTGCCGGGCAACGGCCTGCATCGCCTCATTCAGCCGGCCTTCCGGCCACCCATCCGCGTCGACGACCTGCCACCCGAAGTCCGCTTGCTCGGCAGGAAGCACGAGCTGCTGAGGTGTGCCCTCGGACGCCGCGAACACCGTGCGCAGGCTTTCATGTCGGGCCACCACATCGCCCAGCGCCGCGCCCAGCGCGTCGGCATCCAGCCAGCCGGTCAGCCGCAAGGCCATCGTCATGTTGTAGACCGGCGAGGGCCCCTGGAACTGGTCGATGAACCACAGCCGGTTCTGGGCGTACGACAACGGCACTACCGCAGGTCGCTCGCCGGCCACCAGCGGCTCCAAGCGACTCGCATCCCCACCGATATGCGGCGCCAGTTGACCGATGGTGGGCGCCTCGAACAGGGTGCGCACCGAAAGATCGGCACCCAGGCTGGTGTTGATTGCGGCAACCAGACGCATCGCCGACAGCGAATCGCCGCCCAGGTCGAAGAACGACTCTGCGACGCCCACCCGCTCGAGCCCGAGGACCTGAGCGTAGATGCCGGCCAGAATCTCCTCGACCATCCCGCTCGGCGCGTCGTAAAGGTAGGCGTCCTGGTACTCGGGTGCCGGAAGGGCCCTGCGGTCGAGCTTCCCCGAGGAGGTCAGCGGGAATTCCTCGAGCACCACGATGTGCGTGGGCACCATGTATTCGGGCAACCACGCGCTCAACCGCTGACGGACCGCGCTGATCTTGGTGTTGGCGTGGGGTTCGTTGTGGGTGCCGCGTTGACCGGCTCGAGGGCCGGGCAGATAGAGGTCTGTCAACGCTGGGCGGCCCTCACCGTCGACGGGAACGATGAAAACGGCATCCAGTGTTCCGGGTTGGGCGCCCCACGTGACGGCCGCGTGGTATCCGATGTCTTCGCCGAGCCGATGCAGATCTTCGGCGGTGGCTGCATCGGGCTCGGCTTGGGCGAAAGCGTCGGCCAACGGCAGCCCGGCGGCCAGGCCGCGCTCGATGCGGACGTCACTGATCACTCCGGTGCGGGGGATTCCGCTGATGCGCACCGTGTCGGGACGTTCGGCGAGCAATCGTGTCCGCAGCCCCTCGAGGCCGCCGCATTCCGTCCAGGCCCAGCCGGGTGCGGCGGCCAGCGAGCGCACCGATGCGGGGCCTCTGTGGATGACGACGTCGTAGCGATACCGGTTGAGTTCGTTGTCGGCCAGGCCACGTTTGACTCGGATCTCAAGGCCGCCCACTGACTCGCGATCGGCGGCCAAGGTGGTGAAATACTCTGGTGCCAAGAGCAATTCGGGCTCGCCGAGCACGGCATGCTTGACACGCCGGCGAATATCGGCCGCGTCCGTGGCATCGGCACGCGCCAACGCGACCGCGGTTTGGAACGCGCCCTGCAGGCTGTGGTTGCGAACATCGCCGACGAACAATGCACCACCAGGTGCCAGTAGTTCGATGGCGTTGTCGATGACCTCGGTCAGATATCCCGCATTGGGGAAGTACTGCACGACCGAGTTGACGATGATGGTGTCGAAGTGCCGCGGCGGCAGCGTGTCGGTAACGTGTGCGGGCTGCGTCAGCAGGTGCACCCGGTCCCGCCACGGGATCTGCAACTGCTCTAACGAACGACCCAGATTGTCGATGACCACCGGCGACATATCGGTGGCAACGTACTTTTCGCAATGCGGGGCGATCTGTGACAGCAACAGCCCGGAGCCCACGCCGATCTCCAGCACCCGCTGCGGCCGCAGGGCCATGACCCGGTCCACCGTGGCAGAGCGCCACTCGATCATCTCGTCAAGCGGAATCGGTTCGCCGGTGAGGCTGCTGTTCCAGCCCCGAAAGTCCATGCCGAGATCCGGCACCTCCACCTGGGCGCCGTAGAGCTCGTCGTACAGCTGTTGCCACTCTTCGACGATTTCGACGTCGCCGTCGGAGGTGGTGCTGTGCTTGAGCGTGATGTAGGCGACGAGGTGATCGCCGATCTCGCTGTGGTGCACGGTGGCGGCGGCCTGAGCCACCTGCGGACACGCGAGCAAAGTGTTCTCGATTTCACCCAATTCGATGCGCTGTCCGCGCAATTTGATCTGGGCGTCGGCACGGCCGAGGTATTCCAGGGCGCCGGCGGAAGTCCACCGCACCAGGTCACCGGTGCGGTACAACCGCGACCCGGGTTCGCCGTAAGGATTGGCCACGAACCGTTCCGCGGTCAACTCCGTCCGGCCTACATAGCCGTGCGCCAGCGCCGGCCCGCTGAGGTAGAGCTCGCCCAGCACACCGACGGGGGTCGGATTCAGGAAGGCATTGAGCACCAGCGCCCGGACCCCCGGGATCGGCGCCCCGATGGTGACCGGCTGCCCCGCCGACAAACGTGCACAGGTGACCCAGATGGTGGTCTCGCTCGGACCGTAGCCGTTGAACATCTGACGACCCGGCGCCCACGCGGAGACGACTTCCGCCGGGCAAGCCTCTCCCACAGCGACGATTGTGGCCAACCCGGCCAGGCGGTCCCGATCCAGCGACCACAACACCGTCGGAGTCAGAATCGCCGCGCTGACGCGCTGCTCGTGCAGCAATGTGGTCAGCGCATCGCCGGCATACACCTGCGGCGGCGCCAGCACCAGCGTCGCCCGCGATTCGACGGCCAACAACAACTCGCCCACCGACGCATCAAAGGTCGGGGTGGCGACCATCAGCACCCGCGCGTTTTCGTCTAGGTCGAACAGGTTGCGTTGCGCCGCAGCCCAACCCAACAGACCGGCGTGGCTGACCGCCACCCCCTTAGGGGCGCCGGTGGACCCGGAGGTGAAAATCACGAAGGCGGTGTCATCTGTCCCGAGCGCCGCCAGCCGATCAGCGTCGGTGATCGGATCCGCGCCACGGGCGGACAGGTCAAGAGTGTCGATGCGCAGCACCGGGCGCGTCCCAGACCCGGCTACGGTGTCGCCGCCACAGGTCAACACACACACCGCGGACACCGTGTCCAACAGCGTGCTGATCCGCTCGACCGGGTGGGTCCGATCGACCGGCACATACACGCCGCCGGCCTTCGCCACCGCCCACCAGGCCACTACCAATTCCAGGCACCGGCCCATGGCCACGCCCACTGCGAGCTCGGGACCCACCCCGGACTCGATCAACACCCGCGCCAGCCGCGTCGACCACTGGTCCAGCTCGCGATACGACATGGCCCGGTCGCCGTCGACGGCCGCCAAAGCATCCGGGTCGGCGCTCACCGCCGAGGCCAACAACTCGGGGGCCACACCGATCGGTGCCGCCACCTGAGCACCAGACCAGCGCGACACGACCAGTTCATGCTCACTGCGATCGAGCAGATCCACCGTCGAGAGCGGCCGCAAAGGGTCGGCGGTCATCGCTACCAGTACCCGCTGCAACCGCTCGATGAGGGTCTCGATCCGGCCCGCGTCGAAGACGTCGGTGTCGTACTCGACGCGCAGGTCTATCTCACGGCCCGGCAGGGCCTCCATCGTCAAGGGGTAGTGGTTGTATTCGAGGTTGGTGAACTCGGTGATGGCGACCGCGTCCGCGTCGTCAGCGTCCGACGGCACGATGGTGTCGATCGGATAGTTCTCGTACACGAAGAGCGTGTCGAAGAGTTGTTCGTGGCCCGTGACACGGTGAATGTCGATCAGCGCCAGATGCTGGTGCTCGAGCAGATCGTTGTGGGTTTCTTGCAGCTGGGCCAGCAGGTCCGCGGTCGTGGTCGTCGCGGTGATCCTCACCCGCACCGGCACGGTATTGATCAACAGCCCTACCATCGACTCCGCCCCGGGCACTTCGGACTGGCCCGCGCGCGACCGCGGGGTGCCGAAGGCGACATCGTGTTGACCGGTCAGTGAGGTGAGGAGCAGCGCCCACGCGCCCTGCAGCGCGGTGCTGACGGTGGCGTGGCAGGAGCGGGCCAGCTCGCTGAGGGCCTGCGTCGTTCGCTCGGGCACGCTAGCCGACGCAAAGCCGCGCCGCCCTTGCCCCAACCGACCTTGAGGGGCGACCAGCGTGGGGGCGTCGAAGCCTGCCAACGCCTCGCGCCATGCCGTGCGGGCGGCGTCAAGGTCTCGTCCGGCCAGCCAGGTGAGAAATGTGCGATAGGAGACGGTCGCGGGCAGCGGCTCCTGGTAATAGCTGGCAAAGATCTCCCGCAGCAAGATTGGTAGCGACCAGCCATCGACCAGAATGTGGTGGAAAGTCAGCACAAATCGGTGCCGGCGCTGCGCGGTGCGAATCAGGGCTGCCCGAAAGGCAGGCCCGCCGGCGAGGTCGCAGACCGCGTCGCGCTCGGTGGCGGATATGTCTTGGATCAAGTCATCCGCGTCGACGTCGTTGCCGTCGGCGTGGAGATCTACAAACCGCCACCGGACCCCTGGATCGGCCGGGATGATTTGCACCGGCTCGTCGAACTGTGTGCAGAACCGCGCCACCAAGTGTGGATGCCGGTTGACCACCACATGCACCGCATCGCGTAACCGGTCGGGCTCCAGGGTGCCGCTGACGGTGAAATCAAGTTGCAGCGCATACATTTCGTCGTCGCTGCCTCGGGCCGTGCTGGCGTGAAAGAGCAGTCCCTGTTGCAGGGGGGTCAGCGGCAGCACGTCGGCGACCCGCTCTTGCCGGCATAGCTCGTCGATCTGCTGCTGGCTGAGGCGGGCAGGCGCGATGTCGGACGGCGTCAGCCCGCCCCCACCGGCGCGCACATGCGCGCAGATTCCGGCCAGAGCTTCAAACCACAACTGGCCCAACCGGTTAACCGCCGTACGATCAAGTGCCGAGGGCGCCCACGTCCAATCGGCGTGCAGATACGGGCCGCTGTCGGCGTCGACGGTGCCGGCGTTGAGCTCCACGGTGTGCGCGAGCGGCATGGGCGTCGCCCCGGCCGCGCCGGTGAGCGACCAGCCTTCCTGACCGAACCGCCAACCGTCACCAGACCGGTCGCCCGCCGGGGCGCCAAAACGACCCAGATAGTTGAAGCCGATCGCCGGATCCGAGCCGCCCAGCTCGACATCGGGATTCAGGTACCGGAGCAGGCCGTAGGTCAGCCCGTGCGGCAGGGCACGCAACTGCTCCTTGGCGTCCTTGAGCACCGCGCCCAACGCCTCCTCGCCGGCAATCACCTGATTCCAGCGCAAGTTGCCGACCCCTAACGACACCGGGTATTTGGTGGTGAACCACCCCACGGTGCGCGACAAGTCGACGTTTGGGGCGAGCTCCTCGTGACGCCCATGGCCCTCGACGTCGATGCCGATCGGCGCGCCGCCGGTGCCCAAAAATTCCGCCGTCGCCAGCCCGAAGGCAATCAACAGAATCTCGTGCACCCCGGCATGAAACGCCGCGGGCACCTCGCCAAGCAGCATCCGGGTCGTCTCGGCATCCAGGTCCAGCGATATGCGCTCAGCCGTGGCATAGGTATCCAGTCCCGGCTGCACCGCCGGGAGGGCGGCCGGGATCCCCGCCGCCTGTCGCCAGCCTTCGGCTAGACCGGCGATCTCGGGGCTTTGCGCTTTCTGGTCCAGCAGCGATGCCCAACTGACAAAGGACGTCCCGGTCACCGGCAGGTCTACGGGCTGACCGGCGCGATGCTGGGCCCACGCGATGTTGAGATCCTCGAGCAGGATTCGCCACGAAACCCCGTCGACGGCCAAATGGTGGACCATCACCACCAACTGGCCAGTAGTGCCGACCCATAGCGCACTCAGCATCACTCCGACAGCCGGATTCAACTGCGACCGCGCCGATATCAGCACCTCATCGGATAGCTCGTGCACCGAGCGCAGACACGCGCCGGCATCCACCGACCCCACTTCGGGCACGTGCAACGACCAGCCCCGGGCACCGTCGTCGTCTACCCGGAGGCGCAACATTGGATGCCGATCCAGTAAGGCCTGCAACAGCACCACCACGTCCGCCTCGGTCACCCCGGCGGGCGCCAGCACCACGACCGTCTGGTTGAACTGTTCCACCGGGCCCTCGACGCCCTGCAGCCAGCGCATGATCGGGGTGGCGACCAGCGGCCCGATGCCCTCGTCGATCGGGCCAGTCTTGCCGTCGGACATTCCGGCCACCAGGGCGAGCCGGGCCACGGTCTGTTCGACGAATATGTCGCGCGGGCGGCATATCAGGCCGGCGGCACGGGCGCGGGCCACCACCTGCATCGACAGAATGCTGTCGCCGCCAAGCTCGAAGAACGAGTCGTCGACCCCGACGCGCTCCAGCCCCAGTACCTCGGCGTAGATATCGGCCAGGATCTCCTCGACGGCGTTGGTTGGTGCGCGGTAATGATCGACATCCTGGTACCACGGTGCCGGCAAGGCGCGGGTGTCGAGCTTGCCGTTGGGTGTCAACGGCAACGCGTCCAGGGCCACCACCGCCGCCGGGACCATATGTCCGGGAAGCCGCTCGGTTAGCGCGGCGCGGATCTCGCTCGGGTCGACCGAGCCGATGACATAACCCACCAAGCGTTTGTCGCCGGGACGGTCCTCGCGCGCGACCACCACCGCCTGCGCCACCCCGTCCATCGCGGCCAGCGCCGCCTGAACTTCAGCCAATTCGATGCGGTATCCGCGGATCTTGACTTGCTCATCTGCGCGCCCCACATAGCGCAGCTGGCCATCAGGACCCCAAGACACCAGATCGCCGGTGCGATACATCCGCGTTCCCGGCTTGCCGAACGGACAGGCCACAAACCGCGACCCGGTCAACCCAGCCCGCCGCACATACCCGTACGCCACGCCTCGACCGGCCACATACAACTCACCGACCACCCCGGGCGGTACCGGGCGCAACCAGCCGTCCAGCACGAAACACGCCGCACCCGAAACCGCCGAGCCGATGGGCGGTGTTCCCGAGCCCGCCGCCAGCGGCGCGCTCATCGCCGCATACACCGTGGTCTCTGTCGGACCGTAGGCATTGACCATCACCCGTCCCGGCGCCCACCGATCCACCACCTCGGCCGGGCAGGGCTCACCACCGACGAGCAACGCCGTCGACTCCAAGCCTTCAGGTGCGAGCATCCCTACCGCTGACGGCGTCTGCGTCAACACACTGACGTGTTCACTTACCAGCAGGGCATGAAAGTCCTGCGGGGAGCCCGCCACCTCTTCGGACACCACCACCAGCCGCCCGCCATGCAGCAGAGCCCCCCAAATCTCCCAGACCGAGAAGTCAAACGCGTACGAATGACACTGTGTCCACACCTGTTTCGGCGGCAAGCCCGCGCTTAGCGAGTCGAGCAGTTGAGCGACGTTGCTCTGGGTGATGGCCACGCCTTTGGGCACCCCGGTCGTACCCGAGGTGTAAATGATGTGCGCGACGTCATCGGGCGCCGGCGCCGGTAAGCCCGTAGACGGATGATCGGAAATGTTGCGGTCGTTGATGTCGATGATCGTCAGGCCTTGCCCGTCCAGCCGCTCGGCCAGCCCGGCGGTCGTCACCGCAGCAACCGGTCCCGCGTCGCCAAGCATGAACTCCAACCGCGCCGCCGGCACCGCCGGATCAATCGGCAAGTACGCCGCCCCGGTCTTCAACACCGCCAAGATCGCCACGATCGCCTCAGTCGACCGCGGCAACAACAACGCCGCGCACCGACCCGGGCCCACCCCATGGCCCGCCAATAGATGCGCCACCCGGTTGGCGGCCTCATCCAACTCCCGATAAGTCCAGGAGCGGTCACCACACACCAACGCCACCGCCTCCGGCGCACGCGCCACCTGCACGCCGAATAACTCCGGAACCGAGACCATCGCCGAAGCCGGCTCGGCCAACACCGCACCGTTGCCCCACCGATTCAGGCAAGGCTCCCCAGTGACAGCTGACACATCCATCGACACCAGTCGCCGCGTGGGCAACTCAGCCATCGCGGCCAGGATCCGTTGCAATCGGTTTGCTAAATCCGCGGCATCAAAATCGGCGAATGGGCGTCCTGCGCCCAGCGTGCTCAGCAAGTGCTGATCACCGAATCCGAGAAAGAAAAAACCGAAATTACCTACCGGCCCAAAGGTGGTGTATTCCGCTGTTCCAGGAGTATCGGCGAGGCTCAGGTTAAGCCTGCCCAGGATGTGGTTGATGACCACGCGATTCGCCGCTTGCCGCGGATCACGAGAGTTACCCTCGCCGTCCAGTACCTGTACCGGAAAACGCTGGTGTTGCACCGCTTCTCGTATACGGGAATCAACATGCTTACAGAAATCGGCAACCGAAGATTGCGGGGAGGTCTTCAGGACGAGAGGTACGACCCCAGCCACCATTCCCGGAAGCAGCTTTGACTCCGGGCGCACGCGCCGGCTGACTGGGAAGTCGAGCACCACCTCTTGGCAACCGTTGGCGACGAACCCGTGCACCAGCAGGGCACACGCCGCGGTCAGGACCGACGATCGACGGATTCCCAACGCTTTGGACAACCCCTTGATTTGCCCCGCCACAGCCGGATCCAGGTGCACAGGCGCAGAAGGCAAATACGAACTTCGTTGAGAAGCCGCTTCGGGCAACCGGTAATCGGGGCCGCCGCCCGAAGGGAGATTCGCCGCCCAATAAGCTTGATCATCCAGGTAATCGGTGGACTCTTCGTATTCCAGCTCGTGGCCGATCATGTCCTGCAGGGTTCCGAAAAAGCCCGGAGACACCGTTCCGCCAGACGCCAGTGCGGAATACACAGCGGCAATGCGGCGGCCTAATAGTGAAATGCCCAAACCGTCGATGACTATGTGGTGGAAGCAGCCAAACCAGTAGTATTCGTCGGCTCCGGTCTGAAATAACGCGAATTTGAACAGCGGGCCGGTGAGCGGCAGCGGTGTTTGTTGGATCGCCGATGCCTTCTCGCGCGCTTCACGCACGGGATCACGCGAGCCACTCAGGTCATAACAGGCCAGCTCCACTTCCGGATAGTCGATCGCCCGTTGGAAGACTTCGCCATCCCTTTGAAAAAAAGTCGCCCTGAGCGTTTCGGCTTCGCCGACCACTTGGCGAATCGACCGCTCCAGAATCACGCGATCTAGTGCGCCCTCGATTCGCACCAGCACGCCCAGCTGCCACTCCGCATCGAAGTGACTGGTTTGCTGCGCGAGCCATATGGCTAACTGACCCCGCGTCAGCGGAAGGACACGGTCGGCAACTCCCATGAAACACTCCAAGGGTTAGGTGCTGCGCACGTGTCAAATATCCGGCGCCGCTTGAATTTTCGCGTAACCGCTTACCGTTACTACTACCACACCAGCAACACCAAGCGAAATCTTTTGGCGTTCGCTCTGCAGCTGTATGCAGGGCCGATTGCAGCGCCCTGCGGGCGTGTGAGAGATTCCATACTCCGACCCCGCGCGTAAAGACACCCGTTGCGCCGAGACAATGTCACCACGGCGACGCGGGAAAAACATTTTTGACATGTCAAATCCCCGACCTTGCTTGACTTCTCGTGCGACTCGCACAAGTTGTTGCCTCGCGCCGCCCGACGCAGCGAGTACACACCCGTCGCCTTGCGGCCAAAGCCAGCGATTGCGGCGCCGGCCTGGTGCAGGCGAGTTATCTCCAACGTACACGCCCTTCGCTACGGGCCAGCGTCAGCAAACCGCAATTGCGCACGGGTGCAACCGAATTAACGCTTGCGTAATGAACTTCGGCCCCGACATCCCGGGCGCCACGCATGATTGAGCGCTGCTGGCAGGTCGCCTCGATGCGCACCAGTCGCCGCAGCGCCAATGCAGAATTTTCGTGAGCGTCGATTAATGAGTGCAAACTCGGAGTCACCGTCGCAGCTATGGGCTGAGGCGGGCGTGACCGTACCCAGGTCGATCACCTAGCCGGACTGGACGCTCGCCCGGTGGGCGGACTGCTGCCATCGCTCGAGGCTGCAGCGGGGTTCGCCGCTCAACATCGTCACGCGAAGATGGCCCGGAAGGACCACCCCCCGTGGGCCGGGTCGGCACCGCTGGGGCTAAGCGTGTGCTCCATACCCTGATCGCCCAGCATTACCGCTGATCCCCTGTGCCGTAATGCGATTTCGCGCGTGCGTCCACGATGGTCCGTTCCGCCTGACAGCCTCGGCGCTTCGTCACTGTCTCTGCCAAGTCTGGCAGCTATGCGTCACAAACGCTCTGTCACTCGGCTGGATCGTCACTACTTGGAAACTAATGCCGATGCCGCTATCGATGATGTCGGTTGGTTTCAGACTCCTCAGCCTCGCCCAATAGCAATCGGATTCACCTTCGGGGCTGGCGCCGCCCGAGCGGTACGTGCCCGGCACGATGTCGGTACCTACTCGATACATTCCATCGGTTTCCATGAGCGTTCTGGGGGCAGCCGGTGGCGGCGGCAACGTCACCGTGACGGTTTGGGTGATTTCCTGAGTGGATGTCACCGTCGGAGTTGTTGTCGGGGTCGACCCGCCCCCACAACCTGCAAGCACTATCGCCGCTTGAGCGATCGCAGCCGTCCTGAACTGCATTGAAGGAGGGTAGCAGGGCCATCTCCGCGTTCTTACGCGCTAGATCGACTGGTGGCCCGGTCAATCCCGCGGCAAGCATTCGGACTGCGCCGCAACACATTCGGGGCGCGTCGTCGCATCCGGCCCAGCGCCTATCGTGAGAAAACTTTTTGCGATCTGACGTCGGCGCAAGCCATCAGCCCGAACGTGACGGGCGCTCAGTTTTTACCAGGTTGCGAGCGATCTCTTCGACCCGGGTGTTGGTTTCCTGCGACAGTCTGGTCAACATATCGAATGCTCGATCGGCGTCGATATTGAATCGCTCCATCAGCACGCCCTTGGCTGGCCGACCACGTCTCGGGTAGCGATGGCGCGCAGCGGTTGCTGGTTCTTTGTAGCAAGCGCCTGCTGGCGCCGGAGGTGAACGCCGGTCTCCACGACGCTGACGGCCCCGAGCGTGTGCAATAGAGCCCAACCCGGCAAATCCGTTGAAGCTAGGGCGGGCTGTGCCAGGGTCGTGTTCACGCATACCTAGTCCCGCGAGACACGTTCGTCCCTTGTCGAACTCAACTCATGCGGCTCGGATTGACCGGATGCGGGCGCCCAGCCGACGTAGGTCAGATACAGGCCGATCAGGCCGAGAGCGGAGTAGATCGTGCGGTGTGCCCCCACGTTCGTCACCGAGCCGACGATCGACGAGAAGAACCCGGGAAAGGCCAGCAGAGCGAACCCGCGCAGGGCCATCAACCAGCCCAGTATCGAGATGATGACCGCCGCTGCGCTTCGCCAGTGTGGGTGCAGGGCGATGATCACGAGACCGATCATCAAGAGTGGGGCGGCCGTCGCCCACGGCCATATCCCGATGTCAGAGAGCAGCGGCAATTCGGACCGCCTGCGCAGCAATCCGGTGACGCACACGATGGCGTTGTACGGGCCCAAAACCCGGGAGAACATCCGCGTCGTGGTGTCGACCCTCGGCGAAAAATTCATTTGTTCGCCTCCCTCTGGTGCTGATTGTCCGACGATGCGTCGGCCGGGCCGTGGCGTCCGAGATGCTCGAATTTCCGTTATTGATGCAGTAATCCGACCATTTGCAGAAACTCCCCGATAGGGACCGAAGTCCCCCATTACGACGTTCCGAGAAAGCGACGAAGGGTCCGACGCGGGAGGACTTTGGCCCCTACCTCCCGTCGGAGTGCAGGACCGACAGTGAGATCACCCGACTTCGTGGCAACCGGGAACAGGAGAAAGAAATGAATCGAGAAGCATGCAAATTCTTCAGCGGAGCGTTCGCCGGAATTGCATACGCACACGCCGGCTATGCCGTAGCCACATCGAGCGGCATCGTCGACGAGCCGATCTTCTTCGGCAGGACGTGGGGCGTCGGATTCATGTGGACCGAAGCCATTGTCTACGCGGCGATAAGCGCGGCACTCGGGTATGCGGGCTGGCGCTCTCAACCCGTGCAGCTTCGAGACGTGAGCGCCCCAGAAACGAACGGCCAGAGCACGCAAGCCGCGACCGCGGAGCAGGTGCCTCTGTCAACGTCGCGTTGACCGGGTCACTGGGTGGTGCACTCGAGGTGAGTCGCGTGAAGTGGTCGGCGATCAGCGCGGTTCTGGTGTCCGCCACCGCGCTACTTGCCGCAGCACCCGCATCGGCGGATTCGCCCGACGATACTTTCGTCAACGCGCTTGCGAATTACGGCATCGATGTCAGCGACCGGGACAGTGCGATCGCGCACGCCCACGCGGTGTGCGCCGGATTCGACAGAGGTCAGGACTCGAGCCTCCTGGCGCTGAAGCTGACGCACGACCCGTCGTTCGACCTTTCGTTGAGGCAGGCCGGATTCTTCATGGGCGCTTCGGTGGCAATCTATTGCCCGCAGCACAAAGACTCGATCGATCCCTCCCTGGTCTGGCTGCTGCCATTTCCCCCGATGATGTGAGCAGCGGTGCAGCGCGAGAGGCGGCGGAACAAGTCCGCCGGGAAGCGCCATAGTCTGGTGTCCTGGACGTCTGCGATTCCTCGGGAGGTAACGACATGCCCGCACCGTCAGCCGAAGTCTTCGACCGACTGCGCCAACTGGCCGCAATCAAAGACCCCACCGCGCGCCAGACCAAGACGATCGACGAGGTCTTCACCGGCAAGCCGCTGACCACGATCCCGATCGGCACGGCCGAAGATGTCGAAGCCGCATTCGCCGAGGCGCGGGCGGCCCAGATCGCCTGGGCTAACCGGCCGGTCTCCGAGCGCATCGACGTCATCAGCCGCTATCGGGACCTGGTCTTCGAGAAGCGCGACTTCCTGATGGATCTCCTGCAGGCCGAGGCGGGCAAAGCCCGTTGGGCGGCGCAGGAGGAAGTCGTGGACCTGATAGCGAACGCAAACTATTACGGGCGCGTCTCGGCGGACCTGCTGAAGCCTCGTGCCGTGCAGGCGCTGCTGCCGGGTATCGGGAAAACGACGGTCTGCTACCAGCCCAAGGGTGTGGTTGGGGTCATTTCGCCGTGGAACTATCCCATGACACTGACGGCGTCGGACTCGGTGCCGGCACTGCTGGCTGGTAACGCGGTGGTGCTCAAGCCGGACAGTCAGACTCCGTATTGCGCGCTCGCCTGCGCCGAGCTGTTGTACGAGGCCGGCCTGCCGCGTGCGCTCTACGCGATCGTGCCCGGGCCCGGGTCGGTGGTCGGCACCGCGATCATCGATAACTGCGACTACCTGATGTTCACCGGCTCGACCGCCACCGGCAGGCAGCTGGCGGAACACGCCGGCCGCCGGCTGATCGGATTCTCGGCCGAACTCGGGGGCAAGAACGCGATGATCGTCGCGCGCGGGGCAAACCTCAACAAGGCCGCTAAGGCGGCCACCCGCGCATGCTTCTCCAACGCGGGCCAGCTGTGCATCTCGATTGAGCGGATTTACGTCGAGAAAGACATCGCCGACGATTTCATCGGCAAGTTCGGAGCGCAGGTGCGGAACATGAAGCTGGGCACCGCATACGACTTCTCGATCGACATGGGCAGCTTGATCTCCGCGGGACAGCTTGAGGCCGTGACGGATCACGTGGACGATGCGAAAGCCAAGGGCGCCAAGGTGATTGCGGGCGCAAAGGCTCGACCCGACATCGGGCCATTGTTCTACGAGCCGACGGTGCTGACAGAGGTAACCCCCGAGATGGAGTGCGCGGCCAATGAGACATTCGGGCCCGTCGTCTCGATCTATCCCGTCGCGGACGTGGATGAAGCGGTCGAGAAGGCCAACGACAGCGAGTACGGGCTCAATGCCAGTGTCTGGGCCGGTTCCTCCGCAGAAGGCCAGCAGATCGCAGCGCGGTTGCGGTCCGGAACGGTGAACGTCAACGAGGGCTACGCATTCGCATGGGGCAGCCTCAGTGCGCCGATGGGCGGGATGGGCCAGTCTGGCGTAGGCCGCCGACATGGTCCCGAGGGTTTGTTGAAGTACACCGAATCCCAGACGATCGCGACCGCGCGGGTATTCAATCTCGATCCGCCCCTTGGCATCCCGGGGACGCTCTGGCAGAAGTCGCTACTGCCCGTCGTGCGGACGGTGATGAGGCTCCCCGGTCGGAACTGACGCCGGGGGTCCCCGCTTTCCAATGCCGCATCGATTCGGCGGCGCGGCGCAAGATTTGCGTCGCGGTTTTATGCCTTTCGTATCGTGAATCCGCGTTAGGCTCTCGATGTCAGCGGCACATCTCACGTCAGGAGTCCGCTATGAAGGTCGAGGCGAAGCGATCTGAGGAAGACGCTCGGCGGCTACGCGAGTACGCCACCTTCGATAAGTTCTCGGATGCTGACCTACAGCGCCTCGCCGGAGCGGCTCATCGCACTTCGACATCGGCCCCGTTGCCGCTGATTCATGAGCAGACCCCGTCGGACTCCTGCTACATCCTGCTCAGCGGGGAGGTGGGCGTGTACGTCGGCTCAGACCGCGTCGCCACGCTGGGGCCGGGCGAGGTGATCGGCGAATCGGCGCTCCACCGTGGCAGACTGCGGTCCGCGACCGTGACGACGATGGGACCGGCCGAGTTTCTACGGATAGAACGCGACGATCTCGCCAGGTTGCTCGTCGAGATACCGGCGCTCCGCGAAATCATCGATGCGTCTGTCGCGCGGCACGTGCCCGTCGAGCTACCGCCAAAGCCAAAACCACAGTTCTCGAGGTTGGGCGCCTCAATCCGTACCGACTTGGTCGAGCGGTTTGAGCAGGCCGCTGACAGCGCCGGTATGGACGTCGCCACGGCGCTCGAAGATGCGCTTACCCGTTGGATCGAACGGGACGGCGCAGGGTAGCCACCACCATCTCCGTTGCAGCCGTTTACTACAGAACGTAGTATTTGTGCCGTCTTGCGCGCACAAGGGGGTGCAATGTGAGGTGGAGTTTCGCCCAGATCGGGCTGCTGATCATCTGTGTCGTTCATGTGGTTCAGGCGGCGATCGGACTCGTCGTCAATCCCAGCTTCGCCATCGGTCCCTATGCGCCGACCGTGCAGTTGCTCGGAATGGACTACAACGGTTGGCATGCCGTCGCCGGTCTGGCCTTGTTTGGACCGGGCCTGGTCTTCGCGGTGCGCAAGTCCTGGTCCGTGTTGTATCTACTACTCGCCGCCATAGCCGGTGCGCTGCCGGGCATTTGGGCCTTCTTCTCCCATCAGATCGCCTTCGTTTTCAACTTCCCCAACAACCTCACCGATGCGATCGTGCACTTGGTGACCGCGGCCATCATGATCGCGGTGGCAGCCGTGCAGATCCGGATGGACGGTGGGCTTCGAAACTCACTGGCCGATCTTCGGAAAGCGCCCTAGGTCACGCACGTCACGTCATACCGCGCAAACATGCCGGCACGCATGCACTCCTCGATTCGTGAGGCTCGATGCTCCTCGTTGCCCCGATCGCACCAAGGCGTCCGCTCCCAGGATCGGTGCCGAAGATCTCCACCTTTTCGCCGCGCCTTTCCTAAGCTTGGCAGTGCAGCATTTCCCGTCTGTGCTCGCGGGCTCGGGTCGTGCCGCTGCGGGTAGCCGTCCGTCGACGAAGGAGGTTGCGATGGCCAGGCATTCGGACAGGGACGACGACGAGCCCAAGGGCGGCCGTCCCGGTCCGGTGGACCACGGGCGCGAAGGCGGAATGGCGACTCGTGAGAACGCGCCGGAACTCACCGAGCCCGACCGCGAGGACTGACGGCATGACGGCTCACAAAACGCGATCCGGTACGAGCAGCCATCGAGGCGGGTAGCCGGGATGCCTCCAACGCGACGAAAATGGCTAGATGCATTCTGAGCAGGCGCCGCCCCCGCCTAAATCGGCGCCGGGCTGGTACCCCGACCCCGCAGTAGGCCACGGCCTGCAGCGGTACTTCGACGGCACCAATTGGACCAGCGAGTGGGCGTTCTCTGCGGAGCCGCAGAAGAAAGGCACCTCCGGAAAGGCCGCCCTGGCCCTTGCCGCGCTATGCACCCTTGTTCTCCTCGTCTTCATCGGCAAGAGCTGGATTTTCGACCCCAAGAAGGACAGCCTTTCGAGCCCGTCAAGCAATTCGGCCACCGATGGAACACCGCCACCGACCGAGGAGGCGCCGTCGACACCGCCGGGTCCCAAGAAGCCGGATGGCGTCGCCTTCACCATTGCTCCCGGCCCGAACGGCGGCGTCGTCGAGGCCCGATTCGCCATCCGTGACAACTACACCGAGCAGTTGATCAAGGACGGTGCCCGATCGGACACCATCGACATCCTCAAATATGCAAAAACCACCTATCCTGACGCGTCCGCGGTGAACGTGCAGGGAACCTTCCCGATGACAGATCCGTATGGCAACACCTCGACCCAGGTCGCCATCGACCTCACGTATTCCCGAGAAACGTTGAACAAGATCAACTTCGATGGTGTGACCAAAAAGAGCATCTGGGAGATCCGCGACTCCGGCAGTGTCCTTCCGGCTTTTCAGCCGTAAGCGAGCCAGCTTCTCCTCCGCCGCGGATGCCTCAGGCAGCCAATCGCACCCGGGTTTGATGGGCGCAATCCGACGGATTACCGATTCGACGAGACCCGTCACCCAATCATCCCGCCGGCCATCCCGTATTGGAGGATGTGCCCGAGCTGCCCTGGATGGCGGGTGGGTGCAAGGCAGCTTAAAGGGTCGGGTCAGGCCGGCAGTATTCGACACTGTATGGCTTCGATTGTTGGCGGCTCGTTTCGGCCCCTCGGAATTGAGGGTGCTCCACCCAGCTGGCCACCGACCGGGGCACCTTCCCTGTGCGCTTATTGGAGGGTTTTTCGCGTACTGGCTAATTGGGGCATTTAGCTCAACATACGGATAATGCACTGCCTGGCATTATCCCCTGGTTCTCAATGAACCTTACGATGGCTATCTTCCCGCTAAGCTGCGTCCGCTTCGAGGGCCTCGCCCAATCGCGTTGACGCGCCCGAGGTCTTTGTAAAACCGGGCTGGAATTTTCTATTTAACAAATGCGGGAAACATCCTTCCGCTGGGCTGGTGACGGCTATAACATCCAATTGCACGGGTACGTAACACCAGCGAAGAAAGGTACGCCGATGACGAGCACCAAGAGAACGCTGAAAGCAGTCGCAGTGGCCGCGACGCTGGTCGCAGTTTTGGCCGGGTCGACGGGATGCACCCTGAGTTGCACCACTCCCGCGCCCGGGCAGGTGGTTTGCCAATAAAAGGTCCTGACTTTCTACATCGGTAGAAGCGGAACCTGACCGACTCCGCGCACATAACGGCGGCCGCGCGTTGCCGGCGGCATTTAGTGCCGCTGCCGGTAATCCTGGCTTTTCGCCGGCCATTAGGTGCCGCCATTCTTGGTGGTGGTGCGCACTACTGAGGTGGCTTCGACGATTAGGCAACGCGCGGCAACGCCGTTTGTTATGGTGTTCTACCGTCTCAGAGGCGATGTACTTGACAGCTCACGATGGCTCACTTATTCAGGACACACGTGTCCGCTTCCACATTGATCTGAGTTGCAGTAATTAGTTACCGGTCCTAAACCTGATTGGGGTATCTGTCAGAAGTGTTTCCTCGCCGGTATACCGCCATTTGAATTCAACTGGGTCCTCGACGGGGTTTGACCTGCATATTACCCGTGTCGGGCTGACAGGATTTGAACCTGCCACCACTTGATCGCCGCCATCCACGCCGATGACAGCAAGACCCGCGCCGAAAAGGGCGCCGTTAACGCGACGCGCGTGCAGAAGTCTCGTGCGTAATTGGAATCGATTTTCGGCGCTGTCCGCGTCGGAACATCCATCAGCTGCCGGGGGCTAGTACCGCCGCGGTGAGCTTGTATTCGATGTCATCGATGAAGGTCCAGCCGACGGGCCGGTTGTCGTGCTCCTGCATGGTTGGCGCAGTTCAACACGAGCTGTACCGCTGTAATCCGACGGCTGACCACCGAGGGTTACCGGTGCCTGGCTCCCAACCAGCGGGGGTACTCTCGCGGCGCGCAGCCGACGCGCCGCCATAACTATCGCTGGTGGTCGCGCTGGCAGCCTCATCGAACCGCACAGCGGCAACTTCGGGTGTAGTGCGTGCTTGCGTGTTCGAGCGCCATCTTTTGCTCTGGAATCCATCACGGCTGGTCACACATCGAGAGCGAGGGTTACGCGGAGTTCGTGAGCTTGTAACGCCCACGCCAGTCAGTGCGAATTGTTATCCATCATTATCCCTTGCGAGAAAGGTTTAGAGGGTGAGCACGAACACTAAGAAAACACTGAAAGCAGCGGCACTGGCCGCAATGCTGACCGCCACGATGCTGCTATCGACGGGATGTACCTTTTTGCAGGCACTGTTGAACAGCGTCTAGCGGCTCACATGGGGGGTGGCGGCGAGAGAATCTCTCCCACCCCCCTCGGCGCTAACAACGTGAACCCTTGGCGGAGGTCAAATCTCGGGAAGGGGGACCGGTGCGGCGTCGAGGGCGCCGGCGGTTTACGCAACGGAGCCTGGACTACCGATGTGAGATCCGAAGCTGGTGCCTGAGGAATTCCCGCAGCCCCTGGCTCATCCCGATGGTCATTGCCGATATTTGCATGCCCAGCCTTGACCTGCACGTTTGCGATAGATTCGGTGTCATCAGGGAAGGAGCCCACATGCCCAAAGTGTCATGGACCATTTTGGCTGCGGCGGTTGGTGGTCTGACATTGTCATTGACCGGAGTCGGGGTTGCGTTTGCAGATCCCGACATTGGTTCGGCCGTCAACACAACCTGCACCTACGACCAGCTCGTAGCCGCGTTGAACGTGCAAGACCCGATAATTGCCGCGGCTCTCAACGCCTCGCCGGATGCGCAGTCCAGTTTGCGTCAGTTCCTCGCTGGGTCGCCTAGTCAACGGAGGCAAACGGCCCAGCAAATAGTGAGCAACCCGGATGCCCAGCCGTACCTGGGAGCGATTCAACGGACGTTCGATACCTGCCACAACTACTGACCTGGTTGTTGCCCAATGATCAGGGTGTCCCGGCGTGCTCGATGGCGGCGGTGGATACCTGGCGCCATTAACGCCGATTGAGTGTGCGGGGCACCCGGACATTGCCGTAGTCGGAGACGGTCGGGCTCCGGCTGAATCTGCGTTGGACCTGAATATCGTTTGGTCGGGCTGACAGGATTTGAACCTGCGACCACTTGACCCCCAGACTTCATTTGGGTCGGCTGCACGAATAGGTGACAACTGAGATGGCTTGCCCGTGGTGGGCGAGCTGGAAGGATGTCACCATGGCAC
>NZ_LZJR01000047.1 GCF_001667925.1 Mycobacterium sp. E2479 | reverse complement strand
GGCCCGGGCCCCCGAACGGACACGCCACAAACCGCGACCCGGTCAACCCCGCCCGGCGCCAATACCCGCAACCCACGGTGGCGCCGGCCACATACAATTCACCGACCACCCCGACCGGCACCGCACGCAACCACCCATCCAGCACAAACAACGCCGCCCCCGCCACCGGCGACCCGATCGGCGGCGCCCCCGCCCCGGCCGTCAACGGCGCGCTCAGGGATGCCCAGATCGTCGTCTCGGTGGGACCGTAGCCGTTGATCATCACGCGCCCCGGCGCCCACCGATCCACCAGCTCGGGTGGGCAGGGCTCACCGCCGACCACCAAAGCGACCGACTCCAACCCCTCCGGAGAGAGCATCTCCAACGCAGACGGCGTCTGGTTTAAGACGCTGACCTGCTCATCGACCAGCAAGGCATGGAGATCTTCAGGGGAGTGGGCCACCTCTTCGGGCACCACCACCAGCCGCCCGCCCCGCAGCAGCGCACCAACGATCTCCCAGCCCGAGATGTCGAAGCTGTACGAGTGCCACTGCGACCACACCCGCCCAGGTGCAGCCAACCCTGTATCCAGAGAAGCCAACTGTTGCAATAAGTTGTGGTGCGTAATGGCGACACCTTTGGGGAGCCCGGTGGTGCCGGAGGTGTAGATCAGGTAGGCGATGTCGTCGGGGGCTGGTGCCGGTAGCGGCGTGTTGGGCTGGCGCTTCACTGTTGGGTCGTCGGGATCGATGATCGCTATGTCGTGGCTGTCTAGTTGCGCCCGTAGGTCTGTGGTGGTGATCGCGGCGATCGGTGCGGCGTCGGTGAGCATGAGCCCGATGCGGGCCATCGGCAGCGCCGGGTCGATCGGTATATACGCCGCTCCGGTTTTGAGCACCGCCAGCACCGCGGTGATCGCTTCGGCGCAGCGGGGCAAGAGCAGTGCCACGCACTGTCCCGGGCCGGCGCCGTGGTCGGTCAGCAGGTGCGCCAACCGGTTAGAGGCCTGATCGAGCTCGCGGTAGGTCCACGAACGCTGCCCGTAGGTCAGCGCCACAGCGTCCGGTGTACGGGCCAGCTGTTCGCCAAACACCACCGGCACCGATACCGCTGAGCCCGGAGGTCTCGTCAAGGTGGCGCGGTTGCCCAATTGATTGAGGTGGGTGTGTTCGGGTTGATCGAGCACGTCGATCGACGACAGCGCCCGGGTGGGGTCAGAAGTCATGGCGAGCAGGATTTGTTCGAAGCGGGTGATGAGTGTGTCGATGGTGGTGGGGGTGAACAGGTCGGTGTCGTATTCGATGCGCAGGTTCAGTTCGCGTCCGGGCTGGACTTGCACCGTCATCGGGTAGTGGGTGTGTTCGTGGGTGGTTGCATCGCTGATGGACAATTCGTGGCCGCCGGATAGGGCGGCGGTGTCGACGGGGTAGTTCTCGAAGACGAGCAGGGTGTCGAAGAGTTGGTCGTGGCCGGTGAGGTG
>NZ_LZJR01000046.1 GCF_001667925.1 Mycobacterium sp. E2479 | reverse complement strand
CTCGAAATCCTCCAGCAGTTCCAGGGCGCGCACCACCCAGAAGATGGGGTCCCAGGCGTTGGTGTAGGCGTCATAGTCCAGCCCGTTCACCGTGCCCTGGGCTGGGTTCCAGTCGATCCCGAAGTTTCGCAGGATCTTCGCGATGAAGTCGTTGAGCGGATTGTCGATCGTCGGGTCGTGGTCCGGACCCGATGAATCATCGCTGGCATCATCGGATTTCACGATGGCCGGCGCCGGATCTGATTGCGGTGTCGACGCGACGGCCGCGGTCGTCACCGCTTGATAGGTCGACATGGTGGTGGCCGCCTGGGTCCACATTCGCGCATAGTCGGCCTCGTTGACGGCAATGGGAACCGTATTGACCCCAAAGAAATTCGTGGCCAGCAGAGCCCCGTGCACGGCGTGGTTGGCGGCCAGTTCCGGCAGCGTGGGCATGGCGGTCAACGCCGCGGTGTACGCGGCCGCCGCCACCTCGTGTTGACTGGCGGCCGTCGCGCTGTCGACGCTCGATTTCGTCAACCAGGCCAGGTACGGAGCGTGCGCGACGGCGTAGGACTCGCTCGTGGGTCCCTGCCATGCCCCTGTTTGGACTGCCGCCAGCAGCGCGCTCAATTCGTCTGCGGCAGAGGCATATTCGATGCTCAGTTGCGACCAGGCACCGGCCGCAGCCAGCAACGGCCCGGGTCCGGGGCCGCTGCTGAGCAGCGCGGAATGCAGTTCGGGCGGCGAGGCCATCCAAATTGGCGCCGTCATAAGGCACTCCTCAGGCTGGAAGGGTTACCAGACCGAGGAGCCTAATGAATATGATTATCGTTTTCAAGTCGTGCTTTGTCCTGCCGCGCGCTACACGAGCGGACGGCCCTTCTTGATCCTGCGGTCCAGGTCCCACAGCATCAGGTTGAAGGGGAATTGCCGGATGATTCGCGGCAGCTTGCGGTTCACCGCACCCACCACCGCCATCAGGCGGTCGAAGCGCCGCTGCATGGTGGCGTCCCAGGGCAACCGCATCTCGTCACGGAACCTCTGCGGCAAAAAGCCGGTGGTGATCAAGAGATTGAAGCTCTCCATCCGTTCCCGTAACCGGCGGGGGAGGCGCAAACCGCGTACCCGGGAGACGGCGATCGGGTAGAGGAACTCGCGCACGGTGTCGTCGATGCGCACCTTGGCCAACGACTCCTGCCAATACCGGTCGAAGGCCGCCCGGTCCGCCGGCCACATCTCCGGCGGCACCTGCAACGTGGTGCCCAGCGTCATCGCCTCGCGGTACAGCCGGTCGGCGTCCGCGTCTTCCATCTCGCCGACAAAAGTGCGGTAGATGTCGATCCCGCCCTTATAAATGCAGGCCGCGACCCACAACTGCAGCTCGGGATCGAACGCGTTGCACTCCACCGGGTCGCCGGGCCGTGAGTAGACCTCCGCATGCGACCGGTTGACGGCGCGGCGATAGGCGGCCTTCTGCTCATCCGTCCCGGCATTGGCGACAGCGATGTAGGTGAACGTGGTGCGGGCCCGCTTGATGGGATGGCGGTCGATGCGGCCGCTCTCGACGCGGCTTTCCGCGACGCCATGGCCGACGCCGGGGCGCGACAACTCCATGATCACGTTGGCCGGGCCGGCCAGGAGCGCGACACCCATCAACCCGTAGTCCTCGGACACTCGTCGGGGCCGTCGAGCCGGATGCGGCCGGGGCGGGTCAGCCATCGGCCGCTCGACGTGCGGGATGAGCGGTTGAATCGTCTCTTGGATTGCCATCCAAAGGCCTCCCCGGCACGGGTGACTAAATCTGATAACGTCTGTTTCCCGATATTGCCCCGGACTGCCGCCGCTGTCAAGATGGAGCACATGTCCGAGGACCCGCGCGAGCGACCGTACGGGGGCGTCGATGCCGGCAGGCGGGTTGCCGACCGCCGCGCCCGGTTGCTGAGCGCCGGCCTGGACGTCTTGGGAACCGAGCAACGGGGCACCGCCGCGTTGACGGTTCGCACCGTGTGCCGCCAGGCCGGGCTGACCCCGCGCTACTTCTACGAAAGCTTCGCCGACAAGGACGAGTTCGTCGCCAGCGTCTTCGACTGGGTGGTGGCCGAGCTGGCCGCTACCACCCAGGCCGCCGTCGCGGCGGCGCCAGCCGCGGAGCAGGCGCGCGCCTGCATGGCCGACATCGTGCGCAGCATCACCGAAGACCCCCGCGTGGGGCGACTGCTGTTCAGCACGCAACTGGCCGATCCGGTGATCGTGCGCAAACGCGTCGAGTCCAGCGCGCTGTTCGCCATGCTATCCGGTCAGCACGTCGGCCAGGCGCTACAGGTCCCGGCCAACGAACGCATCAAGGCAGCCGCGCATTTCGTGGTCGGCGGTGTCGGACAAACCATCAGCGCCTGGCTGGCCGGTGACGTCCAACTCGAACCGGACCAGCTCATCGATCAGTTGGCCGCACTGCTCGACGAGCTCGCCGAGCCGAAGCTGTACCGCCTCTTCGAAACTCGTGCGGACACCTAGCTCACCCGGGCTCACACCCGGGCTGAGCCCGAACCGATCGTTCGCTCAAGGGAACAGCGGCAGATCCCAGAGCCGCATGCCGGGATGCAGCAACCACAACCGCATCATCGTGAGCCGCATGATGCGCACCGCGCTGGTGATCATGAAGATCGCCAACGGCACTTCGACCAGCACCGCCGTGATGACCGACAGCCAGATGTCTTTGGGGCCGGCGGTCATCAGATCGAACCACGCGTCGCAGATCAGCAGGACACCGGTGGTGAAGGCGGCGAGCACCAGCAGCTGACGACGCAGATACCCGAGTGCGGCCGTCGTCAGCATGAAGGCGACCAGCAGCACGTCGAAACCGATCCAGGTGATGGGCCAGTTGTGCGCGACGTAGTTCTCGGGCAGCGTCACCGCCAGATACACCAGCCACGGCACCATCGCCATTGAGCCACCGACCATCAGACTCAACCGGATCCGCCGCACCCGCGCCAGGAACTCCGGGTCGATCACGTTACCGAGTGGCTGCTCCAGCCGGGTGATCAGTTCCCGCCGTTGCTCGGCCGTCAGCGCCGCGATCTGCGCGTCGGTCAAAATGCCGTCGGTCATGAAAACATCCTGCGGCTCGGCCCGGTGGGATCAGTGAGCGGCACCCACTGGAGGTCGGCGGTCCGCCGCGGTCTTGGGCTCCGCTTGGACGTCGCTGCTTGCGAATTCCTTTACCCAGCAGGCGAATTCAAGGGTGATGCCGTCCGGGTCCTGGAAATAGAATGAGCGCACGTAGACGCCGGGATGCACAGTCGCGGACACCTGCATGGGGCTTTCGTCGTGGTTGAGCACCGGCCCGACCCGCACCCCTTTGTCCTTGAGGCGCTGACGATAGGCGTCGAACTGCTCGGCCGGCACGTGGAAAGCCAGATGGTTCATGGTGCTGACTGCGCTGGTGATGTCGCCGATGCCCGGGATCGCGCCCGGCGACGAAATCCCCGGCACCCTATCGGGAGCGTCGGCGAACCAGAAGAACGCGACGCAGTCGCCGTTGCCGGCGTCGAAGAAGAAATGCTGGCCCGCGCCGTTGGGTAGATCCAGCGATTTGATCAGCGGCATGCCGAGGACATTGCTGTAGAAGTCCACGGTTTTCGCCATGTCGGAACAGACCAGGGCGACGTGGTTGATCCCGCCGAGTTCGAATTCCGTGTTGGTGTTGTGCGGCTTGATCATCTGGTGGCTCCCCTCGGTCCCCGGCTTGACGATCCTGGCCAAGATCCAAATCTGAATCTAACATCAGTTTCAGTTTCGGCCCAGGGAGGTGCGCAGGTGTCGACCGTGGCGTCCCCTGCTGGCCGGGACGGCCAGCCCGCCGAGCTTCCCACCGTTCGGGGCAGGCGCACGCAGGCGGCCATCGACGCGGCCGCCCGGACCGTCATCGCGCGCAAGGGCGTCCTGGCCACGACCATCGCCGACATCGCCGCCGAAGCCGGGCGGTCGGCGGCGTCCTTTTACAACTACTACGACTCCAAAGAGGCGATGGTGCGTCAGTGGGCGCTGCGCTTCCGTGACGAGGCCAACGAACGCGCGCTAGCGGTGACCGAACATGGTCTGTCCGATCGGGAGCGTGCGCACGCCGCCGCTTCCGCGCACTGGCACACCTACCGCAACCGGCTCGCCGAGGTGATCAGCGTGTCGCAGCTGGCGATGATCAACGACGACTTCGCCCGATACTGGGCCGAGATTTGTGAAATACCAATATCTTTCATAGTCGAATCGGTCCGACGTGCCCAGGCTGACGGCTATTGCCCCCACGACGATCCGCGGCTGCTCGCCGAAGCCATCGTGGCGATGTTCAACCAGTTCTGCTACATCCAGCTCGGCGGCGCACGCGCGGTGGAACCCGACGACAAGGCTTGCATCCGCACCATGGCCAACATCTACTACCGAGCCATCTATGCGCGAGAGGGGCCGCTGAATTGACTCGTCGTACCGGTGCCGGAGTCATCCGCGAATTCGTCGGGCTGCCGTCGCGCACCGCGGGGCGCGCGGGCGCGGGTGGGCACCCGTGCCAGGGCCTGTATCACCGGGGGGTGGGACGCAAACCGAAGGTGGCGATGATCGCCACGCACTACCAGATCGACTTCTCCGAGCACTATCTCGCCGACTACATGGCCACTCGTGGCATCGGGTTTCTGGGTTGGAACACCAGGTTTCGCGGCTTCGAAAGCAATTTCCTGCTCGACCACGCGCTGGTCGACATCGGCGTCGGTGTCCGCTGGCTGCGTGAGGCTCAGGGCGTGGATACCGTTGTGCTCCTGGGTAATTCGGGTGGTGGCTCACTGATGGCCGCCTACCAGTCGCAGGCCGTCGAGCCCAACGTGACCCCGCTGGACGGGATGCGCCCGGCCGCCGGGCTGACCGAATTGCCACCCGCCGACGGTTACGTCGCCACCGCCGCTCATCCCGGCCGTCCGGAGGTGCTCACCGCGTGGATGGACGCCGCCGTCGTCGACGAGAACGACCCCGTCGCCACCGATGCCGACCTTGACCTGTTCAACGAGGGCAACGGCCCGCCCTACTCGGCGGAGTTTCTCGCCCGCTACCGCAGCACGCAGACGGCGCGTAACCACGCGATCACCGACTGGGCGGAGACCGAGCTCAAACGCGTTCGCGCGGCGGGATTTTCCGATCGTCCGTTCTGCGTGATGCGGACCTGGGCCGATCCCCGCATGGTCGACGCCAGCATCGAGCCCACCAAACGGCAACCGAACATGTGCTACGCAGGCGTCCCTGCCAAGGCGAATCGCTCGGCGCACGGCATCGCGGCGACCTGCACGCTACGCAACTGGCTGAGCATGTGGAGCCTGCGGGTGGCGCAAACCCGCGCCGAACCGCACCTGGCCCGAATCAGCTGTCCCGCCCTGGTGATCAACGCCGAAGCCGACACCGGGGTGTTTCCCTCTGACGCCCAACGCATTTTCGACGCACTCGCCAGCACCGACAAATCGCGGGCCACGGTGGACACCGACCACTACTTCACCACCCCGGGGGCGCGGGGCGAGCAGGCCGACACCATCGCCCAATGGATCGGCAAGCGGTGGCGCTGAGTGCTTCGCCCATCTCGTTGCCGGCCGGTGTACGACGGACACCCGCTGGCCCATCTCGTCAACCAACCGACTGGTTGTTAGCTTGGAAAGGACTTGGCCGAGACGGCCTCCTGCAGCAACGGAAGGCGACCAATGCCGATCGCAATAAATCCTGAGCATCATGACCTGGCCGATTCGGTGCGATCGCTTGTCGCGCGCATCGCGCCATCCGAGACGTTGCATGCGGCCATGGAGACCCCTATCGATAACCCTCCGCCGTACTGGCAGGCCGCGGCCGACCAGGGGCTGCAGGGCGTTCATCTCGCCGAATCCGTGGGCGGGCAGGGCTTCGGCATCCTCGAGTTGGCCATCGTGCTGGCCGAATTCGGTTACGGGGCGGTGCCGGGCCCGTTCGTGCCGTCGGCGATCGCCAGTGCCCTGATCTGTGCGCACGACCCGGACGCGAAGGTGCTCGCTGAGCTGGCGTCAGGCGCCGAAATCGCCTCCTACGGCCTGAATTGCTGCGCACTGACCGCCACCCGGCAGGGCAATTCACTGGTGATCCGCGGCGAAGTCCGGGCGGTCCCCGCCGCCGCGCAGGCCACGCTGCTGGTGCTGCCCGTCGCGATCGACAGCGGCGAGGCCTGGGTGGTGCTGCGCGCCGACCAGCTCGAAATAGAACCGGTGAAAAGCCTGGACCCGCTGCGCCCCATCGCCGATGTGCGAGCCAATGCCGTCGAGGTCGGCGACGACGTCGTGCTGACCGACCTGAGCAAGGCGACGGCGCACGCGCTGATGACCACGCTGCTGTCCGCTGAAGCCATCGGTGTGGCCCGCTGGGCGACCGACACGGCCTCTCACTACGCCAAGGTTCGCGAGCAGTTCGGCCGCCCGATCGGTCAGTTCCAGGCCATCAAGCACAAGTGCGCCGAAATGATCGCCGACACCGAGCGGGCCACCGCGGCCGTGTGGGATGCCGCCCGCGCGATCGACGAAGCCCGCGAAAACAATTGGGACACCGCAGGTTCGCACGTAGATTTCGCGGCAGCCGTGGCGGCGACGCTTGCGCCCGCAGCCGCCCAGCGCTGCACCCAGGACTGCATTCAGGTGCACGGCGGCATCGGCTTCACCTGGGAGCACGACGCGGGCGTGTACTACCGGCGGGCACTTATGCTGGCCGCCTCCTTCGGTCGCAGTTCGGATCACCCGCAAAAAGTCGTCGACACCGCCACCACCACCGGCATGCGCGCGGTGGACATCGACCTCGACCCCGACACCGAGAAATTGCGAGCACAGATCCGCGCCGAGGTCGCCGCGCTCAAGCGGATGGAGCGGGAGCAGCGCAAGGTTGCCATAGCCGAGGGCGGTTGGGTGCTGCCGTATCTCCCGAAGCCATGGGGCCGCGCCGCCAGCCCGGTGGAGCAGATCATCATCGCCCAGGAGTTCGCCTCCGGGCGGGTCAAGCGCCCCCAGACGGGGATCGCGACCTGGATCGTCCCGTCGATCGTGGCGTTCGGAACCGAGGAGCAAAAGCAGCGCTTCCTTCCGCCGACCTTCCGCGGCGAGATGATCTGGTGCCAGCTGTTTTCCGAGCCGGGCGCCGGATCGGATCTGGCCAGCCTCACCACCAAGGCCACCCGGACCGACGGCGGCTGGCGCATCACCGGCCAGAAGATCTGGACCACCGCCGCGCAGTTCTCGCAGTGGGGCGCGTTGTTGGCCAGGACGGACCCCAGCGCCCCGAAACACGCTGGCATTACGTACTTCCTGTTGGACATGCACAGTGATGGCGTCGATGTGAAGCCGCTGCGCGAGCTCACCGGCAACGCCATGTTCAACACCGTGTACATCGATGACGTGTTCGTGCCCGACGAGTGCGTGCTCGGTGAGGTCAACCGGGGCTGGGAGGTCAGCCGTAACACCTTGACCGCGGAACGGGTATCGATCGGCAGCAGTGAAGCAAACTTCTTGGCCACGCTGGCACAGTTCGTCGAGTTCGTTCGCGACGGCCACTTCGATCAGATCGCCCAGCATCGGGCGGGGCAATTGATCGCCGAGGGTCACGCGGCCAAGGTGCTCAACCTGCGTTCGACGCTGTTGACGCTGGCCGGCGGCGACGCCATGCCGTCGGCGGCGATCTCCAAACTCCTGTCCATGCGCACGGGCCAGGGATATGCCGAATTCGCGGTCTCATCGTTCGGCACCGATGCCGCGATCGGCGACCCGGATCAACTGCCCGGCAAATGGGGCGAATACCTGTTGGCCAGCCGCGCCACCACCATTTACGGCGGCACCTCCGAGGTGCAGCTGAACATCATCGCCGAACGGCTCCTGGGCCTGCCCCGGGACCCGTAAAGCGTCGCAACAGGGCCCGAACAGGGCCATGCCGACCTGACTAGGTCAGGCCGGCATGGTTCCCCCGGACGCGGTCGGCCATCCCGAGGGTTGGCGTGTCGGCGATGGCCGCTACCGCGCGGAGATGGTGGTTACCACCACCAGTTCCACCGGTGCTGGGGGCCCCAGTAGCCACCGCCACGGCCCCAGTAGCCGTGCCCCCAATCGCCATGTCCCCGACCATCATGGCCGCCCCATCCGCGATCGCCGGGACGATCGGGGATGAAGCCCGGTCCGCTTTGCGGCCCAGCACCGGTGAAACTCGTGGTGGGTGCGGACGCAGGAGCAGCTTGAGCGATGGGAGCGCCGCCGGAGAGCAGCGCGCCCGCCGAGGCTCCGGCGCCTGTGACGCCTGCGGCCGCGCCGCGCAATGATCGCGGGGAGATCATCGAAGTCATTCCTTCCAACCACTTGCTTTCGCCAGTAAAAACGTTAGTCGTACATTCACTGGCAAACAAGATTAATTGCTTGTTAGACGTGTGAATTGGATAACTACCGCCCAAAAGTTCTGCCGGTTTCGATCCGTATTTACGCTGCGAATTTATCACCAAATACTGATGCTCCTCGACGACACTTAGTGCTATTTAAGCAGGCCACACGCCGTCTACTGAGGTACTGTTCATAGGTCACGTAGCTACTGATGTCAGGTTCTCCACATTAGCGGATACTTTGATTAATGAATATTCAAAAGTAGCCAACCGCGTCATGGTCGACGATCTTGCAAGGGTTTTCGAGCAAACAGTTACTGTCACAATTTACGGCCCGACATGCGGTGGAAGGCGCCATTGTGTCCCGTGACTGCGTTATCAGTTGTGCGGCGCCAGACCGGGGACGGAGGCGGCCGGGCGACGCGACTTACGCTGGCGTCGGTGACAGAATCAGTATTGACACAACGGCACCGAGCGCTGATTTACTGATTCGCACTCACGAGGAAGACACCGAAGTGAATTTCAACAGCAGCCACAGCGGACCCAGCGCCGGAGCCTTTCGCGCCCCCAACTCGGCCGGCGGACCCACGGGAGACGCGGCCCCCACCGAGCGTCTCAGCCTCGGGCAGCCGAGCGGACAGCGGATCGCCAGCCCGCCGCCGGGGGCCCAGGCCGGGCGTACCCAGCGGACGCGTCGAACCGTCGACCTGCCGGCACCCACCCACCGCGCCCTCGACATCTGGCAGCGTGAGGCGGCCGACCGGCTGGGGGTCGCCCGGGTGACCGGGCAAGAGGTCCTTACCGCGCTCATCGACCAGCTACTGGTCGACCCGAAATTGACCGCGCAGATCACCCGCGCCATCAAAGACCGCCGCTGACCCCGTCACCGACGCGGCACCCGCCCGAGCGAGGCTAATCGACGTCCATTTCGCGCAACTCGCGCTTGAGGACCTTGCCCGTTGGGTTGCGCGGCAGCTCGTCGAGGAAGACCACCTCGCGTGGCACCTTGTAGCGGGCCAGGTGGTCGCGGACGTAGTGCTTGACCGTGTCCTCGTCGAGGTCGGCGCCGTCCTTCTTCACCACGAAGGCGCGCAGGCGGTGGCCCCATTCCTTGTCTTCGACGCCGATCGCGGTCGCCTCCACGACGTCCGGATGCCCCGTGAGGAGGTCTTCGACCTCGGCCGGGAAGACGTTCTCGCCACCGGAGACGATCATCTCGTCGTCGCGGCCGCTGATGAACAGCAGGCCGTTCTCATCGAAGTAGCCCACGTCGCCCGAGGACAACAGCCCGTCGATGATCTGCTTCTTACCCCCACCGGTGTAACCCTCGAACGGGAACGCGTTGCCGACGAAGATGCGGCCCACCTCGCCCTGCGGCAGCTCCTTGCCGTTGTCGTCGTAGATCTTGACCTTCACGCCTTTGACGACCGGCCCGACCGTCGACGAGTTGTACTCCAGGTGCTTTGGTTCGGCGATGGTGGCGAACGCGATCTCGGTCGAGCCGTACATGTTGTAGATGACCGGCCCCAGGTCCTTCAGGCCCCGTTCGGCCAGGTCGGCTCCCAGCGCCGACCCGGAGACGAACACGATCTTCAGGCTGGACAGGTCGGGTTTCTTGTCCATCTTCTCGACCGCGTCGAGGATCCGCGACAACATCACCGGGACCACCACCATCGCAGTCACCTTGTGCTTCTCGATGTCTTCGAGCACCAGCGGCGGCTTGAATTTGCGGCGCAGCACCAGCGTCGAGCCCAGGAACATCGCGATCGTGCCATGTAGGAAACCCAGCGCGTGGAACATCGGTGCGGGCAGCGACGTCACCTCGCCGGCCTTGAACGGAACGTGCGACAGGATGCCGCCGATCGGCGCCAGCGTCGGCGGGGTGCTGCGATTCGCGCCCTTGGGGGTGCCGGTGGTTCCGCTGGTCAGGATGATGATCGAGGAGTGCTTGCTCGCCTTGGGCGCGGGCTTCTTGTCGCTGCGCTCGATCAGATCGGCCAGCGTCTCGTCCTTGCTGCCCGACTTCTCGTCACTGTCCGGGTTGGTCCCGAGCGCCCGCAGCTTGCCCAGCTCCGGCTCGGCCTTGCTGACCGCCTTGGTGTACTCGTCGTCGTAAATGATCAGCTTGGCGCCCTCGCGCTCCGACACCTCTTTGATTTGCGGACCCGAGAACTCGCTGTTCAGCAGGATGATGCGAGCCCCCACACGGGCGGCGCCGAAATAGGCGATCAGGAACCAGCGGCTGTTGCGGGCCAGGATGGCGACGCCGTCGCCGGCCTTGACGCCCTTCTCGATCAGCCCGTTGGCCACCGCATGCGCGGCCTCGTCCAGCTCTTTGAAGGTGAATTCGCCTTCTTCGTCGATGCAGGCCGCGCGATCGGGATGGCGCCTGGCGTTGAGAGCCGGCAGCATGCCGAACTCGCCCCACTTATAGATGTCGGCGGCCATCGCGGCGTAGTTCTGCGGCGGCTCGATCCGAAACGCGCCCGACTCGAAGATCTTTCGCACGTAGTGCAGTTCCGCGGAGCCGCGTTCGAGGTACTGCTGAACTTTTGCGGCGGCCTGACCGGGCAGGCCGAGGAGGTTAGGCATGAAATCCACCTTATGTGACGTCCGTCTCAGTCCGGCCGGAATTCCCGGCCAATTAGCATGAACCGCATGACCCGTCCGGTTTCGCTGGAGGTGGCCGGGCGCCAGGTCACCATCACTCATCCGGACAAGGTGGTGTTCCCCCGCACGAGCAGCCGCGAAACCATCAAGCGCTCCGTCGGCCCCTACACCAAGCTCGACCTGGTCCGTTATTACCTGTCCGTGGCCGACGGCGCGCTGCGCGGTGTCGCGGGCCGCCCGATGATCCTGAAGCGCTTCGTCAAGGGCATCACGCAAGAGGCGGTGTTCCAGAAACGCGCGCCGGCCAAACGGCCGGACTGGGTCGACGTTGCCGAACTGCGTTACGCCCGAGGCACTTCCGCCGCCGAGGCGGTGATCCACGACGCCGCCGGGCTGGTCTGGGCGGTCAACCTCGGCTGCGTCGATCTCAACCCCCATCCGGTGCTCGCCGACGACCTGGACCACCCCGACGAACTGCGAGTGGACCTGGATCCGATGCCCGGGGTCTCCTGGCGGGGCATCGTGGACGTCGCGCTGGTGGCCCGGGAGGTGCTCGAGGACTACGGCCTGACCGCTTGGCCGAAGACGTCGGGGTCGCGCGGCTTCCACATCTACGCTCGCATCGCCCCGCGCTGGGAGTTTCGTCAGGTGCGGCTGGCCGCGCAGACCGTCGCCCGCGAAGTCGAGCGGCGCGTGCCCGAGGCGGCGACCAGCCGATGGTGGAAGGAAGAACGCGAAGGGGTGTTCGTCGACTTCAACCAGAACGCCAAGGACCGCACCGTGGCATCGGCGTACTCGGTGCGCGCGACCCCCGATGCCCGGGTCTCAACACCGCTGCGGTGGGACGAAGTCGCCGGCTGCAACCCCGAGGCGTTCACGATCGACACCGTGCCCGCCCGGTTCGCCGAAATCGGTGACCCCTGGGCCGGAATGGACGACGCCGTCGGCGAGCTCAACCGGCTGCTGGTGCTCGCCGAGGAGATGGGGCCGCCCGAACGGGCGCCGAAGGGTGCGGGCAAGCGCGGAGCGGGAGGCCGAAGGCAATCCACGATGCCGCTGATCGAGATCGCCCGCACCAAGACCAAGGACGAGGCGTTGGCGGCGCTGGATGTCTGGCGCGAGCGCTACCCGGCGGTGGCCCGGCGACTAGAACCGGTCGACATCCTGGTCGACGGGATGCGCGGGCCCAGTTCGATCTGGTACCGGATCCGAATCAACCTGCGGCACGTTCCCGAAGACCTACGACCACCCCAGGAAGAGCTGGTCGCCGACTACAGTCCCTGGGACGGATATGGCGGGAAGCAGAAGCCGTCAAGTTGACGCTTGGCCCCCGCCTAGATTCCCACTCGCGTTACCGCGTTGTGCTTGCGCAGGTAGCAGTACCACGTGACGCCGAGCAGACCGAGGAAGAACACGACGTAGAACCGCAACGCCGGTTCGATGCCGCCGAACTGCGACTTTGACCACGCGTATGCCAGCGGAACCACGAATCCACCGAAGGCACCCACCGCCGAGATGACGCCCAGCGCCCCGGCCGCCTGCCGGCGCATGCCCGCCATGGTGTCGGGATCGCCCCCGGCCAGCTCGCCCTTGATCTTGAAGATTCGCGAAATCATCCGATAGGTCGAGCCGTTGCCGATCCCGGTGGCTACGAACAGGAACATGAAGCTGGCGAAGAACGCCGGCAGGTTGACCGCCTGCACCGACCACAGCGCGGCCGCGGCCCCGATCGCCAGCATCACGAAGCTGGCGGCGGTGATACGAGCGCCGCCGATCCGGTCGGCCAGCCTGCCGCCGAGGGGCCGGATGACCGATCCGATGGCGGCGCCCAAAAAGGCCCACGCCAGGGCGATGTCACCGCGTCCGAAAACCGTCTTGAGCAGGGTCGGGAAGGCCGCCGAGTAGCCGATGAACGACCCGAAGGTGCCGATGTAGAGCAGCGACAAGATCCAGGTGTCGGGATGCCGCAGCGACTCCAGCACCGGCTTCACGTCGGCTCCCCCAGTCTTCGAGGCCTCGGTGAGGTTGTTCATGAACACAAACGCGCAGACCGCGGCGGCCACCGCCAGCGGCACGTAGCACAGTCCAGCGCGTGACAGCGCCATCCCACCGCCGGCGATGACGATGGGCGGAATGATCTTCTGCACCACCGCCACGCCGATATTGCCACCGGCCGCATTCAGGCCCAGCGCCCAACCCTTGTCTTTCTCCGGGTAGAAGAACGAGATGTTGGCCATCGACGAAGCGAAGTTGCCGCCGCCCAAGCCGGCGGTCGCGGCGATCGCCACCAGCGCGCCGAACGGAATGCCGGGATGGCTCACCGCCCACGCCAGCAGCAGACACGGAATGAGCAGCAGCGCCGCCGAGATGGTCGTCCAGTTGCGGCCGCCCAACAGCGGGACCGCGAAGGTGTAGGGCAATCTCAGGAAAGCTCCGACCCCGCTGGGGACCGCGACCAGGCACAGGGCCTGACTGGCGGTCAGCGCCCATCCGGACGCGGCGGGGTGGCCGGGGCCGCCGGGCGCGGTCATCTGAACCACCACGATGCTCCACAACATCCACACGCTGAACCCGACGTGCTCGGCGAAGATCGAGAAGATCAGGTTCCGGCGAGCGATCTGCTTGCCCGAGGTCTCCCAGAACTCGGGGTCTTCGGGCCGCCAGTCATCGATCCAGTGCCGTCCCGTATGGCGCTCACGCGGGGGCGCGGGCTGCGATACGGGGCTAAGCGTCGTGGTCATCTGGTGGGACTCCTGAGTTGATTGAGGCGCGGGCAGTGACCATTCGACGCTAAAGACGCACTGTTACCGGGCGGGGTGTGCACAGTTACGTGGGCGATACGCAGAAATCGCAGCCGCCCGTACCCGTTTGTCAGAACTCCGCAACGCAAGGACGTCGCGCGCCCACCACGGGCCGTCGATGGGCGACAATCGGCGCATGCAGGCGACTGAGCCTCCCCTGGGCCTACGGGAGCGCAAAAAGATCAAGACCCGTCGCGCCATCAGGCGCGAGGCGTTTCGCCTCATCGAGCAGAACGGGTACGCGGCCACCACTGTCGAACAGATCGCTGAGGCGGCCGACGTGTCACCGAGCACCTTCTTTCGCTATTTCCGATCCAAGGAATCGCTGCTGCTGGCCGACGACTTGGACCCGCTGATCCTGGACGCGCTCAAGGCCCAGCCGCGCAACCTGTCTTTAGCGCGGGCTTTCCGCCGGGCCTACGAGGCCGTCATGGCCCAGCTGCCCGACGACCAGCTGGAGTTCGAGAGCACCCGGCAGCGTCTGATGTTCTCGATCCCCGAGCTCAAGGCGGCGATGTACGACGAGTACTACCGCACCGTGACCGTCGTCGCCGGGGCGATCGCCCACCGGATCGGCCGTGCCGCAGACGATTTCGAAGTCCGAGTGTGCGCAGGGGCATTGACGGGCGCCATGATGGCCGCCTTCGACGGCGCGCCGAAGACGGCAGACACGATCTATCGCGCGCTGGATTTCATGGACGCCGGCATGCCGCTGGGCTGAAGGGTCTCACGCGCGGCGACGCATCTGCGCGGGGGGAACGCGATACTCTCACGCGATGCGACAGGGATGGAATCGACGAGGATTCTTGCAGTTCGCAGGGGTTGCCGGGGTAGCCGCGATCGGCGGCGCGACCGCGCTCGCTACCGGGTGCTCGTCACGCAAACCGGCTCCGGGGGCCACCCCGGGATCGGTGACGGTCACCCACCTGTTCGGTCAGACCGTCATCAAAGAACCCCCCAAGCGTGTCGTCAGTGCCGGCTACACCGAACAGGACGACTTGCTCGCGCTCGGAGTGGTGCCGATCGCGGTGACCAACTGGTTCGGTGACCAGCCCTTCGCGGTCTGGCCGTGGGCCGCGCCCAAACTCGGCGGTGCGCGGCCGGCGGTGTTGAACCTGGATAACGGCATTCCGGTGGACCAGATCGCCGGTCTCAAACCGGACTTGATCGTGGCGGTCAACGCCGGGCTGGACGCCGACACGTATCAGAAACTGTCCGCGATCGCACCGACCGTCGCGCAATCGGACGGCGACGCCTTCTTCGAGCCGTGGAAGGAACAGGCCACCGCCGTCGGCCAGGCGGTCTTCCAGGCCGACCAGATGAAGTCGTTGATCGACGGCGTCGACCAGAAGTTCACCGACATTGGCAAAAAGAATCAGCAATGGACCGGCAAAAAGGCCCTGCTGATGCACGGCACGCTGACCCAAGGCACCGTCGCCGCAACCATGGCGGGCTGGCGCACGGATTTCCTGAATCAGATGGGACTCGTCATCTCCGACACCATCAAGCCATTCGCCACCGGTCAGCGGGCCGTCATTCCGCGCGATCGGATCAAATCGGTGCTCGAGTCCGCCGACGTGGTGATCTGGACAACCCAGAGCCCGGACGATCAGAAGGCGATACTGGCCGACCCTGAAGTGGCCGGGTCGCTCACCACCGCGCAGAACCGCAACATCTTCACGACGAAGGACCAGGCCGGCGCGATCGCGTTCGCGTCGCCGCTCAGCTACCCCGTCATCGCCGACCAACTCCCTCCGCTGATCACCAAGATTCTGGGCTAGTCACGCTGCTTGCCGTGGCTGTTTGAGCGTTTGCTAAGGCAGCTCTGGCAGTGCTCGAAAATCCGTCTTTACCCCTCGCACAGGCCGCGATCCCGGAGTTACCGTCGAGTAATGAGCGTGACGGACCTTAGCGGCGACCTGGCCCACAACCTGCCGACGGAGCTCGTCGGCAACACGGTTGTGGACTACGGCGACCGCGCGCTGATGGTGCAATGCGGCAGTACCGCCGAGGTATTGGCGTGGACGGACGCGCTGCGTGCGGCGGCGATGCCGGATGTGGTCGACATCGTCCCGGCGGCCCGCACGGTGTTGGTGAAGCTAAACGGCCCCCGCCACCAAGGCGTCATTCGCCAGCGGCTGCGCAAGCTGCGCATCGCGCCCGCCCCGGACGTCCCCTCGGAGCGCCACGCCGACGTGGTCATCGACGTCGTCTATGACGGTCCCGACCTGGCCGAGGTCGCCCGCCACACCGGTCTGACCATCGCTGCGGTGATCGACGCCCACACCGCCACGCTGTGGCGGGTCGGATTCAGCGGATTCGCGCCCGGTTTCGCCTATCTGATCGACGGCGACCCGCGGCTGCGGGTGCCGCGGCACCCCGAGCCGCGTACCTCGGTGCCGGCCGGCTCCGTCGGGCTGGCCGGCGAATTCAGTGCTGTATATCCGCGCCAGTCCCCCGGTGGTTGGCAACTCATCGGCCGCACCGACGCCGTGCTATGGGATCTGCAGCGCCCCAATCCCGCATTGTTGACCCAAGGCATGTGGGTTCAATTCCGGGCAATCTAGCCGTGACGATCGCAGGCGCGGCGCAGCCGGGCCAAGCGGGTCACGACCATAACTAAGGAGACAGCCGTGCCAATCCTGGAGATCCTCCGCACCGGACCCCTTGCCGTTGTCCAAGACCTCGGCCGCCCGGGACTGGCCCACCTGGGGGTGAGCCGGTCCGGCGCCGCCGACCGGCGCGCGCACAAACTGGCCAACCGGCTGGTGGCCAACCCCGACGACTGCGCCACCGTGGAGGTGACGTTCGGCGGTTTCGCGGCCAGGGTGCGTGGCGGCGACGTCGACATCGCGGTGACGGGCGCCGACACCGACCCCACCGTCAACGGAATCAAGTTCGGCACCAACAGCATTCAACACGTGCGCGACGGCGAGGTGATCTCGCTGGGAGCTCCTCGCGCCGGCCTGCGCAGCTACCTGGCGATCCGCGGTGGCATCTGCGTGGAGCCTGTGCTGGGCTCGCGCAGCTATGACGTGATGTCGGCCATCGGCCCGTCGCCGCTGCAGGCCGGCGACCGGCTGCCGATCGGCGAACACACCGACGCCTACCCAGAACTGGACCAAGCTCCCGTCGAAGCCATCAGCGCCGACGTCGTCGAGCTGTCCGTGGTGCCCGGACCGCGCGATGATTGGTTCGTCGATCCCGACGCCCTGGTGCACACCGATTGGGTCGCATCCGATCGCAGCGACCGGGTGGGAATGCGGCTTACCGGCCGGCCCCTGCAGCACTGTTACCCAGACCGCCAGCTCCCCAGCGAGGGAGCCACCCGTGGCGCAATCCAGGTGCCGCCCAACGGTTTACCGGTGATATTGGGTCCCGATCATCCGGTCACCGGCGGTTATCCGGTGATCGGCGTGGTGGTCGACGAGGACGTCGACAAGATCGCGCAGGTGCGGCCCGGCCAAACGGTACGATTGCACTGGGCGCGGCCCAGAACTCTGGCGGGCGCCCAGTCCGGTGCCGCGAGTTGGCCGTTCTCCTAACGTAATTCGTGGCAAAACCATCGGCATCTGAACGACAGATGTATTTGAGCTCACACACCGCGGCGTGCATGCGTGAAATCACTTGACGGCGCCGCCGATTCGGGCTGGATGAACCTTACATCCGCGCGGACGTCACTCCTCAGGGATCTACCAGAAAATTGGTAAACAACTAACAGGCGATAATGGCCCGTTCCGGTTGACCCGCTCGCGTCCTAAATGTGAGCATCGGAGCGTACGGCGGGGCATGCCCCATTACTCGGGGCGCCGAAGCGTCGAAAGCCAGTCTCCAAACAGCTCTCCCGATGTCGGGCGAGCGCGATGACCCCTGGCACGGCGGCGGCCGGATGCGGCGATACGTGGGGCCTGACGAGAGGATCTGTATGCACGCCAACCGGTTCGACGCCGTCACGGCACCGGCGATTCGCGCGACGAGCGGACGCGCGTGAACGTCACGCCGAAGAATGGCGGCGCCCGAACAGGCCGCAACCACCGCATCCCCGACTGGAATCCGGAAGACACGGCAGCCTGGGAGGCCGGCAACAACAAGATTGCCCGGCGCAACCTGCTGTGCACCATTGCCGGTGACCACGTGGCGTTTTCGATCTGGACCCTGTGGCCCGTGATGGCGCTGTTCATGCCCGGGTCCGTCTACGGGTTCTCCGCCGGTGACAAGCTGCTGCTGGGCGCGGTCGCCACCCTGGTCGGTGGTTGCGCCCGAATCCCTTACACCTTGGGCATCGCCGCCTTCGGCGGCCGCAACTGGACGACTTTCTCGGCCTTCGTGTTGCTGATCCCCACGGCCGGCACGATCGTGTTGCTGGCCAATCCCGGTCTGCCGCTATGGCTGTTCGCGTTGTGCGCGGCCATGACCGGGCTGGGCGGCGGCAATTACGCGGCCTCGCTGGCCAACGTCAACGCCTTCTACCCGCAGCGGCTCAAGGGCGGCGCGCTGGCCCTCAACGCCGGGATCGCCAACCTGGGGGTCGCGGTGATCCAGCTCGTCGGCCTGCTGGTGCTCGCCACCGCCGGACACGAAGCGCCCTACTGGGTGTGCGCGGTGTACCTGGTGTTGCTCGCCGTCGTCGGCATCGCCGCCGCGCTGTTCATGGACAACGTCAACCACGGTACCCGGCTGAGCACTATGCGTTCGATCCTGTTCGAGCGCGACACCCATGTGATCTCACTGCTCTACATTGCCACCTTCGGCTCCTGGATCGGCTTCTCATTCGCCTTCGGGCAGGTGATGCAGGTCAATTTCCTGGACAGTGGGGAAAGCCCGAAACATGCGGCGCTGCACGCCGCGCAGGTGGCCTTCATCGGGCCTCTGCTGGGCTCGCTGGCGCGCGTCTACGGTGGCCGGGTGGCCGACCGCTTCGGCGGCAGTCGGGTCACACTGGGCATCCTCGCCGGCATGACCCTGGGCGCCGGATTCCTGGTCACCGTCAGCACCCTGGACGATCACCACGCCACGACGCACTCCGCCAGCATGATCGGCTACGTCACCGGCTTCATGGCGCTGTTCATCCTGTCCGGCATGGGCAACGGGTCGGTCTTCAAGCTGATCCCCTCGGTCTACGAGGCGCGCAGTCGCTCGCTGGACAAGAGCGAGGACGAACGCCGTCTTTGGGCCCGCGCGATGTCGGGATCACTGATCGGCATCTGTTCGGCCGTCGGGGCGGTCGGGGGTGTGGGAATCAACCTGGCGCTGCGCCAGTCCTACCTGAGCACCGGCACGGAAACGTCGGCGTACTGGGCGTTTCTGGCCTCATACGTGGTGGCGGCGATCATGACCTGGATGGTCTACGTGCGCCGTCCCGTCTCGGCTCCGAGGCTGTCGGGGTCGGCGCCGGAAACCGAGGCCGCCCGTGTGTGAGCGGACTCGCAACACGGGCAATGCCACAGCAATTGAGCGGTAACGCAACCGAAACGTCGCAGGCATACACAATTCATATGGCCCCCCAACTGGCCCCACCGGGCTCCGCGCCGCTGACCGGCTACCGGATCGCCGTCACGTCGGCGAACCGCGCGGAGGAACTGTGCGCGTTGCTGCGCCGTAACGGCGCGGAGGTGTCCAGTGCCGCGGCCATCAACATCATCGCGCTGCCCGAAGACGCCGAGCTGCAGAGCCACACCGAAGCGGTGATCGCCCAACCCCCCGATATCCTGGTGGCGCACACCGGAATAGGTTTTCGCGGCTGGGTCGCCGCCGCCGACGGCTGGGGACTGGCAACCCAATTACTGGCGTCGCTTGCCAAGTCGCGGATCGTAGCCCGCGGTCCGAAGGCGACCGGCGCGCTGCGCGCTGCCGGTCTGCACGAGGAGTGGTCACCCAAATCCGAATCTTCGCGCGAAGTCCTGCGCTACCTCCTCGAATCGGGCGTCGCCGGCAAGCGCATCGCCGTCCAGCTGCACGGTGCTGCCGACGGTTGGGATCCGTTCCCACAGTTCATCAAAGGATTGCGCGCGGCGGGCGCTCAGGTGGTCCCCATCCACGTGTACCGCTGGAAGCCGACGCCGACCGGCGGCGATTTCGACCAGCTCGTCGCCTCGGTCGCGCGGCGGCAGTTCGATGCCGTGACCTTCACCTCGGCGCCCGCCGGCGCGGCGATGCTAGAACGCGGCCGCGAGCTGGGCATCGAAGATCAACTGCTGCAAGCCCTTCGCAGCGACGTGCACGCGATGTGTGTCGGCCCGGTCACCGCGCAACCATTGATCCGGGCGGGGATCCCGACGTCGTCACCCGAGCGAATGCGGCTGGGGGCGCTGGCCCGCCACATCGCACAGGAGCTGCCGCCCCTGCGGTCGTGCACCGTCCGCGCGGCCGGACACGACATGGAGATCCGCGGAACCTGTGTACTGGTCGACGGCTCGGTGAAGTCGCTGTCGGGATCGAGCATGGCGACCCTGCGCGAGCTGGCGCAACGACCCGGCGATGTCGTCGCGCGCAACGACTTGTTGCGAGTACTTCCGGGAAACAGCAATGACCCCCATGCTGTCGATACCGCGGTGCTGAGGTTGCGAACGGCGCTGGGCGACAAGAACATCGTCGCGACGGTCGTCAAGCGCGGCTACCGGCTCGCGATCGACCATCCGAGTGATTCCCCATGGCATTGATCCTGGTAGCGCACGGCACACGCAGGCCGGAGGGCGTGGCAATGATCGAAACCCTTGCGGCACAGGTTGGTACGCTTGTCAGTAACACGGTGGAGCTTTCCTTCGTAGACGTGGTGGGCCCTACTCCCAGCGAAGTCCTGTCACGGGCTAAGGCCGCCGACCGGCCCGCCATCGTGGTGCCCGCGTTCCTATCGCGCGGATACCACGTTCGGGCAGACCTGCCCTGGCACGTCCAGATCAGCGCCCACCCGAACGTGATCGTCACCCCCGCTTTGGGTCCGAGCGGTCAGATCGCCCGGATCGTCGGCGATCAGCTGTTGAAATGCGGTTGGCGACCGGGTGATTCGGTGATCCTGGCGGCCGCGGGAACATCAGACGACAAAGCCCGCACCGATCTGCACACCACCTCGACGTTGTTGTCGGCGCTGACCGGATCGCGGGTGAGCCTGGCGTTCGCGGCCACCGGCGACCCGCGGCTGCCCGAGGCCGTGGATCGGGCACGGGCTCGGGCACACCGCGCCGGCGGGCGGGTCGTGGTCGCCTCATATCTGCTGGCCGACGGCCTGTTCCAACAACGGTTGCACTGTTGCGGCGCCGACCTGGTCAGCGAGCCGCTGGGCACCCACCCCGGATTAGCGCGGCTGGTTGCGAACCGGTTCCGCCGCGCCCTGCCGCCGGTACTCGCGCCCACCGCCCGGCACGCGTCGCGCCGATCGGGTCCGCATCAACTGGCCCATGCGCGCCCCGCGCGTTCCATTCCCTAGCCCAAAACGCCTGCTGGCGAGGCGCGCCGATGTCCGTCGTTCCTTGATCTTTGCTCGCAGACGGGCGATCCTGTCACCATGCCCCGTCGCGAAGAGCCGCCGCATGGGATCCTCGACCCGGTCGCCAAGATGCTGCGGTTGCCCTTCGGCACACCGGAATTCATCGACCGGATCGTCACCGGCGGGGTCAACCAGGTGGGCCGGCGAACCCTGCGCATGCTGATCACGACGTGGGACGCCGCCGGCGGCGGACCGTTTGCGGCCAGTGCCGTCGCGTCGACGGGGATGGCGAAGACCGCCGAAATCGTGCAGGGCATGTTTATCGGCCCCGTCTTCGGCCCACTGCTGAAGATTCTGGGCGCCGACAAGGCGGCGCTACGGGCCTCGTTATGCGCATCGCAGTTGGTGGGCCTGGGCATCATGCGCTACGGCATCCGCTCCGAGCCGCTGCACTCCATGTCGGTGGACGCACTCGTCGACGCGATCGGGCCCACGATGCAGCGCTACCTCGTCGGCGACATCACCCGCTGAACGCGGTGAGGTTCAGGCGGCCCGCGGCTGGTAGTCGCGCGCGACCTGCACGTAGCCGTCGTCGGTGACTCGAACCGGGTATACCGGCACCGAAACGGCCGGATCGTCCAGGCAGGAGCCGTCTTCGAGCGAGAAAGCCTGCTTCAAGATGGGCGACTGAACCGTGACGCGGCCGTGGCGGTCACCCACGATTCCGCGGGAGAGCACCGCGGCCCCGGAGAACGGGTCGACGTTGCCCACCGCGTACACCGAGCCGTCGTCGAGTCGGAACAGCGCCGCCTGGGAACCGTCGTCGAGCAGCACGCCGACGCCGCGACCCGGAATGAGGTGCTCGTAAGCGCACGCGTTGGTCCACACCGCAATGTCGTTGAGAAGTGTCATGATTCCTTCCTCATTCCTCCGTTGTCGCTGTACGGACCCGCGGCATGCCAATGGACACAGGGATTTTGCGGCCGGCATGCTCGGTGAACGTCACCGTTGAGTCGACGGCGTCCGGGGCGTTGACGAACGACACGAACCGCGACAGCTTGTCCGGGTCGTCCAGCACGCCCTTCCACTCGCACTTGTAGTTCTCGACATGCCGCTCCATTGCGGCTTCGAATTCGCCGGCCAAGCCGAGCGAGTCGTCGCACACGACCTCGCGCACGTGGTCGAGTCCGCCGTCGAGCGATTCGACCCACGGCGCCGTGCGTTGCAGCCGGTCGGCGGTCCGGATGTAGTACATGACGAACCGGTCGACGTAGCGGACCAGGGTCGCGGTGTCCAGATCGCTGGCCAGCAGCTGTGCGTGCTTGGGCGTCATCCCGCCGTTGCCCCCGACGTACAGGTTCCAACCCTTTTCGGTGGCGATGACACCGACGTCCTTCGAGCGGGCTTCGGCGCATTCGCGCGCGCACCCCGAGACACCCATCTTGATCTTGTGCGGCGCCCGCAAACCTCGGTAGCGCAGTTCCAAATCGATGGCCAGCTGCACCGAATCCTGCTGCCCGTAACGGCACCAGTCGGTGCCCACGCAGCTCTTCACCGTGCGCAACGCCTTGCCGTACGCGTGGCCGGATTCCATGCCGCCGTCAACCAGCCGCTTCCAGATCTCCGGAAGCTGGTCCACCCGGGCGCCGAACATGTCGATCCGCTGCCCGCCGGTGATCTTGGTGTAAAGCCCGAAGTCCTGGGCGATCTGGCCGATCAGGATCAGATGCTCTGGCTTGATGTCGCCTCCGGGCACCCGCGGCACCACCGAGTAGCTGCCGTTCTTCTGGATGTTGGCCAAAAAGTGGTCGTTGGAATCCTGCAGCGAGGCCTGCTCGCCTTCGAGGATGTGGTCCGACCCGGTGGAGGCCAGGATGGAGGCGACCACGGGTTTGCAGATGTCGCAACCCTTTCCGCGACCAAAGCGCTCCAGCAGCCCCGAGAAGGTGCGGATCTCGGTCGCGGAGATGATTTCGAAAAGCTCCGCGCGCGACTGGCTGAAGTGCTCGCACAGCGCCTTGGACTGTTCCACGCCCTCGGCTTCCAGCAGCTGCTTGAGCAGCGGGACGCACGACCCACACGACGTGCCGGCCGAAGTGCACACCTTGAGCGCGGGGACATCGGCGCAGCCGTCGGCGATCGCACACTTCAGATCGCCCTTCGTGACGTTGTTGCACGAGCAGATCTGAGCCGAGTCCGGCAGCGCGCCAACCCCCAACGCGGTACCGCTGCCCGAGGAGGCCGGCGCGATCAGCGCCAGCGGGTCGCCGGGCAGCTCGCTGCCGACCATGGGACGCAGCACCCCGTAGGACGAGGCGTCGCCGACCAGCACGCCGCCGAGCAGCGTCTTGGCATCGTCGGACAACACGAGCTTGGCGTAGGTGCGATTGACCGCATCGTTGATGACAACTTCGAGGCAGTCCGGTGTCGTCCCCATCGCGTCGCCGAAGCTGGCCACGTCGACGCCCAGCAGTTTGAGCTTCGTGGACAGGTCCGCCTCACCGAATTCCGCCACGCCGTCCAGCAGTCGGTCGGCCACCACCTCGGCGGAGGTGTAACCCGGCCCCACCAGGCCGTAGCACCGCCCGCCGATGGCGGCGACCTCACCGATCGCGTAGATGTCGGGATCGCTTGTCCGACAAGACACGTCGGTGAGCACCCCGCCACGCTCGGCGCGCGTCAGCCCGGCGGCCGTCGCCAGCTCGTCGCGCGGGCGGACGCCCGCCGCGAAGATCACCAGGCCGGCGTCGATGACCTGCCCGTCGGTCAGGCTCACCCGCACCGACGTGGTGGCGTCCGGATGGTCGACCGGCTCGATCGATTCGGTTCCGGTGCCGACGTGCACCGAGATGCCGAGTTCGCCGATCATCCGTGCCAGCAGCGCACCGCCGGCCTCGTCGATCTGCTGGGCCATCAGCCGCGGCATCATCTCGACGACGTGGGTCTGCAACCCGAACTGGCGCAGCGCATTAGCCGCTTCCAACCCGAGCAGGCCACCACCGATCACCACACCCGCGCAGGTGTGCGAGGTTGCGACCGTGCGCTGGGCGTCGGCGCGGATGGCGTCGAGGTCGTCAAGCGTGCGGTACACGTGACATGCGGGTAGCTGGTGGCCCGGCACCGGCGGCACGAAGGCGTACGAACCGGTCGCCAGGACCAGGGTGTCGTAGCCGTGTCGCTGACCGTCGGCGGTCACCACCGTCTTTGCGGCGCGGTCTATTTCGGTGACGCGCTGGTTGAGCACGAGCCGGACCTGATCGTCACCCTCGTAATCGTTGCCGGGCAAGGCCAATAGCTTGCGATCCCAGCTCTCGGTGTAGGAGGTCAGGCCCACGCGGTCGTAGGCCGCGTCAGCCTCCTCGGCGAAAACCGTGATGCGCCACAACCCCTCGGTGTCGCGGGCGCGGAGCGCCTCCACGAACCGATGCCCAACCATGCCATGTCCGACTACGATGATGTGACGAGGCGCACAGCTGGCGCGCGAAATCCCGTCTGCAGACATGGCTTTGAGACTAACGGCCAGAAATTACGTTCTTTTCGCACAATGTGACGGTCCTATGACGAGGATCTCACAACTCACAGGGAGGCCTGTGATTGATCGTTCGCTGCCGGCGAACGGCGAGGTGGAACTTTAGCGGGGTCGACTCATGTTTCTACCAGTAGCCGGTCGCAGAGGCACCGGTCACAGGAATCTCACAATGATGCTCAAGGAAGTAGAAGGGAAAACACCATGAATACCCTCGCATTGTGGTCGCGACCGGCCTGGGACACCGACCGGTGGTTGCGCGACTTTTTCGGCCCCGCCGCCGCGGCGGACTGGAACACCCCCGCGACCAGCGGTTTCAGGCCTGCCGCCGAGATCGTCAAGGACGGCGACGACGCGATCGTGCGGCTCGAGCTGCCGGGCGTTGACGTCGACAAGGACGTCAACGTGGAGGTCGACCGCGGGCGGTTGGTCATCCACGGCGAGCACCGCGATGAGCGTTCGGAAGAGAAGGAAGGCCGCACGCTGCGCGAGATCCGGTACGGATCGTTCCGCCGGTCATTCCAGCTGCCCGGCCACGTCACCGGCGACGCCATCACGGCGAGCTATGACGCCGGTGTGCTGACGGTGCGCGTCACCGGTGCGTACGCCAACAACCAGGCGCAGCGCATCGCGATCACCAAATAGTGATCGACGGGTTGACGAGAAAAGTCGCTGAATCCGGCTGAGCCACAACGGTTCCGCCGGATTCGGCGCGTCAGCCCCAGCGGGCCAGCAGCTCCTTGGCGCGGGTCGCCAGCGCGGCTTGCAGGAACGGTCCGAAGCTGATTCGCGCCACGCCCAGCGGTGCGAAGGACGCCGGGTCGTCCTGGTCGGGCAGCGCGATCGCGTTGACCGGCAACTCCAGCTCGGCGGTCAAGCGCCGCAAGGTGTCGGGGTCGTGGCGGCCCACCGGATACAGCACATCGGCGCCGGCGGCCGCGGCCTGATTCAGGCGCGCTACCGCCCGCTCGACGCGATCGGACGCCTCGCCGTCCTGGCGAAGGAACAGATCCGTCCGGGCGTTGATGACGACGTGCACCCCGGCCGCGTCGGCGGCCGACCGCAGCGCCCGGACCAACTCCGCGTGTTCGTCGGCCGACCGCAACCGCTTGCCCTCCGCGTGCACGGTGTCCTCGATGTTCAGCCCGACGGCTCCGGCGCCCAGCAGGCCCTCGATCAGCCGGCCGGCCGGCTGCCCATAGCCGGATTCGATGTCCACCGACACCGGGACGTCGACCGCCGCGGTGATCTGTGCGACCCGCGCGAGGACGTCGTCGAACGACATGCCCTCGTTGTCGGGTTTGCCGATCGAGTCCGCCAGCGGGTGACTGCCCACGGTGAGGGCGGCGAAGCCGGCGTCGGTGGCCAGCCGCGCCGACCAGGCATCCCACACGGTCGGCAGGATTACCGGATCGCCCGGCCGGTGCAGTTCCAGCAGCGTGGCGGCCCGCTCAGCCGGTGTGGCGCGTCCCGTCATCAATGTTTGCTCCCTCGGCATCCGGGTTCAACAGACTGACGTCCGGACTGTGCCGTGGATAGTATCGAGGGCGTACTGTGATCCAAAACACTGCCGAGGAGATCCGTTGACGAGCACGCCGAGCACAACTGGCACGACCGAATTCGCCGAACTCCACGACCTCATCGGCGGCCTGCGGCGGTGCGTGAGCTCCCTGCGGGCCCGATACGGTGACAGCCCGGCCATGCGGCGCATCGTCATCGACGCCGACCGCATCATGTCCGACGTCGACCTGCTCGATTCCGATGTGTCCGAATTGGATCTGGCCGGAGCCACCGTGCAGCAGTCCGGCGAGAAGATCGTCATTCCAGACACCCAGTACGACACCGAATTCTGGCGCGACGTCGACGACGAGGGTGTCGGCGGTCACCACAGGCCCTGAACAACCCAAGCCCCCCAGAAAAGGGGGGCTTGTATCTGTGTACCCTTCGACAGACAGCCCGTTCGAAGAGGAACAACTAGATGAGCGCACCTACGGCGAACCGTCCTGCGTCCGGTGTCTTTTCACCCACGCGCGCCCGCATCGAACAGCGGACCCTACGCACCGACCGGTGGTGGATATCGCCGCTGCGGATCGACTTGGGCTTCGCCGCATTCCTTATCTATGCGATAGCGCGCGGATTGCAGAAGGACTACTTCTTCGTCCACCAGTACCACTACCTGACGCCGTTCTACTCGCCGTGCATGAGCAAGGCCTGCGGTGCGGCCAGCGACTTCTGGCCCCAGTTCCTGCCGAACTGGTGGTTTGTGCCATACGCGGCGATGTCGCTGCCGTTCCTGCTGCTGTTCCGGTTGACCTGCTACTACTACCGCGGCGCCTACTACCGCACGGTGTGGCAGTCGCCCAGCGCATGTGCGGTGGCCGAGCCCCGCGCCCATTACACCGGCGAGACCAGGTTCCCGCTGATTGTTCAGAACTCGCACCGGTACTTCTTTTACATCGCAGGCATCATCTCGGTGATCAACACCTACGACGCCATCGTCGCGTTCCACTCCGACAGCGGCCCCGGCGGATTCGGCTTCGGTCTGGGCAATCTGATCCTGCTCGGCAACGTCATCATGCTGTGGATCTACACGCTGTCCTGTCACTCCTGCCGCCACGTGACCGGCGGGCGGCTGAAGCACTTCTCCAAGCACCCTGTGCGTTACTGGATCTGGACCCAGGTCAGCGTCATCAACACTCGGCACAAGCTGTACGCGTGGATCACGCTGGGCACCCTGATGGTTACCGATTTCTACATCGCGCTGGTGGCCAGTGGCACAATTCCTGACCTGAGATTTGTTGGCTGACAGGCCATTTCGATATAAATCAGATTTAGCTAGCGAGGGTTTCATGGTTGAGATCGAGCGGCACACGTTCGATGTGGTCGTGATCGGTGCCGGCGGCGCCGGGTTGCGCGCGGTTATCGAAGCGCGCGAACGGGGTTTGCGGGTCGCGGTGGTATGTAAGTCCCTGTTCGGCAAGGCCCACACGGTGATGGCCGAGGGTGGCTGCGCGGCGTCCATGGGCAACACCAACCCGAAGGACAACTGGGAGACACACTTCGGCGACACCATGCGCGGCGGGAAATTTCTGAACAACTGGCGCATGGCCGAGCTGCACGCCAAGGAAGCCCCCGACCGCGTGTGGGAGCTGGAAACCTATGGCGCGCTGTTCGATCGCCTCAAGGACGGCAAGATCAGCCAGCGCAACTTCGGCGGGCACACCTACCCGCGGCTGGCCCACGTCGGTGACCGCACCGGCCTGGAACTGATCCGCACCATGCAGCAGAAGATCGTCTCGCTGCAGCAGGAGGATTTCGCCGAGCTCGGCGACTACGAAGCACGGATCCGGGTGTTCGCCGAAACCACGATCACCGAGCTGGTCAAGGACGGCCCTGAACAAGGGGGGCGAATCGCCGGGGCATTCGGCTACATCCGCGAAAGCGGAAACTTCATCTTGTTCGAGGCGCCCGCGGTGGTGCTGGCCACCGGCGGAATCGGCAAGTCGTTCAAAGTCACCTCGAACTCGTGGGAGTACACCGGCGACGGCCACGCGCTGGCCCTGCGGGCGGGCGCGTCGCTGATCAACATGGAGTTCGTCCAGTTCCACCCGACGGGCATGGTGTGGCCGCCGAGCGTGAAGGGGATCCTGGTCACCGAGGGCGTTCGCGGCGACGGTGGGGTGCTGAAGAACTCCGACGACAAGCGGTTCATGTTCGACTACATCCCGTCGGTGTTCAAAGGCCAGTACGCCGAAACCGAACAGGAAGCCGACCAGTGGCTCAAGGACAACGACTCGGCCCGCCGCACTCCGGACCTGCTACCGCGCGATGAGGTCGCGCGGGCGATCAACTCCGAGGTCAAGGCCGGGCGAGGCAGCCCACACGGCGGCGTCTTCCTCGACATCGCGTCGCGGCTGACGCCGGCGGAGATCAACCGCCGCCTGCCGTCGATGTATCACCAGTTCAAGGAGCTGGCCGGCGTCGACATCACCAAAGAACCGATGGAAGTCGGGCCGACCTGCCACTACGTGATGGGCGGCGTCGAGGTGGACGCCGACACCGGAGCTGCCACAGTCCCCGGACTCTTCGCCGCCGGCGAATGCTCCGGCGGCATGCACGGCTCGAACCGGCTGGGCGGCAACTCGCTGTCGGACCTGCTGGTGTTCGGCCGGCGGGCCGGTCTGGGCGCAGCCGACTACGTGCGGGCGTTGAGCAGCCGTCCGACGGTCGCCGAAGGCGCCGTCGACGCCGCGGCGAAGCGGGCGCTGTCACCCTTCGAGGCACCGGCCAATGGCGCGGCCGCGGAGAACCCGTATTCCCTGCAACTCGAACTGCAGCAGTCGATGAACGACCTGGTCGGCATCATCCGTAAGGCCGACGAAATCTCGGAGGCCCTGGCACGGCTCGACAAGCTGCGTGCGCGGTTCAAGAACCTCCATGTCGAGGGGCAGCGGCGATACAACCCGGCCTGGAACCTCGCCATCGACCTGCGCAACATGCTGCTGGTCAGCGAATGCGTCGCCAAGGCCGCGCTGCAGCGCACCGAGAGCCGCGGCGGGCACACCCGCGACGACCATCCGTCGATGGACTCGTCCTGGCGCAAGGTGCTGCTGGTTTGCGAGGCAGCGGGCGGCGACGAGGCGATTCCCGACATCACCATCACGAAGAAGGATCAGACGCCGATGCGGCCCGACCTGCTCGGGCTGTTCGACATCGCCGAGCTGGAGAAGTACTACACCGACGAAGAACTCGCCGGGCACCCAGGACGGAGTGGCAAATGACCTACAACGCGACGCTGCGGGTGTGGCGCGGCGACGACGTCGGCGGTGGTCTGCAGGACTTCACGGTTGAGGTCAACGAGGGCGAGGTCGTCCTCGACATCATCCATCGCCTGCAGCAGACCCAGACGCCCGACCTGGCGGTCCGGTGGAACTGCAAGGCGGGCAAGTGCGGCTCGTGTTCGGCGGAGATCAACGGCTATCCGCGGTTGCTCTGCATGACCCGGATGTCCACCTTCGCCGAGGACGAGGTCGTCACCGTCACGCCGCTGCGGACGTTCCCGGTGATTCGCGACCTGGTCACCGACGTCTCGTTCAACTACGAAAAGGCCCGCGAGATACCGTCTTTCGCGCCGCCTAAGGACCTGCAGCCCGGGGAATACCGGATGGCGCAGGAGGACGTCGGACGCTCCCAGGAATTCCGCAAGTGCATCGAGTGCTTCCTCTGCCAGAACGTGTGCCACGTGGTCCGCGACCACGAGGAGAACAAGAAGGCGTTCGCCGGTCCACGCTTCCTGATGAGGATCGCCGAGCTGGAGATGCACCCGTTGGACACCCGGGACCGGCGCAACGACGCTCAGGACGTGCACGGTCTGGGCTACTGCAACATCACTAAGTGCTGCACCGAGGTCTGCCCGGAAAACATCAAGATCACCGACAACGCGCTGATCCCGATGAAAGAGCGGGTCGCCGACCGCAAGTACGACCCGGTTGTGTGGCTCGGTAACAAATTGTTCCGTCGCTGAGCTGCCAGGCCGCTCTGATCCAGTCCGATCCCGTCGTCACACGTCAGGCCGTTGCGGCACCCGGGTAACCGAACTGCATCCTGTCGGGCCGCCCCGTGCGGCCGTGTGTGCACGACCGGAAAGGCAGTTCATGGAACCCATGCGAGAAACCGCCAGCATCAACAACATTCGCACCGCGATTCGGCAGTTGTCGGTCCGCGCCCAGCTCGCGAACAAGGAAGGCCGGTACAGCGACGCCGCCGAACTCGAGCGCCGCATCCAGGGCTTTCGAGAAGAGCTGAGCCACCGCCCGTAGCCGGTCCGCGGCCCAGGCGCAGCTGTTACGCACCGAGACGGCGAAAGACGCTCCGATGGAACACGATGGGCGCAACGTCGGCGTCCACCGTCACCTCGCTGACTCGCAACACCACGATCGTGTGGTCCCCGGCCGGGATGAGCTGCTCGATCGAGCTTTCCAGCCAGAGCCCGGTGCCCTTGATGAACACCGCACCGGTGGACCGCGAAACCGTCTCCAATCCGGCAAACCTGTCGCCGGTCTTGGCGGCCAGCGCGCGCGCGGCCTCGTCATGCTCCTCGCCGAGCACACTGATGCCCAGCATCGGCAGGCCCTTGAGCTTGGGCCACGTCGTCGACGTGTTCTGCACGCAGAACGACACCAACGGGGGATCCAGCGATACCGGCACAAATGTGCTGGCCGCCAGGCCTTCCCGGGTTCCGTTCACCTCGGCGGCGATCGCCACGACACCGGACGGGAAATGACCGAAGGCCTCTCGAAGTGACGACGCTGTCAGCTTGTTAGTCGAGTTCACCGGACTGATTCGCCCCTAGAGCCGGAGACGGGATTTATCGGATGTGACCCTACCCGGCGTCGCCCGCTCGGGCACGGCCACCCTTAGCCGTTTTCTAAGCATTCCGTCGAATACCCGTGTGCCGCGGCGACATCCGGATGGGCCCGCAGCCTGCTCTTCCAGGCATTGCGCCCGTAGACCGCGAAGATCGGATCGGATGGATCATCCACGCGCTGCGCGCGCGCCTCGAGTTCGTCGGGCAGTGACAGCACCGGTATCCGCGCGTCCAGGCGGGGGTTGAAGAAGAACGGCACCGAGATGCGGTCGCCGGCGGACCCCTGCAGGTTGACCCGGTGCTGCGTGGCGCGCAGGTACCCGCGCGTCGCCACCTCCAGCAGTTCACCGATGTTGACGATGAACGCGCCCTCGCGCGGTGGCACGTCGATCCAAGCGCCGTTTGAATGGTCCATTCCGGGCGGCAGCACCTGCAAGCCCGTGCTGTTGGGATCGGCCAGCAACAGCGTCAGCACCCCGGAGTCGCGGTGCGCTCCCACGCCCTGCGCGCTTTCCGCGCGGCGGGGGTAGCGGATGATCTTGATCAACGTGGCCGGCGCGTCGGCGAATGCCGCGTCGAACACGCCGGGGGGACTGCCCAGCGAGGCCGCCCAGTGCTGTAGCAGGGTGCGGGCGACCGCGGACAGCGCGGTGTCCCACTCCGCGACGATTCCCGGCAGTTCCGGCAGCGCGGCCGGCCACTGATTGGGGCCCTGCAGCCACCGATAGTCGGACCTGTCCAGCCCACCGATCGGTGGGCGCTGCGGCCCGACGTCGATCTGCTCGCGCCAATCCACCTGTCCGCGGGTCAACTCGCCGCCGAGCCGCGTGTACCCGCGGAAGTGCGGGCTGCGCACCATCGCGACGGCGTCCTTCTCCCGTTGCGGCAGCGCGAAAAGCCGGCGGGCGGCGTCCAGGACCCGCTTCACCAACTCCGGCGGCACGCCGTGACCGGTGAGATAGAAGAAGCCGACCTCGTGCCCGGCCGCGCGCAGCTCACCTCGCAGGCGGCCCGGGTCGGCCCGCAGGTCCACGGTGGGCAGCTCCAAGGGCGGCGCAGTGACGGGACGCGCACCGGTCATGTGGGCATCGTTGCCGCAGGTAAATCCGATTTCAACCCCATGACCTGCAGCTTCCCAACCGGTTGGTTAATTAGGCAATGAAATCTAGCTCACATTGGCTTGCATACTGCTGACGCTAACGATAGTTTGGCGGTGTTACTGGTGGGTAACTTAGACCTAGTACCCAACCACAAGTGGCATTCTCAACGAGGAGGACCGTAGTGAGCCACTACAAGAGCAACGTCCGCGACCAGGCGTTCAACCTGTTCGAAGTTCTGGGCGTTGACCAGGCATTGGGCCAAGGCGAATACACCGATCTGGACGCCGACACCGCCCGCGAAATGTTGAACGAGATCAGCCGGCTGGCCGAAGGCCCGATCGCGGACTCGTTCGTCGAGGGCGACCGCAACCCGCCGGTCTTCGACCCGAAGACGCACTCGGTGACGCTGCCCGAGTCATTCAAGAAGTCGGTTCACGCCGTCATCGAGGCCGGCTGGGACAAGGTCGGCATCGACGAGGCTCTCGGCGGTGTCGCGATGCCCAAGTCGCTGCTGTGGGCGCTGCACGAGCACATCCTGGGTGCCAACCCGGCCGTGTGGATGTACGCCGGTGGCGCGGGCTTCGCCAACATCCTGTACCACCTCGGCACCGAGGAGCAGAAGAAGTGGGCCGTGCTGGCCGCTGAGCGCGGCTGGGGCTCGACCATGGTGCTCACCGAGCCGGACGCCGGTTCCGACGTCGGCGCCGGGCGCACCAAGGCGGTCCAGCAGGAAGACGGTTCCTGGCACATCGACGGCGTGAAGCGGTTCATCACCTCCGCCGACTCCGGCGATTTGTTCGAGAACATCTTCCACCTGGTACTGGCGCGCCCCGAGGGTGCCGGACCGGGCACCAAGGGCCTGTCGCTGTTCTTCGTGCCCAAGTTCCTGTTCGACTTCGAGACCGGTGAGCTGGGCGAGCGCAACGGCGTCTACGTCACCAACGTCGAGCACAAGATGGGCCTGAAGGTATCGGCGACGTGTGAGCTGAGCTTCGGCCAGCACGACGTCCCCGCCAAGGGCTGGCTGGTCGGCGAGGTGCACAACGGCATCGCGCAGATGTTCGAGGTGATCGAGCAGGCCCGCATGATGGTCGGCACCAAGGCCATCGCGACCCTGTCGACGGGTTACCTGAACGCGCTGGAGTACGCGAAGTCTCGCGTCCAGGGCGCCGACATGACTCAGATGACCGACAAGACCGCACCGCGGGTGACCATCACGCATCACCCGGACGTGCGCCGGTCGTTGATGACCCAGAAGGCCTACGCCGAGGGTCTGCGCGCGCTGTACCTGTTCACCGCGACCTACCAGGACGCGGCGGTGGCCGAGGCCCTCCACGGTGTGGACCCCGAGCTGGCGGTCAAGGTCAACGACCTGATGCTGCCGGTCGTCAAGGGAGTGGGCTCGGAGCAAGCATACGCCAAGCTCACCGAGAGCCTGCAGACCTTCGGTGGGTCCGGCTTCCTGCAGGACTACCCGATCGAGCAGTACATCCGGGACGCCAAGATCGACTCGCTCTATGAGGGCACCACCGCCATCCAGGCGCAGGACTTCTTCTTCCGCAAGATCGTCCGCGACAAGGGCACCGCACTGGCTCACGTCTCCGAGCAGATCCAGAAATTCGTCGACAGCGAGTCGGGCAATGGCCGCCTGAAGACCGAACGGGAGCTGCTGGCCAAGGCACTGGACGACGTCCAGGCGATGGCGGCGACGCTGACCGGTTACCTGATGGCGGCGCAGGAGGACGTGACCAGCCTGTACAAGGTGGGTCTGGGTTCCGTGCGCTTCCTGATGAGCGTCGGTGACCTGGTCATCGGCTGGTTGCTGCAGCGCCAGGCGGCGGTTGCCGTGGCGGCGCTCGACGCCGGGGCCAGCGGTGAGGAGAAGTCCTTCTACGAGGGCAAGGTCGCGGTGGCGTCGTTCTTCGCAAAGAACTTCCTGCCGATGCTGACCAGCACCCGCGAGGTCATCGACACCCTGGACAACGACATCATGGAGCTCGACGAGGCCGCCTTCTAAGCCGACTCGAAGACCACGCAAATCCCCCGCTTCGCCCGCGAAGCGGGGGATTTGTCGCTTCGCAGAACCGCTGCAAGATGCTGGACAGCAAAAAGGCCGCCGCTGGATCCCCTCACCCCAGCGGCGGCCCTTCTCGCACGCCAGTCCTCAAGGGGCCGGCGCTCGCATTCGGGGGATGCCCCGTATTGCCGTCGGGGTCGGGGGGTCAGACCACAACACGGGGCCATCCGGTGGGTCGGGTACCCGTTAGCCCGATTCGGCTAACCAGGCGTGAGTCAACTCATTCGGAGTGTCGAGTCGGCATGGACGGCGCGCTGACTGCCCGCTCAGGCCTCCAGAATCGCGGCGACACCCTGGCCGCCGGCCGCGCAGATCGAGACCAGGGCGCGCACTGTGCCGTCGCCCTTCTGCTCGGCCTTGCGCTGGGCAAGCTGTTTGGCGGCCTGAGCCAGGATTCGTCCGCCGGTGGCCGCAAACGGGTGCCCGGCGGCCAGCGAGGAGCCGTTGACGTTGAGCTTGGACCGGTCGATCGAACCCAGCGCGGCATCCAGGCCAAGGCGCTCCTTGCAGTACTCCTCGGATTCCCACGCCTGCAGGTGACACAGCACCACCGACGCGAACGCCTCGTGGATCTCGTAGAAGTCGAAATCCTGCAGGCTCAGGCCGTTGCGGGCGAGCAGCCGCGGCACCGCGTAGGTCGGGGCCATCAGCAGGCCGTCGCGCCCATTGACGTAGTCGACCGCCGCCGTTTCCGAATCCACGTAGTAAGCCAGGGGGGTCAGCGAATGCGCGGCCGCCCACTCGTCGGTGGCCAGCAGTGCCACCGACGCGCCGTCCGTCAGCGGAGTCGAGTTACCGGCCGTCATCGTCGCGTCACCGGCCTTCACGCCGAACACCGGACGCAGCTTCGCCAGCTTTTCCGCCGATGAGTCCGCGCGCAAGTTGTCGTCGCGGTACAGCCCCAAAAAAGGCGTGACCAGGTCATCGAAGAAGCCACGGTCGTAGGCGGCGGCCATGTTGCGGTGGCTGGCGGCGGCCAGCTCGTCCTGGGCGACGCGGCTGATGCCCATCTTCTTGGCGGTCAGCGCCTGGTGCTCACCCATGGACAGCCCGGTGCGGGGTTCGCTGTTGACCGGGATCTCCACTCCCAGCGTCGCGGGCAGAGTGCCCGCCAGCTTCAGCCGCTGCACGTTGGACTTGGCGCGGCGCAACTTGAGCAGCGTGCGCCGCAGGTCGTCGCCCAGACCGATGGGCGCGTCGGAGGTGGTGTCCACTCCGCCGGCAGCGGCCACGTCGTAGCGGCCAGCCGCGATGCCCTCGGCGGCGGTGACGGCCGCCTGCAGCCCGGTCCCGCAGGCCTGCTGCAGGTCGAACGCGGGTGTGTGCGACGACAGCTGCGAACCGAGCACGCATTCACGCGTCAGGTTGAAGTCCCGGCTGTGCTTGAGCACGGCGCCGCCGACCACCACACCCAGCCGTTCGCCGGCCAGCCCGAAACGATCCACCAGCCCTTCGAGCGCCGCGGTGAACATGTCCTGGTTGGACGCCTCCGCGTAGGCACCGTCGGATCGGGCGAAGGGGATGCGGTTACCGCCCAGGACGGCCACGCGTCGCCGCTCGGAACTGCGCTGGTTACTTGCCTCAGAACTTGCAGGGGCCACTGTTTTCTCCGTGTTTCTGCGGTCTATCGGTTTGGATCGCCCGTCTGGGGCCATACTACTCACTGTTCTTACTCTGCAGTAAGTTCGTCTCGATACGGTTGTGCTGTAGGCATACCCCGAATTCGAAAGAACATGGAAGGTAGCTCCGGTGGCTCCCAAGGCTTCATCCGATCTGTTCTCTCAGATCGTCAATTCCGGTCCTGGATCGTTTCTCGCCAAGCAGCTCGGCGTTCCCCAACCCGAGACGCTGCGCCGCTACCGCGCCGGTGAACCGCCGCTGGCCGGGGCCCTGCTGATCGGCGGGGAGGGTAGGGTCGTCGAGCCGCTGCGCGCGGCGCTGGACGCCGATTACGACCTGGTGGGCAATAACCTGGGCGGCCGGTGGGCCGACAAGTTCGGCGGGCTGGTGTTCGATGCCACCGGCATCACCACGCCCGAAGGGCTCAGGGGGCTGTACGAGTTCTTCACCCCCCTGCTGCGCAATCTGGGTCATTCCGCGCGCGTCGCCGTGGTCGGGACCACGCCCGAGGCCGCGGCCAGCCCGCACGAGCGGATCGCGCAGCGCGCCCTGGAAGGCTTCACTCGCTCGCTGGGCAAGGAGCTGCGCAACGGCACCACGGTGGCCCTGGTCTATCTGTCGCCGGACGCCAAACCCGCTGCGACGGGCCTGGAATCGACGATGCGGTTCATCTTGTCGGCCAAGTCCGCCTACGTCGACGGCCAGGTCTTCTACGTCGGGGACGCGGACTCCACGCCCCCCGCCGATTGGGAGCGCCCGCTGGACGGAAAGGTCGCCATCGTCACGGGCGCGGCCCGGGGAATCGGCGCGACGATCGCAGAGGTGTTCGCCCGCGATGGTGCGCGCGTGGTCGCGATCGACGTCGAATCGGCCGCCGAGGCGCTGGCCGAGACGGCCAGCCGGGTGGGGGGCACCGCGTTGTGGCTCGACGTCACCTCCTCCGACGCCGTCGACAAGATCACCGAACACCTGCGCGAACACCACGGCGGCCGCGCCGACGTGCTGGTCAACAATGCCGGCATCACCCGCGACAAGCTGCTGGCCAACATGGACGACGCTCGCTGGGACGCCGTCCTGGCGGTCAATCTGCTTGCACCGCTGCGTCTTACCGAAGGGCTGGTGTCCAACGGCACCCTCAGCGAGGGTGGCCGGGTGATCGGCCTGTCGTCGATGGCCGGCATCGCCGGCAACCGCGGTCAGACCAACTACGCGACAACGAAGGCTGGGATGATCGGCCTCACCCAGGCGCTGGCCCCGGAGCTCTACGACAAGGGCATCACGATCAACGCCGTCGCGCCGGGATTCATCGAAACCCAGATGACGGCCGCCATTCCGCTGGCCACCCGCGAGGTCGGACGCCGGATGAACTCGCTGCTGCAGGGCGGACAGCCCGTGGACGTCGCGGAAACCATCGCCTACTTCGCCAGCCCAGCTTCAAATGCGGTGACAGGTAACGTTATTCGCGTTTGCGGCCAGGCCATGCTGGGCGCATAGGCCGGCGAGGAGGAACGCCATGAACCAGCCAAGCGGCCTGAAGAACATGCTGCGGGCAGCCGCCGGGGCCCTGCCGGTGGTGTCGCGTGGAAGTGAACTGCCCACCCGCACCGTGACCATCGACGAACTGCCGATCGACCGCACCAATGTGGCCGAGTACGCGGGGGTGACCGGTCTGCGCTACGGCAATCATGTCCCATTGACCTACCCGTTCGCGCTTACCTTTCCGGCGCTGATGTCGCTGGTGACCGGATTCGACTTCCCTTTCGCCGCAATGGGATCGGTACACACCGAAAACCACATCACGCAGTACCGCCCGATTGCGGTCACCGATACCGTCGGGGTGCGTGTGCACGCAGAAAATCTCCGCGAACACCGCAAGGGTCTGTTGGTCGATTTGGTGACCGACGTCAGCGTCGGCAACGACACCGCGTGGCACCAGGTGACGACCTTCCTGCACCAGCAGCGGACCAGCCTGTCCGACGAACCCAAGCCGCCCCCGCAGAAACAACCCAAGCTGGCGCCCCCGTCAACCGTGCTGCGCATCAGCCCGGGGCTGATCCGGCGCTACGCGGACGTCTCGGGCGATCACAATCCGATCCACACCAACTCGGTCGCGGCAAAGCTGTTCGGGTTCCCGACGGTGATCGCGCACGGAATGTACACCGCGGCAGCCGTATTGGCCAATATCGAAGCGCTGATTCCGGACGCGGTCCGGTATTCCGTGCGGTTCGGCAAGCCGGTGGTGCTGCCCGCGACCGCAGGCCTCTACATCGACGAACACGATGGCGGCTGGGATATCGCGCTGCGCAACATCGCCAAGGGCTACCCGCACCTGACCGGAACGGTCCGGCCGCTTTAGACGCCCGGCTCCGCCGCGCTCGCGATCGCCAGAACTGACCGTGGCGACCCGCATCGCCCGGCTCCGCCGCGCTCGCGATCCGCCGCTTTAGTCGCCCGGCTCCGCCGCGCTCGCGATCGCCACTAGCCGGCGTGCGTCGTACTGCGGCCCTGGGCAAGCACTTTCAAACCGTGGGCGGTGGTCGCGGTGAGCAGGAAAAGCAGGAACAGCCACAGGGGCGGCCGGGCCAGTTCCCAGACGAAGATCGCCGCCCAGATCGGTGAGCCCTGCGTCACCGCGAGCACGCCCGCGGCGCCGGCCAGCGACACCGCCGGCACATGCAGGTGTGTCCCGGTCGCCCAATTGATCATCAACACCAGCGCCGCCCCGGCGGCGGCGCCGGTCGCCAGCGAGGGCGTGAGCAATCCGCCAGCCCCACCGGCCCGTAGAAACAGTGCGGTCAGCAGGGGTTTCAGCGCCAGAATCGCCAGCGCCGACAGCAATGTCAAGCCGCTGTCCAGGCTGACCGTCAGGATGCTTCGGCCGTTGCCGGGCAACTCGGGCCACCAATGCGAACAGATCCCCATCACCAAGCCCGCCCCGGCAAGCGCGGGGATCAACAACGCGGTCCGCATCGGGCGGGCCGGCCGTGCCGCGGCCATCAACCGGTTGAACGCCAAACCCACCGCGAAAGTCACCGGCGCCAGCAACAATCCGTGCGCGGTCAGCAGATACGTCGACTCCTCGATCGGCCACTGCAGGTTGGACTGATCGCGGGTGGTCGCCAAACCGACCGCCACCGCCAAGCCGGAGGACAGAAGCGCCGCGCCCACCGCGCGCGGCCGCCACGTGTTGAGCAGGATGCGCACCGAGAACAGCGCCCCAGCCCGCGGAACCGCATACACCGCGCCCAGCCCGGCCCCCGCCGCGCAGGCCAGCAGGACCTCACGATCACTCGGAGAAAGGCGCTTGAGCCATCCCGTTCCCAAATCGCTTAGCGCTGCGGCGAATTGACGCGGGGCCCCTTCCCGTCCCAGTGACGCGCCCGATCCGACGAGCAGCACCTGAAGCAAAGCGTCGACGCTCCAGGAAAGCCTCGGCACGGGTTCACGCGCGGCGATGGTCGGCGCAAGTGGCGGCACCTGCGCCCGGCGCCGCAACAGCCACCATCCCAGGCCCGCTAGCGCGGCGCCGATCATCGGGCCGACGATACGGCGGATCGGGCTGCTGGCGGCCACCCCCGCCAGCAGCGCGCCGAAACTGTAGTTGTAGGTGGCGTGCTGGACGGCGCGCAGCACGAACGTCGTCACCAATCCCGCAACTCCGGCGAGCAACCCGACGATGGTTACCGCGCAAAAGAAGTCGAGGTTGCCGCGGTCCGAGCCGGGCGCGCCCATACCGGCCACCGGAACGAATGCGGGACTAGTCGGCGGCGGTGTCCGAGCCGCCCGGATCGGGGTGGGCCGCGGCCGCCTCTTGTTCCGCCGGTGAGCCCTTGAGGCCGTACCAGAACAGGTCAGTCATCAGCTGGGCCGCCTCCTCGACGTCGACGTCGCCGGTGCTGAGCCGGTTGGCGACCGCCTCGCCCGCCCCCACTAGGGCCACGGCCATCATCTCGTGCTCTCGCTCGGAGCGTGGGTTGCGGCTACCGGCCCGCATCAGCCCGGCCACCAATTCGATGATCTGCTCGCGTCCCTCGCGGACCATGTGGGCGAACGCCTGCGAGCTGGTGGCCTGGGTGTACATCACGATCCAGGACGCCCGGTTGGCGTCGATGTAGCGCATGAACGACGCAATGGTGTTGCGCAACATGTCCCTGGGGCTCTGCCGGAAATCGACGTCTGCGCGCACCACGTCGATGAACCGGCCCATCTCCCGGTTCAGGCAGGCGCCGAACAGGTCCTCCTTGGAACCGTAGTACAGGTAGAGCATCGGTTTGGAGATCTGCGCCTCGGCGGCGATGGCGTCCATCGAGGTCTCGTGATAGCCGTTGACCGAGAACATCTGCACGGCGGCGTCGAGCATCTGCTGCTCGCGGACGGCACGCGGTAACCGCTTGGTACCACCCGCCATCGCTAACCTCTCCGTCTATCTGACTCAAGAGTAAGCAACGCCCTGCCGCGGCGCTCGCGATCACCGGCTAGTGCCCGCAGGTGGCGCTGCGGCCCTTCATGGTCGCCACCCGCACCAGCGACTCGTCGACCTGCTGAGCCGGCAATTCGCCTGACGCCACAGCCTTTTGCAGCCGGTCCAAGACCGCCGGCACCTCGTCGGTGGTGACCCACAGTGCGACGTCGACCCCGGCCCGCAGGCTGCGCAGCACCGCCTCCGCTACCCCGTACCGATCGGAGATGGCGGCCATGCTGGACAGGTCGTCACTGAACACCGGGCCGGTGAACGGCGGGCCTTTGTAGCCGACGCCGTTGCGCAGCAGTTGCACCGCTTCGGGGCTCAGGCTGGCGGGGACGTCACCGGTGAGTCCGGGAACCTGCAAGTGACCCACCATCACCGCGACCGGCGCCGCGGCCACCAGGGATCGATACGGCACCAGATCGCTGTTCTGCAGATCGTCTAGCGGCGGCGTAACGACGCCGCCGGTGTGCGAATCGCCCGAGCCGTGGCCGTGGCCGGGGAAGTGCTTGAGCACGGGAAGCAGCCCGGCCTCCCGCAGCCCCTGCGCATAAGCCCCGGCGTAGTCGGTGACGGCGGCCGGATCCGCGCCGAACGACCGGTTGCCGATCACGGCGTCGTCGGGCTCGTCGCTGACGTCGACGACGGGCGCGAAGTCCACCGTGATGCCCAGGTCGTGCATTTTCTTGCCGCGGTCGGTGGCCAGGTCATGCACCTGCTGGACGGTCTGCGTCTGCGCCAGCTCGCGAGGCGACGGCGACGTGCCGATCAGCGATTTCAACCGCGAGACCCGGCCGCCCTCTTCGTCGACGCTGACGGCCAGCGGCAGCGGCCCCGCCTTGGCCGCGATGTCGGCCAGCGGCCCCTTGAAGATCGACAAGTCGGTCCAGCTGCCGATGAAAATGCCGCCGACGTGGTAGCCGTTGACGACGGCACGGGCGTCGTCGGCGTTCTTGACGCCGACCATCAACAGCTGCGCGAGCTTGTCCCGGATGTCCAAAGTGGCCGGAACCGCCGACGGGTCGGCGCACACGGGTGGCGCGGGGGCGGCCACCGGCCTGCTCGGCGTGGACGTCGAGGGGCGAGGCGGGTGCGCGGTGTGGTGGCTGCAACCGGCCACCAGCGCCGACGCGGCCGCGAGCACGGCGAAGGTGCGCGAAAATGCCATCGGGCCATGCTTTCACGACGGGCGTTTCGTGCCCGGCTCCAGGGTGCGTCGGCGGTACCTTGCTGATCAGGGGGCTGCGCGCCCGTTGACTGGCAGGGAGGAGCCAGCGATGACCGGTTTCACGTTGGCCGCCGCGGTCAGCGTCGCGGTGGGGTTGTCCGCCGGGGTCGCGACGACCGTCGGAGTCACGCTTGCCGTGGCCGACCACAGCCGGGTGCAGGTTCCGACCCTCCAGCGCCCCGCCCTCCCCGCCGGTCCCTATCAGGTGGAATACGGCGACCGCTGTGTCCACGGACACTGTCTGCACTGGTGACCAGCGCCCCGGTGGCCGCGCGGGGTTCTGCTAGGTTGGCTAGGTTGAAAGTCCCGACCGCAAGCCGACACTCAGGAGCCGTCGATGAACCGGATCGTTGCGCCCGCCGCAGCGAGTGTTGTGGTTGGCCTGTTACTCGGCGCGGCCGCGATCTTCGGAATCACGCTGATGGTCCAGCAAGACACGAAGCCGCCACTTCCCGGGGGCGATCCGCAGTCGTCAGTGCTCAACCGGGTCGAGTACGGAAACCGTAGCTAGCGGCGATCGCAAGCGCGGCGAAGCCGGGCGCAGCGGGTCGCCGCCGTCGGATCGCGGCGATCGCAAGCGCGGCGAAGCCGGGCGCAGCGGGTCGCCGCCACGGCAATCCGCGCCGGGGGCGGAGACCGGAATGCCGTTCTCATGCTCGATGACTGGGCCGGTGTCGCGCCGGTGGTTATGGCTGATCGGTGCCATCGCGCTGGGTTTGACGTTCATCCAATCCCCCGGGCGGATCTCTCCCGACACCAAGCTTGACCTGACCGCGAACCCGCTGCGCTTTCTGGCCCGGGCGACCAATCTGTGGAACAGCGAGCTGCCGTTCGGGCAGGCGCAGAACCAGGCCTACGGGTACCTGTTTCCGCACGGCACCTTCTTTCTGCTCGGCCATGCGCTGGGGGTGCCCGGCTGGATCACCCAACGGCTGTGGTGGGCGCTGCTGCTCACCGTCGGCTTCTGGGGGCTGTTACGGGTCGCCGAGGCGTTGCGGATCGGCAGCCCGGCGTCACGGGTGCTCGCTGCGGTCGCGTTCGTGCTGTCGCCGCGCGTGCTGACCACACTCGGATCGATCTCGTCGGAGACGTGGCCGATGATGTTGGCGCCGTGGGTGTTGTTGCCCACGATCCTTGCCCTGCGGGGCTCCACGGGATCAACGTCAGCCCGGTCGGTGCGGGCGCTGGCCGCGCAAGCGGGTCTCGCCGTCGCGCTGATGGGCGCGGTCAACGCCATCGCGACACTCGCCGGATGCCTGCCCGCGGTGATCTGGTGGGCTTGCCACCGGCCGAACCGGCTGTGGTGGCGCTACACCGGGTGGTGGCTGGTGGCGCTGCTGTTGGCCACGCTGTGGTGGGTGGTGGCCCTGGTGATGCTGCGCGCCATCAGCCCTCCGTTCCTGGACTTCATCGAATCCTCCGGCGTGACGACGCAATGGTCGTCACTGGTCGAGATGTTGCGCGGTACCGACAGCTGGACCCCTTACGTTGCGCCGACCGCAACCGCGGGCGCTCCGCTGGTGACCGGATCGGCGGCCGTGTTGGGGACCTGCCTGGTCGCGGCGGCCGGACTGGCGGGCCTGGCCAGCCCGGCCATGCCGGCGCGCGGGCGGCTGGTGACGATGTTGCTGGTCGGCGTGGTGTTGATGGCTGCCGGATACAGCGGCGGGCTGGGCTCGCCGGTGGCCCACGCGGTGCAGGCCTTCCTGGACGCAGGTGGCGCCCCGTTGCGCAACGTGCACAAGCTCGGCTCGGTGATCAGGATCCCGGTGGTGCTGGGCATCGCGCAGCTGCTGGGCCGGATACCGCTGCCGGGCAGCGCGCCGACGTCGGCGTGGCTGCGGGCCTTTGGGCACCCGGAGCGCGACAAACGGGTCGCGGCGGCAATCGTCGTCATGACGGCGTTGATGGTCAGCACGTCACTGGCATGGACCGGCCGGCTGAGTCCGCCGGGCACCTTCACTGCGATCCCGCGGTATTGGCACGAGGCCGCCGACTGGCTCACCGAGCACAATACCGGGACGCCGACACCCGGACGGGTACTCGTGGTTCCGGGTGCGCCGTTCGCCACCCAGGTATGGGGCACCAGCCACGACGAGCCGCTGCAGGTGCTGGGTGCCAGCCCCTGGGGGGTGCGCGATTCCATTCCGCTGACCCCGCCCCAGACCATTCGGGCGCTGGATTCGGTGCAGCGCTTGTTCGCCGCCGGCCGCCCCTCGGCCGGCTTGGCCGATACCCTTGCCCGCCAGGGTATTTCCTACGTGGCGTTGCGTAACGACCTGGACCCCGACACGTCGCGCTCGGCGCGCCCGATCCTGGTGCACCGCGCCATTGAAGGATCACCGGGGCTGCGCAAGGTGGCACAGTTCGGCGCGCCGGTGGGTCCCGGCACGCTGGCGGGTTTCGTCGCGGACAGCGGACTGCGGCCGCGATACCCGGCGGTTGAGATTTATCGAGTCGGCGGCGACACCGATCCCAGCGACCCCGCCACACCGTATTTCGTCGACACCGACCGGCTGGCCCGGGTCGGCGGCGGGCCCGAGGCGCTGCTGCGCCTTGACGAGCGCAGGCGGCTCCTGGGTCAGCCGCCGCTCGGTCCGGCGCTGTTGACGGCCGACGCGCACGGCGCCGGGCTGCCGGTGAGCGCCGGGGTGACCATCACCGACACCCCGGTGGCCCGAGAGACGGATTATGGCCGGGTTGACCACCATTCATCGGCGACCCGCGCGCCCGGCGATGCGCGACACACCTACAACCGGGTACCCGACTACCCCGTCCCAGGTGCCGACCCGGTGGTCGGCGCCTGGACCGGCGGACGGATCACGGTATCGAGTTCGTCGTCGGATTCCACCGCGATGCCCGACGTCGCACCGGCAAACTCGGCGGCCGCCGCGATCGACGGCGACTCGGCAACCGCCTGGGTGTCGAACTCGCTGCAGGCCGCCGTCGGTCAATGGATGCAGATCGATTTCGACCACCCGGTGACCAACGCGGCGATCACTCTGACGCCCAGCGCCACCGCCGTCGGCGCCCAGGTGCGTCGTATCCTGATCGAAACCGCCACCGGCAGCACCACTTTGCGCTTCGATGAGCCGGGCAAGCCGCTTGCCGCGGCGCTCCCCTACGGCGAGACCCCGTGGGTGCGAATCACCGCCGCGGGCACCGACGACGGATCCGGCGGGGTGCAGTTCGGCATTACCGACCTGTCGATCACCCAATACGACGCGTCCGGATTCGCCCACCAGGTCGAACTGCGGCACACCGTGCGGGTGCCCGGACCGCCACCGGGATCGGCGGTCACCGCGTGGGACCTGGGATCGGAACTACCGGGCAGACCGGGCTGCGCGCAAGCACCCGACGGTATGCGCTGCGCGCCGTCGATGGCCCTGGCCCCAGAGGAACCGGTCAACTTCAGCCGGACGCTGACCGTGCCGACGGCGACGTCGGTGACCCCGACGGTGTGGGTGCGGCCGCGTCAGGGACCCAAGCTGGCCGACCTGATCAACGAGCCGAATACTACAGTCGCTCATGGTGATTCGGATACCGTCGATGTTCTCGGCTCCGCATATGCTGCCGCCGACGGCGACCCGGGCACCGCGTGGACGGCGCCGCAGCGGGTGGTGCAGCACAAGACCCCCCCGACCCTGACCCTGACGCTGCCCCGCCCCACCGAGGTCACCGGCGTGCGACTTGCCCCGAGCCGCTCGGCGCTGCCCACGCACCCGACGATGGTGGCCATCAATCTCGGCGATGGCCCGCAAGCCGCCGCGGTGCGCCGGGACGGGGCGCAGATCGTGCCGCTGAAACCGCGGGTAACCGACACCGTGACCATCAGCCTGTTGAATTGGGAAGACGTCATCGACCGTAACGCCTTGGGTTTCGACCAGCTCAAGCCTCCCGGCTTGGCAGAGGTCGCGGCGTTGGGCGCCGACGGAAAGCCGATCGCGCCCGCCGACGCGGCCCGCAACCGCAGCCGGGAAATCACCGTCGGCTGCGACCACGGACCCGTCATCGCCGTCGCGGGCCGGTTCGTGCACACCGCAGTCCACAGCACCGTGGGGGCCATTCTGGATGACGCGCCGCTGGCCGCGGTGCCCTGCGAGCGCGACCCGATCGCCTTGCCCGCGGGCCAGCAGGAGTTGCTGGTCAGCCCCGGCGCTCAGTTCGTTGTGGATGGAGCCGAGCTGTCCGCCTCCGTCACGCCCGAAGTCGCACGGCCCACGAGTGTTTCGTCATGGCGGAGCTGGGGTCCCGCTCGCCGCGAAGTGCAGGCGCCCGCCTCCGCCACGTCCCGGGTTCTGGTCATCCCGGAAAGCATCAACCCGGGCTGGGTGGCGCACACCAGCAACGGAGCCCGCTTGACGCCGATCGCCGTCAACGGATGGCAGCAGGGCTGGGTGGTGCCCGCGGGCGACCCCGGCACCATCACGCTGACGTTCGCCTCCAACTCGCTTTATCGCGCGGGACTGGCGGTGGGGCTGGCCCTGCTGCCGCTGTTGGCGATGCTCGCGCTTTGGCGAACCCGACGCAAAGGCGACGAAGCCGCGCCCGCGCGGCCATGGCGGCCCGGTGCATGGGCGACCGCCCCGGCGCTGGCCGCCGCCGGGTTGATCGCCGGCTGGGGCGGCGTCGTGGCGATGGGTGTCGCCCTGGGCCTGCGCTACGTGTTGCACCGGCGGCGTTGGGAGCGTGTGAGCGTGGTGTGCAGCGCCGGCGGGCTGATCCTGGCCGGGACGGCGTTGTCGCGGCAGCCCTGGCGGTCCGCCGACGGCTACGCCGGCCATTCCGCCGGTGTTCAGCTGCTTGCCCTGATTTCGGTTGCGGTGCTTGCCGCTTCGGTGGTTGCGGTGCCCGCACGTGCGCGAGGACTCCGCGACCAATAGTCGGCCGGGCTATTGGCTAGCCGTTTACCGGCTGATTGACTGGATACGCGGGTTGGCGTAACCGTCACCAACCGAGGAGTCGAGCGCCATGGATTGGTTTTCCGCACCCGACTATTGGGTGGGCAGACTGGTGCTCGAGCGCGGCGCCGCGGTGATTTACCTGCTCGGCTTCGTCGCGGCCGCGGCCCAGTTTCGTGCGCTCATCGGCGAACGCGGCATCCTGCCCATTCCGCAGTTCTTGGCGCGGCAGTCCTTCTGGCGCACGCCGAGCCTTTTCCATTTGCGTTATTCCGATCCGCTGTTCTCGGCCGTCTCGTGGTTCGGCGCGGCGCTGTCGGCGGCCATCGTTGTCGGGGCGGCCGACGCGGTGCCGCTGTGGGCGGCGATGTTGATGTGGTTGACGCTGTGGGTGCTTTACCTGTCGATCGTCAACGTCGGGCAGACCTGGTACTCGTTCGGCTGGGAATCACTGCTGCTCGAGACCGGCTTCTTGATGATCTTCCTGGGCAATCACGACGTGGCGCCACCGGTGCTGACGCTCTGGATGGTTCGACTGCTGTTGTTCCGCGTCGAGTTCGGTGCGGGACTGATCAAGATGCGCGGCGACCCGTGCTGGCGTGATCTGACGTGTTTGTACTACCACCATGAGACACAGCCGATGCCGGGGCCGTTGAGCTGGTTCTTCCACCATCTGCCCAAACCACTGCATCGGATTGAGGTGGCAGGCAACCATTTCGCGCAGCTGATCGTGCCGTTCGGATTGTTCACGCCGCAGCCGGTGGCCGGCGTTGCCGCCGCGATCATCATCGTCACTCAGCTCTGGCTCGTCGCCTCGGGCAATTTCGCCTGGCTCAATTGGGTGACGATCCTGCTGGCGTTCAGCGCAATCGACGACGCGTCGGTGGCGATGCTCCTGCCGCACGGCCTGGTACCAGCGCATGCCGGTCTGGCGCCAACGCCGCTGTGGTTCGTCGGCCTGGTGGCCGCAATCACCGCCGCGGTGTTGTTCATGAGCTACTGGCCGGTGGCAAACATGCTGTCGTCACGGCAGCGAATGAATATGTCGTTCAACTCGTTTCATCTGGTCAACACCTATGGGGCGTTTGGCAGCATCGGACGGATCCGCCGCGAGGTGGTGATCGAAGGCACCGACGAGACGCTCCTCACCGCTCAAACCGTCTGGAAGGAATACGAATTCAAGGGCAAGCCGGGCGCGCTACGACGGCTGCCGAGACAATGGGCCCCATATCATCTGCGCCTGGACTGGCTGATGTGGTTCGCCGCCATCTCGCCGGGCTACGCGCAGCCGTGGCTGAAGCCGTTCATGCGGCGGCTGCTGGAAAACGATCGAGCGACCCTACGCTTGTTGCGCCACAACCCTTTCCCCGACTCGGCGCCCCGGTTCGTACGGGCTCAGCTCTACCAGTATCGCTTCACCACGCTGGCCGAGCTGCGCCGTGACCGAGCCTGGTGGCATCGCGAACTGGTGGGCGGCTACGTGCCACCGATGGCCCTGTCGAGGGCGACCAGCGCCGGTTGAGCGGCTTTGACACCTACTTCTGGTAGGACAGCGCCCCGGTGCCCGCGAGCCTTCCGCCTTCGACGATCAGGTATTCGGGACGAATGGGCGTGCCGGCGAACCAGCTCTCCAGAATCTCCCGGGTGCCGGCGGCATAACGTGCCTGAGCGGACAGCGTGGTACCCGAAACATGCGGCGTCATCGCATTATTCGGCATCATTCGCCACGGGTGATCGGGCGGCGGCGGCTGCGGATACCACACGTCTCCGGCGTAGCCCGCCAGCTGCCCGGATTTCAGGGCGTCCGCGATCGCCTCCGGAACGGTCTCCTCGGCGCGGGCGGTGTTGACGATGTAGGACCCCCGCCGCATCGTCGAGATCAACTGCTCGTTGAACATCCTGCGGGTGTCGTCGTACAACGGCGAGTGGATGGACACCACGTCGACGGCCTTGACCAGCGACTCGACCGTGGGGTGAAACGTCACGTTCAGTTGATTCTCCACGTCCGGTGCCAGCCGGCGGGTGTCGGTGTAGTGCAGGTTGACGTCGAACGGCGCCAGCCGGCGCAGTACCGCACGCCCGATCCGGCCGGCGGCGATGACGCCGACATCCATACCCTCGAGGTCGTAGGCACGCTCGACGCAATCGGCGATGTTCCAGCCTCCCTCGGCGGCCCACCGATGCGACGGCACGAAATTGCGCACCAGCGCGAGGATCTGCATCACCGCGTGTTCGGCGACACTGATGCTGTTGCTGTATGTCACCTCGGCCACGGTGATGCCGCGCTCTTTCGCCGCGTCCAGATCCACATGGTCCGAGCCGATGCCCGCAGTCAGCGCCAGCTTGAGTTTGGGCGCCTTGGCGATGCGTTCCCTGGTCAGGTAGGCCGGCCAAAACGGTTGGGAGATCACGATCTCGGCGTCGGCCAGCTCACGCTCGAATTCCGAGTCGGGGCCCTCCTTGTCCGACGTCACGACCAATTCGTGTCCGGCATCTTCGAAAAACTTGCGCAGCCCGAGCGCGCCCGAGACGCAGCCGAGCAGCTCACCGGGCGTGAAGTCGATCTTGGACGGAGTCGGCACCGTGCTGCCGTCGGGATATCCGTGAATCGTCGGGATGCTGTCGCGCGCGTAGCTCGGCGGGTAGCCGTCGACGGGGTCTGGGTAGAGCACCATCACACACTTGGCCATTGAAGTCCTCCTTGGACGGAATCCACCCCAGTCTCGGAGGGCGCCACTCGGGTGTCAAAGACGCCTTTCCGACCGGCTGATAGGCAGCGCCGATCACCGGCCGCTAGGGCAGCTCGCTGAGCGTCGCGCCGATACGGGCCTCGCGGGCGGTCCGCCGTAACGCACGAGCCAACAACGAGCCCGGCTCCGCCCTGTTGGTCACCAGCGCGATCAACGAGGTCACCGAGGGACGCCGCAGCCGCAGCACGCTGACTCCACCGGGTACGCCCAGGGTGTGAATCCATGGTTGCGGAACGATGCTCGCCCACCGGGCGGTGCGGACGTGGGCGAACAGCGCGGCCACGGAATCGGTTTCCAGCTGCGGGGTGACCTGCAGGCCGTGGGTAGCCAGCGCGTCGTCGATGAGCCGGCGGCCCCGCATCCCCTGCGTCAGCAGACACAGCGGTAACTGCACGGCGTCGGACCACGCGATGGTTTTCGCCTCGCCACCAAGCAGTTCGGCGGCGGCGATGAGCACCGGCTGCTCGTGGTACAGCGGGGTGACCAGCAGATCGGCCGTGTCCTGCTGGTCCGGATACAGGATGCCCGCGTCCAATTCGAACTTGCGGACCCGCTCGACGATCCCCGCCGAGCGCAGGTTGACCTCGAGCTGAACCCGCACCAATGGGTGCGCAGCACAAAACGGATCAGTAAGCAGCGCAACGGTGGTCGAGGCGGCCGGCACCACGCCGAGCCGCAGTTCGCCGGTCAGTCCGGCCCGCAGCGCGGTGACTTCCTGTTTCAGGGCGTCGCGGTCGGCCAGAATGCGCCGCGCCCACGGCACCAGCCGCTCACCCTCGGGAGTGAGGCCCTCGAACCTCTGTCCGCGCCGCACCAGCGGGACGTTGAGTTCGGATTCGAGCTTTCGGATGGCTTCCGACAGCGCGGGCTGCGATACGTAGCAGATGCTTGCGGCGCGGGCGAAGTGACGCTCTTGAGCGAGCGCGACGAAGTATTCCAGCTGACGGAACAGCATGAGCCATTCGATCATGCCGCCGGCTGTTAGCGGGTACCCGTCTTGGTGGCCGCAGCGGTTCAGCGCCATGGTTGGCGAAACGAGGCAGCCCACACGCGAAGGAGGCGCACCGTGCCGAAACATCTCGAGGTCGGAGATCACGTCAGATGGAACTCGGAGGCGGGCCAGGTCAGCGGCACCATCGTGAAGAAGCACACCCGCGACACCGAGTACAAAGGCCACAAACGGCATTGCACGAAAGACGATCCGCAATACGAGATACGAAGCGACAAAACCGACCACATCGCGATGCACAAGGGCGACGCCCTGGAGAAGATCGACTAGACCGAGCGCGACACCACCATGGGCGATCAACACGAAATCTGGACCATTGGGCACTGGACATGTCCGGTGCCGACCTTCCTAGAACCCCTGGATCACGCCCTCATCAATCTGCTCGCCGACGTGCGCGCGCAACCAGGCTCGCGCCGCAGCCCGCAGTTCGGAAGTGCAGAGATGTCGCGCTGGCTCGGAGACGCCGGTATCCGTTACATCCACCTCCCCGAGCTCGGCGGACGCCGTCGTCAGCAGAACGTCGATCCCAGCATCAACGCGGGCTGGCAAAACGCGAGCTTCAAGAACTACGCCGACTACACCCTTTCCGGCGAATACCGGCGCGGCCTCACCCGACTGATCACTCTCGCCCGCTCCCACCGACTGGCGATAATGTGCGGCGAACCCATGCCATGGCGATGCCATCGTCAACTGATCGCGAACAGCCTTGTCGCGCAAGGATGGACGGTATGGCACCTGATGAGCGGATCCGCCCCGCGTCAGCACCGACTAGGTCAATGGGGCGCCACGCCCGTGATCGACGAGCGAAAGCGCGTGACCTACCCGGCGGCGCCGATGCCGGCCGGTTAGCCGGACCGATCAGAGCAGGAGGCGGGGCCGTAGCCGCGACGCGCTGATGTCGACCCCCGCGACAAGATCGTCGATCAGCGTATCGACGTACTCCACCAACCCGCCGACGTCGATACCGTGCGGTGCCGGCCGATTCGCGTGGGCGAGGTGGCCGGAGGCGCGGCGAAGCAGAGCGGTGGCACCGTTTCGGTTCCCCCGCTGGACGTGGGTGATCCCGACCGCTAGCTGCGTCAGGCCTTGCCAGAGCGCCTGCTCGTTGGCCGGACCGCTCTTCCACGCGGCCTCTAAGACCTCGTGAGCGTTGAACGCGAAACCTCGATCCAGCAGATCTTGGGCATACGCGAGGGTCTCGGCCGGTGCGAGCTCCAGGTCATCCGGAACGCGTGGCACGCCTGCGCTGCCGGGGGGTAGCGGTCGGCCCAGCGCATCGCGCGGTCGGGCATTTCGCGGCCGACCCGTCTCGTCACGATCACGCTCTGCCATCTGCAATGGGTTCTTTGACCTATAGCGTTTCGTCCAGCTCGCCGAGACGGTCGGTCAACCGCAGATTCTCGGAGTAGTCGACCGGGCAACTGATCAGCGAGACGCCGTCGTCGTTGAGCGCGGTGCGCAGCGTCGGCAGCAGCTCCTCGGCGCTGTTGATGCGATATCCCTTGGCGCCGAAGCTTTCCGCGTAGGTCACCACATCCGGGTTATTGAACTTCACGTAATGGTGTTCTCCGAGTTCGAGGTCCATCTTCCATTCGATGAGGCCATAACCGCCGTCATCCCAAATCAGCACCACCAGCGGGATCCGCTCGCGGACCGCGGTCTCGATTTCTTGCGAGTTCATCAGGAATGCGCCGTCGCCGACGACGGCCAGCACCTTGGCCTCCGGCTGCGCCAGCTTGACGCCCAGCGCTCCGGGAAGGGCAAAGCTCATGGTGGACAACCCGTTTGAGATCAGACAGGTGTTCCGCTCGTACGTCGGATAGAGCCGGGCCATCCACATCTTGGTCGCGCCGGTGTCGACCAGGACGACGTCGCTGCGGCCCAGCGCCGCGCGCGTGTCGGCCACCACTCGCGCCGGCGCCAGCGGATAGCGCGAATCCTCTTGTCCCCGTTCGAATTCCTCATGAAGAAGACCAGAACCGGGGATTTTCGGGTCAGCCTCGAAGACATGGTCCTCGAGCGCCTCGGTCAGCGCGTCCAGCGAAGCGCTGATGTCGCCGATAATTCCGACGTCGACCGAATAATGCGCGTCGACCTCGGCCGGGAAGCGATGAACATGGATGACCTTCTTGTCGGCCGTGGGGTTGATCCGCACCGGGTCGAATTCCTGCAGCTCGTAACCGACAGCGATGACGGCGTCGGCGTTGTCGAACCCGAAGTTCACATAGTCGTGCCGCATGAACCCGAGCGTCCCGATGCTGTTGGGGTGATCGTCGGGCATGACGCCCTTGCCGTGGAACGTGTTGGCCACCGGGATGCCGAATTTTTCGGAGAAGCGCACGAGGGCCTTAGTCGCGTCGGCACGGGCCGCGCCGTGACCGGCCAGCACCACCGGACGACGCGCATTGCGCAAAATATCGACCGCGCGTGCCACCTGGCGGAACGCCGGCGCGTCGGCGCGGACGACGTTGCGCGGCAAGGGCGTCAGGTCGTAGTCGGCCTCGTCGGCGTCGATGTGTTCCGGCACGGCGAGATAGACCGCCGCCGGGCGTTCGGTCTCGGCCTGTTTGAAGGCTTTGCGCACCATCTCCGGTATGGCGCGCGCGGTCGGAATGTCGGCGGCCCACCGGGTGATCGGCGCGAACATGGACACCAGGTCGACGTACTGGTGTGACTCCTTGTACTCGCGGTCGTGACCTACCTGGGCGGAGATCGCCACCAGCGGGGTGCTGTTGGTGGTGGCGTCGGCGACCCCCAGTTGCATGTTGATGGCACCTGGGCCCAGCGTCGAAGACACCACCGCCGCTCGGCCGGTGACCCGCCCGTACATCTCCGCCATGAACGAGGCGGCCTGCTCATGCCGGGTGAGCACATACCGGATGCTCGACGACGCCAGCGCTTGCACGAAACGAATGTTCTCCTCGCCGGGCAACCCGAATACGACGGCGACACCCTCGTTTTCCAGGCACTTGACGATCAACTCAGCGGCTCTGCTCATCCGACACCTCCCTTAGGGGAACGATAGTGGCAGGCTGGGTGTTGGACTTTCCGCCACCGAGCAAGACAAACCCAATGAAGGGAGCGCCGACGTGCCCATCGCCACCATCAACCCGGCTACCGGCGAGACAGTGAAGACCTTCACCCCGGCCACCGATCAAGAAGTCGATGCCGCGATTGCGCGCGCTTACGAACGCTTCCTCGACTACCGCCACAACACGACGTTTGCCCAGCGCGCCCAGTGGGCAAACGCGACCGCCGACCTGCTGGAGGCCGAGGCCGACGAGGTCGCCGCCATGATGACGCTGGAGATGGGTAAGACCCTGAAGTCGGCCAAGGCCGAAGTGCTGAAGTGCGCCAAGGGTTTTCGCTACTACGCCGAAAACGCCGAGCAGATGCTGGCCGACGAGCCGGCCGACGCCAAAGCGGTAGGCGCGAAGCGGGCCTACATCCGCTACCAGCCGCTCGGGGTGGTGCTGGCGGTGATGCCGTGGAACTTTCCGCTCTGGCAGGCCGTGCGGTTCGCGGCGCCGGCGCTGATGGCCGGCAACGTCGGGATCCTCAAGCACGCGTCGAACGTTCCCCAGACCGCGCTCTACCTTGCCGACGTCATCGCCCGCGGCGGCTTCCCCGAGGGGTGTTTCCAGACCCTGCTCGTCTCCTCGAGCGCGGTCGAGCGCATCCTGCGCGATCCCCGGGTGACTGCGGCCACGCTGACAGGCAGCGAACCGGCCGGCCAGTCGGTGGCGGCCATCGCCGGCGACGAGATCAAGCCGACCGTGCTCGAGCTCGGCGGTAGTGACCCGTTCATCGTGATGCCGTCGGCGAACCTGGACGAGGCCGCCAAGACCGCGGTCACCGCCCGGGTGCAGAACAACGGCCAGTCCTGCATCGCCGCGAAGCGGTTCATCGTGCACACCGACATCTACGACGCGTTCGTCGACAAGTTCACCGAGCGGATGAAGGCGCTGACCGTCGGCGACCCGACCGACCCGGACACAGACGTGGGCCCGCTGGCCACCGAATCGGGCCGCGACGAGATCGCCAAGCAGGTCGATGACGCCGCCGCGGCGGGCGCCACGATCCGGCTCGGCGGCAAGGCCATCGACGGACCGGGGTGGTTCTACCCGCCGACAGTGGTCACCGACATCACCAAGGACATGGCCCTGTACACCGAGGAGGTGTTCGGCCCGGTCGCGTCGATGTATCGGGCGGCTGACATCGACGAAGCCATCGACATTGCCAACGCCACCACGTTCGGCCTGGGGTCCAACGCCTGGACCAACGACGAGGCCGAGCAGCAGCGGTTCATCGATGACATCGAGGCCGGCCAGGTCTTCATCAACGGGATGACGGTGTCCTATCCCGAATTGGGGTTCGGCGGCGTCAAGCGGTCCGGGTACGGACGCGAACTCGCCAGCCTGGGCATCCGTGCCTTCGTCAACGCCAAGACCGTGTGGGTCGGGGAATCCGAGAACGGCTCCTCGAGCGGCGGCGACAAGGTCGAGTGAGCCGGACCGCCGAGCGCTAGGCGGAGGCCCCTGCCAGCGCTCGCTCGTCCTCGTCGGCGAAGGTGTCCTCGAGCTGCAGCGGGGAGTAGTCGACATCGATCTCGCCGAGCGGACGTCCGCGGGCGCTGGAGATGGTGCCGAAGCGTCGCATCCCCTTGTCGGCGGCGTACTGCATGAACTCATCCACCGACAGGCCGAAGGGCATCGGGTCGTAGAGGGCGAAGCCTTCCTCGATCAGGCGCAGGCCGAGCGGCATCAGCTCGTTCATCCGCGTTTCGAAGACGCCCCAGTTGGCGTCGTCGGCGGCAACGTGGCGCCGGCAGGTGAAGGTGCCCCACGCCATGTGCCGGCGCTCGTCGTCGCCGATGCGCCGCACCAACTCCTGCATGCCGGGCAGGATGCCGCGTTCCACGCAGATCTTGTGCCAGCCGAAGTAACCGGTCAGCGCCAGCATGCCTTCGACCATGTGGTTATAGGTCACCGACGCCCGCACCTGGGCCGCCGGCGACGGATCAACCGTCAACGCGTTCAGGCAGTCCGGCAGTTCCTCGTAGAAGATCGTGCGGTAGGTCGGCACGTCCTCGAGGAAATTGTGCAGATCCTCGGTGATCCCGACGGCGTCGAGCCACATGCGGAACACCTGGACGTGCTTGGCCTCCTCGAACGCGAACTGCGTCAGATACATCTCGTCACCGAGCCGGCCTTCGGCCCGCATCGCGGCCATGAACGGCTGGATGTCCTGGGTCACCGATTCCTCGCCGGCGATGAACTCGGCGCACAGCCGGGTCGCGTAGTGGCGTTCGTCGTCGGTGAGGCGTTCCCAGTCTTCGCGATCGCGGGAGAAGTCGATGTCGGCGGGATTCCAGAATTTCGCGTTGCCGCCCGCAAACAGCTTGAGCGGCAAGCTGTCCCAGTTGAGACCGCCCTCGGCCATCGAGGCTATACGGGTTCTGTTCATGTGACCTCCTCAGATCGTTTAGGGGCTGAGCCGACCGGCGGGGTTTTCGGCGCAGCGGAGAACGCCACCGCCAGCACCGCGACGAGTCGGCGCACGGCCAGCGCCGGCTGCTCCGGGGTGGGCTCGTCGAGCCCCAGAACCGGATCCAGGCCGCGCATGTAGGGCGCCAATGCCAGGTGCGGAAAGATCAACAGCAGCAACGACAACAGCGCATCGGTGTCGGAATCCGCGCGAAGGTCGCCGCGGACGTGCGCATCGCGGACCAGCGGCCGCATCACTTCCAAATAGTGACGGTGGATGACGTTCTGCACGCTGACGCGGGCTTCGGTGTCGACCTCCAGGGTCGCCGCGGCGTGCAGCGCGCGTTCGTGCGGATGGTCCGCGAAGTAGGCCACCCACGCGTCGAGCCAATCGGTGAGAAAGTCGAAGAACGGCCGGCTCGGGTCGAGTTCGCGGATGCGATCTTCCATATAGGCGCGCACCCGCTGGCTGGCGATGTCGGCGATGAACGCATACAGGTCACGCTTGTCCGCGAAGTACTGGAACAGGCTGCCCTTGGCGACCCCGGCGCGGCGTGCGATGACATTCAGGCTGCCCCGGGAGAACCCATGGGCCCCGAATTCCGACTCAGCGGCCTCGATGATCGCGGCCCGGCGGGCGGGATCGACGCGCGCCCAAGTGACCGTTGGCAATGCCCCTCCTCAACTGAATGACCACTGGTCATCCTACTGTGAGGAACTTCACAGTCAAGGGGTTCGTGCCGGCCTTCTCGCCGAGGCGTGGGGCGCGAGACCGATCGTATGCGGACAGCTCCTAGCTACGCCGACTTCGGCCGGGCGCCTGGACGCAATGCGCCGGGCGATCGGCCGGTGTGTCGCTTGACCAGTCGGTACAGCGTCGCCGGGTCGGCTAGGCCCACCGCAGCGGCGATTTCTTCAAGGGGCATCGGGGTCGTCCGCAGAAGATGCAGCGCACGTTCAAGGCGCACCCGTTGCACAAGCTGCAGTGGGCTGAGTCCGGCCGCCTTCCTCGTTCGTCGCGCCAGCGTCCGCGGGCTCAGCCGGCACCAGTGGGCCAACGAATCCAGCGTGTGTGCCTCGTTCAGATGGGAGCGTACGAATCTCTCCAGCCCGGCGACAGTTTCGTCGCGGGCCGCCAGGTGTGAGGGAATGAGGAACCCCGCTTGCGATGTGCGCTGATCGGCGACGAGTCGGTTGGCGAGTTCGTCGGTCAACGCCGCCCCGCCGAGGTCGCGGATGAGCGCCAGCATCAGGTCGATATGGGCGAACGCGCTACCCGCGGTCCAGATCGGTCCGTCGCGGACCACCATTTCGTCGATCACGACCCGGGCGCCCGGCGCAAGACGGGCAAGATCCGCGCCGAGCCACCACGTGGTCACGCAGCGTCGTTCGTCCAGCAAACCGGCGAAGCCAAGGACGAACACTGCTGTGCACGAGGCGGCGATGTCGGCGCCGCCGGCACGGGCCCTCCGCAGCCATTCCGCAGCGGCGCTCACGTCCGCGGCACCGAGTCGGTCGGCGATCTCGGCGGGTTCGGCGGCACCGAGGCCGGGAATGACGACCACGTCTCGCGGTTTCGCCCGCGCCAGCGGCTGACCCGTGGCGGTCAGTCCGCCACGCAGGGCAACGAGGCTTTCGGGCGCCACGAACCGCAAGTCAAACGAACTTCTGCGGTGGATTCGATTCGCCGCATGGACGACGTCGATCGTGGCGCCCACTGCGCTGGCGCTGGCCCCATCGAGGACAAGAACATCGACACCGATCATGTGGCGAATTATGCAAGGAAATTGTCCGCCCTGCCACTAGCTTCTGGGGCGCCCAGCGCCGCAGGGTGGTTCTCATGCCCTTACTCCGAGTGACCCTCACGTCCGGTGCTTTCGACGATGCTCAGAAGGCGCGTCTCGTGGCAGCGCTCACCGAGGCGGCCTGTGATGCCGAGTCCGTGCCCGACGAGCCCCACCATCGGATTCGCGCATTGGTGCTGCTGACGGAATTGGCTCCGGGAGGCTTCTATTCCGCCGGCGCCTCCGCGGACGCCGGGGTCGCCGGCGTGTTCGTCGATTGGCAAGTCAGCGGCGGCGTGCTCGACGGCGCGCGCAAAGCGCGTTTCGCCCACGACCTTCAACAGGCGGCCGCCTCCGCCGCGGGCACGCACGGCAACCGGACGGTGGTCACATCGTGCGTCATCCACGAGGTGCCCGAAGGTCAGTGGGCCCAGAACGGCGCGATCCGCCGCCTGCCCCAGGTGGCCTCGATGGCCGGCTTCGAACACCTGGTTCCGATCGCATCGCGCGGATAGCCGCGCCACGGCAGAACTGCCCCGGCGTTTCCCGCCAGGCGCCTCAGGGGCGCATCCGGTAGGCGCCGTTCAGCGGCAGGACGTGATCCTTCCAAATCTGGTCGTAGCGCGCGGGGTCGTGGACGGGGCGGCGGATCATCCGCAACGCAAAGCGCGCCTGTTCGTCCGTCGTCGCGGGCTTGTCGGACAGCTCCACCGCGTAGGCGTTGAAGTCGCGGACCAACACGGCGAAGATCTCGTCGATCAACCCCTCGTCGACGCCCGATAGCGCAGCTTCCTCCAGGATGAGCTGGGCGTAGGGAACCGTCGCGAACAGCTGACCGACGGCGAAGGCGAAGTCGATGTCCTTCTGCTGCGTGGCGTCCGGGGTGGCGCTGGCCAGCATGTCGGCGAGCACGTCGATCTGCGAGCGCAGCAGCGCGACGTTGGGCAGGTGTCCGAAGCCGTCGAAGGGCGCGCGCCAGTCGTGGAAGCGCACCTTGCCCAGGCCGCCGGTCGGCCCCTGCGCGAACAGGAAGGCGTCGTCGGCGTCGTCGTCGCGGCGGCCGATCAACGGCAGCCCGCTGTTGGGGGCGAACAGGAAGTTCGGCATGAACTTGGCGAGCAGCCCGATGTTGATGTGCACGGTGCCCTCCAGCCTTGGCAGCAGGCCGATTTCGCGCGTCATCGCCTCGAAGATGGTGTCCTTCTCGACGCCTTTGGCGGCGATGACGTCCCATAGCGCGGTGATGACGCGTTCGCCTTCGCTGGTGATCTTCGCCTTGGTGAGCGGGCTGTACAGCAGGTAGCGGCGGTCGGAGCCCGACGCGCTGCGCATGTAGTCGCAGGCCCGGGTGGCGACCAGCCGCATCGCGACCAGCCGCGCATAGGCATCGGTGAGCAGCCGCCGCACGTGGGTGAAGTCGGTGACGACCGTCCCGTACAGGATGCGGTTGGACGCGTGGGTGACCGCCTCGTACATCGCGTGCGTACACATGCCGACCGCTCCCCAACCGAGGTTGTACTTGCAGACGTTGACGGTGTTGAGGGCGGCGTGAAAGGCCTCGGCGCCGCGGTGCAGGATGTCGGCCTCGGTGACCGGGTAGTCGCGCAGCGCATAGTTGGCGACGAAGTTCTGGGAGTTCACCACGTTCTTGATCAGGTGGTAGCGATCATGCTGGGAGTCTGCGGCGAAAAACACGTATTCGTCGGTGCCGTCGAACTTGCCGAAGGTGGAGACCATCCGCGCCACGTTTGCGTTGCCGATGTAGTACTTTTCCCCGGCGGCCGTCCAGCCTCCGTCCGGCGAGGGTGTCAGGTTCATGTCAGTCTGGTAGACGTCCGCGCCGTGCGTCTGCTCCGACAGGCCGAAGGCGAAGACCTCGCCCGCCTCGAGCAACGCGGCGGCCTTGCGCTTGGCGTCGGAGTTGGCACTCATCCAGATCGGGCCCAGGCCCAAGGCGCTGACCTGGAAGGGGTACCAGTAGTTCAGCCCGTAGAAGCCGACGATCTCGGCGAACGCACTGATCCGGTAGGTATCCCAGCGGCAATCTCGTGCGCCGTAGGCGCTGGGGGTCAGCAACGACGCGAAAATGCGCTCGCGACCGATATGGTCCAAAAACTCCGAGTACCACACCCGTTCGTGGTCATCGGACTTCAGCCGGGCCTTGCCCCGGGACTCGAAGAAGTCGACCGTGGCGGACATGATTTCCGCCGAGCGGTGGTCTGGGTACTGGCGTTGCAGGTGGGTCGGATTGAGCAACATGACGTGACTCCCAGCGGGCTCTCGACGAAGACGAGGGTGACGGTACTGCAATAGCGCGGCCGCCGGGGTCCCCGCAACAAAACGACCCTGTTGGTCACGTACCAGTCCACCTAGCATCAGTGGCGTGTCAGAACTCAATACCGCTCGCGGGCCCATCGATACCGCTGCATTAGGCGTGACCCTCATGCATGAGCACGTGTTCATCATGACCACCGAGATCGCGGAGAACTATCCCGAGGCGTGGGGTGACGAAGATCAGCGTGTCGCCGACGCCGTCAACCGGCTCAACGAGCTGAAGGCCCGCGGCGTGGACACCATCGTCGACCTCACGGTGATCGGCCTGGGCCGCTACATCCCGCGCATCGCCCGGGTCGCAGCGCAGACCGAACTCAATATCGTTGTGGCAACCGGGCTTTACACCTACAACGACGTCCCGATGTACTTCCACTACCTCGGCCCGGGCGGCGAACTCGGCGGCCCGGAGATCATGACCGACATGTTCGTCCGTGACATCGAGCAGGGCATCGCCGACACCGGCATCAAGGCCGGAATCCTCAAGTGCGCCACCGACACGCCGGGCGTCACCCCCGGTGTGGAGCGGGTGTTGCGCGCGGTCGCCCAGGCGCACAAGCGCACCGGAGTGCCGATCTCGACCCATACCCACGCCGGGCTGCGGCGCGGCCTCGAACAGCAGCGCATCTTCGAAGAAGAGGGCGTGGACCTGAGCCGAGTGATCATCGGGCATTCCGGCGACAGCACCGACATCGGTTATCTCGAGGAGCTCATCGCGGCCGGGTCCTACCTCGGGATGGACCGCTTCGGAATCGACGCGTTCCTGCCCTTCGAAGACCGGGTGAACACCGTGGCGCAGATGTGCGAGCGCGGCCACGCCGACAAGATGGTGCTGTCTCACGACGCTAACTGTTACTTCGACGCGCTGCCCGACGAGCTGGTGTCGCAGGTGATGCCGAACTGGCACTACCTGCATATCCACAACGACGTGATCCCGGCGCTCAAGGAGCGCGGCGTGACCGACGAACAGCTGCAGACCATGTTGGCGGAAAATCCGCGCCGTATCTTCGAGCGACAGGGCGCATATGAGTGAGCCGATCCCGCCGATCGGTACGCAGATTTCGGCGTTGGCCGAACTCGCTCCCGAAGAGCCGGCGGTCACCTGCGACGGAGTGACCCTGACCCGCGCCCAACTCGACCGTTCGACGAATCGACTGGCGCGTGCCTACGCCGAGCGTGGTGTGGGCGTCGGCGACTACGTCACGATGGTGCTGCCCAACTCGGTCGAATGGATCCAGGCCGCGGTGGCGTGCTGGAAACTGGGCGCGGTGCCGCAGCCGTTGTCCGCGCGGCTGCCCGACGCGGAGTTGGCGGGCCTGCTCGAGTTGCGACCGCCGGCCTTGCTGGTGGGCCGCGAACATCCCGAGTTTCCCAGTGTGTCAGCGGGTTTCGAACCCAATCCGACGTTGTCGGACGCCGCAGTGCCGGAGGCGGTGTCACCGGTGTGGAAGGCGATGGGATCCGGCGGCAGCACCGGTCGGCCCAAGCTGATCGAATCCGGCGGCGACAGCCGCATACCGCCGGCGATCGGCTATCCCCTGGGGGCCCAGGAGGGCGACACCACACTGATACCGGTACCGCTGTCGCACAACACCGGCTTCACCACCGCCACCATCGCGCTGCTGATGCGTCATCACCTGGTGCTGATGAGCCGCTTCGACCCCGAGCGGTTTCTCCGGCTGATCGCCGACCATCGGGTCAGCTTCCTGACGACGGTGCCGACGATCATGCAGCGGACGCTGCCGGTCTACCAGGCGGACCCGGACTACTACGACCTGTCCTCGATCCGGCGGTTCTGGCATTTGGGGGCGCCCTGTCCGCCCGCCATCAAGCAGGCATGGATCGACCTGCTGGGCGCGGAGAAAGTTTGGGAGCTCTACGGCGGCACGGAATTACAAGCGCTGACGTTCATCTCCGGCGACCAATGGCTGACGCACCGCGGTTCGGTCGGCGTGGTGGTCGCCGGAGAGATGAAGGTGCTCGACGACGACGGCAACCCCTGCCCGCCCGGCGTGGTCGGCGAGATCTACATGCGGCCCGGTCCGGGCAGCGCGCCCACCTATCGTTACGTCGGTGCCACGGCGAAAAGCCGCGACGGCTGGGACTCGCTGGGCGACCTCGGCTGTTTCGATGCCGACGGCTTCCTGTACCTCTCGGACCGGCGCGTCGACATGTTCACCGTCGGCGGACGCAACGTCTATCCCGCCGAGATCGAGAATGCGTTGTCCGCGCACCCGGACGTGCTGTCCTGTCTGGTCGTCGGGGTCCCCGACCCGAACGCCGGTGACCTGGGGCAAGTACCCTACGCCCTGGTACACACGACCGATGGCTCGGCGCTGGATTCCGTTGGCGTGCAAGAATTCCTGCGCGAGCACCTGGCAGGGTACAAAGTGCCGCCCACCCCTGACTTCATCGAATTCGCCGACTCCCCCTTGCGTGACGACGCGGGCAAGGCCCGTCGGTCGGCGGTCCGCGCCCAGATCATGGAACGCTTGGCGCTCGCGGAGGCCGGCTAGGGCGCGATCGCGTCCGCCTCGAGGTCGACGGCCTGGGGCGTTTCGCCCGGCTTCTCGCGTTTCTCCCAGCGGCGCAACGCTTCTCGACACGGCGACTCGACCAGCGCGTAGCTGACCGCGGCGATCGCGAATCCGAAGATCAGCGTCACCGCCAACACCGCGGGCATGCGGCCGGTGAACGGGAATGTCCCGAGCACCGGGAACACCATGGCCAGCGCCGCCAAATGCCACACGAACAGCCCGTAGGACCAGCGCCCCAGGGTCACCATCGCGGTGGTGCCCAAGACATGATGCGGCGTGTCCATCCGGTCCAGCACCAGCGGGGCGACCAGCGCGAAGGCCACTACGGAGCCCATCGCGGTCTTCAGTGCGAATTGCGCCGGGGTGCCGGGCACCAAACCTTCGGGACCGGCCAACGGCGACGCCGCGATCAGGTAGGCGATGACCGCGACGGCGGCCATCACCGGCCGGCCCCCCTTTTTCTGCGCCAAGCGCACTGGCAATCCGATCCCACTGTGCACCCACTCGGCCAACAACATGCCCGCGGCGAACCACGAGAAGAACGCCGGTGGCCAGTTGAGCGGATTCGTGCCAGACCCGGAATGGATTGGCACCCAGCCCCACGCCCAGCTCAGCGCCCCCAGCGCGGCGATCGCCGGCACCCGGGCCCGCGCCGGCAGCCTGCGGGCCAGCAGGGCGAGAACCGGCAATGCCAGGTAAAAACTGACCTCGACCGACAGGCTCCACATCTGGGTCAGCCCGCCGGTCAGCGTCAGCGGCACGTAAATCTGGGTGAGCGTCAGGTTGGCCAGCCACACCGTCGGGCTGGCGTGGTCGGCATCGGGCAACAGGCTCAGGATCACGATGACGGCGACCACGTAGGCGGGCATGATCCGGACCACCCTGGACCGCAGGTAGTGGCCGGTGGCCGGGCGGGGTCCTAAACCCCTTGCCGCCGCGGCATGTCCGCGCCACAGCAGAAAACCCGACAGCGCGAAGAACACCGCCACGGCAAGGTCGAAGCGGCCGAAGAGCCTGCCGATGGCGCCGCTGGAGTGCCCGGTCTGGAACGCGACGTGCGTGACGACGACACCCATGGCCGCGCAGGCGCGCATGCCTTCCACGGCGGGCAGGAAGCTGCGCACCCCGCCCACCCGCTGGTCATCGCTCACCACCACAGTTTGCCTGTGCCGCGTTGCCCGGCGAACGGGTACACCCGACGGACCCACCACCAGGTTCGTAAGCCGACGCCTTACTTTCTGCTGTTAGGGTCAGACGAGTTTGCCCCGGGCTGCTGCTCGGGTCGGGTCGCGGCTGATGAAGCAAGGAATCGAGGGAGGGCACAGCGACGTGAACCGAGCAGTCATGTTGCGGTTCGCCGCATGCGGGATCATCGGACTCGGAGCTGCCCTGCTGATCGCCGCGCTGCTACTGGCGACGTACACCACCAGCAGGATCACCAAAGTTCCCCTGGACATCGACGCCACGCTGGTCGGTGACGGCACCGGGACGGCACTCGACTCCGCGTCGTTGTCGACCGACCACGTCGTCGTCAACCAGAACGTGCCGCTCGTCTCCCAGCAGCAGATCAGCGTCGAATCGCCCGCCAACGCCGACGTGGTCACCCTCCAGGTCGGAAGTTCGTTGCGGCGCACCGACAAGCAGAAGGACAGTGGGCTGCTGCTCGCGATCGTCGACACCGTCACGCTCAATCGAAAGACCGCGCTGGCCGTCTCGGACGACACCCACACCGGGGGCTCGGTCCAGAAACCACGGGCCGTCAACGACGAGAACCCGCCCACCGCGATGCCGCTGAAACACGACGGGCTGTCCTACCGATTCCCCTTCAACACCGAGAAGAAGACCTATCCATACTTCGATCCGATCGCGCAGAAGGCGTTCGACGTCAACTACGAAACCGAGGAAGACGTCAACGGGCTTTCCACCTACAAGTTCACCCAGAACGTCGGCTACAACGCCGACGGCAAGCTGGTTGCCCCGGTGGCATACCCGTCGCTGCTAGCCGGCAACGAGGACGCCAAGCAGACCACGTCGGCGTCGATGTGGGGCGTCCAGGGCGGCGATCCGAACGAGCAGATCACCATGACCCGCTACTACGCGGCGCAGCGCACATTCTGGGTGGACCCGGTGTCGGGCACCATCGTCAAGCAGACCGAGCACGCCGACCACTATTTCGCCCGCGACCCGCTCAAGCCGGAGCTCACCCTGGCCGACTACAAGGTCGCCTCGAACGAAGACACCGTCGAATCCCAGGTCAACGCGGCCCGCGATGAGCGCGACCGGCTGGCGCTGTGGTCGCGGGTGCTGCCGATCACGTTCACCGCGGTCGGTTTGATCGCACTGATCGGTGGTGGGCTGCTGGCCTCGTTCAGCCTGCGCAGCGAGAGCGCTCTGACCGACCCGGGCCTGGACCGGGGCGACCAGGATTTCTTCGGGCGCAGCGGCCTGGAGGAACCGGTGCCCGGAGCCGAAGCCGAGACCGAGAAGCTGCCCACCCAGCGTCCCGAGGCCCCTCAGGAGTCCGGTCCGCCCGGGGTCGACCGTCCCGTCCCGCCCGGGTCGGCCGGCCCGGACGAACCGACCGAGGCGGGGCCGGCCGAACCCAATCCGCCCGGTCCGCACGACCGCGAATAGCCCAGCCCGGATGCGTTGACCGTGCGGTGGACCCGCCCCGGGTACGCACTGGTCTTGGCGCTGCTGGTGGTCGGGCCGCTCTTGGCGCCCGGCTACCTGCTGTTGCGTGACGCGGTTTCCACGCCGCGGTCCTATCTGTCCGATACCGCGCTGGGGCTGACGTCGGCGCCACGCGCCACCCCCCAGGATTTCGCGGTGGCGCTGGCCTCCCATCTGGTCGACGGCGGCGTCGTGGTGAAGAGCCTGCTGGTTCTCGGGCTGTGGCTTTCCGGGTGGGGCGCAGCCCGGCTGGTCGCGGTCGCGCTGCCATGCGCGGGCATTTCCGGCCAGTTCGTGGGTACCACCGTGGCGATCTGGAATCCCTATGTCGCAGAACGGCTGCTGCAGGGACATTGGAGCCTGTTGGTCGGTTACGGCTGCCTGCCGTGGGTGGCCGCAGCCATGCTGACACTGCGGACGACGGCGGCGAGCCGGTTGGTGTTCTGCGGGCTGGCCTTCTGGATCGCGCTGGCCGGGCTGACCCCGACCGGGCTGCTGCTCGCCGCGACGGTGGCGCTGGTCTGTGTGGCGGCGCCCGGTACCGGCCGGCCGCGCCGGTGGTGCGCCGCCGCGGCGCTCGGTGCCGCACTGGTGGCCGCGCTGCCATGGCTGACGGCGTCGGCGATGGGCTCGTCGCTAACCGCCCACACGGCGGCGAACCGGCTCGGGGTCGAGGCATTCGCGCCCCGCGCCGAGCCCGGGTTGGGCACCCTGGCCAGCCTGGCCAGCCTCGGCGGCATCTGGAACGGCGACGCCGTACCCGGTTCGCGCACCACGCTTTTCGCGGTGTTCTCGGCCGTGGTGCTGCTGGGTGTGGTGGTCGCGGGCCTGCCGACGGTCATCCGGCGCCCGGGGGCGGTGCCCGTGCTGGTGCTGGCGGCGGTGAGCGTGCTCGTCCCAGCGGCGCTGGCGACCGGCCCGGGCCTGCGGCTGCTGAGCACGGTGGTCGACGCCGTGCCCGCGTTCGGGGTGCTGCGTGACGGACAGAAGTGGGTGGCGCTGGCGGCGCCGGGCTACGCCCTGGCGGGTGCCGGCGCGGTGCTGACGCTGCGCCGGTGGCTACGGCTTTCCGGGACCGCCGCCCCTGCGCTGGTCTGTTGCCTGGCGCTGCTACTGGCGCTGCCCGACCTGGCCTGGGGGGTGTTCGGCAAGGTGACGCCGGTGCACTATCCGCGCGGTTGGACCGCGCTCGCCGCGGCGATCGACGCCCAACCGGACGCGGTCGCGACGCTGCCCGCCGGCACCATGCGGCTGTTCTCCTGGTCGGGTCCCGCACCGGTGTTGGACCCGCTGCCCCGGTGGGTGCGCGCCGACGTGCTCAGCACCGGTGACCTGGTGATCTCCGGCACCACCATTGCCGGGGAGGGCACGCAGGCGCGAGCGGTGCAGAGGCTCTTGCTCTCCGGGCCCGATCCGGCGGCACTGGCCGCGGCCGGGGTGGGCTGGCTGGTGGTGGAATCCGACAGCGCCGGCGACATGGGGGCGTCCGGCCGGACGCTGGCCGCGCTGTCCCCGGTCTATCGGGACCACGAGATTGCGCTCTACCGCATCGGCGGGCAGACCCCAGGGGTGTCGGCCGGGCGGCGGACGACGACGATGGCCGCGCATCTAGCGTGGCTGGCGCTGCTGATCGGCGGCGGCGCCGGCGCGGTGATGGGTGCGTGGCGGCGTCGCGCCGGCTCAGTCCCGCCCGGTGACTAGCCCGTTGACCTTGCGGCCGGCCTGCACCGCTTCCAGCACGCCGCACATCGCGTCCGCGCTTTGCGCCCAGGAGAATTCAGCGCAGCGAGTGTGCGCCTTGGCGCCGAGTTGATCGCGCAGCACCGGATCGGCGAGCAGTTCTTCAAGCCGATCCACCAGCTCGGCGTGGCTGTCCACCAGGATCCCGGTGACCTCGTCGACGATCGAGTCCGACAGGCCGCCCGAGGACCGGTAGCCGATGGTCGGCACCCGGTGCTGCGCCGCCTCGACGACGGCCAGACCCCAGCCCTCCTTGCGTGACGGCAACAGGTGCACCCAGGCCCCTTGCAGGACATGGTGTTTGGTCACGTCGTCGACATGCCCGTAAAACGTCACCGCCGAAGTGATGCCGAGCCGCCGCACGTGCTCGACGAGTCGCTCGCGCCACCAGCCGTCGCCGACGATGTCCAGGTGCAGGCCGGGGAGCCGCGGCAGCAGCCGCGCGACCGCCTCCAGGGCGTCCTCGATCTGCTTGTGCGGTACCAGCCGCGAGAGCACCACCACCCGCGGCGCCGCCGACCGTGGGCCCGTCAGCGATTGCGCAGGCGCTCGGTCCAGGCCGTTGCGCACCACCGCGATCTGCGAGCCGTTGACGCCGAGGGTGACCAGGTCGCGCGCGGACGGCAGCGACACCGTGACGTACTGGTTGTGCCGGTTCACCCGCGGCGACAGCGTCGACTCGACGAACCAGCCGAGCCGGCCCAGCACCGGCCCGGCCACCGGCCACTGCTCGCGGTGACAGTGGTGCACCAACACCACCACCCGGCGGCCGTAGATCAGCCGGGCCAGAAAGGGCAAGCCGTTCTGGGTGTCGACGACCACGTCGGGCCGGACGTCGCGCAGCGATCCGACACCCAGCCGCGCCGAGGCCATCGCCAGCAACGCCCAGACGTACACCGAGTAGCGGCCACCGGCCCGGCTGATCCGCACGCCGTCGACGACCTCGCCGCGCGGCGCGCCGGGATAGCGGGCGGTACGTAGGGTCACAGCGATCCCCGATGCCGCCAGCTGGGCGCCGATCCGCTGCAAATAGGCTTCGCTGCCGCCGCCCTGCGGGTGCCCGGTATCGCGCCAGCACAGCAGCAGGACCGAGCGCAGAGCAGACATCACCGGTCAGCCTAATGGGGAGGGGTCGGTGCGCCATGGCGAGGCGGCTGCGGCGCGCCTGCGCCTTCCGGGGCGCCACGAGTGGCCGAGCGCATCAAGCAGGGAGTCGAACACGAGAGCGCAACCCTGAACAGCGGCCATGGTCAGGAGGTCAGCCCCATCCTGGTGAACGGCTCGGCCTCGCCGCGGCCGACGGCTTCGTCGTGTTTGGCCGCGGCGCGGTCGAACAGGTTGATCAGGGCCGGCTCGTCGCGCACCAGTTGGCGGTACTTCGGACCGAGAGCGAGTATCTGGTCGCGCTCGCCCAGCAGCTTGCGGAAGATGCGCTCGCGTTCGTCGGGATCGTGGGTGTATTCGGAGTCGAGGTAGGCCGTCGCGTGCCGCCGCGCGCCGGCGATCGCCGTCCGCGCTTTGCCCATCGGGCTGAGCAACGACGCGACGACGGTGACGGAGAGGACACCGACGATCACGCCCAGCGACAGGTAGGTGCTGAACTCGACCAGGGTGACCGGCTCGCCGTCATTGATGAACGGGACGTTGTTCTCGTGCAGCGCATGCAATATGAGCTTGATGCCGATGAAACCGAGGATCGCCGCCAGGCCATACGAGAGGTAGACGAGTCGGTCCAGCAGGCCCTCGATGAGAAAGTACAGCTGCCGCAGCCCCAGCAGCGAGAACGCGGTCGCGGTGAAGACGATGTAGACACTCTGGGTGAGGCCGAAGATCGCGGGGATCGAGTCGAGTGCGAAAAACATGTCCGTGCCGCCGATGGCGACCATCACCAACAGCATGGGCGTCAACGCGCGCCGGCCGTCCACCGTTGTCAACAACTTGTCGCCGTCATAGTGCTCAGAGGTGTGGACGACCTGCTTCGCCACCCGGATGACGACGTTGTCGGCCCTGCGGGACTCCTCCGGGTCCTCGGGCCGCAGGATGCTGCCGGCCGCAATCAACAGGATCAACCCGAACAGGTAGAAAACCCACGCGAAAGTGTTGATCAGCGCGCCACCGAGAAAAATGAGGCCGGTGCGCGCGGTCAGGGAGAAGACGATGCCGAACAGCAGCACCTTCTGCTGATCCTCGCGCGGGACGCGGAAGCTGGCCATGATCATCAGGAACACGAAGAGGTTGTCGACCGACAACGCCTTTTCGGTGACGTACCCGGCGAAATATTCCGGTCCCTGCTTATGGCCGCCCCACACGAGCAGGCCCACGCCGAACAGCAGCGCGATGCCGATGTAGGCGGCCGACCAGACCGCCGCCTCCCGCACCGTCGGGACGTGCGCCCTGCGCACGTGAAAGAAGAAATCGAAGGACGACAGGCCGACGATGCCCAGGAGGGTCAGGGCCCACTCCCAATTCGGGACATCCATTCGCTGCCTGAGCCACCTTCGTCGGAGCCGCCGTCGTCTGTGCTTCCGTACCCTGTTTGCCGCCACAGTATGTGCGCCGTCGGCCGTAGGGTTGGCCGGTGGCGGTGACCCCGGATTGCACGCGAGTTTTTGCTCGCCGGGCGACGCTGGCCCGCTCGGTGCGGCTGCTGTCGGAGTTTCGCTACGAGCAGGCGGATCCGGCCCGCTTCTATAACACCCTGGCGGCCGATACCGCTGCCATGGTGAGCGATCTGTGGCGGGCCACCCACGGCGAGCCGGCTTCCGGCCGCACGCTGCTCGATGTCGGCGGCGGGCCGGGCTACTTCGCGGCGGCCTTCACCGATGCCGGGCTGCGCTATGTGGGGGTCGAACCCGACCCCAGCGAGATGCATGCGGCCGGGCCCACCGTCGCCCGGGGGGCGGGAACCTTTGTGCGCGCCTCGGGCATGGCGCTGCCCTTCGCCGACGACTCCGTGGACATCTGCCTGTCCTCCAACGTCGCCGAGCACGTGCCGCGGCCCTGGCAGCTCGGCGGCGAGATGCTGCGGGTGACCAAGCCCGGTGGCCTGGCCGTGCTCTCCTACACCGTCTGGCTGGGCCCGTTCGGTGGGCACGAGATGGGCCTGACCCATTACCTCGGCGGGCCCCGCGCCGCCGCCCGCTACGCCCACAAGCACGGCCATCCAGCCAAAAACGACTACGGGTCGTCGTTGTTTGCGGTGTCGGCGGCCGAGGGGCTCAGCTGGGCCGAGAACACCGGGGCGATGGTGGCCGCTTTTCCCCGCTACCACCCACGATGGGCGTGGTGGCTGACGGGCGTGCCGATGCTGCGCGAGTTCCTGGTGAGCAATCTGGTGCTGGTCTTGCAACCCCAATAGTGAAACGTGTTCTCGTTTCGCGTCGGTTTGGGTAGGGTGGCGCCCATGCCCGCCGACGACGACAAGCAGGGCAGTGCGATCTGGAAGGGTAGGAGGAGCGGCGGAATATGTCCGACACCAAGACCGAATACGACAAGCTTTTCATCGGCGGCAAGTGGACTGAGCCATCGACCGACGAGGTGATCGAGGTGCGCTGTCCGGCCACCGGCGAGTACGTCGGCAAGGTGCCGCTGGCGGCGGCCGCCGACGTCGACGCGGCGGTCGCCGCGGCCCGCGCCGCGTTCGACAACGGACCCTGGCCCACGACGCCGCCCAAGGAGCGCGCGGCCGTGATCGCCAACGCGCTCAAGCTGATGGAGGAGCGCAAGGACCTGTTCACCCAGCTGCTCGCGGCCGAGACCGGCCAGCCGCCGACCGGCGTCGAAACGATGCATTGGATGAGCTCGATCGGGGCGCTGAACTTCTTCGCCGGCCCCGCCGTCGACCAGGTCAAGTGGAAAGAGATCCGCACCGGCGGCTACGGCCAGAGCATTGTCCATCGCGAGCCCATCGGCGTGGTGGGCGCGATCGTCGCGTGGAATGTGCCCCTGTTTCTGGCCGTCAACAAGCTGGGGCCGGCGCTGCTGGCCGGCTGCACGGTCGTGCTCAAGCCGGCCGCGGAAACCCCGCTGAGCGCAAACGTTTTGGCCGAGGCCTTCGCCGAGGCGGGACTGCCCGAGGGCGTGCTGTCGGTGGTGCCCGGCGGGATCGAGACGGGGCAGGCGCTGACGTCCAACCCCGACGTCGACCTGTTCTCCTTCACCGGCAGCTCGGCCGTCGGCAAGGAGATCGGCCGGCGGGCCGCCGACATGCTCAAGCCCTGCACCCTGGAGCTCGGCGGCAAGTCCGCCGCCATCGTCCTCGATGACGTCGACTTGCCCTCCGCGATCCCGATGCTGGTGTTCTCCGGGATCATGAACACCGGACAGGCCTGCGTGGCCCAGACCCGCATACTGGCCCCACGCTCGCGCTACGACGAAATCGTGGACGCGGTAAGCGCTTTCGTGCAGGCGCTGCCGGTGGGCCTCCCGACGGACCCGGCGGCCCAGATCGGATCGCTGATCTCGGAGAAGCAGCGCGCCCGGGTCGAGGGCTACATCGCCAAGGGCATCGAGGAGGGCGCGCGGCTGGTGTGCGGCGGCGGCCGCCCCGAAGGCCTGGACAGCGGCTTCTTCGTGCAACCCACGGTCTTCGCCGACGTCGACAACGAGATGACGATCGCCCAGGAAGAGATCTTCGGTCCAGTGCTGAGCATCATTGCCTACGACACCGAGGAGGACGCGATAAAAATCGCCAACGACTCGGTGTACGGCCTGGCCGGCAGCGTGTGGACCACCGACATCGACCGCGGCATCGCGGTCTCGGAGAAGATCCGCACCGGCACCTACGGCATCAACTGGTACGCGTTCGACCCCTGTTGCCCCTTCGGCGGCTACAAGAACTCCGGGATCGGCCGCGAGAACGGGCCAGAAGGCGTCGAGCACTTCACGCAGCAGAAGAGCGTGCTGATGCCGATGGGTCACACGATCGAGAGCTAGGCCTCGCGCGCGTCGACCGTGCACTCATGGCGAAATTTCTGCCGATTTTTCGCCGTGGGTGCACGTTCGGCGTTTTGCGGTTGGTGCCGGACGACGCGGGTTGGCCGACGGTCAGCTCGAGATTATGCAAAAAATCATAATTTGGACCGAATACGCGCCCGGGTCGGGCGTGCAGCCCAGGTCCACCCAGCGAATTTATGCGGCGTAGATCACACCTCGGCTGAGAAATAGATTAATTTACGGATGTCTTATATGGTTCATAGCATAATCAAGGGCCGCACACAGGCCGGGAGAACATCATGTGGATCATCGAGCTCAACGTCGCCGGCTATCAATTCACCCGCGAGATGCCGGACTTGCCGCGCCGCAAATTCCGCTTCGGCCCGCGTCATATGCACTGGCCGGCGGTGCGGCACTCGCACGCCGCATGACCCCAGCCATGACAGGTACACGCATGACCGCTGACGGTGCGGCCGCCTCGGAACAAGGCCCGGCAAAACGCGGTGGCACCCGGACGAAGATGCTGGCCAGCGCGGCCGAGGTGATGCGCGAACGCGGAGCCGCGGGAGTCACCATCGACGCCGTGCTCGCCCGCAGCGGCGCGCCACGCGGCTCGGTTTACTACCACTTTCCCGACGGGCGCAACCAGATCCTGATCGAGGCGCTGCGCTACTCCGGCGACTCCATTACGGCCATGATCGACGACGCCGCAGACCGGGGTGCGCGGGCGTTGTTGCAGGAGTTCGTCGGGTTCTGGGAGCGGCTCCTCACCGACGGCGGATTCACCGCCGGCTGTCCGGTCGTGGCGGCCGCGATCGGTTGTTCGGGCGACGACGGCCCCAAGCTGTCCACCGAGGCAGGCGCCATCTTGGGCCGCTGGTGCGCCGCGCTGACCCGAGCATTCGTCAACGACGGTTTTGACGATGCCGATGCCGCGTCGCTGGCCGTGATGTCGATCGCCGCGCTGGAGGGCGCGATCGTGCTCTCCCGCTCCACTCGCAATGCGGGCCCGCTACACCAGGTGGGTGAGCAGCTCGAATTCCTGATCAAGGCAAAGGAATTCGTGGCCCGGAACAAGATTCCGGGAAGGCAGGGCGCCGCGCGGTGACACGCTCAGTCGCTGGCCGGTAGCGGCTTGACCTCTTTGAGCTGCAGGGCAGTCTGCCCGATGCTCAGGCTCCCCGCGCCCGGCTTGGTCACCAGCACCTCGGCGCCGGTTTCGTCGACGTAGCGCTTACCCATCACCGTGCCCTCGGCGAAGGCCGGGTCCAGTTCGCCCGACCGCTCCCCCCCGACCGGCACCATCGGCACACCTCCGCACCGCAGGTCGTCCAGGCTGTCGGCACTTCTGACGACGATCACCTGCGTGTCACAAACCTGGCTGGCGAGACGAGTTCCGTTCTTGATCATTGATTTCCGTCCTTGATCGCTTACTGCTGGGCCGGTGCGGCGCGCAATCCGGTGAGGGCCTGGATGATCTCTCGCCGCAAGACTTTGCCGGTGGGGGTGGTGGGCAGCTCGTCGCGAAACACTACCTCGTCTGGGGTGCGCGATCCGCGCAAAGTCTTGCGGACGAAGTCGCGCAGTTCTTCGGGGTCGGGTTCGGTGCCCGCCGCCGGCACCACTACAGCGACGATCGCCTGGCCCCACTGTGGGTCCTCGACGCCGACCACGGCGACATCACGCACATGGGGGTGCTCGACCAGGACCTCTTCCAGTTCGGCGGGCGCGATGTTCTCGCCGCCGCGGATGATGGTGTCGTCGCTGCGCCCGCCGATGAACAGGTAGCCCTCGTCGTCGAGCATGGCGATGTCCTTGGTGGGGAACCAGCCGTCTTCGTCGAGCACCGAGCCGATACCGGTGTAGCGGCCCGAGACTTGCTCGCCCCGCACGAACAATTCGCCGGTCTCGCCCGGCGGTAGGACATTGCCGGCCTCGTCGCGGATCTGCAGTTCGATGCCGGCGACCGCTTGCCCCACCGAGCCCAACCGGCGGACGACATGGTGCGCCTGCGCCGCCTGCGCCGCGCGATGGTCGTCGGGTGTCAATACCGCGATCGTCGAGCTGGTCTCGGTAAGGCCGTAGGCGTTGACGAAGCCCACGTTGGGCAGCAGCCCGAGCGCACGACGTACCAGCGGCAGTCCGACTTTGGAGCCACCGTAGGCCAGGTTGCGCAGCGATGGCAGCTCGATGGGCGGCCCGTCGCCGTTTTCCAGCACGGTGACGATGCGGTCCAGCATGGTGGGCACCACCGTCGCGGTGGTCACGTTCTCGGCGTTGATCAGCCGAACCCATTCCTGCGCATCGAAATTGGGCAGGTATACCATCTTGCGGCCGGCATACAGATTCGACAGCGCGGCGCTGACCCCGGCGATGTGGTACGGCGGGACGCAGATCAGGGCGGCGTCGGAGTCCTCGGCCGCTCCGAATTCCACTGTCCCGGTGACGTAACTGGTCAGGTTGTTGTGTGAGAGTTCGACGGCCTTGGGCTGCGACGTGGTGCCGGAGGTGAACAGCACGATGGCGACGGAGTCCGGGTCGGGAAACGCGAGACTTTCACTGTCGGGTTCGGCGGTGCGCGCGGCCGCCAGGAAGTCGTCGGAGACCATCACCCGGTCTGCGGCGTTGCCGACGGCGTCGCGGTAGCGGCTGTCGACGATCACCAACGGCTCGGGTAGCCGCTCGATCAGCCCCTGGATGCCGTCCGCGGAGAGCCGATAATTGATCGGCGTAAAAGCAACCCCGGCGCGCGCCGCGGCGAAGATCAGCACCGGCAACATCGCGCCGCCGGTACCCACGTACGCGACGTGCTTGGCGTTCGACCCGGCGATCACGCATGCGCCACCGTCGGCCAGGTCGCTGAGCTGTTGCGTGGTCAGCCGCAGGTCGCCGGACACCACCGCGGTGCGCTCCGCGTTGCCCGACGCGGCCATCTCGAGCAGCAGCGAAATGCTCATCCTCGATCTTTCTCCGGTATCAACGCGTTACAAAGCTGGCCAAAAGTGTCATGTCCGCTTGTAGTTTAGATCATCCAACTATCGCGCGGCCCTCCCACCGGCGGCCCGCCGGTGCGCGGGCCGCCGTGCTGCCTCGGGCCCGGGGCACCCGCGCGCTCAGCAACCCGGCAAGCCTTGCGGCAGAAGAGGATCCGGCTACCAGATATCAAGTGCCCGTCCATTTGGGTGGGCGCTTCTCCGCGAACGCGATGGCGCCTTCCTTGGCGTCGTTGGACGTGAAGACCGGCAGTTGGATCTTCATCTGCTCGGCGAACATGGTGTCGCGGCTCCAGCCGCGCGATTCGACGATGATGCGTTTGGTCGCCGCCACCGCGAGCGGTCCGTTGGCAGTGATCTTCTCGGCCAGTGCGATGGCCGCCTCCAGCACCTTCCCCGGCTTTGCCAAGACGTTGACCAGACCCAGCGCATGCGCGCGCTCGGCCAACAGCTGGTCGCCGGTGAGCGCCAGCTCCATGGCGATCGCATACGGTATGCGCTCCGGCAGCCGTAATAGGCCCCCGCCGGCGGCGACCAGCCCACGCTTGACCTCCGGAATCCCGAAGACCGAGTCCGTACCCGCCACGATCAGGTCGGTGGCCAGCGCCAGCTCGCAACCGCCGGCCAGGGCGAATCCCTCGACGGCGGCGATGAGCGGCTTGGCCGGCGGCCGTTCGGTGAAGCCCATGCCGCGGCCCTCGACGACGACGTTCTCACCGCGGGCGAACGCCTTGAGATCCATGCCCGCGCAGAATGAGCCGCCCGCCCCGGTGACGATGCCCACCGAGAGATCGGAGTCGCCGTCGAGGCGATCCATCGCGTCCGCAAGTCCCCGGCTGACCGCAGCGTTGACCGCATTCTTGGCCTTGGGCCGGTTGATCGTGATGATGAGGATTCGATCCCGTTGTTCGACTAGAACTTCGGGTTCTTCGGTGCCGGCCTCTTGGTTTCCACTGCTCACGGTGCGGCAGCTCCTTACACGGATCGGTGGCTCTGAGATTGCTCCTGTCGGACCGATGGTAACGGTCGGCGGAAACGACGTTAACGTCCCGGAGAGATTCGGCTTACCGCCGGAGCCGAGCGGCTAGGAATCCGTGCCGATCACGCCGGCGCCATCGCGACCTCGATGACCGTCAGATCCTCGGAAAGCCCTGCGGCCCTGCGTATCTCGATGAAGTCGGCGACCATCGCCTCGGAAACCTCGTGCGGGTCCTCAAGCGTGGACCCGTCCGAGAGTACCGAGATGTTGAGCTGGTCGACATAACTCCACACGGTGATGTTCAGGCCGCTGCCTGCGGTCAACGGGCCCACCGAATAGATCTCGGTGACCAGCGCCCCGCCCACCCGGCCACGTTCCCGGGGGCCGGGGACGTTGGAGATGTTCAGGTTGAGGATCTTGTTGTGTCCGTCGCGTCCGGAGGCCCACCGGAAGAAGGCCTGGGTGGGCGCCGGTGGCATGTAGGCCGCCCACCTGCTGACCAGCTCCGGCCCCATCAGCTGGTTGCTTTCCTTGGCCGCGATGGCGTTTTCGTGGCAGCACCGCACCCGCTCCAGCGGGTCGTCGGAATCGGTCGGCAGGCCCACCAGCACGCCCGTGAAGCGGTTACCCGAGATCCGTTCGGGCGAGAAGTCGAAGCTCATCGGTACCGATGCCAGCAGCGGTTCGGCCTTGCCGTCGTAGCGCAGCAGCAGGGTGCGCAGGGCGCCGGTCGCCATGGCCAGCACCATGTCGTTGATCGTCGCCCCGAGCCGCTTGCCGGTCTCCTTGACGTCGGCCAGGGCCAGGGTGGCGGTCGCGAACCGTCGTTCCGGGGTGATCTTGTGGTTCATGAAAGTCGGCGGCGGCTCGAAGGGCCGCGTCAGTTCCGGGGAGAATTTGCGGGAGCTGCGGCGCACCCGGCCCAACCCCTGAGCGGTGTAGCGGATAGTGTGGGGCAGCGCTCCGATGTGGCGCATGTGGTCGGCGAATGCCGACGCCATGAGCTGCCGCGTGGTCGGTGCCGGGTCGCAGACGTACGGCCCGCCCTCAGGGCCAGGTTGCAGGTCCATGCCCCGCGCCAACAGGTTCGCCGACGCGACGCCGTCGGCCAGCGCGTGGTGGATTTTGCCGACGACCGCAATCCGGTTGTTGGCCAAGCCTTCCACGAAGTACATCTCCCACAACGGTCGGCTGCGATCGAGCGGGGTGCTGGCGATTTGCCCGATGGCCTCGTCCAGTTCGCGGCGGCCCCCGGGCGGCGACACCCGCCAGGGGCGGATGTGATAGTTCAGGTCGAGTTCGCAGTTCTCCCGCCACATCGGGTGGTGCAGGTGCAGCGGCACCTCGACGAGCTGGTAGCAGAACGGATCGAGCTTGTTCAGCCGCCCGGCGATGACTTCGCGAAACGCGTTGACGTCCAGCGACCGGCGGTCAGTGTCCAGCTCGATGACGGCGGCTTTGATGGTGTGCATGTGCACGTTCGGTGTTTCGCTGTAGAGCAGCACAGCGTCCCACCCGCTAAGCCTCTTCACGCTGCTTCTTTCCCATAGAGGGGACCATACTCAGCGGCGGCGGTTCAGATGACCTCTTTTGCTCCGACCCGCGTCTTGGTGCGGTAGATGTGGTTGAGGAACAGCGATGAGACGTGCGCGGCGGCGCCGGCTCGCTCGCCGTCGATGAGGTCATATCCGTGGCCGGCGCCGGGAAATTCGAGGTAGCCGACCATCGAATGCGACACCGCCCGGAGCCGTTCGACGAAGCTGCGTGCCTGTCCGACGGGGATCACGCTGTCTTTGCTGCCATGAATGACCAGGAAGGGCGGCGCGTTGCGGTGCACGCGCGCGATCGGGGACGCGTCGCGGAAGATTTCGGGCCGCCGGGCGATCGACTTCTTCACCACGACGCGCTCCAAGAACTCGACGAACCGCTCGCGCTCCGGTGTCGAGCGGTCCTCCCAGTCGTAGCGGCCGTAGATCCCCACGACGGCGTCCACCGAGGTGTCGGCGCCCTCCGGCAGCTTCGCCCGGAACTGCGGGTCGTCGGGCGTCAACCCGGCCAGCGCGCATAGGTGGCCCCCGGCCGAGCATCCGGCTATCGCAACGAAATCGCGGTCGCCGCCGAACTTGTCGACGTTGGCACGCGCCCACGCGATGGCGGTTTTGACGTCGATGATGTGACGCGGCCAGCGGTGGTGCGGCGCGACGCGGTAGTTGACCGCCAGGCATACCCAGCCCTGCTCGGCGAGCCGTGACATGAGCGCCGATCCCTGGCCCATGCACTTGCCGTGCACCCAAGCGCCGCCCGGCAGGAAGATGAGGACCGGAGCGGGTTGTGCGGGCAGGTCTTTGCGCCGCCAGACGTCGAGCACCTGATCGGGGTGGTCGCCGTAGTGCACCGCGCGGCGATAGACATAACGGCGCTGGCGCAGGCCGTCCCAAATCGGCGGTGTCTTTTCCGCGACGGGCCAGTCCATCTCGAGATCCGCTGCCGACACGACCCCACGCAACGCGGCGAGGGACACCTGCCGGGTGCTCTCCCGATCGCGGCGGCGGACGTCGTTGATTCCCGGCTGGAACCAGTCCCTGGTCGCCGCGGAGATCGCCTCCGGTGCGTGCCGGGCACCCCAGACACCCATGGCGGTCAAACCACCCAGGGGCTCGAGATGCTTGCCGACCACGGGCAGCGAAGCCCCCGCCACACTCAACGCCAGCGCATAGTCACCGGGACGGGCCCGCAGCAGCCATTTCACGCAATCGGTCATGCCCGGTCCACGCACCGTCATGCAGGGGACTGTACCCCTCACGACTGTTCACAAACTGACGTTTTCGTCCAACGCGCGGTGACGGGTAAAACGCTTTGCCCGGTGTGCTCGCCGGAGGCGATTTTTACACTGCTCAGATAGCTTTTCGCCCTCCGCCGCAGCCTGCAACTTTTGCTGTGTACGACACGCTTACCTGGCCGTCAGGTCGGCGATCACCCGTCCGCCGACCAAGCGGACGCTGGTCAGCGTCAGCCCCACCTGCGCGGCCAGCGCGGCAGCGCTGTCCACCCCGACGGATGCCCAGCGAAACCAGGGGCCGACCTCGCCGGCCGCTTCCAGCCGGACCCATCGCGAACAGATGCCGATGGCTTCGGCTTCGAATTCGGCAATGCAACGTCCACCGCGGGCCAACAGCTCGAAGGCGCGCCCGAGAATTCGTCGCGGATCCCCGCCGAGCCCGACATTGCCATCGACCAGCAGAACCGTCTGCCACAGGCCCGTTCCCGGCAAGGGCTCGAACACATCGCCCAACAGGGCCGGTGCACCGCCGCGACCCGCCAGCTGGATCGCGGTCGCGGACCGGTCGATGCCGAGCGCGGGAATGCCCCGCTGAATCAGCCTCGCCACCAACCGGCCTGGGCCGCAGCCCAGCTCGATTGTCGGCCCGGTGCACATCTGCGTGACAGCTTCATCGAAGACTTCGTCGAAGGTGTCACCAGATCCATCACCGGGACATCGCACACCCGACCATTTGTGCGCCGGCAGGGGTCGCAGTTCCCCGTCGTCATGACGTATCCAACATCGCTCGCCGCCGAGTGCCCGATCGTAAAGTTGCCCAAGCATTTCACGTCCTTCGCGTCCTGGCCGATCGGGCGGTGCACCGGCGCTCGGTCCCGTGCGGGACGTTGCGGCGACGTACCGGCTAACCCCAACAAGCTGACGGCAAGCACGTGCGTCAGCATTGCTCCGATACCCCGATCGTGGCTCGGCTAATCCAGCTGTCGTTCTAGCTCCTCCCCGCGGCTACGTTGCAGCACCCGGCGCGGTTCACCCACCGGAAGCGGCCGGAGGTGGACTACGTGGTCACCGGCGTATTGGCGGCGTTGCAATGCTGCGTTCCTGCAGGGGTTTTCGCCACATCGGTGGCCCTGGCAGGCCGGTTGATTCAACCAAACAAGAAGGCGTCCAGCAGCTCGTTCACCCGCGCGGGATCTTCCAGCGCCGCGAGGTGCGCGACCCCGTCGAGGACGGTGAAGCACGCCCCCGCGATGGAGTCGGCCATCGCGCGAGTTTCGGCCGCCGGAAAAGTGGCGTCCTCTGCGCCGGCGACCACGAGCACCGGGGACGTGATGCGACCCAGCAGGTCGTGCTGGTCCGGCCGCATCGAAACCACGCTGCGCACCGCCCAGCGGACCGAATCCACGTTCACCGATCGCAGGTTGGTCCGCACGGTATCCACCACGTCCGGGCGGGTGCGCAGCGTCGTCGGCCCCAAGAAGGCGCGGACGGCCGAGCGTGTCAGCGGCGGCCGGATTCCGCCCAGCGCGGTCGCCAACCACACCATGGCCGCATACTGCATCTTTTGCGCGACACCGGCTTTCGATGCTGTGCAATTCATCAGTACCGCTCGGTTGAGGCGGTCGGGGTAAAGGGCGGCGAAGGTGCCGCCGATCATCCCGCCCCACGAGTTGCCGACGAAGTGCGCGCTGTCGATGCCGAGGCCGTCCAGCAGGTCGACGACGCAGCGCGCGCAGTCGGTGAAACTGAACATCGCGCGCAGCGGTGCGCTGCCCCCGTGGCCGGGTGGATCGATGAGTACTAGGCGGTTGGTGTCGCCGAAACGCGCGGCCTGACCCGCCCACAAACCGCCGGTCATCAACAGGCTGGGCCACATCAGGACGGCGGGCCCGGTCCCCGGACTCACCTGAACCCGGATCGCCCCGAGGGCCGTGTCGACCAACCGCGACGCCAGCCGGGGATTGTCGGCGGTCACGCTGCCTCCTGAAGTCGTAGCGCATGCGGCAGGCCACCCGTCGCCGTCCCTTGATTGTTCGCGTCGGTGATACTAGTCCGGTGAGGAACAACGATGTTCACCCTGACCTGCGGCGATTCGCCCGCATCGCTCCTCGACGGCTCGTCAGCCCCCGGACCCTGCCGATGACGCGGGTGGGGGTCGCATGGCAGGGACGCCTCCACAAGCCCGTCGCCGGCGTCGAGGTGATCACGCTCGACTCCGGCGTCGGCGTCCGGCTGTTCCGGCCCGCCGGTGCCACCGAGGCCACACCCGCGCTGCTGTGGATCCACGGCGGCGGCTACGTGTTCGGCACCGCCCGACAGGACGACCGGCTCTGCAGCGGGTTCAGCAGGCGGCTGGGCATCACCGTCGCATCGGTGGAATACCGCCTGGCGCCCGAACATCCGTATCCCGCACCGCTGGAAGACTGCTACGCGGCGCTGACCTGGCTGGCCGGGCTGCCCTCGGTGGACCGCTACCGCATAGCCATCGGCGGCGCCAGCGCCGGCGGTGGGCTCGCGGCGGCCCTGGCCCTGCTGGCCCGCGATCGCGCCGAGGTGAGCCCGGCGTTCCAGCTGCTGACCTATCCCATGCTGGATGACCGCAGTTCGGCCACCACGCCCAGTGCGAACTACCGGCTGTGGGACAACCGCAGCAATCAGTTCGGCTGGTCGGCATATCTGGGCAACGCCGACCCCGAGGGCGCCGTCCCCGGGCGCCGCAACGACCTCAGCGGATTGCCGCCGGCCTGGATCGGCGTGGGCACGCACGACTTGTTCCACGACGAAGACCTGGCCTACGCCGAACGCCTTCGCGCCGCGGGGGTGCCGTGCCAGGTCGAAATCATTCCAGGTGCTTTCCACGGCTTCGACCTGGTCTTGCCGAAAGCCCAAGTGTCCCGGCAACTTTTCGACAGCCGATGTGACAGCCTTCGGGCGGCGTTTACCCCCGCCGACTGATACGGCTCACATCGCGAAGTACACCAGCTCACCGCCGATGACGGTGGCCGCAACCAGCCCGGCGTCCAGGTCGGCCAGCGCCGTAGCCGGTGGCTCGCTGAGCACGCACAGGTCCCCCGGCTGCCCGACATCCACCGTGCGCGTCTGGCCGGGCTGATCGGCCCGACCCAGAAACATCGTCAAAGCCTTTCGCGCCGAAACACATTCGCGTGCGCCCAGCACGGCGCCCTGCGGCGTGGTGCGGTGTACCGCGGCGCGCATCGCCGTCCAGGGGTCGCCGTGCCCGAACGGCATGTCGGTCGACAACGCGACCGGCACCGCCGCGTCGCACAGGGATGCGACGCGCCACAGCTGGTCGTGTTCGTCAACGGGAACGTCGACGAGGTACTGATCACCGCGCTCGGCGACGAAGTTGGGCTGCGTCACCACCGTGATCCCGAGTTCGGCGAGGTCGCCCAGGTTGTCGTCGGGCACGACGGCGGCGTGTTCGATGCGGTCTTGCGGATGGCCGCCGGCCGCGCGCAGCGCCGCAATGGTCACCACCAGCTGCGCCGGGGTCACACAGTGCACGGCGACCGGTTGCCCACTGTCGTGTTGGCGCGCAATCCATTCCGTGAGCGCCTCGAGATCCAGGCGGTCGTCGTGCAGGATCTTCTTGCCCGGCGACAAGAAATTCAGTCGCGGCCGGAACTCGCCGCGCCGGTGAGCCGTCGTCAGCGACTCGATGTCGTCGACATCGAGATCGGGGGTCGCGTCGGTGACGCCGGTGACTCCGGTCGCGGTGATCTGCCGGCTCAGTTCGGCTAGATCGGTTTCGCGCTGCTGCAGCGCCAGCGACCAGCCGCGGTCGGCGCTGCGAAGCCGACCATCGGGATGTTCGGCCAGGCCGACGCGGCCCAGGGCCTCGGAATTGAGGATCCACAGCGCCCCGCTGCGGTGCTGGATGCGCACCGGAACGTGGGGAACGATGGCGTCGAGGGCGCCCCGATCGAGTTCTCCGGCAACCGAATCGTGATAACCCACGGCTCGAATCCAGCCGTCGGGTCCCGGGGTGGCGTTGGCAAGCAATTGGGTGAGCTGCGATGCGCTGCTGACCCCGGGCGGCCCGACGAAGAACGAATCCAGCGCCGAGGCCGCGGAGCGCAAGTGCACATGGTGGTCGTGCAGCCCGGGCAGGACCGTGCCGCCGCCCGCGTACAGCACCCCCTCCCCGGCCCGGGCCACCAAACCCGCTCCGGGCGGCGCCATCTCCTCGATCAGCGCGCCCACCCGGATGTCCGCTGTGGACCCGTCCAGCAGGGTTGCCCGCTGAATCAGCATGAGGGCACCCGCCTTTGGCTCACCAGGTGGCGCACCGCCGCGTTGTCGTCGCCCGGCGCGGGCGCCGCACGCGATGCCGGCGGCGGAGCCGATGGTTTCGACGCCGGCACCGGCGATGCCGACGGCTCGACCGGCAGGGTCGCGTACGTCGCGGCGACCCCGGCCATGGATACGCCGATCAACTCGCCGCCACCGCGGCCCAGGGATTCGGCCACCGCGAGCGTTGCCTGAAGACCGGTCAACGGGTCAGCGATGGCGTCACCACAGAACACCGGCCCATCACTGCTGGTGCCGACCAGGCCGCCGGCCACCGCAGTGTCGTCACCGAATCCCGGCCGTTGTCCGTCATATCCGGTGATTTGCAACCAGATTCGGCCTGCGCGCGGCGTGATGTCCTCAGGCCCGAGCCCGCGCCGCGTCAGTGCCGCCGGGCGCGAGCCCTCGATGACGATGTCGCTGACCGCGAGCAGTTCACGCAAGTCGTCGGCATGGCTGTCGAAATCGACGCTGTAACAGAGCTTTCCGTCGTTTATCCAATCGAAGAAGGCCCGGTTACCGGCGCGGGTACCGTCCGGGCGGCGCGGGCTTTCGACCTTGACGACGATCGCTCCGGCGCGGGCCAGCAGCTGCCCACACAGCGGTCCCGCCCACATCGAGGACAGGTCTGCCACCAGCAGACCCCGCGGCGCGCGCGGCGCCGAACGCGATGCTGTCACGCTTATTCGCGGCGGCGCGGGTGCGGCCTCGCCCAGGCCCGCCACCGGAACGTCGAGCAGGCCCGCCCGCTCGACGATCTCGGCCACCGGACGGGTGGCGGCCCACCCCTGCAGCACCGGCCACGGGTCGGCGGCCACGCCGTCGGCCCGCAGCAGCGCCGGGACGGCGTCGAGGTCGTCGGCACGAGAGAGGGTGAGGGCGCAGAAGCCATCGTGGGCGCCGAGCAGGCGGGTGGCGCCGCCTGCTGACACCCGACCGCCGCGGGTCAGCCCCAGCAATGCGGCCCGCCCGGTCAGCAGGCTCGCCGCGTCGACGTCGATACCCAGTCGGCCCCCGATCACCGTGGCGACCTCGCGCGCGCGGGTCAACACGTTGGCGCGGGAGAAGTCGGCGGGACCGTCGGGCGGCCCGGTCAAGTAGGCCAGCCCGCTGCTTCCCCAGTTGGTGGCGGCCGAGCTCACGTCCCCATTGTGCGCGTGGCACACACGCGTCAGAACTGCAGCGCGTGAAACCGCCAGTCGAGCACCGGACGGTCTGGCTCGGTGTCGCCGACGGCATACACCAGCGACCGCAGCCCCAGCACGCCGCCGTGATCGGTCGGCTCGGCGGATTCGATGTGCAGCTCGCTATACAGGGTGTCGCCCTCGTGCACGGGTCCGGTGTGGTCGCAGGATTGCCAGTTCAACACCGTCACCAGATTGGGCAGCAACCTACTGGCCTGCGCCAATGCCAGCCCGATGGTATGTCCGCCGTACACCAAGCGTCGCCCGCCTACTCGCGAGTCATGATGCGTGGCAGCAATATTCAAAGTCAGCCTGGCGAGTTCGGCAGCGCCAGTGACCACGTCGGCGGTGCTGTGCAACACCGAACCCGCCAGGCCGGAATCGAAGTGCGGGCCGGGCACCTTGTCGCGGAACACGTCAGGGTCCCACTGCGCGGTCGGATCGTGAGCCGGGCCGGGCACATCGGCGCCGACGGAGGACAGGTCGTCGTGCGGCACTGACCCATCGGGCGTGAAATCCGGGCTGGCGGGCAGCATGCCGCACCGATAGAAGTCGAGCACCAGCTGATCGGCCTGGTCGATCGTGATCATCCGCAGCGCCGCCAGCCCCGTCGGCGCCCGCCCCGGCTTGGGCGAATTCGACCGCAGCCCAACCACCTCGGTGCGGGTGTAGAGGGAATCGCCGATCACCGGGAACCGGTGAAACACCAGGCCGCGATAGAACAGGTTGGCCTTGACCCGCTGGGTCACCAGCGTCGACTGCCCGATCGCCACGTCGCACACCAGCCCCGGATGGGCCAGCGGCGCCGGCAGGCCCGTCACCGCCCCGCACAGGTCGGCGTCCAGCGCCAGACGCAGCCGGTCGCCCACGATCGCCTGGTGGGCGCCCGCCAACCCCGACGACAGCGTCATCGACGGCGCCCAGTCGAACACCTGCCCCACCGAGAGGTCGTCGAAGTAGGGCCCCCCCGGGCGAATCCCCGCATACCCGTCACTCGTCACAACGACCCATGCTGGCAGGCTGTGGAATCGAGGGTCAATTCGGCATCGACCCACCGTCGACTTGTTGGCGCCATTCCGCGGGATTTCGCACATCAAGTCGACGTTCGGCGCAAATGGGATCGGGTGATCGCGGGTGAGCAGGGAACTGAACGACGAAGAAGAGATGCTGGTGGCCACGGTGCGGGCGTTCATCGACCGCGACGTCAAACCGCGCATTCGCGAGGTCGAGCACGCCAACACCTACCCCGAGGCGTGGATCGAACAGATGAAGAGGATAGGCATCTACGGCTTGGCCGTCCCGGAGGAGTACGGCGGGTCGCCGGTGTCCATGCCGTGCTATGTGCGAGTCACCGAGGAACTGGCGCGCGGCTGGATGAGCCTGGCCGGTGCGATGGGCGGGCACACCGTGGTCGCCAAACTGCTGACCCTGTTCGGCACCGAGGACCAGAAGCGCGACTACCTCCCGCGGATGGCCAGCGGAGAGGTGCGCGCCACCATGGCGCTCACCGAGCCCGGCGGGGGCTCGGATCTGCAGAACCTGACCACCACCGCGCTGCCCGGCTCCGACGGGCTGGTGATCAACGGATCCAAGACCTGGATCAGCAACGCGCGCCGTTCCGGACTGATCGCGCTGCTGTGCAAGACCGACCCGGATGCCCAACCGCGGCATAAGGGCATCTCGATCGTGCTCGTCGAGCATGGGCCGGGCCTGACGGTGTCGCGGGACCTGCCGAAGTTGGGTTACAAGGGGGTCGAGTCCTGCGAGCTGTCGTTCGACAACTTCCGGGTGCCTTCGACGGCATTGCTGGGAGGCGTTGCGGGCGAGGGCTTTTCACAGATGATGAAGGGCCTCGAGACGGGGCGCATCCAGGTGGCCGCCCGCGCGCTGGGTGTCGGCACCGCGGCGCTCGAGGACGCGCTGGCCTACGCCCAGCAGCGCGAAAGCTTCGGCCGGCCAATCTGGCAGCACCAGTCGATCGGTAATTATCTCGCCGACATGGCGACCAAACTCACCGCGGCCCGCCAGCTCACCCGATATGCCGCCGAGCGGTACGACAGCGGCGAACGCTGCGACATGGAAGCCGGGATGGCGAAATTGTTTGCCTCCGAGGTCGCCATGGAGATCGCGCTGAATGCGGTGCGAATCCACGGCGGCTACGGCTATTCCACCGAGTATGACGTCGAACGCTACTTCCGGGACGCACCGCTGATGATCGTGGGTGAGGGCACCAACGAAATCCAGCGAAATGTGATTGCCCGGCAACTGGTGACGCGCGGCGGAATCTGAGCCAAACCGCCAATCCTACGGCCCGAGAACGAAGTTTGGGAGTATATTTACCTGACTTCTCCGGCGGGCAAACCGGTATGGAAGTACAGCTGTTCGCCAGCCGCGGGAATCACAGGGAAAGGCGGCCGCCATGAGTTATCCTCCCGTGCCACCCGGAGGTTCACCAGAATGGCCGGGGCAACGACCGGAATGGCAAGGCCAACAACCGGAGTGGCAGGGCCAGCAGCCGGCCGGGTGGCAGGCCCAGCAGCCCCCGGGATGGCAGGGCCAGCCACCACCCGCCGGATGGCCGCCGCAGCCGGGGATGCAGGAGCCCGACAACTATCTGGTCTGGGCGATCTTGTGCACGGTGTTGTGCTGCCTGCCGTTCGGGATCGTGTCGATCGTCTACTCCAACAAGGTGTCCGGGTTGTGGGCCCAGGGCCGGTACGCCGAGGCATACGAGGCGTCCAACAATGCCAAGAAGTGGGTCATCATCGGCGCGGTCGTGGGCGCCGCCGCCGCGGTGATCGGCGTCGTGCTGTGGTTCGCAATGTTCGCAGCGATCGTGTCTTCCATCCCGTCCACGACCACCACCACCTATTCCGGATTCTGACCTCGGGCCTCGTCCACCAGCCCCCACGCCAGCGCGGTATGCGCGTCGACGGTGCGACCGGACAATACGAGATACGCTGTGCGCCAACGACCTATCCGCCGCGTGACGCTGACGGTGCCGCCGGCTCCGGGGAGCAACCCCAATGCCAGCTCGGGCAGCCCGAACATCGCATCGTCGCGGGCGGTGACCCACCCGCAAAACGCCGCCATCTCCAGTCCGCTGCCCACCACCCTGCCGTGCACCTCCGCCCGGCACGCGCGGCCGAGCCTGGCGGCCAGCGCGTCGAGCGCCAGGGCGGGGCTGTAGCGGGTGCGGGCCAGGTGCGCGCTCGCCGGATCGGTGAAGGTGCCGAACTCGGCCAGGTCCCCACCGCTGCAGAACGACGGACCGTTGCCGCTCAACACGATGCCGGTGACCGATGGGTCCAGCTGCGCAACGGTCAGCGCCTCCAACAGCGCCGCGCGCGCATCGGTGGAGAATGCGTTGTGCCGTTGCGGCCGGTTGAACGCGATACGCACGACGTCGCCGTCGCGGGTTGCCCGCACGGGGTCGGGAATCTCGGGCATGCGGACCGGGCCGCGCTCGCGTAACCACTGCGCGAACTCCGGGCCGGCCTGCAGGGTCGAGTACGCCAACGACTCGGTGACCACCCCGGACAGCGTCGAGCCTTGCGGATCCACCGCGCGCAACACGTCGTCACAGATACCGCTGGCGTGCGGCCAGAGTTGACAGCGGGCCGTCAGTTCCGCCACGGTTGCCGGCACCGAGTCGACGGTGACCACACGCCGGTCCGCGCAGCGATCCTCCGTCAGCGTGAAAGTTGCTGCGTCAAGCCAGAATCCGGCCTTGGCGATGTCAGCGGCCGAGCCGAAGGCGACGATCACTTGGGACGGGAACACCGGGCCGTCCTGCGGCGCCTTCGACAGGTCGACCACCTCGAGCATCGGTCACACCGAGTACTTCTCGATCAGCCCGTTCTTGTAGAGCTTGCCGGTGTCGGTGCGCGGCAGCTGGGCTTCGAACGCGATGGATCGCGGGCATTTGTAGTGCGCCAAGCGTTCTCGTAGCCACACCGTCAACTCCTCGGCGAAGTCGTCGCTGGCGTCGGCCGCATCGACGGTCTGCACGGCCGCCACGACGCGCTGGCCCATCTCGTCGTCGGGCACCCCGAAGACCGCGGCGTCCAGCACCTTTGGATGGGTGACCAGGAGGTTCTCGGCTTCCTGTGGGTAGATGTTCACCCCGCCCGAAATGATCATGTGGTGACGCCGGTCGGTCAGGTACAGATAACCCTCGTCGTCCAGATAGCCGATGTCCCCGACCGTGGCCCAGCCGTGCTTGTCGCGCGACGAGGCGGTTTTCGTTGGATCGTTGAGGTATTCGAACGAATAACCGCCCTCGAAGTAGATCTCGCCGGCCTGCCCGGGAGGCAGCTCGTTGCCGTGCTCGTCGAGGATGTGCACGGCTCCCCCCATGGGTTTGCCCACCGAACCCGGGTGCGCCAGCCAATCCTCGGCGGTGATCAGCGTCGACCCGTGTGCTTCCGAGGACGCGTAGTACTCGTCGATGATCGGCCCCCACCAGTCGATCATCTGCTTCTTGATCTCCACCGGGCATGGAGCCGCCGCGTGCATCACCCGCTGCAGGCTGGACAGGTCATACGAATGGCGGACGTGGTCAGGCAGTTTCAGCATGCGGGTGAACATCGCCGGGACAAACTGGCCGTGCGTGACTCGGTGGCGCTGGATGACGTCCAGGCAGCCTTCGGCGTCGAACTTCTCCATCACCACCGTGGTGATGCCGCCGGCCTGCGCGCTCATCGACCACACCGACGGCGCCGTGTGGTACAGCGGCGCGGGGCTGAGGTAGATCGAGTCGGGCTCCATCCAGAAACCGACGAGTGCGGACATCATGCCGGGCGCCTCGGCCGGTGGCACGTGCGGCAATTCGCGTTTGATGCCCTTGGGCCGGCCGGTGGTGCCCGAGGAGTACTGCAGCAGGTCGCCCTCGATCTCGTCATCGATCGGGGTATCGGGCTGTCCGGCAACGCATTCCGGGTATCGCTCCCAGCCCGGCAGGTCGCCGTCGGCGATCAGCAGCAGCTCAGGTAGTCCGCTCGGCAGATGATCGGCCAACCCGGCGAGGGTGTCGCGCAGCGCCGCCGAGCCGATGATGGCCTTGGCGCTGCTGTTGTCGATGATGTAGGCCGCCTCTGTTGCGGTCAGATGGGTGTTGATAGGCACGTAGTACAAACCGCTACGACGAGCCGCCCACATCACCGCGTGGATGTGCTCGTTGTTCTCCATCAGGATGGCAACGGTGTCGCCCTCGCGCAGGCCCGCCGCGCGGAACCGGTGCGCCAGCCGATTGGCACGCGCTTCGAGGTCGTCGAAGGTGACGACCGTTCCGGACGGGTACAGGATGACAGCAGGTTTGTCGGCGCCGATATAGGGGCGGATCTGCATGCGCAGACTGTACCGCCGCCAAACTTGACGGGTGTTAAGTGGTCGCCGGCACGGGCAGTAGGAGCGCGCTGTCGCCGAATTCATGCCACAGGTAGCCGTGTTCCATCGCTTCGCGATACGCTCTGGCGACCAGCTCCGGACCGGCGACCGCCTCCAGCAACAACAGGTGCGAGGCGCCGGCGTCATGCCATCCGGTGATGAGGCCGTCGACCACCCGGCACGGGCGATCGGGCCCTAGCACCAGGTGCGTCCAGCCGTCCACCTGCCGCACCACGCCGTCCGCGGTGGCGGCGGACTCCAGAGCGCGCGTCACCGTCGTTCCCACCGCGATCACCCGTCCGTCGGTCGCGCGCGTCAAGTTCACCAGTCGCGCGGTCGCGGCCGGCACGGCGAAGGGCTCGGGGGTCGGTGGCTCGCCCGCTTCGGCCGACGACACCCCCGCATGCAGCGTGATCGGTGCGATCGCGACGCCCGCAGCCACCAGGGCGGTGACTAGTTCTGTACTGAATGGTCTTGCTGCACTCGGCATTTCGGCGCTACCGGGTTGCCTGGCGAAGACCGTCTGGTAGTAGCGCAACGGCCACGACCGTGGCACATAGGAGTACCGGATGGGCCGGCCGTGCCGGGCCAGGTACGACGCGACGTCACCCTCGAGAATCAGCCGCGCGGTCCACAGCCGCGCGCCGCTGATCCCAGTTTGGGGGTAGGACGCCTCGACGATCAGCGCGCCGCCGCCTGGCAGTTCGATACGTTCGCCCGGCCGGACGTCCGGGAGGTGTCCGGCCGCGGCCCCCGCGGGCCGCAGTTCCACCACCCAGCTCCTGTCGGCTCGCCGGGTCGAGAAGTGCACTGCGACGGGCCAGCCGTCGCGGTGGCCGTTTACCGCGGCGGGCATGGTGGCGGAGTTGTTCACCACCAGCAGATCGCCCGGTCGCAGGTGATCGCCAAGGTCGGCGAAGCGGGCGTGGCTGACGCCGTCGGGGCGAGCTACCAGCAGCTTGACGGCATCGCGGGCGATGCCGTGTGCTTCGGGCGGCTCGATGGCATCGGAGCCCGGGGCGCGGCGGAAACGGGTGCGCGGAGCCGTCATAGTCATCGCGGCGCTCCAGATAACGACAGTTCGACGGCCCGGTAGCGCCCCGACGCCGGGCGCGTGTCCAGCAATCGCAGCAAGGCCGGCACGACGGACTCCGGCTCGGCGCGGTCGAAGATGTCCTCGCCCGGGAAGGCGGCCTGGTGCATCTCTGTGCGCATGTCACCGGGGTCGAAGGCGTACACCGCGACGGCGGGCGCCTCGGCGGCGAGGACGGCCGAGAGTTGGTCGAGTGCGGCCTTCGACGAGCCATACCCGCCCCAGCCGGGATACGGTTCGACGGCGGCGTCGGAGGTCAGGTTGACGATCAAGCCGGCGTTGCCGGCGAGCGCAGGCAGTGTCGCCTGGATCAGGGCCAGCGGCGCGAACAGGTTCGTCTGGTACACCATCCACAAATCGCTCGCCGAATACTCGGCGAGGACCGGTTGCGGGCTGGGCCCCAGCTGACTGGCGTTGTTCACCAGGAGGCCAAGTGGCCCGGCAGTGCGTGCCACCGCGACCAACTCGGCACGGTGTGCTGCGTCGGTGACGTCGCCGGGCAGCGCGATGAAATTCCTTGAATTCAGTTTTCGGACAGTTGATTTCAGTTCAGATGTGCGGCGGGCATCGCCGACGACGGTCCAACCGCGGTCGAGCAGGGCGGCGGTAACCGCCTTTCCGAAGCCGCGCGAGGCGCCGGTGACAATCGCGACGGGTTGCTGTTTGGATTGAGTCATCCCCCCATACTGATAGTTGAAGTAAACTTTAAGTCAAGTCCCGAATTCGAGAAGGCCCCAATGGATAAGCGAGACTTGTTCACCGTCAGTGAGATAGCAAAGCGCAGCGGCTTCGCGGCATCGGCGATCCGGTTCTATGAGAGCCAGGCCCTGATCACGGCGACCCGGACCGCCGGTGGCCAGCGCCGCTTCGAGCGGCAGATGCTGCGACGCCTGGCCTTCATCAAGGCGGCCCGCAACGTCGGCCTACGCCTCGATGAGATCGCCGACGCACTCGCCACACTTCCGGACGGCCGCACCCCGACCCGCGCCGACTGGAGCCGGCTGTCCAAAACCTGGCGCGCGCGCCTCGATGATCAGATCGCCGGGTTGATCGCGCTGCGCGACAACCTGGACTCGTGCATCGGCTGCGGTTGCCTGTCGCTGAAGCGTTGCGCCATCTCCAACCCGGGCGACCTGGCGGCCAACGCCGGAGCGGGAGCAATGTACCTGCCGAGATCGCTACGGCGGCAGGGCGATTAGCGGCTGAGGTCTTCCCCACCGCGCGCGGGGATCAGCCCGCTTCGGACAGCCGCTGCTTGAGCGCCTCGAACTCGTCGCGGACACCGGTGGGCAACTTGTCGCCGATGAACTCGAACCACTCTTCGATCAAGGGCAGTTCCTCGCGCCACTCGGCCGGGTCGACCCTCAGCGCCTTGGCGACGTCACCGCCGTCCACGTCCAGCCCGTCCAGGTCCAGGTCATCGACGGTCGGCACGATGCCGATCGGCGTGTCCTGGCCGCCGGCCCGGTGCTCGATGCGGTCCACGATCCACTTGAGCACCCGGCTGTTCTCGCCGAAGCCCGGCCACAGGAACTCACCCTTGTCGCCGCGGCGGAACCAGTTGACGAAGAACACCTTGGGCAGCTTGGACTCGTCGGCGTTCTTGCCCAGGTCGAGCCAGTGCTGGAAGTAGTCGCCGACGTGGTAACCCAGGAACGGCAGCATGGCCATTGGGTCGCGGCGCACGGTGCCGACCTTGCCCTCGGCGGCGGCGGTCTGCTCGCTGCCCATGGTGGCACCCATGAACACGCCGTGCTGCCAGTCGCGGGCCTGCGTCACCAGCGGCACCGTCGTCTTACGACGCGCGCCGAACAGGATTCCGGAGATCGGCACACCCTGCGGGTCGTCCCACTCCGGCGCCAAGATGGGGCACTGGGACATCGGGGTGCAGTAACGCGAATTGGGGTGCGCCGCTTTGGTATCCGTTTCGCGCAAGACCCAGTCGTTGCCCTTCCAGTCGATCAGGTGATCCGGCTCGCCCTCCAAGCCCTCCCACCACACGTCGTTGTCGTCGGTGAGCGCCACGTTGGTGAAGACGGTGTTGCCGGCTTCGATGGTGCGCATCGCGTTGGGATTCGACTTCCAGTTGGTGCCCGGCGCGACGCCGAAGAAACCGAACTCGGGGTTGACCGCGTACAGGCGTCCGTCCTTGCCGAACCGCATCCAGGCGATGTCGTCACCGAGGGTCTCGGCGCGCCAGCCCGGGATCGTCGGCTGCAGCATGGCGAGGTTGGTCTTGCCGCACGCCGACGGGAACGCCGCGGCGAAGTAGTAGGCCTTGTCCTCCGGGGAGATCAGCTTGAGGATCAGCATGTGCTCGGCGAGCCAGCCCTCGTCGTGGGCCATCGCCGAGGCGATCCGCAGCGAGTAGCACTTCTTGCCCAGCAGTGCGTTACCGCCGTAGCCCGAGCCGTAGCTCATGATCTCGCGGGTCTCCGGGAAGTGGGTGATGTACTTGGTGTCGTTGCACGGCCACGGCACGTCCTTCTGGCCCGGCTCCAGCGGCGCGCCCACCGAATGCAGCGCCTTGACGAAAAATCCGTCGTCGCCCATCTTCTCCAGGGCGGCTTTGCCCATCCGGGTCATCACCTTCATCGAGATGACGACGTACTCGGAGTCGGTGATCTCCACACCCAGCTTCGGGTCGTCGGCACCGAGCGGGCCCATGCAGAACGGCACCACCCACATCGTGCGGCCGCGCATGCAGCCGCGGTACAGGTCGGTCAGGATGGACCGCATCTCGGAGGGGTCCATCCAGTTGTTCGTCGGCCCGGCACCGCTCTCCTGCTCGGTGCAGATGAAGGTCCGCGACTCCACCCGCGCCACGTCGGACGGGTCGGACAGCGCCAGGTAGGAGTTGGGGTGTTTCTTCTCGTTGAGCTTCTTCAAGGTGCCGGCCTCGACCAGTTGGGTGGCCAGCCGATTGAACTCCTCGTCGGAGCCGTCAGCGAAAACCACCCGGTCGGGCTGGGTGAGCTCGGCGACCTCCTGCACCCATGACAGCAGGCCCTGGTGGTTCGTGGGTGCTGTGTCCAAACCGGGAATGGTCGCTGAGGTCATCGAACTCTCCTGAATTCGTCTGCGTATCGGGCTGGTGTCGCTCGCTATGCTCTCGCCCACACAATTAAGGAATTGGTGGCGTTAACTACAGGTTATCGTGAGGATCTTGTCGGGGAAGCCTCGGGCAGGTATAAGCCTTCTCACAACAACGATTCAGAAGATCCTGACGGGTCATCATCTGCGCTCCTCGATGCGGGTTTCTCGGCCTCGTCACCGCCGACGTCGTCGCAGTGACTTTCCTCTTTTCGGTTACCCGGTTCTTCCAGTTCTGCACGTACGGCCGCCAGGGCCGCCGTCACCGCGGGCATGTCTCGATCCCTAGCCGCCGCGGCCCGCGCGGCGGCCAGGGCGTGCTCGCGCAGTTCGGTGTCGATGACGCCGACCGACGCCGACACCTGGGCGTTCTCGGCCTCATCCTGAGCCAGCAGCGCCTTGCTCAACACCGATTCGGCAACCAGCACCCGGGTGGCCACCAGCTCCTCGACGACCGACTGCAGCGATGATGTGACGTCGCCCGCCCAACGGTCCAGCAGCGCCCGGTCGTGCAGCAGCGCACGAATGTTGATCACCATGAAGGTGAGTGCCACCGAGATCGCCACGCATGCCAGGGCCGCGGCCACGGCCAGCGCGGGGTTCAGCCGCGAGGTTAGGCCGCTCATCAGCCGGCTCAGCGTCAGCGCGACACCCAGCCCGAACCCAACGCCCAGCACGATCATCAGCCAGGTTTCCTGTCGGCGTGATTTCAGCGGCGGGGGCGAAACTTTGACCTCCGGCAGCTGGTCGAGCGGTGGCAACTCCATCGGCACGCTCACCGCCTGCGCCACTTCCGCCAATTGCGTGTCGGTGCCTTCGCCGACCTCGGCCACCACCGCATCCAGCCGCCGGCGGGCGTGCGCCTCGAAGCCGGACATTTCGCGCCGGGCCAAGCCCGCCGCGTGTTCCTGCAATTCGGTGCGCGCCGCAGCACACCGGTTGCGCGCGGAGTGCGACAGGGCGACCCGCGCCTGCTGGATTTGACCGCGCAGCGTGATGGTCCGCTCGCTTTTCTCCTGACGCCGCCGCTGCAACGCGGTGCTGCGCTCCTCGCGTAGCGCCTCAACCCGGGCCCGCCGGCCCGACCCCTCGACCTCGCGGTCAAACCGGCGCGCCGCCGTCTGCAGCCGGGCTTCCCACGCCCGCAACCTGTTTCGGCGCGCGAGGTCGGGGTCATCGAGCAGCGCCGTCACGGCTTCGACCAAATCGTCGACGTCCGGGTCACCGAGGTCGGGCAAAGCCGCCGCGCCCACCCAGGACGCCCGGCCGTAGCGGGACGCGTGCGCACCCAGCGACTCGCGGTTGGCGGCGACGATGTCCCGCCAGTTGAGATGCACGTCGATCTTGGACACCACCCCGACGACCGCGTCGGTGTGTTCGGTCGCGGCGTCCAGCAGCGCACAGTCCGAGGGCGTCAGGTTCGCCGCCGCGGACACGACGAACACCACGGCCACCGGCACCTCACCGGGGCCCAGGTCCGTCGACTCCACGAATTCGTGCTGCGGCAGCCGCTCACGCAGGGCGTCCGCCACCGCGGTGACCCCGGCCATCCACGGGCCGGTCACCAGCACCACGTCGCGGCGCTGAATCGCGGGCGGATCCAGCCCGGGGCCGGCCGCCGCCACCAGCGCGTCCACCTCGGCGGCGGGATCCTGGCTTGGTTCGGCGCTCACCAGGATTCCCCCGGCAGCGACGCGCAGGCCTGGGACCACAGCCGCAGCGATCCGCGCGCGATGTCGGCGCCGCAGGCGCGGTGCAGTTCGCTGGCCGACGCGCGGCTGTAGCGCTGCCACCGCACCGCCCGCGGCAGGTGCGCGGATGGGTCTCGATGCGCGTCGAGGGCGGCCTTGCGGTCAGCCGGCTCCAGGCCGGCCGCCTCGGCCAAGTCCACGGCGGCCGCCATCCGGGCGAACACGGTCTCGTCGCGGGACAGGAATCCGCTGATGCGCTCGCCGAGCCTGCCGCCGCCCGCGGCCAGCGCCTCGAGTTCGGCCACGGCGTCCAGCACCCGCTGATAGCGGGCCTCGGCGCCCAGCGCGCCGATTCTGACCAGGACGCCGTCGATGCCGCTCATCCGCTGCAGCAGGGTCAGCACCTGGGCCGGGGTCCGGCCCTGCCGGAACGCGGCGACCGCCAGCGCGGTGCCGAACAGGTCGAGGGTGTCCAGTAGGCGCCGCCGCACGTCCGCCGGCACCGGGGCATCAGCGGCCAGAAATCCGGCGAAGGATCCTTCGAAACACGCCGTGCCAGCGGGGTGCGCGGCCAGCGTGGAAAGCGCCGTCCACTGGCTGCTGTCCAGGTCGTCGAGCGCGGCGACCGCGAGCAGACCGATCATCGGTTCCATGGGCACGCCGACCAGCGCCGAGAGTTCCGTGCACCTCGCGCGCGCGGCCGCGATCGGGCCGTCAACGCCACGGCCGGACAGGGAGCCCGCCAAATCTGCTTTGTTCAGCACCGCCAGCACCGGGCGCCCGGCCTCTGAGACGTCGGCGATCGCCTGGGTGTCCTCGGGCTTGACCACCTCCGTGATCACGTAGACAACCGCGTCGACACCGCGGTCCGTCACCGGGTCGGCAACCGCGATCCCCGCGGCGCGTCCCGCGGCGGCCAGCGCGCGGCGCACGGTGCGGCAGCCGACCCCCCGACGGCCGCGCACAACCACGCGCAGGGGCGCGGCGGATCGCTCCGCAATCGCCGTCACGCGCGGGTCGACGTGGCCGGCGGCAAAGCGTGCCAGCTCGTCGACGAAAGTTGGGTGTCCTTGTGCCCTCATATCCCGCCTGTTCGGTCTGGATGACCCCCGTACCCGGCCCGCGCTGTCGCCAACACATGCGGCGTCGGGGCCAAGCGGTCCCACCGAATGGTGGCATCCGCGTCACCAAGAAGCGAGCCACCGTTAATCAGTTACCAGTTGAAGGCAACTGTTGGGTATCAATCCGGACCAGGGGCGGCTACATCCCAGGTTTATAGGCCACCATGGACAAATGCATGCGCAGCGCGGGGTGGCGATGGCTGCCGACACGCCGACCGGGGACTCGGACCGCCCCGACCAGCGCTATTTCCCGGCAACGGCGTTCCGATCGCGACGCTCGGCGCTGTCCGATGCACAGCGCCAGACCTGGGAGCGGCGCTGGCCCGAACTCGGCCTGTCGGTGGGCGCCGCAACCGAGGAATCCGACCGCCCCGAACCCCCGCTGGATCTCCCCGGATGGTTCGGGCGACCGGCCCCCCTCGTGCTCGAAATCGGTTGCGGCAGTGGGTCTTCCACCCTAGCCATGGCGAAGGACGAGCCCCATGTCGACGTGGTCGCGGTGGAAATCTACCGCCGCGGGCTGGCACAGCTGCTGTGCGCGATCGACCGCGACCACGTGAGCAACATCCGGCTGATCCGCGGCAACGCCCTCGACGTCCTGCGGCTCATCGCCCCGGGTTCGCTGACCGGGGTTCGCGTCTTCTTTCCCGATCCGTGGCCCAAAGCCCGGCACCACAAACGCCGGTTCCTGCAGCCCGGCACGATTGGCTTGATAGCCGACCGGCTACTCCCTGGTGGTGTCCTGCACGTTGCGACCGACCACGCCGGCTACGCCGACCACATCGCTCAGGTCGGCGCGGGTGAACCCCGGCTGCGCCCGGCCGGTCCAGACACCGCGCTGCCGATCTCGATCGTGCGCCCCACCACCAAGTACGAGACGAAGGCTCAGGAAGCGGGCAGCGACGTCACCGAATTCATTTGGCTTAGATGATGGGTAGGCGATGAGATGAGCCTGACCGAAGAGACCGCGGCAAGGGCAGAACCGGTAGCGCCCCCGGCGGTGCTGACCGGTGACGAGCTGGGCGACTTCTCTCCCCCGGGCGGACGCGTGTTGCTGGTCTGGGATGCGCCGAACCTCGACATGGGCCTGGGCTCCATCCTGGGCCGCCGCCCGACGGCCCTGGAACGCCCGCGGTTCGACGCCCTGGGGCGTTGGCTGTTGTCGCGCACGGCCGAGGTCAGCGCCAATCGCCCCGGCGTCGTCGTGGAACCCGAGGCCACCGTCTTCACCAACATCGCCCCGGGCAGCGCCGACGTCGTCCGGCCCTGGGTGGACGCGCTCCGAAACGTGGGATTTGCGGTGTTCGCCAAGCCGAAGATCGACGAGGACAGCGACGTCGACCGCGACATGCTGGCCCATATCGAATTGCGGCGGACCGAAGGGTTAGCGGCGCTGGTGGTGGCTTCCGCCGACGGTCAGGCGTTCCGTCAACCTTTGGAAGACATTGCACGCACCGGGGTCAGCGTTCAGGTGATCGGATTTCGCGAACATGCGAGTTGGGCGCTAGCGTCGGATACCTTGGACTTCGTTGATCTGGAGGACATCGCTGGAGTCTTCCGGGAACCGTTGCCGCGGATCGGCCTAGATTCGCTGCCTGACCAGGGTGCGTGGCTGCAGCCGTTCCGGCCGCTCTCCGCGCTGCTGACCGCGCGTGTGTGACACTGGAAAACCAATGCGCGGGTCGTTAACGATCCAGTAAGGAGCTTGCGTGTTCGCCTGGTGGGGTCGAACTGTGTACCGATACCGGTACATCGTGATCGGGGTCACGGCAGCTCTGTGTCTGTTGGGCGGCGTCTTCGGGGTCAGCCTGGGCAAGCATGTTACACAGAGTGGCTTCTACGACGACGGCAGCCAATCCGTTAAAGCCTCGGTGCTGGGCGACCAGACGTACGGCCGTGATCGCACCAGCCACATCGTGGCCACCTTCACCGCTCCCGACGGAAAAACGGCCGATGACGCGGCGTGGCGCGCCAAGCTCGTCGGCGAACTCAACAAGTTCAAGACCGACCACCCCGACCAGGTCGTCGGCTGGGCGGGCTGGCTGGCGGCGCCGGACAGCACCAACCCGGTCATCAAGGGGATGGTCAGCGAGGACAGGAAGCACACCTTCGTGTCCATCCCGCTGAAGGGCAATGACGACGACAGCATCCTCAACAACTACAAGGCCATCCAGCCGGATCTGCAGAAGCTCGACGGGGGCACGGTGCAGCTGGCCGGGCTCGAGCCGATCGCCAACGCCCTGACAGGCACGATCGCGACCGACCAACGCCGCATGGAGGTCCTCGCGGTGCCGCTGGTCGCAGTGGTCCTGTTCCTGGTCTTCGGGGGCGCCGTCGCCGCCGGCCTGCCCGCCATCGTGGGCGGCCTGAGCATCGCGGGCTCGCTGGGCATCCTGCGGTTGGTCGCCGTGTTCGGGCCGGTGCACTTCTTCGCCCAGCCGGTGGTCTCGCTGATCGGCCTGGGTATCGCCATCGACTACGGGCTTTTCGTGGTGAGCCGGTTCCGGGAAGAGATAGCCGAGGGCTACGACACCGAGGCCGCGGTGCGAAGAACCGTGATGACCGCCGGGCGCACCGTGACGTTTTCGGCGGTGCTGATCATCGCGTCCAGCGCCAGCCTGTTGGTGTTACCGCAGGGCTTCGTGCATTCGTTGACCTACGCAATCTTCGCCGCGGTGGGCCTGGCGGCGTTGCTGTCCATCACGTTCCTGCCCGCCTGCCTGGGCATCCTTGGCCGCCACGTGGACGCGCTGGGCGTGCGTACGGCGTTCCGGGTGCCGTTCCTACGGAACTGGAAGTACTCGCGGGCCTATCTGAACTGGCTGGCCGACCGGCTGCAGAAGACCAAGACCCGCGAAGAGGTCGAGGCCGGCTTCTGGGGCAAGCTCGTCAACTGGGTGATGAAGCGCCCGTTGGCGTTCGCCATCCCGATCGCCGTCGGCATGATCCTGCTGGTGATTCCGCTGGGCAATCTGTCTTTCGGCGGCATGAGCGAGAAGTATCTGCCGCCGGACAACACGGTGCGCATGGCCCAGGAGCACTTCGACAAGCTCTTCCCCGGCTACCGGACCGAACAGTTGACGATGGTGATCCAGAGCACCAACGGCAGCAAGGTAACCGACCAGCAGGTCGCCGACATCCGCAACCGCATTTCCTCGATCGGCGGGTTCACCGACAAACAGTGGGAGGAACGGGCCTGCCCGACCATCGCCGGCAACCCCTGCGTCGCCGGCCCGAACGGGACGACGGTGCCGAAGGACGGCTCGGTACGAGTGATTCAAAACGGGTTGGTCAACAAGAACGATGCCGCCAAGAAAATCAACGAACTGCGGGCGGTGAATCCCCCGAAGGGGTTGGACCTTTACGTCGGCGGCACGCCGGCCCTGGAACAGGACAGCATCCACAGCCTGTTCGACAAGGCGCCGCTGATGCTGGTCCTGTTGCTCAGCGCCACCATGCTGTTGATGTTCCTGGCGTTCGGATCGGTGGTGTTGCCGATCAAGGCGGTGTTGATGAGCGCGTTGACGCTTGGCTCGACGATGGGCATCTTGACCTGGATCTTCGTCGACGGGCACTTGTCGAACGTGTTGAACTTCACGCCCACCCCGCTGATGGTGGTGGTGATCGCGCTGGTCGTCGCGGTCGGTTTCGGTCTGGCTACCGACTACGAGGTGTTCCTGGTCTCTCGCATGGTCGAGGCGCGCGAGCGTGGCATGTCGACGGCGGAAGCAATCCGGATCGGCACCGCGACCACTGGGCGCCTGATCACGGCCGCCGCGCTGGTGCTGGCGGTGGTCGCCGGCTCGTTCGTGTTCTCCGATCTGGTGTTGATGAAATATCTGGCCTTCGGTCTGATGGCCGCGTTGCTGCTGGACGCCACCGTCGTCCGAATGTTCCTGGTGCCCTCCGTGATGAAGCTGCTCGGCGACGACTGCTGGTGGGCACCGCGCTGGGCCCGTCGCCTGCAGAACAAGATCGGGCTCGGTGAGATCGACCTGCCCGATGAACGCAAGCGGCCGACGCTCAACGGCCGGCCCGCGCGGCCGCCCGTCGCCGCCAGCCTGGTCGCGGCGGCCCCGCGGCCACCGCACGACCCCACCCATCCCGGCGCCCCGGAGCCCCCACGGCCGGCCCGCCCGGCCGAGCCGCGGCCGGCGCGGGAACCGTCCCCGAGCGGTGCGACCATGCGCGCCGGGATAGGCGAAAGCCCGAGCAGCACGCGCAATCCGGCGCGGCCCGACCAGCCGACCGAGGCCAGCACGACGCGCCTCTCCGCGCAGGGCACGCCCGGCCATGACCGCCCGGCCGAGATGCGCGCGCCCACCAACTCCGCAGCGCAGGCTGCCCCGCGCCCCCCGGCGCCGGGTCCGGCGGCACGCCCGTCCGGCGATCAGACGCGGGCCATCCCGGTGCCCGGCGACCGGTCCGATGACACCGGTGACTCCGCCGAACCCACCACCGCTCTGCCGAAAATGCGCCCGGACAGCGGCGACCCCAACGCGCCCGCCGAGCAGGTGAACGCGCACGAACAGGGCGAGAACGGCGACGCGTCACGGCAACGCCGACGCTCCGGCGGCGGCCTGTCCGCACAGGATCTGCTGCGGCGCGAGGGCCGGCTGTAACGAGGCTCCCCTTAAAGGCGCCGAAAAACTTTGGGGCTCAGCTGGATTCGTCCTCGAGTTGATCGGGCTCGGCCTGCAGGATGACGTTCTTCTCGTCCGCGTCCTCGGTTTGTTTCTCGGCCTCGGCGGACGGATCGGGCGCCAACAGCACCTGGATCGCATTATTGAGGAACGCCACGGTCGGAACCGCCAGCAGGGCGCCGACGATGCCGGCGAGCACTCCGCCGGTGGAGATGGCGAGCACCACCGCCAGCGGGTGAATCGAGACCGCACGGCCCATCACCAGCGGCTGCAGTAGATGGGCCTCGATCTGGTTGACCGCAATCAGCAGGCCCAGCGTGATCAGTGCGTACACGAAGCCCTTGGCCAGCAGCGCGACCACCACGGCCACCAGGCCCGAGATCAGTGCACCGACCAGCGGGATGAACGCACCCAAAAACACCAGTGATGCCAGCGGCAGCGCGAGCGGAACGCCCATGATCGCCAGGCCCGTGCCGACCCCGGCCGCGTCGGTCAGGGCCACCAGGAACGTGGCCCGCACGTACCCGATCAGCGACCCGTATCCGGCAGTACCGGCTTCGTGCACCCGGCCACGGACATCCGGCGGGATGATCTGCACGACGTACTGCCAGATGTTGCGCCCGCCGTAGAGGAAAAAGATCAGCGTGAACAACACCAGCACCGCCGCCGTGACCAGCTCGGTGACGGTCGCCGCGGTGGAAAGCGCGCCGCTGGTCAGCTTCGCCTGATTGTTGTGCAACGCCTCAATGGCGGCGTTGCCCATGTTGTCGATCTGCTCGTTGCGCAGATGCGCCGGCCCGTGGGTCAGCCACCGGCGTGTCGACTCGATGCTGTTCGTCACCTGTTCGGTCAAGCCGGGCAGGCCGTCGATGAACTGCAGGATGACGAACGACAGTATGCCGCCCAGGATCGCGAAGCCGCCCAGCAACACCAGGGCCACCGCACCGCCGCGGGGCAGGCCCCGCTTGTCCAGCCAGTCGACCACCGGCACCAGCAACGCGCTCAGCAGCAGTGCGACCAGCACCGGAACGACGATGACTTCGAGTTTTTTCACCACCCACAACAGGGCGAGCACGGCGACCAGAATGACGAGCAAGCGCCACGCCCACGCTGCGGTCTTGCGGACAAGAGGTTCGACCGAAGCATCGTCGACGTTTGCTGACATTTGGCCAGCCTATCCGCCGCGGTTCAGGGTCAAACGTAACCGCGGACGTGTGCCCGCGTTCGGGGCCGTCGCGTCGGCACGATCCGGTTACGACGTCGACACGGTAAGCCATCCGCAGCGATCGCTGCGCCACCTGCACCGTTACCCTAAATCACGTGCCGCACGACGCACCCGCCCGCAATCTCGACTTCCCGCGCGAAGAAACTGCGCGGGGGAGGTACTGGTGGGTGCGCTGGGTGATCCTCGGCGCGGTAGCCATCGTGCTTGCCGTCGAGGTTTCGCTGGGCTGGGATCAGCTGGCCAAAGCCTGGATGAGCATGTACGAGGCGAACTGGTGGTGGTTGCTGGCTTCGGCGGCGGCGGCGGCCGCGTCGATGCACAGTTTTGCCCAGATCCAGCGCACGTTGCTCAAATCGGCCGGCGTGCACGTCAAGCAGTTGCGCTCCGAGGCCGCGTTCTATGCAGCCAATTCGCTCAGCACCACGCTGCCCGGCGGACCCGTGCTCTCGGCCACCTTCCTTTTCCGCCAGCAGCGGCTCTGGGGCGCCTCGACCGTGGTGGCGTCGTGGCAGTTGGTGATGTCGGGCGTGCTGCAGGCGGTGGGCTTGGCTTTGCTCGGCCTGGGCGGCGCTTTCCTGCTGGGCGCGAAGAACAACCCGTTCTCGCTGCTGTTCACCCTCGGCGGCTTTGTCGCATTGCTGCTGCTGGCCCAGGCCGTCGCGTCCCGACCGGAGCTGATCGACGGCATCGGCAGCCGGGTGTTGGCGTGGATCAACTCGGTCCGCGGCAGGCCGGCCGACACCGGACTGGAGAAGTGGCGCGAGACGCTGATGCAGCTGGAATCGGTGAGCCTGGGCCGGCGCGACCTGGGGGTGGCATTCGGCTGGTCGATGTTCAACTGGGTCGCCGACGTCGCCTGCCTGGGGTTCGCCGCCTACGCCGCCGGGGACCACGCGTCGGTGGCCGGGTTGACGGTCGCCTACGCGGCCGCCCGCGCCGTCGGCACCATCCCGCTGATGCCCGGCGGCCTGTTGATCGTCGAGGCGGTGCTGGTCCCCGGCCTGGTGTCCAGCGGAATGTCACTGCCCAACGCGATCTCGGCGATGCTGATCTACCGGTTGATCAGTTGGTTGCTCATCTCCGCGGTCGGCTGGGTGGTGTTCTTCTTCATGTTCCGCACCGAGAACCTGGGCGACTCCGAAGAGGACCCGATCACGGGTCCGCTACCGATCATGCCGCCACAGGGCGACCCTCCGGCCGATCCGACCGAGAACGCCCTGCAGGGACCCGTACCGCCCGACCGGAATCCGGAAGCCGACGACCCGCTCTAGAAGCCGACGACCCGCTCTAGTGGCGATCGCAAGCGCGGCGTAGCCGGGCGCAGCGGGTCGCCACCGTCGGGCCTAGTGGCGATCGCAAGCGCG
>NZ_LZJR01000045.1 GCF_001667925.1 Mycobacterium sp. E2479 | reverse complement strand
AGGTACTCGTCGAACGACTCAACCCCACCCGATCCCTAACCCACCACCCGCTGGTCCAGGTGATGCTGGCCTGGCAGAACTGGCAGGGCGCCGATCCGGCCGCCAATTTGGCTTTGGGTGAAGTGCAGGTCTCCCAGCTGCCGGTGGATACCCACACCGCCCGGATGGACCTGTCGTTGTCGCTTGGGGAGCGTTGGAACCCAGCCGGTGAGCCCGCCGGAATCAGCGGAACGGTGGAGTTTCGCACCGACGTGTTCGACCCGGCAACCATTCGGGCGCTCATCGAGCGTTTGAAGCGGGTGCTCAAGGCGATGACGGCTGATCCCGCGCGGCGGTTGTCGTCGGTGGATGTCCTCGACGCCGCTGAGCGGACCCGGCTGGAGGGTTGGGGCAATCGCGCGGTATTGAGCGCGCCGGTGACGTCGGGGCTGTCGATTCCGGCCGTGTTTGCCGCGCAGGTCGCGCGTGTGCCAGACGCGGTGGCGATCAGTTTCGGCGGCCGCTCGATGAGCTATCGCGAGCTTGATGCGGCGTCGAACCGGTTGGCGCACCTGCTGATTGCCCGGGG
>NZ_LZJR01000044.1 GCF_001667925.1 Mycobacterium sp. E2479 | reverse complement strand
CCGGCCGCGGTGGCGGCCGCCGCGCGCGACATCCCCCTGGACGCCGCCCGGGTCGCCACCGTTTACGCCGCCTACGAGGCGCTCAAAGCCCGTGACGACAACGTCACCCTGCTCGATTTCGACGACCTGCTGCTGCACACCGCGGCCGCGATCGAAAACGATGCCGGGGTGGCCGACGAGTTCCGGGACCGCTACCGCTGCTTCGTCGTCGACGAATATCAGGACGTGACGCCGTTGCAACAGCGGGTGCTGACGGCGTGGCTGGGCGACCGCGACGACCTGACGGTGGTGGGCGACGCCAACCAGACCATCTACTCGTTCACCGGGGCGTCTCCACGCTTCCTGCTCGACTTCTCCCGCCGGTTCCCCGACGCCACCGTGGTGCGCCTGGAGCGCGATTACCGCTCCACCCCGCAGGTGGTCTCGTTGGCCAACCAGGTGATCGCGGCCGCCCGCGGGCGGGTTGCCGGCAGCAAGTTGCACCTGGTGGGTCAGCGGGCGCCGGGCCCGGCGCCGACGTTCCACGAGCATCCCGACGAACCGGCCGAGGCCGCCGCGGTCGCGGCGTCGATCAAGCGGCTCATCGAATCCGGCACCCCGCCGGCGGAAATAGCGGTGCTCTACCGGGTCAATGCGCAGTCGGAGATCTACGAGGAGGCGTTGACCGAAGCCGGCATTCCCTATCAGGTCCGCGGCGGCGAGGGGTTTTTCAACCGCCAGGAGATCAAGCAGGCCCTCCTGGCGCTGCAGCGGGCTGCCGAGCGCGGTGCGGAGGGGCCGTTACCCGCAGTGGTCCGGACCATCCTGGAGCCGCTGGGGCTGACGGCCCAGGAACCCGTCGGCACCCGGGCCCGGGAGCGCTGGGAGGGGCTGACCGCGCTGGCCGAACTGGTCGACGACGAGGTGGCTCAGCGTCCGCAGCTCGACTTGCCCGGGCTGGTCGCCGAACTGCGGACGCGAGCCGACGCCCGGCACTCACCGGTGGTGCAGGGCGTCGCGCTGGCGTCGCTGCACGCGGCCAAGGGACTCGAGTGGGACGCGGTGTTTCTGGTCGGACTGGCCGACGGCACCCTGCCCATCTCGCACGCGTTGGCGCACGGCGCCGAGAGCGAAGCGGTCGAGGAGGAGCGGCGGCTGCTCTACGTCGGAATCACAAGGGCCCGTGTGCATTTGGCGCTCAGCTGGGCGCTGGCCCGGAGCCCGGGTGGGCGCCAGGGCCGTAAGCCGTCGCGGTTTCTCAACGGCATCGCGCCCCAGGCGCGCGCCGACGTGACGCCGAACAGGTCCCGGCGTAACCGGGGCGCCGCGACCCGCTGCCGGATCTGCAACAAGAATCTGACCACCCCGGCAGCCGTCATGCTGCGGCGCTGCGAGACCTGCGCCGCCGAGATCGACGAGGACCTGTTGTTGCGGCTGAAGGCTTGGCGGCTGGACACCGCCAAGGACCAGAAGGTGCCTGCCTACGTGGTCTTCACCGACAACACGCTGATCGCGATCGCCGAGTTGCGGCCCGGCGACGAGGAGGCACTGATCGGGATTCCCGGCATCGGCGCCCGCAAGCTGGAACAGTACGGCCCCGACGTGCTGGAACTGGTTCGCGGGCGCTGAGCCGGTAAACCCGCTGGTCAGAAAATCGGTTGTGGTCATCGCCGGTGACCGTTTACCCTCGAAACCGCAACTCGGCACTACAACTCGGCGTTAAGGAGGGTGGCCACGATGATCAACGACGCGTTCGGTGCAGGCGTGACTCGCCCCGTCCTGGCCGCGGGCGCCTTCCATGCCGCACCCGCCGCCTCGGCGGCCGCGCGTAAGCATCGCGCCGCCGCCGTGACCGACGCGTCCGTAGATGTCGGGGGCCCACCGAAGGCAAGGTAAGCACCAGCCCGGTTTTCTCCCAATGGCCACGGACCCGAAGTCACCAGGATCCGTGGCCATAGTTGTAGGTCGGCACCTCTTCGACCTGGTCCGGATCACTGCCAACGACAGCAACCCAGATCAGGAAGTAGGTGGTAGGACATGTCGGCACCGACAGTCCCAGGACAAGCCCTGCCGTGTCACGTCGGCGATCCCGACCTGTGGTTCGCCGACACCCCGGCCGATCTCGAGCGGGCCAAGACGCTGTGCACCAGCTGCCCGGTCCGACGGCAGTGTCTGGCCGCCGCGCTGGAACGCGCCGAACCATGGGGCGTGTGGGGCGGCGAAATCATCGACCGCGGCTCGGTCCTGAGTTTCAAACGGCCGCGCGGACGCCCCCGCAAGGACACCCGTCGGGACGGGGCCGCCGCTTAGCGAGGAAGCTAGACGACCGCGCTGTCGGGTTCGGCGAAGCCGGGCACCAGCTCTTCGGACAGTGCCTTGATCGGCACGTGGGCATCGAGCTGGCACAGGATCGCGGCCACCGACATGATCACCCGCATCGGGATGACCAGTTTGGGCGGCAGATCCATCTGGCGGGCCGTGCGGATCTGCGACACCGACCGATCGATCTCGATGGCGGACATCTTCTGCAGCCACTTGCGCGTGTAGTGAAAGACCTCGACCTCGACCGGTTCGACATACTGGCGCAGCATGTCGTCGATGTCGCGCACCGACACCTGCTGGCCCTTCTGGATGAAGCCGGCCTTCTCCATCGTCGGCAACAGCATGTCGTAGTTCTTGTCACGGGCCAGCCGGATGGTCATACCGAGCTCGATCGGCAACCCGCCGGGTAGCGGCGCGACGGCGCCGAAGTCGATCACGCCCATGCGGCCATCGGGAAGCAGCATGAAGTTGCCCGGGTGGGCATCGCCGTGCAGCATTTGTAGCCGGCGCGGTGCGTCGAAGGTGAGCTCGAGCAGCCGCGTGCCCATCAAGTCGCGCTGCTCGGTGGTGCCGTTCCGGATGATGTCGGCCATCGGGGTGCCCTGCATCCACTCCTGGATCACCACCTTCGGCGCGCTGGCGACGATGCGCGGCACCGCGAAGTGCGGGTGGTCGTGATACGCCTTGGCGAAGGCGCGCTGGTTCTCGGCCTCCAGCCGGTAGTCCAGCTCCATCTCGGTGCGCTCGATGAGCTCGTCGACCACACCCTGGATGTCGGCGCCCGGCGCGAGCTGCTTGAACACCCCGACGAGGCGCTGCATGGTCTTGAGGTCGGCCCGCAGTGCCTCGTCGGCGCCGGGGTACTGGATCTTGACGGCCACCTCACGGCCGTCGGCCCAGACGCCCTTGTGGACCTGGCCGATGCTGGCCGAAGCCACCGGTGCGTCGTCGAACGAGCTGAACCGCTCGCGCCACTTGGTGCCCAGCTGGGCATCGAGCACGCGGTGCACCTTGGCGGCGGGCAGCGGCGGGGCGTCCTTTTGCAGCTTGGTCAACGCTTCGCGGTACGGCTCGCCGAACTCCTCGGGGATCGCGGCTTCTAGCACCGACAGGGCCTGGCCCACCTTCATCGCGCCGCCCTTGAGCTCACCAAGGACGGTGAACAACTGGTGGGCGGCCTTTTCCAGAAGCTCGGCCTGGACCTCGTCCCTGGACTTTCCGGTCAGTCTTTTACCGAAACCGAGCGCTGCCCGTCCGGCGAATCCGACCGGAATGCTGGCCAGCTTCGCGTTCCGCGCAGCACGGCCCCTTTTGATGTCTGCCACGCATCCATCATCCATGATGGTTCGCGCGATGTGGAGAGACATCGACAACACCCGTTGTCATGCTTCGTAAGCGCAGGTCACTGGAGCGAACGACCCGCCCGCGGCGCCAAGCGCCGCCAACGGAAGTGGGTGCTCAGCAGGAGCACAACGGATGTTTGGTCCACTGCCGCGTGACGATCGCGCCGGAGCGCAGGTCGAATTCCAGCGTCGCGTTCAGAGTTTGGGGAGGCCCGGGCTCGGCCGCCTCCTGCCCGTGCACGGCCGCGATCACGCGGTTCACTTGGCTCAGAGCCAGCGCCGCGGTCGCCAGCACGGTGGGTCGATCGGCGACGCCGACGGTTTCGCGCAGCTGCGCGCAGATGGCCGGCCACGCAGCGTCGCGGTCCCGGCGGTGCAGGTCCGCGCAGCCCAGGCAGCTGGTCACGCCTGGAATCACCAGCGGACCCACCAGTCCGATGCCGTCGCGCACCCGCACCAGCAGATGCGCGATGCCCTGGTTGTGCAGATCGCGCACCATGCGCGGGTCGGCGACTAGAAAGTCCGACAGCACCACTAGATCAACGTCGTCGGCCGATACCGCGGCGTGCGGTTGGCTGCTGTGCGCGATCCGGGCGCCCGAGCAGCGCAAGGTTTCCACCAGCAGCTCGGAGAGGGGCCCGCGGCCGTGGATCCGCACCGAGGCGGCCCGGGCGCGCGGTCGGCCGCACTCGCTGGCGACTCCGGCACCGACCAGTTGCGCGACCAGGTTTTGCAGGCCGTCGGCGTCGGTCAGGCCTCGGTCGAGCGCGCGGCGCTGCAACTCCGAGAGCGGGGTGGGCGACCACATCGTCCGCAACAGCGTGGCCAGTTCGGCGGCGGCCAGGCCGCTCGGCGGCCGGACCAGCACCGCGCGACGCGGGTCCCAGCCCACCTGGACCGCACCGTCGGGACGCAACAACACCGGCAAGGCGGGATCCAGGGCATAGCTGGAAAGGACGGCCCGGCACCGCTGAGTCACCGCGCAACTGTGTCACGTCCGGGGTGATGACTCCCTCAGTTATCCACAGACCCGCCGCCGGAACCCGGGTCGTCGCGGCCCTCGCCCTCGCGCTCGAGTTTGGCGATGGCCTCGTCGATGCCGCTGGTGTCACCGCCGATGACGCGGTCGATGAAGCCTGCCGGCTCGTCGAGGTCATCGGTGTCGGGCAGCAGGTCGGGGTGTTGCCAGATCCCGTCGCGGGCGTCGATCCCGGCGGCCTCCGTCAAGCGCTCCCAGAAGGCGGCGGCCTCCCGCATCTTGCGGGGCCGTAGCTCCAGGCCGACCAATGTTGCGAAGGTTTGCTCGGCGGGGCCGCTGCTGGCCCGGCGGCGGCGCATCGTCTCGCCCAGCGCGGCCGCGCCGGGAATCCGGTCGCCCAGCGCGGCGGCCACCACCACCTGCACCCAGCCCTCGATCAGGGCGAGCAGTGTTTCCAGGCGTTCCAGCGCCTGGGTCTGCGCCGGCGTCGCCTTGGGCTCGAAAACGCCCTGCCCGAGCAGGTTTTCGATCGCAGCAGGGTCCGACAGCGACGCCGGATTGAAATCGCGCGCCAGCTCCTCTATGCCGGACATGTCGATCTCCATGCCCATCGCATACGCCTCGACGGCACCAAGCAGTTGGCTCGACAGCCACGGCACGTGGCTGAACAGGCGGTGGTGGGCGGCCTCACGCGCCGCCAAAAACGTCAGGATCTCGCTACGCGGCCGCTCCAGCCCGGTGGCGAACGACTCGACGGCGTCGGGCATAAGCGCCGCAATTCCCTTGGGCCCCAACGGCAAACCGATGTCGGTCGATGTCAGCACCTCGCGCGACAATCGGCCCAGCGCCTGCCCGAGCTGCGAGCCGAACGCCATCCCGCCCATCTGCGACATCATCTGCATGAGCGGGCCCGCCATGCTCTTGACTTCTTCAGGCAGCGATGCCGCCCACACCGTCGAAATCTGTTGTGCCATAGGGTCACACAGCCGCTTCCACGTCTCCAACGTGTTGTCGACCCAGTCGCCGGGGGTCCAACCCAGCGCCTTGGTGGTGCCCGCGGGCAGCGCCGTGGCCCCGTCCAGCCAGGTTTCGGCTAGACGCACCGCGTCGGCTATCGCCGAGTTGGTGGTGTCCGGAACGGGCGCCACAAAGCCGATCGAATTCGTCGCGACCCGGCGCGCCAATTCGTAATTGACCGGACCCGAGGCGGTTCCGCCGGGCCCGACGGTGCCCGCGCTGCTGAACATCTGACCCAGTTGGGTGAAGATCTGCCCCAGGTCGCCCATGCCGAATTCGCCGCTCATGCCGAAGGCGGCGAAGGGGTCAGACGGGTTCGCGCCCGAATCGGGATCTTTTTTCCCGGGCTTGTCGGGGTCGTCTCCGGAGGAGAAACCGAAAGGCAGGTCAGCCATGCCCTCAACGGTACTCACCACAAGGTCAGACGGCGGGACCTCGGGTCAGCTTGTAGCTAAACGCGGTTACCGGACGTTGTGGCTGAACACCGCGCCACGGGGGCCGTCTAGTCTGATCGGCGTGAACAGGCGCATCCTGACCTTGGTGGTCGCGCTGGTGCCGATCCTGGTGTTCGGTGTGTTGCTGGCGGTGGTAACGGTGCCGTTCGTGTCGCTGGGGCCCGGCCCCACCTTCGACACGCTCGGCGAAGTCGACGGCAAGCAGGTGGTGGCGATCGAGGGCACCCAGACGCACCCGACAACCGGCCACCTCAATATGACCACGGTGTCCCAGCGCGACAATCTGACGCTGGGCGAGGCGCTGACGCTGTGGCTTTCGGACACCGAACAGCTGGTGCCGCGCGACCTCATCTATCCGCCCGGTAAGTCGCGCGAGGACGTCGACAAGGCCAACAACGCCGACTTCAAGCAATCCGAGGACAGCGCCGCCTACGCGGCCCTGGGGTACCTCAAGTACCCCGCGGCGGTGACGGTCGCCAAGGTCCCCGAGCCGGGCCCGTCGGTGGGCAAGCTCAAAGTCGGCGACGCCATCGACGCGGTCAACGGCATGCCGGTGGCCACCGTCGACCAGTTCACCGGACTGCTGAAGAACACCAAGCCGGGCCAGGTGGTGACCATCGACTACCGCCGCAAGAACGAGCCGGCCGGCGTCGCACAGATCACGCTGGGCGCCAACAAGGACCGCGACTACGGCTTCCTGGGTGTCGCAGTGCTCGACGCGCCGTGGGCGCCGTTCACCGTGGACTTCAACCTGGCCAACGTGGGCGGACCGTCCGCGGGGTTGATGTTCAGCCTGGCGGTGGTCGACAAATTGACCACCGGGGACCTGGCCAAGTCGAACTTCATCGCGGGCACCGGCACTATTTCGTCCGACGGAAAGGTCGGCCAGATCGGCGGCATCACCCACAAGATGGTCGCTGCACATGCGGCCGGGGCCACGATCTTTCTGGTGCCGGCGAAGAACTGCTACGAGGCCAGCTCGGACAATCCTTCCGGCCTGCGGCTGGTCAAGGTCGAGACGCTCGACCAGGCAGTGGATGCGCTGCACGCGATCGGGTCGGGTGGGCAGCCGCCAAGCTGCTAGCGAACCCTGGCGATCAGGGGTAGTGCCATGCGTAGAGTTGTCACCGTCTAGCAATCGATCAGGGAGCGTAGCCAGTGGGGATGCGGCCCACCGCACGAATGCCGAAGCTGACCCGGCGTAGCCGGATTCTGATCCTGATCGCACTGGGTGTGATCGCCCTGCTGCTCGCGGGTCCGCGGCTGATCGATGCCTACGTCGACTGGCTATGGTTCGGCGAGGTCGGCTATCGCTCGGTGTTCTCCACCGTGTTGGTCACCCGGTTCGTGGTCTTCCTGATCGCCGGTCTGCTGGTGGGCGGCATCGTGTTCGCCGGGCTCGCGGTGGCTTACCGCACCCGCCCCGTGTTCGTGCCGAGCAACGACAACGATCCCGTGGCGCGCTACCGCGCCCTGGTGCTGTCCCGGTTGCGGCTGGTGAGCGCCGGCATCCCGGTGGCGGTCGGCCTGCTGGCCGGCATCATCGCGCAAAGCTATTGGGTGCGGATCCAGCTGTTCTTGCACGGGGGCGACTTCGGCATCAAGGACCCGCAGTTCGGCAAGGATCTGGGCTTCTACGCATTCGAGCTGCCGTTCTACCGGCTGCTGCTCAGCTACCTGTTCGTCGCGGTGTTCCTGGCCTTCGTCGCCAACCTGTTGGCCCACTACATCTTTGGCGGCATCCGGCTGTCCGGCCGGACGGGTGCGCTGAGCCGTTCGGCGCGGATCCAGCTGGTCACCCTGGTCGGGGTGCTGGTCGTGCTCAAGGCGATCGCGTACTGGCTGGATCGCTATGAGTTGTTGTCGCACACCCGGGGTGGCAAGCCTTTCACCGGCGCCGGGTACACCGACATCAATGCGGTGCTGCCGGCGAAGCTGATCCTGATGGCGATCGCGATCATCTGCGCGGCCGCGGTGTTCTCCGCGATCGTGCTCAAGGACTTGCGGATCCCGGCGATCGGGCTGGTTTTGTTGCTGCTGTCCTCGCTGATCGTGGGCGCCGGGTGGCCGCTGATCGTCGAGCAGATCAGCGTCAAACCCAATGCCGCGCAAAAGGAAAGCGAATACATCAGCCGCAGCATCACCGCGACGCGGCAAGCCTACGGCCTGACCTCGGACCAGGTCACCTATCGCAACTACACCGGCGACGCGCAGGCCACCGCCCAGCAGGTCGCCGACGACCGCGCGACCACGTCGAACATCCGGCTGCTGGACCCGACGATCGTCAGCCCCGCGTTCACCCAGTTCCAACAGGGCAAGAACTTCTACTACTTCCCCGACCAGCTGTCCATCGACCGGTACCAGGACCGCAACGGGGCGTTGCGCGACTACGTCGTCGCAGCGCGCGAGCTCAACCCCGACCGGCTGATCGACAATCAGCGCGACTGGATCAACCGGCACACCGTCTACACCCACGGCAATGGCTTCGTCGCGTCGCCGGCCAACACCGTGCGTGGAATCGCCAACGACCCCAACCAAAACGGCGGCTACCCAGAATTCCTGGTCAACGTCGTCGGCGCCAACGGTAACGTGGTGTCCGACGGCCCGGCACAACTCGACCAGCCGCGCGTCTACTTCGGGCCGGTCATCTCCAACACGTCGGCGGACTACGCGATCGTCGGGCGCAACGGCAACGACCGCGAATACGACTACGAGACCAGCAACGAAACCAAGAACTACACCTACACCGGCCTCGGCGGCGTCCCGCTCGGCGGCTGGCTGTCGCGCAGCGTGTTCGCCGCGAAATTCGCCGAGCGAAACTTCTTGTTCTCCAACGTGATCGGCTCCAACAGCAAGATCCTGTTCAACCGCGACCCGGCGCGGCGGGTGGAAGCGGTGGCGCCGTGGCTGACCACCGACAGCGCGGTGTACCCGGCGATCGTCAACAAGCGACTGGTGTGGATCATCGACGGCTACACCACCCTGGACAACTACCCTTATTCCGAACTCACGTCGCTGGAATCGGCGACCGCGGACTCCAACGAGGTGGCTTTCAACAAGCTGGCGCCCGACAAGCGGGTCTCCTACATCCGCAATTCGGTGAAGGCGACCGTGGACGCCTACGACGGCACCGTCACGCTCTACCAGCAAGACGAACAGGACCCGGTGCTCAAGGCCTGGATGCGCGTGTTCCCGGGAACCGTCAAGCCCAAGAGCAACATCAGCCCGGAGCTGGCCGAGCACCTGCGCTATCCCGAGGACCTGTTCAAGGTGCAGCGGATGCTGCTGGCGAAATACCACGTCAACGATCCGGTGACGTTCTTCTCCACCTCCGATTTCTGGGACGTGCCGCTGGATCCGAACCCGACGGCCAGCAGTTACCAGCCGCCGTATTACATCGTCGCGAAAAACATTGCTAAAAACGACAATACGGCGTCCTACCAGCTGACCAGCGCGATGAACAGGTTCAAGCGCGACTATCTGGCCGCCTACATCAGCGCCAGTTCCGACCCGGCCACGTACGGCAGGATCACCGTGTTGACCATCCCGGGTCAGGTCAACGGGCCGAAGCTGGCCAACAACGCGATCACCACCGATCCGGCGGTGTCCCAAGACCTCGGCGTGATCGGGCGCGACAACCAGAACCGGATCCGATGGGGCAACTTGCTCACCCTGCCGGTGGGGCGGGGCGGCCTGCTCTACGTCGAGCCCGTGTATGCCTCTCCGGGGGCCAGCGACGCGGCGTCGTCCTACCCGCGACTGATCCGGGTGGCGATGATGTACAACGACAAGATCGGATACGGACCCACCGTGCGGGACGCCCTGACCGGGCTGTTCGGCCCGGGCGCCGGCGCGGCCGCGACGAGCATCCAGCCCACCGAGGCGGGGACACCCGCGGCGAGTCCGCCGGCCAGCCCGCCGGCGCCGGTCGCGACGCCCGGATCACCGCCGGCGGTCGCCGCACCGCCGGTGCCCGACGGAGCGGTGACGCTATCGCCCGCCAAATCCGCTGCCCTGCAAGAGATTCAGGCGGCAATCGGCGAGGCCAAGGACGCGCAGAAGAAGGGCGATTTCGCGGGCTACGGCGCGGCGCTGCAGCGCCTGGACGACGCGATCACCAAGTACAACAACACCAAGTAGCTTTCAGGCGTAAGCCGTTCGGAATCTGTCCCGATAGGCCTTCGGGCTGATGCCCAGGTGATTGACGAATACCCGTCGCAGCGTTTCGATGCTGCCGAAGCCGGCCATGCCGGCGGTCTCGGTGACCGTCCGGCCGGATTCCAGCGCATTTCGGGCGAAATCGATCCGAACCAGTTCGACGTAGCGCGCCGGGGTCATCCCGAGCTCGGATTGAAACAGCCGGGTCAGCTGACGGGTGCTCAAAGATGCCAGGGCCGCAAGCTTTTTCACGCTATAGTCGGCGCCGGGGTCGGCCACGATCGCATCGGTGACCGGGCGCAGCGGCGACTGCGGCGGGGGATCGGCCTCCAGCAACACCGAGAATTGTGATTGGCCGCCCGCGCGTTTGAGGTAGACCACCAGCCACCGGGCCACGTCGCGGACCAGTTCTGTCCCGTAATCCATTTCGACCAACGCCAGCGCCAGGTCGATGCCCGACGAGATGCCCGCGGAGGTGAAGATGTCGCCGTCGCGGACGAAGATCGCGTCCGGCTCGACGGTGACATCGGGGAAAGCCCGGCCCAGCAACCGGGTGTCGTGCCAGTGCGTGGTGGCGCGCCGGCCGCTGAGCACGCCGGCCTGCGCGAGGATGAACGACCCCGTGCAGATGGACGCCAGACGACGGGTCCGTGTTGACACCGATCGGACGGCCTCGACCAGGGCGGGTTCGATGGGTCGCCCCGGCAGGTCGTCGCTGCCCGCGACCATGACGGTATCGGCGGAATCGATCGCCGAAATGCTGTCGGTCACGCCCAATCGGGCCCCGATCGAGCTGGTCACATCGCACCCGTCGACCGACGCGATTTTGAGCCGGTAGTCGGCGCCGAAGCGGTTGGCCTCGGCGAACACCTCACCCGCCCCCGCGACGTCCAACAGCGTCACCCCGTCGAAAACGACGATCACCACCACCCGCGAACGCGCTCCGGCTGTAGCCACGCAACCCATTCTGTCGCTTTCTGAGGACTTGACGGCCCGATCGGCCAGGGTCGATTCGTCCGCGCCGCCGCACACTCGAACCAACAGTTACTTGGAGGGAGACGAGAACATGACCACCAGCTCAATTGACGCCGTCGCCGGCATCCACGTGCCCGACACGGCCCTGGCGCGTGAGGCCACCGAGTTCATCCGCGACACCGAGGACGAGTTGCTCTTCAACCATTCCCGGCGGGTGTTCTTCTTCGGCGCGCTGCAGGGCGTGCGCCGCGGGCTGAAGCCCGATGTGGAGCTGCTCTACGTGGGTGCGATGTTCCACGACCTCGGCCTGACCGAGCGCTATCGCGGCTCCGCCGTCCGTTTCGAGGTCGACGGCGCCGACGCGGCACGGGACTTCCTGACCTCCCATGGCGTCGACGAGGCCGACGCGGCCAAGGTGTGGCTGGGCATCGCCCTGCACACCACCCCCGGCGTGCCCGAGTTCATGGCCCCCGAGGTGGCGCTGCTGCAGGCCGGCGTGGAAGTCGACGTGGTCGGCGTCGGGCGCGAGCAGTTGGCGCCCGAGGCACTGGCCGCGGTGACCGCCGCCCACCCGCGCCCACAGTTCAAGCAGCGCATTCTGGCGGCGTTCAACGACGGCATGAAGCACCGGCCGCGGACCACCGACGGCACCATGAACGCCGACGTGCTGGCGCACTTCGATCCGGCCTTCAAGCGCGTCGACTTCGTCGACCACATCCTCAACAATAGCTGGCCCGAGTAGCGGAAGGAGAAGAACAATGGACATCTACGAAGGCCTCTACACCACCAGGATGATGCGGCGGCTGCGGCCGGATCCGATCCCGCTGGACACGCAGGCCCGCATTCTCGACGCGGCGGTCCGCGCCCCCAACGGGGGCAACACCCAGCGCTGGCACTTCGTGGCCGTCGACGACCCGGAACTCATCCGCAAATTCGCCAAACTGTTCCGGAAGGCCCGCGCCCTCGAATACGAGAAGTTCACTACTGGGACGGGACCGATGGCTGCGGCGGCGCCCGGTGCGGATGCGGCGGCTCACGCCAAAACGATGCGCCGGATCAAAGGCTCGGGGGATTACCTGGCCGATCATTTCGAAGAAGTTCCCCTGTTGCTCTTCGTCTTCGCCATCGACGACCTCGGCGGTGCTAACATCTACCCGGCGATCTGGAGTGTTTTGCTCGCCGCCCGTGCCGAGGGCGTCGGCGGCGTCATGACGATGGTGCTCCGCAATTTCGCGGACGAGGTCAACGAGCTCCTGGGAGTTCCAGTTGAGCAAGGCTGGAAGATGTCTGCCATGCTCACCCTGGGCTACCCGTTGGGCAGGTGGGGTGTCGCGGCGAATCGCCATCCGGTACACGAAGTTTCGTCCCGAAACCACTGGGACGCGCCGTTCGGTGTCGAAGTGCTGCAGCCGCTGTGGCCGCCACACGACGACACGGCCACAGGCCTAGCCGCGGCGGGCTGACTTGCGGCAAACGGCGACTTGCGCGCGGGCGCGATGGTTCCCCGGCGCCGAGTCGAGTCGTGACCCATCAAAAATTCTGGCGCCAATGGTTACACAACGCCGGGCACATGGCGTTCGGTCCGGCCGAGGCGTGTACGCCGCAACAGTTGGCCGAACTATATGACGTCAATGTGGTGAGCGCTCAATGCGTCAATCGGTCCGCGCTACCTCTTATGCGACGACAACGGCAGGGCTTGTTGGTGTGGGCATTGAGCAGCAGCTCAGCGGGGGTACGCCACCTTCTCTGGTCCCCTATTTCGCGGTCAAAGCCGCGATGGAAGCGCTGGCGGTGGCGTACGCGCGCGAGCTGACGCGTTGGGGCATAAAGACGCCCATCATCGTTCCCGGCGCGTTCACCGCCGACACCAACCACTTCGCGAAATGCCGGATCACCCGCCGACCGGAGGGTGTTCGACGAGTACGAGGAGGGACCCTGCGGAAGTTTTGGACGTCAAGTCGAACTAGCCTTCGGTGAAATCGTGCCACCGGACGCAGACGCATCCGCGGTTGCTGATGCCGTCGTGACTGGGGTCGACGCCCCATTCAGCAAGCGCCCGTTCCGATTTCACATCGATCGCGCGGGAGGATGGCGCCGACGCGGGGTTCGCGGTGCTCGACCGCTCAGGGTTGAGATGCTGTCTCGCATCGGACGGCAGGACCCGTTGAAACCGGTGCGAACGGTGCAGCCCTGAGGTCGCAATTGTAAAGAAGTTATCCAGGGCTGGCAGTGGCGCAGCCGCGGGAGCCGTTGCTTTGGCGTCGGCCACGTTCTCCGTTTGACCCGCCGCGCGGCTGCTCGGCCGAATCCGTATGGCCGAGTCGCGTCGCGTTTCATGGGAAGGTCGACCCGAACGGCCATTTTCTGATAGTGCCGGACGCCGCACACTGGTTTGCAGCACAACTAGAGAGGTGTCCGTGGCCACCACAGTGATTGAGACCATCGCAGCAACCGAAGAAACACGCAACGGCAGGAATCGCGTCATCGACCTTCGCCGTCTGACGCGTCGGACGAGTTGCCAGTCCAGATGAAACAAACCGGAAAACACACGGTCCCACCTCCCGGCGTCGCGCCCCGGTACGACTTCGTGGTGTGCGGGTCGGGATCCTCCGGATCAGTGGTGGCGGCCCGGCTGGCCGAAAATCTCGATGTCACAGTGCTATTGCTGGAGGCGGGCGGCACTGACGACGTGCCGGCCGTTCACGATCCGTCCCAGTGGCCCCTCAACTTGGGCACCGAACGTGACTGGGGATTTGTCTCAGAACCGTCGGCGCATCTCAACGGCAGGTCGATCCCGCTGTCGATGGGCAAGGTGCTTGGCGGCGGATCAAGCATCAACGTAATGGCTTGGACGCGAGGGCATCGCAGCGACTGGGACTACTTCGCGCTCGAGGCTGGTGACCAGTCGTGGAGCTATAAATCGGTCCTCGACATCTACCGTCGCATCGAAGACTGGCACGGGCGATACGATCCCGACTACCGCGGCGTCGGCGGTCCGATATTCGTTGCTCCCGCAACCGATCCCAGTCCACTTGCCAACGCCGTCGTCGATGCTGCGCGCGCGGTCGGAATTCCCAGCTACCAAAGCAACAACGGCGCGATGATGGAGGGTGAAGGTGGTGCTTCGATCCTCGATTTGACAGTGCGCGATGGACACCGGCAATCGGTGTTTCGTTCCTACGTCCACCCGCACCTGCGCCGGTCGAACCTAACTGTTCTCACCCATGCGACCGTTACGCGGTTAGCCTTTGACAAGAACCGGATCGCGGCAGTGGAGTTTTCGCTCGGCGGCTCAGCCCACAGCGTCGCCGCAGGGCGGGAGGTAGTCGTGTCGTTGGGCGCAATCAACACGCCCAAACTGCTCATGCAGTCGGGCATCGGCGATGCCGAAGAACTACAGCGCTTCGGAATTCCGGTTGTGTGGGATCTCCCCGGCGTAGGACACAACTACCAAAACCATCCGTGCGTCTACTGCGTATGGCAATACCGCGATCCCCTCCCGCCACGCACCAATGGGGCAGAGGCGATGGTGTTTTGGAAGAGCGATCCACAGCTGGAGGCACCCGACCTACAAATTTGTGTCGCGGAGTTCCCGTTATCTGATTCGGGAGATCCTGCAGGCAACCGGATACCCGAGCACGGGTGGACGGCATGTGCGGGGGTGCTGCGACCGAAGAGCCGCGGCAGGATCCGTCTTACCGGCCCGGATCCGTCCGACCGGGTGGCGGTCGAGGACAACATGCTGGCTCATGGCGACGACCTCACGGCTACGCTCGCGTGTATCGAGCTATCCCGCGACATCGGAAACTCAGCACCGCTGCGAACCTTCACCAAGCGCGAAGTGATGCCAGGGAACCTCACCAGACGTAATCTCGAGCGCTTTGTGCGGGACACCGCGACCAGCTTCTGGCATCAATCCTGCACCGCGAAGATGGGGCGAGATGACATGTCGGTGGTGGACGGCGATCTCAAAGTCTATGGGGTTGAGGGTCTTCGGATCGCCGACTCGTCGATCATGCCGCGTATCACGACTGGTAACACCATGGCTCCGTGTGTCGTAATCGGCGAGCGTGCCGGCGACATTCTCAAAGCGGAGCACGGACTCTGACTGCCGGTCGCCGTCGGCAAAATGACGAGCACTCAACAACGCTTCGTTGTGTGCCCGTCTTGGACCATGGTGTGAACGTATCGCCCAGCGTCGAATTCCGCGACCTTTGTGGCCAGCACCGGTTGCGGCTGATACGAGCGCTGGTCTCGGTCGATACGGCGATGACTGCCCGGAGCGCTCTGCGACGTCACATGTTGTGGGCAACATGTCTCATTGGCGCAGTCCCGTGAGCCGTCCTTGAGTTGACACTGGACACGGCCCGAAAAGGTAGCGAAAAACTATCTGGCAGCCGCGGGTGGCCAGGACTAGCCACCGGCGGATGCGACCAAGAGCCGGTCGGCGACAAGATTTTGACTGGGAAGTACTCGCAAATGAGGCCCGGTTGCTCAAATCAGAAACCGCACAGCCCGAAGTCCGGGGCCGGGCGGCCCGCAAATAGGAGGAAGATGATGCGTTTAGTAGTCGCGATGACCGGTGCGACCGGCGCCGCTTTGGGGATCCGTCTGCTGCAAGCTCTCGGGCTGTTGGGGATCGAAACGCACCTGGTCGTCAGCGACTGGGCACGGGCGACGATCAAGCTCGAGACCGATACGAGCCTCGATGAGGTTCGGGCAATGGCTTCACACGCTTACAATGTTCGCGATCTTGCCGCCACCATCTCCAGTGGGTCGTTCCGCACGGATGGCATGGTCGTGTGCCCGTGCAGCATGAAGACGTTGAGCGCCATCCGAATCGGTCTCAGCGACAACCTGATTACTCGCGCCGCCGACGTGACGCTGAAGGAACGCCGCAAGCTCGTTCTTGTCGCGCGGGAGGCTCCATTGAGCGAGATCCACCTGGAGAACATGCACTATCTGGCGCGCGCCGGCGCTGTGATTTTCCCGCCGACGGTGGCCTATTACGCGCGGCCCGCCTCCGTTGACGAGGTAACCGACCACGTGGTCGGCCGCGTCATCGATCAATTCGGGATTGAACACTCTCTGATCAAGCGCTGGAAGGACGATCAGCATCCGCCCGCCGTGAACGGCGAACTAGCCCCAATCCTTTAAGGAGAAGAGAGTGACTACTCCTAGAAGTACTACAAACGCGGCGGAAATCACGAACACGACCCAGTCGCGAGACGAGGAGACGGGCCCCGACCTGCGGAGCTGGCTGGCCACGCTCGAAGAGGCCAACCAGTTGCGCCGCATCAAGGCTTCCGTCGACTGGGATGAAGAGATCGGTGCCATCACCCGCGCCAACCTTGCCCTGGGAGGCCCAGGGCTACTGTTCGAACACATCGTCGACCACGAGTCGACCTGGTGCACAAAACTTTTGACGTCGGCACTCGGGAGCCGGCGCCAGGTTCAGCTGATGCTGGGGCTGCCCGAAGGTACGAGCGATTCGGCAATCGTCCGCCACCTGCGAGACGCCTTCAAAAAACCAATTCCCCCGCGCATCGTCGCCACTGGCCCGGTCAAGGAAAACATCCTAGAAGGCGACGATATCAATTTATGGGAACTTCCGGTCCCTAAGTGGCACGGTGATGACGGTGGCCGCTACATCGACACGTTCTGCGGTGTAGTCACCGAAGACAAGGTGACTGGTCGCGACAACGTTGGTCTTTATCGCGGCATGATCGTCGACCGCGACAAGATTGCGAAGCTCCTAGTGCCTACTCAGGGCTGGGGCGTCCACATGGAGGAGTACAAGCCAGAGCCGATGCCAGTGGCTGTCGTCTACGGCTGGCACGACGTAATGCCGTTTTGTGCGGGCAGTCCATTCCCCAAGAACGTCTGTGAATGGGACATGATGGGCGCCCTGCTCGGCCGCCCAGTCGATCTGGTGGCCTGCGAAACGGTACCCCTGCACGTCCCAGCCTCGGCAGAGATCGTCGTCGAGGGTTTCATCGACCCCGACCCATCGACCTTCGTCATGGAGGGCCCGTTCGCCGAGTATCCGGGCTTCCTCGGCGGCGCCGCACCGGCCCCGGTTCTTCGGGTCACCCGGATCACCCACCGCAACGACCCAGTGCTACGCGGCACCCTCGAAGGGATACGGCCGGGACTGTTCAACGAAGACAGCATCACCAACTTCGCGCGGTCGGCGATTACCTGGAATGTGCTCGACGACCTCGGAATCGGTGGCATCACCGATGTATGGATGACCGAGGTGACAAACGGCCAAAACACTGTCGTGCAAATTCGCAAGGCCTATCGCGGACATGCGCAGCAGATCGCCTCGGCCCTTTGGGGCACCGGTGGATCGGTGTGGTTTCACAAGAATGTCATGGTGGTCGAGGAGGACATCGAGATCCACGATCCGGTCGCCCTGGACTGGGCGCTGTCGTACCGGGTCAATGCCGGCCTCGGCGATATCGCGTTCTTCGGCCCCGGCATCGGCTCATCGATAGATCCCTCCACCCCGCCGGAGTTGAACGACACCAACCGATATGGCACCGGCCAATGGACGCGCGTGCTCATCGATGCTACGCGGAGTTGGGCAGTCGACCCGCGGCCAGAGTGGGGTGGGCGGCGCTTCCCGCCCACCGACAGGCTCAAACCTGAGTTGGAATCCAAAATCGCCGGCCGCTGGGAGGAATACGGCATTGATATCCCCTACCTCGATGACGACGGGCGCGAAATGCTGACGCTGCAGAAATTGAGCAAACGGCTACCGGAGGTGTAGTTCAACGTTCACCCCAGTCTCCGAAAGAGATTCCAGGGGCAAGCGGGTCCACGTCGGCTGTGACACGTGCGCGACCGCTCGGTGGGCGGGTGATCGTCGGAATTTGCGCGCCCATCTCGAAAGCGTTGAAGCGGCAGAGAGGATAGATCAGTGCCTGGTATCGATGTAAGCGTCGCACTACCACCATCGTTCGAGTCGGCCGAGCACATTGCCACGGCGGAAAAATTGGGCTATCGACGGGCCTATCTCTACGACACTCCATTCGAAGGTGACGACGTTTGGCTGCATTTGCACCGTGCCGCCGCGCTGACGACGACCATAGAGCTGGGTCCCGCAGTGCTCATTCCCACGCAGCGCCACCCGTTGGTCAACGCCGCACAGACCGTGTCACTGCATCGGGTAGCGCCGGGACGCGTTGTCAGCTCGTTCGGCACCGGGTTCTCCAGCCGCGCAGCTATCGGTCAGCCGCCGATTCGATGGTCGTACATGGAGGCCTATATCCGTACCTACCAGGCATTGTTGGCCGGCGAGGCAGTGGATTGGGAGGGCGCGGCGATCAAACTACTGCTCACTTCTGCGCAAGCGGACGTGCTGCCGCTGCGAATCCCATTGCTGCTCGCCGCCACTGGGCCCAAGGGGGCCGGTGTCGCGAAGCGGGTCGGTGCCGATGGACTGATATCCATGTTCAACCTCGTGCCCGCGCAACGTCAATTTACGCGGGCAGTGGTAGCCACTATGGGCACCGTCGTTAGCGACGGGGAAGACCTGGCGGGTGAACGGGTCCGCTCGGCGGTCGGTGCCCCGTGGGCGGCGGCATATCACTTTGTCTATACGGCCCAGGGGGCCGACGCGGTGCGCGAAATGCCCGGTGGCTCCGCGTGGCTCGACGTGATCGAGGGTGTCCCACAACGGTTGCGCCATTTACATGTTCACCAAGGCCACATGGTGGAAATGAACGACGCCGACCTGGTGGCCTGGCGCGCGGGCGGCCACACCTCCGTTCCTTCGGTAACCCTGACGGGCTCCGCTGACACGGTCGGAAAGGCCGTCGCGGCGCTGGCCCGAGCCGGTGCCACCGAGATCATGATCGAGCCCTCGGGTCCGGACATTGCACGCGAACTCGATACGTTCATTTCGGCTGTACGCGACCATGTCCAAAGCCATGGGCTGAAGCATGACTGACCCATACCATAGGCGCGGGTGTGGCCGCGGGCGGCAAGGCGTTGACGGTGCCTCAGACCGGTCCGACGCTGATCTTGACCAAAGACTTTTGAGACCATGACATTTCGGGCGACGGTGTCCCGGATCCACCGAAACACGCTTTGTCTCAGGGCAAGTCGCCGATGGTCAATGATCAACCCGGATCGAGTCGCCGGTGTAACGTATGGGCGGGCCGACCGCCATCACCGAAGTGGTTGCCTTCCTGGCCGGAGCGACACGATGGGTCAACGGATGGCATCCGCGCCAAGTGCGGTCGTCGTTGGAACGACTATGTCATGGCCTCCGCGCAAAGCGCGTTCCTCGACAGCACGTGCGCGCTGAGGTGGTGTTATTTGACGGCAACATGCCGATGACACGGCCCCGGCGATATGTCGCGACGCACTGAACACGGGTAGCCACGTCAACGGCGAGCACCGTCGGCCTCGCAGGACGAGGTGTAGGGGTACCAGTCGGCGTTGTTCGGGCGATTTGGCAGCCTCCGGGGTGTTCGGTAATCTGGAGTTCACCATCGCGGGGTGGAGCAGCTCGGTAGCTCGCTGGGCTCATAACCCAGAGGTCGCAGGTTCGAATCCTGTCCCCGCTACCACTGGAAATGGCCCTCGGAAGATCGTCCGAGGGCCATTTTCCTGCTCGCGGGTGGTTGTTGACTACCAGGACACGAGCTCAATGTGCGGCGCTGTGCGGTTCCAATGCGACCCAGCAGTCTGCTCACCGGCGGCATTCCCGCGATGTCGGGTTGCGCCTGATTCGTCAGCCCAGTGTCTGTTCGCGATACGCAGTGGGCGTAATGCCGAGCTGTCGACGGGTCACGGTAGCCAGGTGTTGAGAACTGGCGAACCCACATTGGTGGGCGATTTCCGTAATGCTCAGAGACGGGTGGCTCAATAAATCGAGCGCTCGTGTGAGGCGGCGGTTCATCAACCAGCGGTGTGGGGGTTCGCCCGTGCCCTCGCGGAAAAGGGCTGTCAGTCGGGACGTCGATAGACCCACCACGTTGGCCAACTCGGTCAAACCGATGTTGTTCGACAGGTGTGCTTCGAGGTACTCGATGGCACGCCGCAGGCGCCAATCGCGGTAGCCTGGGCCGCTTTTCTCGGCGAACACTGCGGAACCGGACGAGCTCGAGTGCCGCCGAATCAGTCGTACAGCGAGTTGTTCCCCAAGAGACTCGACCATCATCGAAGAACATCCATCGCGCTTCGTCATCTCACGAACGATCTGCCGGCAGATCACCTCGACGAATGGATCACGTGAACACATCGGGTCCACAAGATCGACGGTCTGACCCTTCTTGATCGCACCACTGGCCACGGCCAAGCGCTCAATCAGGGCGTGAGGCAGGTACACATGCAGGTAGGTGAAGGGCTGCTCTGAGATGAACACCCCTCGCGGCTGCTCACCAGCGACCACGATGTTCATGTGAAACGCCGGATGCACACCGCTCCACTTCCGCCTCCCGTTGGCGAAGTAGGTGTGGTGGTGATGCCCACTCACCGGCATCGAGATCACGTCCATGTTCTCATTTGCGCGGCCGTTCAATTCGTATGACGACTCGCGTTGGAACCGCCAGATGGCCGCCGACATCGTTTCATCTGGATTTGTGATCCGATGTTCGGGTGTGAAGCCCAGCCGGCGCGCGATGTTGTCGGGCGCCGCGTTTACCGGTGTGCTCGATGTCGCGCCGTTCGTTTGTTGGGCCAGTGTTGGAGAAACCCTGGCAACGTCGCGAGAAGCAATCGACCGGCCGTCAGGGGCTGAAGTCACGGTTCCAGTGTCCGCGCCGCGAAGTTCGGAAACCGGTTACGACCGGACATCTTTCCCTCAGATACCGACATCACAGGCCGGCGGCGCGTTGATCTGACTGACGTGATCGCGACTGTTGGTTTCGGATGCCGCGTGAATCTCTGGCACCGGCGCGGCCCGTAGTACGAAATCTGTCTTGATATGCCCTGGGAGGGACGCCGAAACGGTTGACGAAGACCCTTCTGAACGTCTCGGGGCTCCCGAAGCCCGCCAGCCGGGCCGCATGAGCGATCGTATGTCCCGCCTCCAGTGCGGATCTCGCGACATCGAGGCGGACCGTCTCGACGTAGCGGGCCGGGCTCGTGGCGAGTTCGGACTGAAACAGCCGCGCCAGTTGACGCGTGCTCAAGGATGCCCGTGCAGCGAGGTTCTTGACGCTATGGTTGGCGCCTGGGTTCGCCACGATCGACGCGGTGACGGTGCGCAGTATTGATTCGGCCGGCGGCTCGGCCTCCACCAACGCGGAAAATTGTGACTGTCCGCCAGCACGTTTGAGGTACACAACCAAGGCCCGTGCCACCTCACGAACCACCTCCCCGCCGTAATCCAGTTCAACCAACGCCAACGCCAAGTCGATGGCCGCTGATACCCCAGCCGAAGTGAAGACCTCGCCATCACGAACAAAGATCGCATCGGGTTCGACGCATGTGTCGGGGAATTGGCGCGCAAGCACCCGAGCGTGTCGCCAGTGCGTGGTAGCGCGTCGGCCACGCAAGAGCCCAGCCTGAGCCAAGACGAACGAACCCGTGCACACAGAAGCCAAGCGCCGGCATCGCGCCGATAATGATCCGAGCGCCTCCAGAAGGACGGGATCGAGTCGCTGCCCGACCAGTTTGTCGCCGCCCGCGACGACGACGGTGTCGGCAGCATTGATGGTTGAAATGCTGTCACTGACGCCCAACTTGGTTCCGATCGAGGTTATGACATCTCGCCCGTCGATCGATGCGATTTTGAGCTGGTAGTGCGCGCCGAACCGGTTGGCCGTGGCGAACACTTCGGCTGGTCCGGCTGCATCCAGGAGCGTCACGCCGTCGAAGACGAGTATCACCACCACATGTGATGTCACAGCAGTCTGATTCACACCAGCATTGTGTCTATCGCGACGGGCATGGTTCACCAGCGGTGTTTACGTTTCGATACTGGCAATGAGGCTGGATACGCGTGATACGCCGCCCGAGTCCGCTGCGCTCTGATGCACAGGACTCGTGCCTGAGACACGATTGCGTCGGCCAATCGCGGTAGACACGGTTCAGGGTCCGCTGTCTGCGATCAAATGGAACCGCGAATCGTCTTGGTGCGGTGACCCATACTGTCAACCAGATGACGATAGGTAAGGACGTTGAAACTCATGACATCCGCCGCTTCGGACACGGCAACGCTGCGCACCGGCGTAATCGCAGTGCCAACCGATGAGGAGTCGCGCTTCGAACCTAGGATGACGCGCTGGTGGGGGCGTCGGCTTTGGCTGCAAGCCCGAATGTTCGGCTTCGCATCCAATCGCTATGTGATCAGTGATCGTTCGCAAGCGAACGAATTGCACTCTCTGAACGAAGCTTTGCCCCTACGACCGTTTCTCGTCCAAGCGCTCATCACAATGCTGTTGATCGCAACCGCCGTCGGGATTGGGTGGCTCTGGTAGTGGCATTCACTGCGACGTCGCCAATCTGGGCGCGCAGCATCCTGCTCGCACAGCAGTTCATCCAGGCGACCAAACCGGTCGGACACAGGCTCGTAAGTCGGATGTTGTGGCAAGTACGGCTCGACGAGCAGTGCGTGAAACGTCTTTTCTACCACTGATTTGCTCAAGGTTGCGTAGGCCAACAGAACTGCGCAGCCATCGCCACCGCGCGCCAGCACTTGCAAACCGAAGGTCCACGAAAGGTTGTAGATGTCGATTCCACCACCCACTGACACGGTACCGCCACGGCAAGGGAACGACGTGCGCGAACTTGGCGAGACTGCAGTAGTTCTCGGCGCGAGCATCAGCGGACTGCTGGCCGCCCGAGTGCTCGCCGACTTCTACGGCAAAGTGACTGTGGTCGAACGGGATACCATCCCGGACGGTCCGGTGACACATCGCGGTGTGGCGCAAGGTGACCTGCCCCACCTCCTCGCGGCGCGCGGGGTGACAATCATGGGTGATCTATTTCCCGGCTTCGTTGAGGAGCTGATCGACGGTGGCGCGCGAGTCTGGAACGATGGTGACCTGTCACGGCTTTGGGCATCTTTCGGCGGGCACCGGCTACTGCGATCCGGCACGATCCCCGACCCTGAATCCATAGTGAGCTACTACATCAGCCGGCCGTTCATCGAGTGGACCCTGCGTCGCAGGATTCGCGGCATTTCGAACGTAGAGATCACTCAGGGACGCGATGCGGTGCGATTGAGGTCCGGCCCGAAGCGCGAGCGTGTGAACGGCGTTGTGGTGGCGCGGCGCGACTCTGGGGCCGAGACGGTCCTGCCGGCCGATTTGGTCGTGGACGCTACCGGACGCGGCTCACGCGCGCCGGTATTCCTTGACGCGCTGGGTTATCCGCGCCCGCGCGAAGACCAACTCACTGTTGACATCAGCTACGCCGGTCTGCCGGTCCACCTTGCGCCGGACACCTTGCGCGAGTACATCGCCTTCAGTGGCCCCGAGCCCAACCGTCCTGTGTGCTTCGCGATGTTTGCCGGCGAGAACGACACCTACAGGCTCGCGGTCCAAACTGTGGCGGGGCGAAAACCACCCACCGATCGCACGGCGCTGCTGGACTGCCTGGCTGACATGGCCCCGCGGCACGTGCTCGCCGCGGCGCGCGCGGCTGAGCCGCTCGCGGACATGACTCACTATCGGTTTCCGTCAAACCGCTGGCGGCGCTTCGACCAGTTGGCGCGCACTCCCGACGGTTTGATCGTCTTGGGTGACGCGCTGTGTAACTTCAATCCGCTCTACGGCCAGGGCATGTCGATGGCCGCCATCGAAGCGCTCATCCTGCGCCAATGCCTCCAGCAAGGTGACCACAACTTTCCGCGGCGGTTTTTCCGCGATTCCGCCAAGGAAATCCGTGTGGCCTGGCAGGCGGCGGTGAGTTCAGACCTGGCTTTGCCCCAAATAGAAGGGAAGCGCCCGCTGTCTGTACGGATCATCAACGCCTACCTGGATCGGGTGTTGGCCGCTGCCGAGACCGATCCGGCAGTAGTCCAGCAATTTCTCCGTTCGATGAATCTGATTGATCCTCCGGCGCAGTTGCTGCGTCCTTCGACAGTGCTGCGCGTAATAAAGAAGTCACGAAGGCGAACCGTAGCCGGCGAGGCGGCCGACACCGGGCCCGGAACCGTGGCCGCGACAGACAGCTGGAGCAAGGGATTGCCGGACACGTGATATTTGAAGCCTCACATTCTTCATCGTCTTGGCATCGAAATCCACTCTGCTAGTTGGAATATGCCCGATGTTGACTGCTTCGTGACTGTTGCCAAAGCAACAATTCGCACCGGAGACGAGCTTAGCCATGTTTAAGGTCGGACTCATAGAACCACCCCTGCACAGCCTCTACTCACCGACGGCGTTGGTAGCCAGCAGTTATCCCACGGCGGCTGGGAGCGGAGTGGATTCACTATGGCTGCCAGACCATCTCAGCTCACTGTTCCCGCGATCGGTCATGACATCGGAATACGTCGGAACCGCACGCCTCGTCTCCATAAATCGATGCACATTACGAACCATGGACGGTCTTAGGGCATCTGGCCGCACGAAACCGGCTCAGAAGGCTTCGACTTGGGATCGGGGTTACTGATGCCGGCTGGCGCAACGACTTCAACGCAGCCCATGGCGGCATCCTGCAGGCGCTCGACGAAAAGACTGTCCTATTTTTGACGGGGACGTGCCGCCGTCACTACTGAAAGAGTTCCTCCTGACAGGAACACGCGGCGACGTCATCGACCGGAGCGCCGAACGGCGTGACCATGGTCTGCAATATCCGTTAATCGGCAACCTCAGCAGTTTGCAACCGAGCCTGCGGCGCGGTCTGGCCGCAAACCTGCCTTTTACCAAGATACTTCGTGGACTGCGCAAGCTACGAACCAGGCCGGTGTCTCGGTCACGTGCTGGCAGGAGAGTAGGTGCGACGGTGAGTGTACTGGATCGATTGATGGGCTGAAGACCGTCGATTGGGCGGCTGATGCTGGGGCCTACAGCGAATACTCATGTCGGACTCGCGCGTTCAGTCGTTGGCGGGTCTTGCCTCGTATCCGTAGGGCGGTCGATTTCAGTGTTAGTGAAGCCCAGAATCCACGCGACAGTTACCCGGAAGTATAGGTAGATCGCCAGGAATGCAAGGAGCACAAGTGCAGTAGTGTCCGTTGGTTCAGTCTGGCCGGGCATCGCAGATCTCCGGTCTCGGGATGACTCTGATGAGAATCGAGTCCGATATCGCCCGAACCGACAACGTTTTCGGTGGTCGAGAAGATGATGCTCTCGCACGGGCGCGCTTTAGACTCCCAGGCGAAATGAGGTGCCGGCCGGTACAGCTCTGCAGCCGACTCGACCGCCGCATCCTTGTCTTCGTATCTGCAATCATTGTCGGTGAACATGTTTCAAACACCCCGCGTTCGGGCCGCAGCGACCCGCCACCATGCGTAACCCTGCTCTGGATGGGGTCCACTTCTATCACATGCTCGCTATGTCTGTCCGAAGGATCGATTTGATCGTTTGGTAGGCGACCAGTCCTTCAGGCCCCAACTCGCGGCCGAGACCGCTTCCTTTAACTCCCCCGAAGGGCGCGGCGGCATCCAGCTGATAGTGGTTGATGCCGACGGTCCCCGTCTGTACGGTTCGGGCGACCTGTGTTGCCCGTGTCTCGTCGGATGACCATACGCTGCCTCCAAGACCGAAATCCGAGTCGTTGGCGATGTCGACGGCGTCCCCGTCCGAATCGTACGGAATGACGCAGAGAACGGGTCCGAAAATTTCTTCACGTGCTACCCGCGCTGCGTTGTTGACATCGGCGAATATGGTCGGTGCGACGTACCAACCCCGCGACCGGTTTTTGGGTATCCCACCGCCAGTCACCACGCGAGCGCCGGCAGCTTTCCCGATTTCGATATAACCCAGCACCCGGTCGCGCTGTTGCGAACTTGCCAGCGGGCCGATCTCGACAGCCTCGTCAAGCGGATCGCCGACTACCAGCGATCGGGCCATTTCCGCTAGCGCATCGACGATTTCGCTGTAGCGCGAACGGGGCGCAAGGACGCGGGTACTGGCATAACATAATTGACCGTTGTTACCGAAGGACACCGTGCGAAGTCCCTGCACGGTTGTATGCAAATCAGCGTCGTCAAGGATGATTGCAGCAGACTTCCCTCCCAGTTCTAACGCGACGGGCCGCATCAGCCGCCCACAGGTTTCGGAGACCGATCGGCCCACTTGCGTCGAACCAGTGAAAGCCACCTTGTCGACGCCGGGATGACGAACCAGATGGGCACCCGCTCCATCGCCACCCGGGACCACGTTCAGCACACCAGGAGGAAGTCCCGCTTCCGCGGCGGCCTCCCCGACCATCCTCGCGTCCAGTGCCGTCTCCGGTGCTGGCTTGAGAACCACCGTGCATCCCGCCGCCAATGCCGGGCCAAGCTTCATCGCCGCCAACAGGTGCGGGACATTCCACGGGACGATGGCGCCAACTACACCGATAGGCTCTCGGCGCACGATGGCGTGTCCGAGTAACGTGCGGCGAACCTCTTCGTCGTCGGTCTCACAGATCAGGCCTGCGTAGTAGCGAATCAGCGCGGCCGGAACGACACCGTTTGCAATTCGAGAGTAGGTAATCGGCGCGCCAGTCTCACGAGTGCACAGTTCGCCGGTGGTTTGGGCGCGCGCCTCAAGCCCGCCGGCCAGCCTTTGCAGGGCTTGGGCTCGTTCGGGAGTCGGAGTCGTCGCCCAGTCGGGTAGCGCCTTTCGGGCCGCGGCCACGGCGTCATCAATGTCGCCGAAAGTAGCGTCGGGTCCACGGCCGAGCACTCTCTCAGTAGCAGCCTCGATAACGGGCTGAGCTTTTCCGGCGGGCCGAAAGGCGCCGCCGATAAACAGTTCTGGGTCAGTGCCCTCCACAGAATCCTCCAGATGTCAGGTTTTCAGCGGTGTGCCGGCGGATCGTTGGCGACCCGTTCAATCTCGGATGTCGGTAATCACATTGTGGGGGATGTGGGCCGCTCCCGAGTGCCCCCAATCCGGCCGTCTGTCCCACAAGATATGACTTCACCGAACGGAATCAACTATGGGCGAGCATGTTTCGATTCACCAGGTCGACGTAATGCCGCTTGGCTGCTTACAGCTGCGCGTCAAGGTAATTGAAGATATCTCTCGTACAATATATTTCAAGAGTCTGCGCCACATCCGTCGTCTTCCACTTTCGAGAACCACTGCACTTTCCGAGGTCGAGGGTTTGAGGGCAGCGCGACGGTGGCACATCTTGGGGGAAAGAAGTCTCAATGCCCAATGGGCACTGAGCTTTCCATCCCGCAAACTAGTCAACGGGTTACCCCGACTCAGAAATTTGATCGTGACTGCGCGCGGCGTTTGGTGAAGGGTTCCTGCCGTAGCGCCGCTTTTAACGGTCAGAGCACAGACCGGTGATTTACGCGAAGGCCGCAGGATTGCGGAGGCAGGAGCGCACGAATGAAACGTAGTGACAACGATACGTGGGATCTGGCCACCAGTGTTGGCGCCACTGCAACGATGGTGGCCGCGGCCAGGGCGGCTGCCAGCAGGCAAGCGGATCCAATCATCAATGATCCGTTCGCCGAGCCTCTCGTCCAGGCTGCAGGTATCGAGCTGTTCGCCCGGCTGGCAAGTGGTGATTTGGAGTTCGCCGATATTGAGACCGATTGGATAACGCACTTCTTCGCCGTCCGCGTACGGTTCTTCGATAATTTCTTCCGGAGCGCGCTGTCCGCCGGCATCCGTCAGGCGGTGATCGTCGCATCTGGATTGGACTCGCGTGCCTACCGCCTGCAGTGGCCGGCGGGCAGCATCGTTTACGAGATCGACCAACCGGAGGTGATCGAATTCAAGAACTCGGTCCTGACTCGGGTGGGCGCCACTCCGAATACGCAATTGCGCGCCGTAAGCGTCGACCTGCGCCACGCCTGGCCGACGGCACTGCAGCAAGCGGGTTTTGATCCCTCGAGACCGACGGCCTGGCTGGCCGAGGGTTTGCTGATCGGATACCTCCCTAACGACGCTCAGAGTCGCCTGTTGAAGCAACTCACCGCACTTAGTGCACCCGGCAGCAAATTGGCCGCCGATCACTGGACGGAGGAATCGACCTCCCTCGGTTTGCAGATTCAGAGCGTTGCAGAAACCTGGAGGCGCCATGGGTTCGATGTCGACTTCGGTGGCCTTACTTATCCTCGCGAAGGTGGCGATGTCGAGAAAAGCCTGAAAGGACTCGGCTGGCACACCGCAACCCGCGGTCTGGCCGATTTGTTAAATGATGCCGGGGTGTCCGGGGATACCTGGGACAGTGTGTTGCGCGGGCACGAGGCGATCCACTATGTCACCGCCACCCGAAAGTAGCTCCAGCGCGAACGTCACGACGCCGGCCACGTGACGCCGAGACGGCTTGCCACCGGCAGATGCAACCTTCCGCGACAACCTGTTACTGGTCGGCGGGAACGGGCCCGGACGGGCGTGGCCGAAGGCAATATTAAGCGGGGAGGAGCTCTCCGACACGGGCACCAATCCTGGCTCGCTCGGGTAGCCTGCCCTGCGGCTCCCGCAGCCGCGACCAACCGACAGAATTGTGTAGAAATGGAACCCCATGCCCATCTATCAGTGCTACAGCCCGAGAGGAATGCTGACGGCGTCTGCGAAAGCCAAACTCGCCGACGAGATCACCACTATTCACACCAACGTCACACGAGCACCGGAGTTGTTCGTCAATGTTCTGTTTCATGAGATACAGGAAGGCGACTGCTTTGTCTCCCGCAAACCGTCAGCCAACTCGTACCTTTTCGGTGCCATCCGCCACGGACGTGACGTCGAGACCCGCCAGGGCTTGCTGCGTGACTTCTCGCGAATGTGGACGCGTGTCACCGGGCAGTCGGAAGCCGAATTCCTGGTCGTGCTGACCGAGGCTGATCCTGCAAACGCAATGGAGGCAGGGTTGATCTTGCCCGAGCCCGGCCACGAACAAGCGTGGTTCGAGGAAAACCGCGTTCGGCTGACGGAATTGGGAGTTAAGGCCTGAACGCTGGACCTTCGGCATACAGGTCTGCAAGTTAACGGAGGCTCGGTACCGCTACGGGCTAGCCCGCGACTGGCGACGCGCCGGTATTCGGTAACCTGGCATTCACTAACGCGGGGTGGAGCAGCTCGGTAGCTCGCTGGGCTCATAACCCAGAGGTCGCAGGTTCGAATCCTGTCCCCGCTACTAGTGCAGACGGCCCTCGGAGAATCTCCGGGGGCCGTTTTCATGCCTAGCGGGGCAGCACGCCCTCGATGGCGCTGATGACCTCGGGGGCGTCGGGCTCGGTGCGCGGGCGAAACCGCTGCACCACCTCACCGCCAGGGGCGAGCAGGAACTTCTCGAAGTTCCACTGGATGTCGCCGGCCTGGCCGTCGGCGTCCGGGGTCTTGGTCAGCTCGGCGTACAGCGGGTGGCGGTTGTCGCCGTTGACGTCGGTCTTCGAAAGCAGCGGGAACGTCACCCCGTAGGTCGTCGAGCAGAATTCCCGGATCTCGTCGGCCGTGCCCGGCTCCTGGCCCATGAACTGGTTGCAGGGGACGCCGACGACAGTCAGGCCGCGCTCGCCATAGTCCTTGGCCAGCTTCTGCAGCGCGGTGTATTGCGGAGTCAGCCCGCACTTGGAGGCTACGTTGACGACCAGCGTTGCGCCGTCGGACAATTCGGCCAGCGTGGTCGGCTGGCCGTCGAGGGTGGTCAGGGCGATGTCGTTGAGGGTCACGCCGATGACGCTAACGCAATTCAGAGCCAGCCGGTGCGGGCGGCGGCAACCGGCTCGGCGGGAGCCGGGGCCAATTCGCCGTTGCGCACGCCGTCGAGCAACCGTTTCACCGCGGTGACGATTTCCGCGGCCGCCGCCGCGAGGCCGGTGATGTCGGCTTCGCTGACCTCGTCGGCGTCCACGCCGGCGCGGGCCAGGACGGCGGCCGGGTCCGCCAGCTGCTCGGTCAACCAGGCCAGCGGGTCGGCGGACAGCTCGGGGACGAAGTGCCGACGGCTGGGCTCCCAACCGTCGAACTGCGGGTGGTGGTGGGCCCGGTCCAGCGTCCCGGGCGGGCTTTCCGTGGACCCGAAGAGGTCCACCCGCCACAGCGGGCGGGTGAAGGCGATCGGGACGCCGGCGTAGATCGAGCCCTGGGGCGCAGCCCGATCGACGAGCCGAAGTTCCAGCCTGACGCCCCGTTCGGGGGTCTCCTGACCCTCGAGCGGGGACGGGTCGATGAAGTACATGTCCCCGACGACCACGCCCAGGGATTCGAAGCCGAACGCTGCGAGCATCGCGCACCTTTCCTTAGCCTTCTCGAGCCTAGACCCGGCTCGCCTGCCGCGGCATCCGTCGAATTATGTGAACGTTGATTCGCGCACCGGCGGCTGTCACGGTACATTTCGTTGATCTTCGTGACTGCAGGTACGGAGTCCCTGGCAAGGGCCGGGGGCGGAGAACCTGCCGCGGGTCAACGCGCGCGGCGGCCCGGGTGGCGCCCCGGGGTGCTGGCAGCCGATCACCCGCGACCTTATTGCCCGCACCGGAGTCGGTGATGGGCACCGGCAACAGCCTCGCACCGTACAACCACCTCGACACCGGATCGCCGTATGCGATCGGGTACGTCTCGGGCCGCCAGGTCGGCGACAACACCATCGACCCGTAACCACATTTTCGGGGCTCGAATCACCTGAGGGAGAGTATGATCCGCCTCTCGGGGTGCTCGGTGAGCGGGCGGGTGTGGGGATGGTCGTTCGAAGGATGATGTTGTGCGCCCGGCAGTTTCCGCCGTTTCTTGGTTTGTGCCACTGCATCGCGGTAGATTTTGCTGGTCTTATTTCATAGGTGACAGGCCAGCGCCCGGTGGCGACGGTCCCGAGGTGAGGGGCAGCGGTGGCGACGGTGGGTTACCCGGATAGCCAACCGCGCGGGTGGCCGTCCATCGCCGGACCCGGGATCATCGGGCGCACGGGGTAGGCCATGGAGGGTTCACCCGTTCAGATCAACGACTCGCGAGAGCCGCCCTACAAGTTCATCACCATCGCCGTGCTGGTGGTCCTCGCCGTGATCTTCACCCTGGTCTACATCCAGTTCCGCGGGGGTTTCACACCCAAGACCGAGCTGACGATGTTGGCGTCGCGGGCCGGGTTGGTGATGGATCCGGGTTCGAAGGTCACCTATAACGGGGTGCAGATCGGGCGGGTGGGGTCGATCTCGGAGACGGTGCGTGACGGGAAGCCGGCGGCGAAGTTCACCCTGGAGGTGTATCCGCGTTATTTAACGCTGATTCCGTCGAATGTGAACGCCGATATCAAGGCGACGACGGTGTTCGGCGGCAAGTATGTGTCGTTGACGACGCCGGCAAGCCCGTCGGCGCACGGGATTTCGCCGCACGCTGTGATCGATGCGCGCTCGGTGACCACCGAGATCAACACCCTGTTTCAGACGATCACCTCCATCTCGGAGAAGGTCGATCCGGTCAAGCTGAATCTGACGTTGAGTGCGGCCGCGCAATCGTTGTCGGGGCTGGGGGAGAAGTTCGGTCAGTCGGTGATCAACGCCAACGTGCTGCTCGATGACGTGAACCCGCAGATGCCACAGGCGCGCAAGGACATTCAGCGGTTGGCCGCGCTGGGCGATACGTACGCGAACGCGTCGCCGGATCTGTTGGATTTCCTGAACAATGCGGTGATCACCTCGCGCACGATCAATGCCCAGCAAAAGGATCTGGATCAGGCGTTGTTGTCGGCGGCCGGGTTCGGCAACACGGGCGCGGATCTGTTCAATAAGGGTGGCCCGTATCTGGCGCGCGGAGCGGCCGACCTGGTCCCGACCGCGCAACTGCTGGACACCTACAGCCCCGAAATCTACTGCCTGATGCGCAGCGAGCACGATGCACTGCCCGCCACCGGTGCGGCCGAGGGCGGGTTCAACGGCTACTCGTTGAACATGGACACCGAGGTGCTCTCCGGGCTGGGACTGATCGCGAACCCGGTGTCCGCGGTGCCCGTTATCGCGTCGATGGTCGGCGGCATTGCCGGCATAGTCGGAGGTGCGCCGAACCCTTACATCTACCCGGAGAACCTGCCGCGGGTGAACGCGCGCGGCGGCCCGGGTGGCGCCCCGGGGTGCTGGCAGAAGGTCACCCGCGATCTGTGGCCGGCACCGGAGCTGATCATGGACACCGGCAACAGCATCGCGCCCTACAACCACCTCGACACCGGATCGCCGTATGCGATCGAGTACGTCTGGGGCCGCCAGGTCGGCGACAACACCATCAACCCGTAGCGGCCGGCGCTCGTCAACGCCGCGTTGCGAGAATCTCTACCCGGCAAGCCGATTCGGTATCACACACTCAGGCTTGGGTGGCCGCCTTCGGCCGTGCGCTGGACTTCACGTCACGCCCGGCGCCGGCCGACATGGAGGCGGCCTCTCCGCGAGCCAGACCGACCGTCGCGATGATCACCACGACCGTCGTCGCCGCGATGACAAACCACTCCCAGCCTCCGGCTTCCAACGTCTCGCTGAGCACGACGATGCCGAGCACCCCACCGACCACGGGCTTCGCCACGATGATCGTGGGCAGCGAGGCGGTCAGCGCGCCGGCTCGGTAAGCCGATTGGTGATAGATCATTCCGGCGACCCCGCAGAACACCAGCGCGTACAGCTCGAAGGTCTGCCAAATGTGGCCGGTGTGGTGTTCCAGGATGTCGACGACGCCCTTCATCAGGACCGCGAACACGGCCAGGAAGGTGCCTGCCACCGCGGCCAGCATTACTGCCGCGACCGAACGATCAGCCCAGATCCGCGCTCCGAGCAAGCCCAGCAACAACAGCGGGCCGATCACCAGGGCCACCACGATCCACGTGTGCAGCGGCGCCCGCTGCTGGCCGCCCGTGGGGTCTCCGACCGCGATGAGCACGGCCAGCGCTACCGCCAGTACCAGTGCCCAACTCCATTCCCGGCCGGTGATGGGCTTACCGGTCATCCGCGAATAGATCGGCAGGGCGAAAAGCAGCGCCGTCACCTGCAACGACATCACCAGCAGCACGGAGCCCTTGTCCAGCGCGGCGGCCAGCAGCACGTAGCTGCCGATGTCCCCCAAACCGCCCAGCCACCAACGCTTGTCGCGCAGCAACATGCCGAACAACGTCAGGTGGCCCACCCGTTTGTCGGTGACCTCCTGCGCGGAGCGTTGCCGCACCACATTGCCGATCGCGGACGCCAGCGCTGCGCACAGGGCGAGGAGGGCCGCTAGATGCACGTCCGACACGGCATTGCCTCCTCGCTGGGTGCTCGCTGGGTGCGGTTGGACTACCCGTCCAATCTAGTCGCGCACCGCGTGGCGGGCGCGCGGAAGGGGTTGCCGGGTTAGCTGCGGCGCTGTCGAGGGGACGTCAAAGCGGGAATTTCGTCCCGGTGAGCCGCTCGGACAGTTCCCACAGGGCGGTGGCGGTGTGGGCGCGCTTCGCCGGCCAGTGGCGCCAGGTCGGCTGGGTGCGGCCGTACAGTCCGAATCGCGGGCCGACGAAGGTGTCGCCCGGCAAATCCTGCGAGGCCGCGTACAGCGTCTGGCGGGCGCCGAAGTCGGCGTCGGTGGACACGATCCGGTCGACCGCGAGGACCGCCGCGTCGCCGAGCTTGCGGCCGGAGTTGCCCTGCAGGTTGGTGTGCGACCAGCCGGGGTGGGCGGCCAGCGCACGCAGCGATGTGGGGACGTCGTCCAACCGCCGCTGCAGTTCCTTGGTGAACAGCAGGTTGGCCAGCTTGGACTGGCTGTAGGCCAGCCAGGCCGAATACGGCCGGGACTGAAAGTTCAAATCCTTGAGGCTGATGTAGCCGAAGTGGTGCATCAGCGACGACACCGTCACAACCCGGTCGGTCAGCTTGGCCAACAGTAGGTTGGTCAGCGCGAAGTGACCGAGATGATTGGTGCCGATTTGGCCCTCGAAGCCGTCGACGGTGACCGCGTGTTTGGTGGCCATGATGCCGGCGTTGTTGATCAAAACGTCGGCCGTGTCGATTCCGTCGGCGAAGCGCCGCACCGACGACAGGTCTTGCAGATCGAGCTCGCGCACCTCGGCCGTCCCGATTGCGGGACCGGTCGCCGAAGCCGTCATGCGAGCGGCGGCGGCGCGGCCCTTGTCGACGTTGCGGACGGCCAGGATGACGTGGCCGCCGACCCGAACCAACTCGCGGGCGGTGATCTCGCCCAACCCGGCGTTGCCGCCGGTGATGATGACGGTTCGTCCGGCGAACGAGGGCAGCTTTGCCGCGGTCCAATTTGCCATGGCAGCCACCCTAACTTCGCAAGTGCGACGGTGGCTGCCGGAGCGGGAGGGAGTTGAAGCGGGCTGCGGGAGCGTTACGGGACCATTCGGGTGCGCGGGTATTGTGCCTGGGATGCCCAGCGAAATCCCACCTGAGCAATTGCCCGGACGGCATGTTGCCAGGCGCGCGCCGGGGACCGCCAGATGTATGTAGGCGTCATCGTCAATCCGAAAGCGCGGAGGAATCGCGCCGCTCCCGGCGACCGCATCGCCGAACTGCGTCGCATCGTCGGCGACCGCGGCGAGGTGCACGAGACCGATTCCATCGAGGAACTCCGCGACGCCATCCAGCAGCTCGCACCGCGGGTCACCCACCTGGTCGGCGACGGCGGCGACGGCGCACTGCACTGGCTGATCAACGAGATCGAGCGCTGCGTCGGTGATCCGCAACGCTGGCCTGCGTTCGTCCCGACCAACGGTGGCAGCGTTAACGCCGTCGCGCGCAAGGCCCGCGTGCGCGGGCGGCCCGAAGCGATCATCCGTGCGTTGACATCCGCGGCCCAGAAGGACCAGCCTCCGCCGGAAATGGTCCTGGACACCTTGGTACTCGATGGCGCAACCGCCGACGGCGCCGCGTTTCACCGGCTCTGTTTCGGGCTGGCGGCCGGGGGCGTCGGGAACCGTTTCTACGACCGGTATTACGACTCACCCGATCACGGTCGGCTGGCCGTCGCCCGAGTGATCGCTCGCAGCTTCGGCGACTACATCACCTCCAAGGTCGCCCCGACCCGAGTGAAGACACCGAATTACGCGTCGATCCTCTTCACGCCGACGCAGGCGCGCGTGGTGATCGACGGCGATGAGGTGCCGTCGCGCACCCACAGCTTGTTGCACGCCGGCGCGATCGACCTGCGCATCGGTGGGCCGCTTCGGCTGTTCCCCAAGGCGTCCGAGCCCGGTGCGCTGCATTTTCAGGCCGGAAACCTACGGCCATCCAGGATCGTGGCGCAGCTTCCGACTGCCCTGACCAGCGGCCTGCTTCGCGGTAAAGGGCTGCGCGACGTCATCGGCCACGAGATGACGATCGAAGCCGAGGACGAGCCCCTGTCGCCGATCATCGACGGTGAGCGTTTCCTCGACATCGTGAAACTGGTGGCCAGCGCGGGCCCGCGGATCCGCATCGCCCGGCCCGCATAACCGCCTGCCGCCCAGTCGCATTGTGCGACGCTAGCCCGCCGCTATCAGGCACGCGGTATCCTCGCCCGATAATTGCGTTTTTGATTTGCGATTCCGTTAACCCGTGTGACGAAGGTAAAAGCCTGTTTCAGGGTTGATGGATGTTTGGCGGCCATTAGTAAATCCGTGTATTTGTGAATACTTACTTCAGTATCTCAGATCGCAGGTCGCTAGGAATGCCCTGGTCACCAACGACTGAAGTACTGAAATGCGTAGGCGCGTAGATCAGGATTCGCGCATTCAAATTCGGCGGCTAAGTTTATCCTGTGAATGTAGTGTGTGATCGCCATTAATGCTGTTCAACCTTTTGCTCCGGGGAGGCAGGAAGCGCTACATTGGGTTCATATTTAACGACGGAAGTCGTTCTCGGGCCAACCTGGAAGGGGGATCACTCCGACATGGAGACGCTGATCGATTACCTACACAACTGGGAAGCGCAAAGGCCAGACCAGACCCTCTTCCGGTTCGTCGATGGCGACGGCCGCGAAATCGAGCATTACACCTACCAGGCCTTCGCCGAACGCACCCGCGAACTGGCCGCGTACCTGTCCAGGGAGGCCGGTCTCAAGTCGGGCGAACGTGCGCTGCTCGTGTACCCGCCGGGTCTGGAAATGGTCGCGGCGCTGTATGCATGCGCGCGCATCGGGGTGATCGCCGTTCCGGTCAGCCCGCCCTTGCCGATGTCCTTTGATGCCGGGCTCGCCAAGCTGAGCTTCATCGCGCGCGATTGCCAGGCCACTGCCGTGCTGTCGACGAAGCAGTTCGAGTACGACTTTCGCCTGCTGCTGGCCCAGCGCCGAGGCGAACAGCTCTGGGGGGACGAGTCGGGCGCCGGCCTGCCGGAGCTGCCCTGGTTCGCCACCGACGGCGCGCAGGACTTCGGCGGCGGCCTCGTCGCGGACACTCCCGGCGAGGTGCTCTTCCTGCAGTACACCTCGGGCTCGACAAGCGATCCCAAGGGTGTGATCGTCACCCACGCCAACATCATCGCCAACGGCTTCGCCTTCAGTGGCGGCGACGTGGTGGTGGCTTCGTGGCTGCCGCAACATCACGACATGGGGCTGATCTCGGCCTACATGTTCGTCGTGCTGTTGGGCGGTTCCACGCATGCGATGTCGCCCCTGGACTTCCTCGCGCGGCCGTCGTCCTGGCTCCGGCTGATCAGTGACGTGCGCGCGACGCACACGCCGGGACCCAACTTCGCGCTCGATTACTGCCTGCGCCAGGACAAGCTGCCCGCCGCCGAATTGGCCGGCGTCGACCTGAGCAGCCTCGAATGCATCGTGGTGGGCGCAGAGCCCCTGCGCGCCGGCACCTTCGCCCGCTTCCGGCAGCGGTTCGCCGAGTACGGCTTGCGGCCCGAGGCGCTCACCGGCGCCTACGGCATGGCCGAATTCACCCTGACCGTGTCGATCCGCGGGCGCCAGACGATTGCGGTGAACAAGCGTGGGCTGGAGCGCAATGTCGCTCGCGTCGAAAAAGCGCTGCCGGAGAACAGCAACCAGGTCACGTTGGTCAGCTGCGGCAAGCCCATCGAGGGAGCCCTGGTTCGCATAGTCGATCCCGAATCGCGCCAGGCGCTGCCCGACGGGCGGGTCGGCGAGGTCTGGCTGGCCGGACGCTCCAAGGGCGCCGGGTACTGGAACCGGCGTGAGTTGACCGCGGAGATATTCGGCGCGCGCGTCGCCGGCGACGACGAGCACACCTTCCTGCGTACCGGCGATCTGGGCTTCCTCTACGAGGGCGAGCTGTTCGTCTGTGGCCGCAGCAAGGACCTGATCATCGTCCGCGGCGTCAACTGCTACCCCTCTGACATCGAGGCGGTCGTCGAGCGCACGTCAGCGCACGTCCGTAGCGGCTGCGTGGCCGCCTTCTCAGTCGAGCACGATGAATCCGAAGCGCTGGTCGTCGTCGCCGAGGTGCGCGACGAGCACAACCTTCCGGACGCCAAGGCCTTGGCCCGCGCGATCCGGCGGCACGCCCACATCGATCCGCACGCGATCGTCTTCGCGCCGCCGCGCAGCATTCCCAAGACCACGTCGGGCAAGATCCGGCGCTCGTCGACCCGCCAGCTGTGGCTGGACGACAAGCTGCGCACCTTCGCGAGCTGGGTTAACCAGTCGGCCAACCGAACTCACGATGACCTGGCTGCGGGTCCGCTGGAGCGCTTCCGATCCCTCATCGAGAGCTACGACCTCTCCGGCGACGAGGACTGCTCGTTCGCCGATCTCGGCATCGACTCGCTGGCGTTGGCCGAACTCCGCACGGACCTGCAGGCCTTGCTGGAGGAGAACGGCGCGGGCGAACTGGCCGAAGAGGTCAACACCCGCCTGCTGCAGCGGCTGACAGTGTCCGAATTCTTCGGTCTGATCGGCCAATTCGGCGAGGGGTCCGGGCAGGCGCTTGACGCCCTGCGCCGGGCACTGAATCAGATCTCCGCCGAGTACGAGGCCCAGGAGGCCGCCCAGATGCGTGCCGATGCGGCACTGCCGCTTCCGGAACTGGCACCCGTCCGGCCGGGCGAGCCCACCGATCTCCTGCTGACCGGCGCGACCGGATTCCTCGGGCCGTTCCTGGTGAGTAGCCTGCTGGCGCAAACCTCCTACACGGTGCACGCATTGGTGCGCGCCACGGACGCCGCACACGGCCTGGACCGCATCGTCGCGTCGCTGCGCCGCGCCCAGCTCTGGACGCCGGCGCTGGAAGCCGATGTCCGCGCCCGGGTCCGCATCGTCTGCGGCGACCTCGCCGAGCCCGCGTTGGGTATCGGGGAGGCGGGTTTCCAGCAGCTGGCGCAGGACGTCGATGCCGTCGTGCACAATGGCGCCCTGGTCAACTACGTCCGCACCTACGACGCCCTGCGGCCGGCCAACGTGGAGGGCACCCGCGAGCTGTTGCGGCTGGCGATGACCAACCACCGCAAGGCTTTCCACCTGGTCTCCAGCACGTTCATCTACGGCTGGAGCACCGAGCCGGTGGTCGGGGAGTGGGATGCCAACGAGAAGATGGCCGGGCTGGACTTCGGCTACTCGCAGACCAAGTGGGTCGGCGAGCAGCTCGCTCTGGCCGCGCAGCGCAAGGGACTCGACGTCCGCATCTACCGGCCCTCGCTGATCTCGCCCACCCGCGCGGGCTTCGGCAGCCAGGACGACATCCTGGTGCGGCTGACCGCGTTCATGATCGAGCACGGGGTCGCCGTCAACGCGCTCAACCAGATCAGCCTGCTGCCGGCGGACTTGATCGCGGATCACATCGTGACGCTGATGGGCCTGCCGGACGAATCGGGCAGCGTCTTCAACATGACCGCCGACGACTACTACAACCTGCCCGACGTCACGCGGATCCTGTCCGAGCGCTACGGGTATCGGTTTGAGTACCACGACATCCCGTCGTTCACCGAGCAGCTGAACCGCCGCTGCACGCCGAACGACCAGATGTATCCGCTGGTCGATTTCCTCACCCGGTCGGCGGACAAGATCGCGGCGATGCGGGACAAACGCTACGACAACACCCAGTACCGCAACCGGCGAGAGCTGGCCAAGGTCCGGCTGCGTGAGCCGGCCCTGACCGAAACGGTCGATCATCTGGTCCGGTTCTTGCGCAGTGAGCGTTTAATCACTGAGGTAGACGATGAGGCACAGCGCAGCGCCTGATAATGCAGCGGATCGGCGCGAGACAGCAAGGGGATGGCACCATGTTCACCGTCGATGAGTTCACCGTCGATGACAGGGCAACCGGCCCGCATGACGCCTCGCTCGACCACGAGCGGATCGTCCTGCAGGCGCGCGACGTCGACTTCGACTGGTCGACGCTGCCGTTCTACTACGTGCCCAACGAGCCCTTCACCACGCACTTCTGCAATGTGTTGCACCTCTTGTTGCCGGCGGGTGAAGAATTCATCGTCGCCGCCTTCAAGGACACCTTGCCGCTGATCAAAGACGATCAACTGCTGCGCGATGTGCAGGGATTCATCAGCCAGGAGGCGATGCATTCCCAGGCCCACGCGGGCGTGCTCGGGCACTTCGCGGTCAAAGACATCGACGTGACGCCGTTCACCGACCAAATGCGCTGGCTATTCACCCAACTCATCGGCGACCGGCCGCAGTGGAGCCCGCGTCGGCGACAAAGCTGGCTGCTCGAGCGGGTATCGATGGTCGCGGCACTCGAGCATTACACCGCGATCCTGGGCGAATGGATTCTGGACACCCCGCAGCATGACGCGATGGGCACCGACCCGGTGATGCTGGACCTGCTGCGCTGGCACGGCGCCGAGGAAGTCGAGCACAAAGCGGTCGCCTTCGACACCATGAAGCACCTGCGTGCCGGGTATTGGCGACAGGTGCGCACCCAGCTACTGATCACGCCGGCGTTGCTCTGGCTGTTCGTTCGCGGCGTGCGATTCATGTACTCGGTGGACCCCTACTTGCCGCCCGGCACCAAGCCGCGCTGGCGGGACTACTTCCGCGCCGCCCGGCGGGGTTTGGTGCCCGGCCCATTCCAGTTCCTCCGGGTCATCGGCGCTTACTACAAACCGAGTTTCCACCCGTCCCAGTTGGGCGGGGTGGGGCGCGCGGTCGACTACTTGGCTCGCTCGCCCGCCGCCCGCGCGTCGCACTGACGATGACAACCGAGTTGGTTTCAACCACCGTCACCGCCTCCGACGGCGTGCGACTGGCGGTGCATGCCTATACCGACATCGATCCGGGGCGGCCGACCATCCTGGCCATCCACGGGTATCCGGACAACCACCACGTGTGGGACGCGGTGGCGACGGCATTGGGTCGTCGATTCAACGTCGTGGCGTACGACGTGCGAGGCGCCGGCCAATCCTCAACGCCGGCAGACCGTTCGGGATATCGGCTCCCGCAATTGGTCGCCGACGTCGGCGCGGTGATCGAGCGGCTGGGCGTGAACGACGTGCATCTGTTGGCCCACGATTGGGGATCGATCCAGGCCTGGGCGGCGGTCACCGACGACACCGTGATGGGCAAGGTCGCCTCATTCACCTCGGTGTCCGGGCCGCACCTGCCCTACGCGGGCAGATTCCTGCGTTCAGCGCGCACGCCGCGCGCCCTTCTCGACGTGGTCAAACAGGTCCTGGCGTCGTCCTATATCTGGTTTTTCCTGTGCCCGGGCCTACCGGAACTGGCGATCCGGTCCGGGGCCACGGTGAAAGTCTTTGAGGCGGTGGGGCGCATCGGTGGATCGGCCGCCCGCAGCGGGCGCGGTACCGCGTACCGCTCGGTCGATGACTACCTGAACGGGCTCAACCTGTATCGGGCGAACATGCCCGCACCGATGCTGTCCCCGCCGCCACGGTTGCCGCAGACGGCCGTGCCGGTGCAGGTGCTGGTCGCACGCCAGGATTATTTCGTATCGCCTGCCCTGCAACGGTTTACCGGCTCCATCCCGGAGGGCGGCAGGGTCGTCCCGATCGAGGGCGGCCATTGGGTGGTCAGCGCATACCCCGATGTCATCGCCCGGCTCACCGCCGAGTGGGTCGACCTGATCGCCCCGACCGCGGACCGTCGCGACATCAGCCAGATGTGAGGATGATTGTGGCACAGAAGATTTGGGACAGCATTCCGGCCGACTTGTATGGCCGCCGCAAGCGTGACCGCATGTATACCGCGTTGTACGGGGTGGGTACGCTGTTCGGCGGCTTCGCGTCGGCGTCGCGGTGGACATCCTCGCGCGTGGAGTCCGTGCGGCGCACCACCACCGCGGTGGTCGCCAACCGGGAACTTCTGACGCCGGATGTGGTCGCGTTGACGTTAACCGACCCCGACGGTGGATTGTTGCCGGCCTGGACACCAGGTGCGCATATCGACGTTCGGTTGCCGTCGGGCCGCCGGCGCCAGTACTCGCTGTGCGGTTCACCCGGCCGGCGCACCGACTACCGCATCGCGGTGCGCCGCATTGCCGAGGGTGGCGGCGGTTCGATCGAAATGCACGACACCTATCAGGTGGGCGACAAACTCGAGTTCGAAGGGCCCCGCAACGCCTTCTACCTCGTCACCGACGAGCGCGAGGTGTTGTTCGTGATCGGCGGCATCGGGGTGACTCCGATCCTGCCCATGATCCACATTGCCCAGCAGCGCGGAATCAATTGGCGCGCGGTCTATGCCGGTCGCAGCCGGGATTACATGCCCTTGCTGGACGAGGTGGTGGCCCAGGCTCCCGAGCGGGTCACCGTGTGGGCCGACGACGAGCGCGGCGGATTCCCCACTGCGTCCGACTTGCTCGCCGACGCCGGGCCGGCCACCGCGGTCTACGTGTGTGGTCCCAGCGCCATGTTGGAATCGGTGCGCACCGCGCGCAACGAACACGCGGACGCGCCGCTGCACTACGAACGTTTCGGCCCCCCACCGGTGGTCGACGGCGTTCCCTTCGAACTGGAACTGGCCCGCTCGCAGCGGGTGCTCCGCGTGCCCGCCAATCGGTCGGCGCTGGACGTCATGCTTGACCGCGATTCGACCACCGCATACTCCTGCCAGCAGGGGTTCTGTGGAACGTGCAAGGTGAAAGTGCTTGGCGGACAGGTTGATCGCCGGGGGCGCACCGTCGAGGGCGATGACGAGATGCTGGTCTGCGTTTCCCGCGCGAAGTCCGGACGCGTGGTGATCGACGCCTGAGCGCTCGGATGCGCCCAGTTTGACCATCCGCCGTGCACAATGGCCACGTGCAGGGATTCGGCTTCCACACCTTGGCGCTGCTGACCGCTGTCGGTTTCGCCGGCCCGGTACTGGCGTCGGTGCCACGCCTGCGGATACCGGTCACCATCGGCGAACTCATCGCGGGTCTGGTCATCGGCAGGACCGGTTTCGGCGTGGTCGACGCATCCGACCCGACCCTCCAATTGTTCGCGAACATCGGCTTCGCGCTGGTGATGTTCGTGGTGGGCAGCCATGTCCCGGCCCGCGACCCCGCGCTGCGGTCGGCCGTTCCCAAGGCGTTGGCGCGAGCGATCCTGGCCGGCGCCGCGGCGGCGGCCCTGGGGTTCGGGCTAGCCACGCAGTTCGGCACCGGACACGCGGCACTCTACGCGGTGCTGATGGCCTCGTCGTCAGCGGCCGTGACGTTGCCGATGATCGATTCCCTGCGATTGCGCGGCCCGCAGGCGCTCTCCATCACCGCGCAAATCGCGATCGCGAACGCGGCCTGTATCGTGTTGCTGCCCTTGGTGATCGACTTTCGTCACGCGGCGACGGCGGCACTGGGCGGGTTGGCCATCACCGGCTGCGCGGTGCTGCTCTTCGCGGTGCTGCGTTGGGTCGACCGCAGGGGATGGCGTCAGCGCATGCACGACTATTCGCACACCAAGCAGTTGGCGCTGGAACTGCGGATCAATCTGCTGGTGCTGTTCGGGCTGGCAACGCTGGCCGTCAGTGCCGACGTATCGATTATGCTGGCGGGCTTCGCGTTGGGTTTGGTGATCGCCATGGTCGGCGAGCCGAGGCGGTTGGCGCGTCAGTTGTTCGGCATCACCGAGGGTTTCTTCAGCCCGCTGTTCTTCGTCTGGCTCGGCGCCTCGCTGCAGGTACGCGAGCTGGGCTCGCAACCGAAATACATCCTGCTCGGTATCGGGCTGGGGCTCGGCGGCGTGCTGGCGCATTGCGCGGGACGGTTGCTCAGCCAGCCGCTCACGTATGCGGTGATGTCCTCCACGCAGCTCGGTGTGGCGGTGGCCGCGGCCACCATCGGCACCCAACAGCACCTGCTTGCCCCTGGCGAAGCCGCGGCATTGATGTTCGGTTCGCTGCTGACCATCGCCTGCACATCGATCGCGGGTGCGCTGGCGGCGCGCGGCCAGGACGCCGCCGAGCCGGAGGCGCAGGCCACCGCCGTCAAACCCGTTCCTTGAAGAGGCGATCGGCCCGCCGGCCGCCGCCCGCTGCACTGGCGGCGCGGACCCGTGATCGCGCCGCCGAATCTGAGTAGTCTTACGGATCCCTGCCAACGGTGTGCTGCCGCAGGCTCATTGGCATGACCGTACCCAGCAGCATGTCGAAAACCACCGCCGCGTTCTTCGTTCAGGCCGCCGTCGCGTTCGCGATCAGCTTCGTGGCCGCGCTCGGCGGAATCTACTTCCTCCCGCTTGACCCGTGGCCACGATTGTTCCTCGGCGTCACCTTCATATTCCTGGTGTCGAGCGCGTTCACCCTGGCCAAGGTCATCCGCGACCAGCAGGAGGCCGCCACCGTGCGGGTACGACTCGATGAGGCCCGCATCGAAAGGCTGCTCGCGGACTACGACCCGCTCAATGCCGCGAACTGAGTAGTACTACTCAGCCTCAACGCGTAGAAGTGCGCAGGCTTGCGCCCGCATCGTCGGCCAGGCTTCTCTCATCGCACGATTCCTCTTTACCGCAACGCATTTGCACAGAAGGGCTATCACGCTGCCATGACAACTCTCGTGAAGTTTCCCGACGTCGCCGAGGTGGCCGCGAATACGCCGGCCGATCGGGATCGAGTCCTGGACGTCATCCGCATCACCTCGCTGGTCGGCGTGGTGCTCGGCCATACCGTGATGGCGGCCAGCATCATTGAAAACCACGTCTTGATCTGGGACAACCTGCTCACCACCTCGACGCTGTTCCAAGCGATGACGTGGCTGCTGCAGATCATGCCCCTGTTCTTCTTCGCGGGTGCGGCGGCGTGCGTGTCGTCCTGGGCTCCCGGCACCAACTGGGGGGACTGGCTGATGAAACGCTGCACCAGGCTGTTCCGCCCGGTGTTCTATTATCTGGCATTCTGGGCCGTCACGCTGACGGTGCTGTATCGGGCGCTGCCGCAACACATCTACGAGCCGATCGCCGGCGTCAGCACGCAGTTGCTCTGGTTTCTGGGAGCTTACGTTTTGGTGCTGGCCGCCATGCCCGTCCTGTATCGCATCATGACGGCCGGGCGCCTTTTCGTCGGGGTGGCAACGGTCTACGGCGCGATCGCGCTGATCGACGTGATCCGGTTGCACTGGCCGGCGACGATGCCGCTGGGTTACCTCAACCTGGCGGTCTGGCTCATTCCCGCCATGTTCGGCGTGGCCTACCGTCGCGGGCTGCTTCCTGGCCGCGCCGCGCTGGCCGTCGCCGCCGCCTCCTTCGCGGTGGATCTCGCCCTGGTGCACTGGGGGCCGTACCAGATCAGCATGGTCGGCACCGGTGACCATCATCTGTCCAACACCAGCCCGCCGTCGCTGCTGCTGGCCGGCCACGCAATCATCCTGAGCGCGTTGGCAATCGCGGCCGCACCGACGATCGCGCGCTGGGCGCAACGACCGCGCGTGTGGTGGTGGACGGCCATCGGCAACTCCGGCGCGATGACTCTGTACCTGTGGCACATGCCGGTACTGCTCGCCGTGCACCTGGTCTTCGATTACCTTGACTGCCCGCGCTTTCCGGGCGCGCAGGATTTTCTCGCCATCAGCCTCGCGCAGGTGCTCATCGTTCTCGTTGCGGTGGCCGGGCTGTTCGTCGTGCTGCGGCCGCTGGAGAACAACCCGCTGTCCGGCTGGGACCGCGCGCCCGCGGTGACGTCGCGCGGCCGGGGTCGCGCCATCGGTGCCCTGTTGTGCGTGGCCGGCGTAGCGCTGCTCGCCGCGATCAGGTGGGGACTCAAGGACGACGGGCTGGTATGCATGGCCGTGGTGGTGACCGCGCTGGTGACCGCGCGGATCGTGGCCCAGCGCAATGCCAAGGCGCCGGGGCGGCGCCCGCACGCGGCGGCACGATAGGACAGGTGGTGAAGGCATCCGCCCGCCACGCGGGTCACGGCTCTTCGTCCAGGCCGTGCTCGATGACGTATCGCGTCAGTTCCACCCGATTGGCGACTTGAAGTTTGCGAAACGTCGCCTGCACGTGGTTTTCCACGGTGCGATGGCTCAACACAAGCTTCTCGGCGATCTGCTTGGCGGACAGCCCTTTTGCGACATAACGCAACACCTCCGTCTCACGGTCGGTGAGGCTGGGACGGGTGGGGCCGTCGTCCTTGCTCTGCGCGATGCGCCGGTATTCCCCCAGCACGAGTCCCGCCAGGCTCGGGGTGAACACGGCCCGCCCGGCCGCTGTAGCGGTAACCGCCTGTGCCAGCTCGGATTTCGATGCGCTCTTGACCAGGTACCCCGTCGCGCCGGCCTTGACTGCCTCCAGGACGTCCTCGCGTTCGTCGGAGGCCGATAGCACCAGCACCCGCGACGAGGGTGAGACCGCGAGCACCGCAGCGGTCGCCTGCGCACCGTCGCCGTCGGCCAGCTGCATGTCCATCACCACCACGTCGGGCTTGACCGCCGCCGCGCGGCGCCGCGCGGCAGCCACACCGTCGGCCGTTGCGACGACGGTGAAGCCGTCCTCGGCCAGGTCGCGAGCGACCGCGTCGCGCCAGATCGGATGGTCATCGACCACCATCACCGTCGTCGGCGTCTCGTCATCCGCCATGGCGTCCCTCCCCGCGCGGCACGCACAACTCCCACTCGGTGCCTTCGCCGGGCTCGCTGTGCAACTCGGCGCTGCCGCCCAACGACGTCAACCGCCCCACGATCGCTTGGGAGATGCCCAGGCGTCCCTGGCGCGTCGCTTCCTCGAGCCGGCCGGCGACAATTCCCACGCCGTCGTCGCGCACACTGACTAGAACGGAATCGCCGAGGTCCTCCACGAGCACGAACGCGCGCGCATCCGGGCCGGCGTGGGCGACCACGTTATCCAGCGCGTTGCCCACCGCGGCGTCGAGTTCGGTTGCCGCCCAGCGCCCCAACGGCACCGCGGTACCGGGCAAGCTGATCGACACCTGATCGCTTTCGCGGCACCGCAGTAGCGTGCGCAGGTCGACCGTGGCACCCTCGGTTTCCGGGTCGACGTCCGTGGACGCCAGCCAGCGCCGCAACGCGCGTTCCTGCTCGCTCGCCAACTCGGCGAGTTCGGCTGTGGCGCCGCCGATCTCATGCCCCTTCTTGGCGACCAGCGCCAGAACCTGGATGGCCCCGTCGTGGACCTGCCGGGACAACCGGTCGCGCTCCTGGACCGCCGCCGTCAACCGGGCCGCTTTCTGCAGCTCGTCGTGGGCGCGGCGCGCAGTCTGCGCGGCCATCCCGATCGCCGTGCCGATCGCCAGTTCGATGATGACGGTGGCGTTGTGCCCGAGGTTGAGCGCGAGGTAGTTCTTGACCGCGAAGTTGGCGGCCAGCACCGCCAGTCCCGTCAGCATTCCGCCCACGGGCCCGAACTGGATGGCGGCCGAGATGGTCGGATTGCTGGCCCACAACGTCGTCGGCCAGGTCTGGTTCTCGGCTGCCCAGTGCGGGCTCGCGACGAGGTTGTTCGACCACATCAGCAAGACGACGACCACCAGCTCGGCGAGCACCCATGACGGTCTGCGGCCGAATCCCCTCAGGTAGGCGAACGCGCACGCCGCGCTCCAGCCGATCAACCCGGCGAAAAGCACCCAACCCAGTACGGGCCGAACCAGATCCGGGTTGATCGCGATTTGAAAGCCGGTGGCATAGATGCAACTCAGCAACCGGAACACTTGCGCCGCGCGCCACAGCGGCGTGGTGGGATCGGGGCCGTGCGTCGCCATCGTGGTCAGCATAAGGGCGCGCGGCGCCCTTATGGACCGGCCACGCACACGGCCGCAAGACGCACATGGCCGAAAGTCCTTTGAGTTAGAGCCGTCGTGCCCTCGCGGCGCGGGCGAGGATGCGTGACGGTGAATATCAGGAAGGCGCTAAGAGAGGGGGAGCCGGGATGAGCATCAGCTTTCCGGACGCCGGAACGATCCGGACGGCCCTGACTTTGGCATCGCGCGCCCCGTCGGTGCACAACACCCAGCCGTGGCGCTGGCGTGTCGAGGCGACGAGCCTGCAGCTCTACGCCGATGGCGGCCGGCAACTACCCAACACCGACCCCGACGGCCGCGACTTGATCCTGAGTTGCGGCACGGCGCTGCATCACTGCGTTGCGGCGTTCGCGGCGGTGGGTTGGCGATCCAGGGTGAGCCGGCTGCCCGACGCCGACGACCCCAGTCACCTGGCTACGATTGAGCTTTCTCCTCAGCCCGCCAATTACGTCGACATCGCACTCGCCGCGGCCATTCCACGCCGGCGAACCGATCGGCGTCACTACAGCTCCTGGCCGGTGCCCGTGGGTGATATCGCGCTCATGGCGGCGCGAGCCGCCCGCGCCGGCGTTACGCTGTGCCAGGTCGAAGACATCGACGCGCTGCACGACATCGTCGCCGAATCCGTCCGCGAGCACCTGACCCAGGACTATCTCGCCGAGCTCACGACGTGGAGCGGGCGCTACTTCTCGGTCGCGGGCGTTCCCGCCCGCAATGCGCCGATATCGGACCCGGACGCCAAGATCCCGAGCCGGTTGTTCGCCGGTGCGGCGCTGCCGATGGCGCCGGATTCGTCCGCGGCCGACGACAACGCCGTGGTGCTGGCGCTGGGCACCCGCCATGACGACCGGCTGGCGCAGCTGCGCGCAGGTGAAGCCACCAGCGTCGTGCTGCTCACCGCGACGTCGACGGGACTGGCCAGTTGCCCCGTCACAGAACCGCTGGAGATGGCCGAGACCCGGGAAGCGGTCCGCTCCGACATCTTCGGCGACACCAACTACGCGCAGATGCTGCTTCGGGTGGGTTGGGCACCGATCAACGCCGACCCGCTGCCGGCGACGCCGCGACGTGACCTCGGCGACTTCGTCGAATGGGCCGACTGATCGCGGACGCTAAACATCACCCGGCGGCGACCCGAACTGGAAGCGGCGGCCGCTGATGCTTTCCGGAACGATGCGCACATAGTGCTCCTTCTCCGGCCTGGTCCACGGCAACACCTGCGCGCGCTCGGCCTCCTCGAGCTCCTCGGGGGTGCGCAGCGAGCGTGCCTTGCCGCGGATGACCACGCTCCATGCCTCGGCGACGTTGTGGTCGTCGACTTCGAAGAGCACCCGATTGTTGATCGCGGAGCTGACCAGTTTGGTTCCCTCCCCCGTGCGGAACAGCACGGTCCGGCGCTGCACGACGTAGTTGACCGGGAAGATGTCGGGCTGACCGTGCGCGTAGGTGACCAGCCGGCCCAGCGCCAGGCTGCCGAGGAGCTCCCAGCATTCGTGCACCGGCAGGATGTCGACTCCCTCGTCGGTCATCGGATCGCCCCTTCCCGCGTGTGCCGATTCGTACCCGCAATTAGCCGCCGCCGCAACGTTATTGAAAAACCAATGGCTGAAGCGCCGGCCGAAGGTCCTCACTCTCGGGGACCAAAGTCGTTGAACCAGTGGCTTCTCGATGCTTCCCGTCGAGAATATGGGATATTGGGTTGGTCTGCCGCAATGTATTGTCAGACCGGCAGGAAAGGGCCCGTCATGGTCAAGGTGTTCCTGGTCGACGATCACGAAGTCGTCCGCCGCGGTCTTTCCGATCTGCTCGCTTCCGATCCCGATCTCCAGATCGTCGGCGAGGCGGGCACGGTTGCCGAGGCAAAAGCGCGGATACCGGCGCTGCAGCCCGACGTCGCCGTTCTCGACGTTCGCCTGCCCGACGGCAACGGCATCGAACTGTGCCGCGACCTCCTGGCGGATCACCCCGACCTGCGCTGCCTCATGCTGACGTCGTTCACCTCCGACGAGGCGATGCTCGAAGCGATCCTGGCGGGCGCCAGCGGGTTCGTCGTCAAGGACATCAAGGGCATGGAGCTTGCACACGCGATCAAAGAGGTGGGCGCGGGTAAATCGCTGCTGGACAATCGGGCGGCCGCCGCGCTGATGGCGAAGCTGCGCGGCGCGACCACCCGCGACGACCCGCTGTCCGGGCTGACCGAGCAGGAAGGAATCCTGCTCGGGCTGCTCAGCGAAGGGCTGACCAACCGGCAGATCGCGGCGCGGATGTTCCTTGCGGAGAAGACGGTGAAGAATTATGTGTCCCGATTGTTGGCCAAATTGGGCATGGAGCGCCGCACCCAGGCCGCGGTGTTCGCATCGAAACTGAATCAGCGGTCCGGCCCACCGTCGATGTCACCGGACTGGTCGGGGTGAGCGGCGACGAAAACGGCTCGGCGTTCGCGGACTCGGGCGGCGCGGGGCTGGTCACCAAGTTGCACGCCCAGACGAGTTGCTGGACGCGCGCGATCAGATAAAGCGATTGCTGCGGGTGATCGTCGAGACCGGTGCGGGCCTCGATCGCGACGCTGCACCGGACATCAGTGCGGCAAGGGAAATCGATGTCTGAAAACCAAGGCTGTTACCGCCCAGCAGTTCACCCGCGATTGGCGGAGGGCTCGACGCGTTCGTGTGCGGTCAGCATCAGGTGGTCGAACTCGGACTGCGCGTTCAGCGGCAGACCGGCACGGCGGAAGTCTTCGGCGATCCGCTCTGCCAGCGGCCGCAGCTTGATATTCGCCTCCTGGGACAGCCATTTGAGCAAATCGAAGGCCGCGCTTTCGCTGATGCCGTAGATCAGCATCAGCATGCCCTTGGCTTGTTCGATGCCGGCCCGATTCTCGCTGATTTCAGCGATTTTCGCGCTCATCTCGTCCTCGCGCATTCGTTCGCGCGGTTCGGAGACGTCGATGTAGAACCCGTGGGTTCCGATCACGTCACCGTCGTCGTCGAGGATCTGGTCGCCGACGACGACGACATGATGCACGTCCCCCCGGGTATCGACGATCCGATGCTTGGTGCTGAACGCCTGGTGCGTTTGGATCATTTGATCGATGGTGGCCGAGACGTGTCCGCGGTCGTCGGGATGCTTGTGCGACAGCACCAATTCGGTGGTCGGAGTGACACTGCCGGGCTCATACCCGTGCATGCGCTGCACTTGTTCCGACCACTCCCAGCGTTGGTCGGCGAAGTAAAACCGAAACCAGCCCGCGGGTTGTGCCGCGCCGCCGGCCAGCGCCCGTTCAACGTTGGCCGTTTGGCCATCGAGTTCCCATTTCATGGTGTATCCGGTCTCCCTGGCGGCACCGGGCGAGTCGCCCCAGCGGCGGCCTGGGGCCGGCGGCGGGCGGCGGTCGGGGGAGTTGACCGCCGCCCGGTCCGCCGGTCGGTCAGGCGTTGATGACCTCGCGCTCCGGGGCGCTCTCTCGGACGGCCCGGGGTGTGTCGCCGCGGCCGACGGCGATCTTGCGCGGCTTCGCCTTCTCGGCCACCGGGACATGCAGGCGCAGAACGCCTTCGGCGTACGAGGCCTCGATCTTGTCGGTATCGAGATTTTCGCCGAGCACCAACTGGCGGCTGAACACCCCGCGCGGCCGCTCGGTGGCCAGCATCTCGCGGTTGGGATCGACGGCCGGTCGTTCGGCGCGCACGGTCACAACGTTGCGCTCGATGTCGATGTCCAGCGAATCGGCATCGATGCCAGGCAGATCGAACTCAACGACGAACTTCTCGCCTTCGCGCCAAGCGTCCATCGGCATCACCGCCGGCCGGGCTGCGGTACCGAGGACCTGGTGGGCGAAACGGTCGAGCTCACGGAACGGGTCTGAACGCATCAGCATGGTGGTCACCTCTCACTCCGATCTAGGCTGTGGGTCGGCAATTTCCTATGTCTAATGACATAGATTTGATATAGCATTCTCGACAGAATGATGCAAGTGTGCTAAATAGATTTTCTGAGTCGGTAGCTGGAGGAGATGGATGATGGCTGACCACCGCGGCGACGCGGACGCCCCTTCGTCCGACCATGGTGTGTACGGCATCTCGGTGGCCGCCGAATTGTCCGGGATCGCGGTCCAGTCGCTGCGCCTCTACGAGCGCTACGGATTGATCACACCGGCCCGCAGCCGCGGCGGAACTCGCCGCTACAGCGCGGACGACCTGGTGCGCCTCAGGCGCATCAGCCAGCTGGTCGAATCCGGCGTCAACCTGGCCGGCGTCGGACGCATCCTCGACCTGGAGGACCACAACGCCACCCTGTCGGCGGCCAATACCGATTTGCGGTCCACCAACAGCACCTTGCGACAGGCCGCGAAAACTGCCGAACCGGGCACACCGTAGGGCCATCGCGGATTGCACCGGCCGTCGCCGGGTATTCATCCCGCTATGCCTTTGAGGAGAAGCGATGGGTGAGTTGACGGAAACCGGCGCTCAGGTCGCCGACAGCGCACGGCAGGAAGCGGACGCCTACCGCGGCGACAACGACCGGCCGCTGGGCGGCTACCTGGCGGTATTGGTCGTCTATGGCGTCGTCGTGGCGGGTGCGGTGTTGGCCGCGCTGATCAGCGGGCGCAGACTGCCGACGCGCTGGCGTATCCAAGACCTGGTCCTGCTCACTCTGGGCACCCACAAACTGTCGCGCACCCTGGCCAAGGATGCGGTGACGAGCCCGCTGCGAGCCCCCTTTACGCACTATGCGGGCACGGGTGGACCGGCCGAAGTCCGGGAAGAGGTCCGGGAGCAGAGCCAGCTTCGGCACAGCCTGGGGGAGCTGCTGACCTGCCCCTTCTGCCTGGACATGTGGGTCGCCACGGGGTTCGCCATCGGCCTGGTGTTCGCGCCTCGGTTCACCCGGCTGATCGCGGGGGTGTTCAGCGCACTCACCGGTGCTGACTTCCTTCAGCTTGCCTACGCCATGGCGCAACAGTCGGCCGAAGGCTGACTTCGGTCGGGTTGGGGTCAGCTCGTCTTCGGCATCGGAATGCCTTCGCTTGCAGTGAATTGTGCGTCGTCATCGGAGGACAACCCGATCGATACGACCGAGCGGGTGAACAGCGTGTCGGTCAGGTACGCCAGCCACACGGCCCACCGATTGACGCCGCGAGGAATCGCGTACAAGTGGTAAGACCTGGTGACCGCCTTGGCCGGCAACCCGGACAAATGAATGTTGAGCGGATTGGCCACCGCGTAGCGCGGGCCGAGGTCGACCACCAGGCCGAGGTTGCGGTGCTTGTATTCCTTGCTGCTGCCGTAACCGAGGCTGGCGGCGACGTTGCGGGCCAGCGCCTTGCCCTGCCGGGTCGCGTGTTGGGCGGTCGGCGGCGTGACCTCTCCCGGTTGGGTCAGATCGGGCACCGCGGCCGCGTCACCGGCCGCGAACACATCGGGGTGATCGGGTACCTGCAGGTCGGCCTGCACCGCGAGCCTGCCTTTCTCGGTCGGTAGTCCTAAGTTCTGGATCAACGGCGCGCCGGTCACCCCTGTCACCCAGGCGATCGTGCGCGTTTCGACGCGCGAATCATCGCTGAGCACAACGTGATCGGCGTGTGCCTCCTTGAGGGTGATGCCGAGCCGGACATCGATGCCGCGCTTGCGTAACACTTTGAGCGCGGCATCACCCAGCCTCTTGCCCACCTCGGGCATCACCTGGTCAGCCAGGTCCAGCAGCAAGAACCGCACCTCGGCGGGGTTGAAGCTCATTTGTTTGGCCGCGGCGTCGGCCAGCGCCCGCAGCTGCGCCACCAGCTCGGTGCCCGAGTAGGACGCACCCACCACTACTACGGTGCGCCGGGCCGCGGCGATGCGGGGATCGTCTTCGATGTTGGCCAGCTCGAGCTGTTCGATGAAATGGTCTCGCAGGTATAGGGCCTCGGCGGTGGTCTTCAAACCGCGCGCGTGTCTGGCGAGCCCGGGGACGTCGAACAACCGGGTCACCGAGCCGGGCGTCAGCACCAGGCGATCCCAGGACATGGAATGGCTGCGCTCTTCGGGATCGCAATAGGTCAGCGTGCGTTGCGCGAAGTCCACGCTGTCCACGCGACCGCGCACGGCCCGGACACCCTTGAGCGAATTGGCAAGTGGCACAGCGACAAAGCGGGCGTCGACGACACCGCCGGCGACGTCGGGCAGCAGCGGCGTGTACAGCATGTAGTCGACCGGCGAGATTATCGTGATGTCCACGGCGGCACGGCGGCGATGCAGAATTCGGACCAGCCGCCGCGCACAGGTGAATCCGGTGAAGCCGCTTCCCACGATCACAATGGAGGTCACCGACCCGAGTGTAGGCGACATTTTCGAGTGGGCCGTGGCCCGCGCGCGTCCGTCTGGCCGGCCGTCGCGGAAGCCCTTGGCCGTCAACGCTTTATGATTTCGTGCTACTCCGAGAAGGTGCTGACCCTTTTGCCGCGCGGCAAAAACGCACCCCGTCCCGCATCCGTTCGCTATCTGGCCTTGCGCTTCGTTGAATGGCTCCTACACTTATCAATGCCACTTCGACGCTTGCGAGAAAGGGGCTCTGGGGCCCGAAGGCCTCGGGGGTGACGTTCATGCGAGACGGAAGCGCCACGATCGTCAATCAGCTCGTCGAGCTGGTGACAAACCTGGAGCGGGAGAACAGCGACACCGCGGCAGGCCTGCACGAGCTGATCAATAGCGGCGTGGACCACGTGACCGGCTCCCAGTATGCCGGGATCACCTTGGCCGAGAGGAGCAAGTCGGTCAGTAGCGTGGTCGCCACCCACCGCTATCCCATGGTCCTCGACGCGATTCAAGACAGATGCAGCGAGGGACCCTGCCTGGCCGCCGCGTGGGAGCACCACGTCATGCACATCGCCGACCTGCATGCCGAACAGCGCTGGCCGCGCTACCGGCGGCATGCGCTCGCGCAGACCCCGGTCCGTTCCATCCTGTCGTTCGAGTTGTTCGTCAACGGCGGCAGCATGGCCGCGCTCAACTTCTATGCCGACCGTCCGCACGCATTCAACGAGGAATCGGTGGAGTTGGGCACGGTGTACGCCACCCATATCGCATTGGCCTGGTCGATGATGCGCCGGCAAGACCAATTCCGCAGCGCGCTCGCCTCGCGAGACATCATCGGCCAGGCCAAGGGGGTGGTCATGGAGCGCTTCAACCTCGATTCCGTCGAAGCATTCGGACTGCTCACCCGACTTTCGCAGCAATCCAACATCCGGCTGGTCGACGTCGCCGCCGCACTCATCGACAGCGAGCATCCGCTCAAACATCGCCAGTGCTAAAGGCCGTACCCGACACCGGTTTCCGTGCGAGTCGATCTTCGGAACCGGTCGTCGCCGCTGTGGGAGGCTAACGTCGCTGAGCCCGGGTCGCGGCGACGCCGTTTCGACGGGTTCCAGACGGGTATCGCCCCTCACATGAAGGCAGTCACGTGGCACGGCAAACGGGATGTACGGGTGGATTCGGTGCCCGATCCGAAGATCGAGCAGCCCACCGACGCGATCATCGAGGTCACGTCGACCAACATCTGCGGGTCCGATCTGCACCTGTACGAGATCCTCGGGGCATTCATGAATCCCGGGGACATCCTCGGGCACGAACCCATGGGCATCGTGCGGGAGGTAGGCACGGAAACGGGCGACCTGCGGGTGGGCGACCGGGTAGTCATTCCGTTCCAAATCTCCTGCGGCAGTTGTCATATGTGCGGGCAGAAGCTCTACACCCAATGCGAGACGACCCAGGTGCGCGATCAGGGCATGGGCGCTGCGCTCTTTGGCTATTCGGAGCTGTACGGCTCAATCCCCGGCGGACAGGCCCAGCTGCTGCGCGTTCCGCAGGCACAGTTCACTCACATCAAAGTCCCTGTGGGACCCCCGGATTCGCGGTTCGTTTACCTGTCGGACGTGCTACCCACCGCGTGGCAGGCGGTCGACTACGCCAATATCCCGGACGGTGGCTCGGTCGCCGTGCTCGGGCTGGGCCCCATCGGGGACATGGCCGCGCGCATCGCCGACCACCTGGGTTACCGCGTCATCGCCGTCGACCTGGTGCCCGAGCGGCTGGGCCGCGCGGCGAAACGCGGAATCCACACCATCGACCTCGGGCGGCTGGACGCCTCGCTCGGTGACGCGATCCGCGACCTGACCGACGGCCGGGGAACCGACTCGGTCATCGACGCGGTCGGCATGGAGGCGCACGGCTCGCCGGCGGCCAAACTGGCGCAACAGGTCGCGGGGTTGCTGCCCGATGCGCTCGGCAAGCGGGTCATGCAGACCGCGGGCGTGGACCGGCTGTCCGCCCTGTACTCCGCCATAGACATCGTGCGGCGCGGCGGCACCATCTCGCTGATCGGCGTCTACGGTGGTATGGCCGACCCGCTGCCGATGCTCACCCTGTTCGACAAGCAGCTGACCCTGCGGATGGGACAGGCCAACGTCAAGCGCTGGGTCGACGACATCATGCCGCTGCTCACCGACGAGGACCCGCTCGGCGTGGACAGCTTCGCTACCCACGTGCTGCCCCTGGACGAGGCGCCGCATGCCTACGACATCTTTCAGAAGAAGCACGACGGTGCGGTGAAGGTCATACTGACGCCGTGATCGGGTATGCCCCAAGGCTTTCCGGTGAGTCACGGCAGTGCGGGGCGCGGTGCACAGTTTGACGGCCAGGTAGGCAGGGTATTGATTGCGCCATGACCACCGCAGACGCTCTCGCCCCCACGCCCACCGGAGAGGTGTGGCCGGGTAGGGCCTACCCGCTGGGCGCCACATATGACGGCGCGGGCACCAATTTCGCCGTGTTCAGCGAGGTGGCCGAACGGGTGGAGTTGTGCCTGTTCGACGCCGACGGCACCGAGAGCCGCGTCACCCTGCCGGAGATCGACGGCTTCATCTGGCACGCGTACATCCCCAACATCGAACCGGGCCAGCGCTACGGCTACCGCGTGTACGGTCCGTACGACCCGAAGGCGGGGCTGCGATGCAACCCGAACAAGCTGCTGGTGGACCCATACTCGAAAGCCATCGACGGCTCGTTCGAGTGGAACCAGTCGCTGTTCAGCTACAACTTCGGCGACCCCGACAGCCGCAATGACGACGACTCGGCGGCCAGCATGCCCAAGTCGGTGGTGATCAACCCCTACTTCGACTGGGGCAACGATCGGCCGCCGGACCACCAATACGCCGACACCGTCATCTACGAGGCGCACGTCAAAGGCCTGACCCAGACCCACCCCGACATCCCCGAACCGCTGCGCGGCACCTACGCCGCGGTGGGGCACCCGGTGATCATCGAGCACCTCCAAAGCCTCGGTATCACCGCCATCGAGCTGATGCCGGTGCACCACTTCGCCAACGACTCCACCCTGGTCGACAAGGGGCTCTCGAACTACTGGGGGTACAACACGATCGGATTCTTCGCACCCGACTTCAAGTACTCCAGCGCCACCACGGCGGGCGGGCAGGTCCAGGAATTCAAGGCCATGGTCCGCTCGCTGCACGAGGCCGGCATCGAGGTCATCCTCGACGTGGTCTACAACCACACCGCCGAGGGCAACCACCTGGGTCCCACCCTGTCGATGCGCGGCATCGACAACGCCGCCTACTACCGGCTGGTCGACGACGACAAGCAGTACTACATGGACTACACCGGCACCGGCAACAGCTTCAACGTCCGGCACCCCCATGCACTGCAGCTGATCATGGATTCGTTGCGCTACTGGGTGACCGAGATGCACGTCGACGGCTTCCGCTTCGACCTGGCCGCCACCCTCGCCCGCGAGTTCTACGATGTCGACCGCCTGTCAACGTTTTTCGAACTGGTGCAACAGGATCCGACCGTCAGCCAGGTCAAGCTCATCGCCGAGCCCTGGGACGTCGGCCCGGGCGGATACCAGGTGGGCAACTTCCCGCCACAGTGGACCGAGTGGAACGGGAAGTACCGCGACACCGTCCGCGACTTCTGGCGCGGCGAGCCCGCCACCCTCGACGAGTTCGCCTACCGGCTCTCCGGATCGGCGGATCTCTACGAGCACACCGCGCGTCGGCCGGTGGCATCGATCAACTTCGTCATCGCCCACGACGGCTTCACGCTGCGCGACCTGGTGTCCTACAACGAAAAGCACAACGAAGCCAACGGCGAAGACAACAACGACGGCGAGAGCCACAACCGGTCCTGGAACTGCGGAGCCGAGGGGCCGACCGACGACGAGCGGATCAACGAGTTGCGCGCGCGCCAGCAGCGCAACTTCTTGACCACGCTGCTGTTGTCCCAGGGCGTGCCGATGATCTGCCACGGCGACGAACTCGGTCGCACCCAGAACGGCAACAACAACGGCTACTGCCAGGACAACGAGCTCACCTGGATCGACTGGGACAGCGCCGATGTCGGTCTGCTCGAGTTCACCCGGATCGTCTCGGCGTTGCGGGCCGAGCACCCGGTGTTCCGCAGGCGCCGATTCTTCTCCGGCAAGCCGTTGGGCCGGCGCGGTCAGGACGGACTGCCGGACATCGCGTGGTTCACCCCCGAGGGCACCGAGATGACCGACGAGGATTGGGGCGCCGGCTTCGCCAAATCGCTCGCCGTGTTCCTCAACGGTCATGGCATCCCCGACCGTGATCCGCGGGGACAGCGGGTGCTCGACGACTCCTTCCTGCTGTGCTTCAACGCCCATTACGAGCCGATCGAATTCACCTTGCCGCCGAAGGAATTTGGTGCTTCCTGGCGGATTGTGGTCTTCACCGGACGCGAAGAGGAAACCCCGGCCGACGAAGTGCCCGGCGGAGGAACGTTCACCGTCGACGCGCATACCGCCGTGGTGCTGCAGGCGCCCGACGCCGCCTGAGCTCGTTGACACAAATCCGCCCGAACGTTACGTAGCGCTTCGCCTGCCGATACGCTGTGGCTGCAGCGAGGTCGTTACAGGAGAGGGCGAATATGTCAAGGACAGTGGTGGTCGGCGCCTCCAGCGGGCTGGGGCGTTGCATAGGCGTCGGTCTTGCGCTGCGCGGCGATCAGGTCGCGCTGCTGGCCCGCCGCCGGGAGCGCATCGAGGCCGCGGCGAAGGAGGCCGGCCCGAACGCCATCGCCATCGAATGCGATGTCACCGACCAGGCATCCTGCCGCTCGGCCATCGACCATGCCGCCGACGCCCTCGGCGGCATCGACAACATCGTCTACACGCCCGCCGTCGGGCCGCTGGTCCGCTTGGTGGACACCGAAGCCGACACGTGGCGGCGCATCTTCGACACCAACGTGATCGGCGCATCGTTGGTGACCGCCGCGGCGGTCCCGCACCTGACCGCGTCGGCCGGTAAGGCGGTGTATCTGTCCTCCGACGCCGGCACCTTCGGGCCGCCGTGGCCGGGTCTGGGTGCCTACGGCGTCAGTAAGGCCGCCCTGGAACGGCTCGTGGAAGCGTGGCGAGCCGAGCACTCCGACATCGGTTTCACCAACCTGATCGTCGGGGAGTGCGCGGGCGGCGAGGGTGACGGCCAAACCGGCATGAACCAGGGCTGGGACATGGACCTGGCGATGAAAGCGGTGCCGCTGTGGTCGGCACGCGGCTGCATGCCCGGCAAGCTGATGCCCGTCGAGGACCTCGTCGACGTGGTCCATACCATCTTGCGCACCAACGCCTCGACGTCGATGCCGCTCGTGGTGGCCCGCGGGGCGCCGGCCAGCCCCGCCGCCTTCGCCGAGGCCAACCAGTCTTAACGCCGGGCGAGCTTCTCCTTGGCCAGGTCGGTCAGGAAGCGCGCGGTCGACGTGGGCCGGAAGGCCAGGGCCGCCTCGGTGAGCGCGTCACGTGATGCGGTGGGCAGCTCGATGTCGGCGGCGGCGACGTTGAACTCGAGCTGCTCGACGCTGGAGGCGCCGGGAATGGCCACCACGTTCGGATAGCTGATCAGCCAGGCCAGCGCCACCTGCGCCGGCTTGGCGTCGACGTCCTTCGCGACGTCGCGCAGCAGCTGCAGCAGCGGCTCGACGCGGCGCAGGTTTTCGGTGCCGAACAGCGAGTTCACCGCCCGCACGCCACCCGGGCGGTTATCGACGCCGTACTTGCCGCCCAACAAACCCTGTTCCAGCGGGCTGTAGGCGATCACGATGCGGTTCTCCCGCTCGGCGAACGGCACCAGGTTCTTCAGCGCCTTCGGGAAGGCGAGCGAAAAGTGCACCTGGTTGCTGACCACCGGCCGGCCGAGCGCGGCGTCGGCCTTCTGCCACCGCTGCAGCGGATAGTTCGAGACGCCGGCAGCACCGATCTTGCCGCTGTCGAGCAGATCGCGCATGCCCGGCATGATCACCGAATCCGGCACCACCGGGTTGGGCTGATGAATCTGGTAGAGCGGGATCCGGTCCAACCCCAGCCGCTGCGCGCTGGCGCGGGCGCGCTGCTTGACCACGGCGGGGAACGGAGCGACCGGCATGATCTTGCTGGCCACCACGACGTCCGCGCGCTCGTCGCCGAGGGCCTCGCCCAGGATGCGCTCACTCTTGCCCAGGCCGTACACCTCGGCGGTGTCGAACAGCGTCACCCCCAGGGCGCGGGCGCGGCGCACGATGTCGCCCGCCGCGCCGGCGGCGTAGCTGTCCCCGTAACCCCATTCGCGCGAACCGAACTGCCAGGTGCCCAGGCCGATCCGGCTGACTCGGCCCATCCCGTCGACGTCGACAAATTTCATGTGGTCAGCGTAGTGGCGATCGCAAGCGCGGCAGGGCCGGGCGCCGCGGGTCGCCACGCATGAGCCACCAGTGGACCTCCGATCCGCGTCGGTCGTCAGCCGGGGATCTTGCCGAGGATGTAGTTGGCGATGCTGACCGCCGCGGCGCGGGGTGGCGCACTGTCCGTGGTGCCGTTGGCGGACACGCTCAGGTCGATGACGACGTTCGCCTTGGCCGCGATCGCGCGTGCCGTGCGGACCTGGATGGTTTTGGGCGTCAGATCCAAGGTGGTGATGCCGTTGCCCGCGTCGGCGGGCTCACTGAGCGACATCGCGATCGGCTGCCCACCGGGAGCGGTCACGGTGACCGTGGAGCCGCCGCACCGATGCCATCCCGACAGCAAGGCGGCCAACTGCGCCTGGGCCGCAGCCTGATCGCGGAATGCCGCCACGCCCTCGATGACCTGCATCGACTTCAGCATGCTGCGCGTGTCGGTGAACTGTCCGGCGTGATATCCGGCCAGTGGCCCCGGGGTGTAGGCGTCCGGGCTGCCGGCGGCGATGCTTCCCCAGCACTCCGGGCGGTCGATGCTGCCGTCGTCCGCGGAGCGGCCGGGGCTGTTCCGGGTCGGCCCGAGGTCGAGGTTCGCATCGCCGGTGATGTTCCGCAGGGCGTCGAGCCCGGGCAACAGCGTGGCGATGGTCTCCGGCGGGACCGTGGGCGGCGGCGGCCCGGCCGCCGCGCTGGAGTCGGCCGACGTCCGCTGCGGGGAGGTCGAACTGGTTAACGTGGCCCATCCGGCCAGCGCGACGACCGCCAACAGGATGAAGATGTACGACAGCGTCACGCCTACCAGGGCACGGTCGCGGCCGAGTTCGCCCGTGCGGCGGATCTGCGCCAGGCCGAGATGTCCCAGAATCGCTCCCGCGGGCGCGAAGAGGAACGCGAAAACCAGCGACAGCGTCGCCATGGCGTTGACCGGCGGGCGGTAGGGCGCGGGCGGTGGCGCAAATGGCGAGGGGGCGGCGGCGGGTAGCTCGTCGGGCAGCTCCTCGTCGGGCGCCGGGACGCGACCGAGCGGGTCATAGCTCAGCGGGTTTTGCCAATACGGCTCCTGCGGGTTAGTCACCCCAGTTCCTCCTAAGCGGGAGAACCTGCCCGAAATGTAGCTGACGACAGGGCTTGGGAAAACCACGGTCGTCACAGGCGCGGTTTGGCGATGCTTACCACGTAGGGCGCCTGCGCGAAGGTCAGGTAGACCCGGTGCGGCCCGACGGCCATGCCCGAGAGCCGGGCCGCGCGGGCGTCCGGAGGCAGCCCCGACCGGTAATCAATGCTGCGCAGCACGGGGATGCGGCCGTCCGGGAAACCGGTGAAGCTTGCCGTTTCGAGTGTCACCAGTTCGTGGTCGGTGGCGGCATAGATCCTGGTGTCGTCGGTGCCGAGTTCGCGGATCGGCGACGGCAATCGCGTGCTGGCCAACACCTCCAATCCCTTTCCGCCGCGGCGCGAGTCGACGGCGCGCAGCGTGTGGTCGTCGTGGCCGGCGACGTAGCTGCGCGTCACCGCGGTGCCGTCACCCGCCGAGACCGCGACGTCGACGTCCAATGAGCCGCGTTGCGCCGCGGGCGAGGACGTCCCCTGAAAGTGACGGATGCCCGACGGACCGAATAGGTGGTAGTCGAGCTGGCGGCCCCTATTTGCGCCGTCGATGGTGTCCGCGCTGGTTCCGGTGAAGGCGGTGGGTAGGTTTCGGTACCCGTACTGATCCACCGGCGTCACCGCCTTCCCGTCCGCCGACAGCGCAAGCAGCATCCGCAACCCCGCATCCTCGGTCAGGTAGGCCGGCGCCGGTCCCGCGTCGAAATCGTTGACCTGGCGCAGGCTTTCCAGGTCGACCTCCGCCACCTTGCCCCGCTCGGGCTGCGGCACGAACACCACGCGTTCGTCTTTCCGGCTGATCTGCAGGTTGCGGCCGGCCGCCATGGGCGCGGAGAACCGCGTCTTGGCCTGGCCGTCATGATCTGCGGCGCTGGCCTCGGCCAACCGGTGATCGTCGGTGAGCGCGACCAGCGCACGCATGTGGTACGACCACACCGGTTCCTGCAACGCGGCACCGGCCCGCCAGAGTTGCACGTCGGGCGCGGCTTCCAACGACGCTCCGGGATGTGAACAGCCCGTGCTCAGCGCGGCCGCCGCGACCGCGCCGACGACTCCGCAGCGCAGCAGCGCCCAGATGCGCTGGCCAGTGCGCAAACCCAATCCGACGCCCATCGACCGCGAGCTCCTTTCGTCGTTTGTCCAGGACATACCCCGCGCGGCCACGGCCACACCCCGTTTGCCTCCCGGATTCGTCGGGTAGCCGTCACGGGAGCGCGCACAGCCCTGCGCGTCGAACCAAAGATGGGAGGGACACTGTGGCACCGATCGCCATCAAGTCGCCCACCGACGTGGTCGACTTCCTCGTCAGTCAGCACGAGCAGATCAAGGCGATGTTCGTCGAGACCCTCGCGGCCTCCGGAAAGGCCCGCGAAGACGCGTTCGTCGAGCTTCGGCGGCTGCTCGCCGTGCACGAAACGGCGGAGGAAGAGATCGTTCACCCTCGCGCCAAGCGGAAGATTCCCAACGGCGCCGCCGTGGTGGACAAGCGGCTGCACGAAGAGCACGAGGCCAAAACCGTTCTGCAGAAACTGGAAAAGCTCGACGTCGCCAGCGAGGAGTTCACTCGCGAACTGACGAAGCTGCGCGACGCCGTCGTCGAACACGCCGAGCACGAGGAGATTGACGAATTCGCCAAGCTGGGCGAGGAATTGAGCAGCGAGGAACTCGAACGCATGGGCCGCGCCGCCAAGCTCGCCGAGGCCGCCGCGCCCACCCGCCCACACGCCGGGGTGGAATCCCAGGTGGCCAACCTGGCCGCCGGGCCATTCGCCGCGATGCTCGACCGGGCCCGCGACGCCATCATAGGCAAGGGCTGACGAAGCCACCCCTGGCGTGGTACCCCCGCTCGGTGGGGGAGCGGGGGTACCACGCCCCCATCCTTCGATCGCCAAAGCTCATGGCCGCAACATCGAACGCACCCGGGGCCACCCGTTACCTCCCAGAGGCGCGCAACCTCGATGCGCTGCGCGATGCGGCCGAAACCTGCCATGGATGTTCGCTTTTCGAGGATGCCACCCAAACGGTGTTCGGCAGTGGGCATCCCGGTGCGCCGATCATGCTGGTGGGTGAGCAGCCAGGCGACCAGGAGGATCGCGCCGGCGAGCCGTTCGTAGGTCCGGCCGGGCGACTGCTCGCCCGTGCGCTCCAGGACGCCGGCGTCGACCCTGCGCTGGTCTATGAGACCAACGCGGTCAAGCACTTCAAATTCACCCGCAAGGGTGGCAAACGACGCATCCACCAAAAGCCCCGTCGCACCGAAGTGGTCGCGTGCCGGCCCTGGCTGATCGCCGAGATCGAGGCGGTGCGCCCGCAGGTCATCGTGTGCCTGGGCGCGACGGCCGCACAGTCGTTGCTGGGAACCACTTTTCGGGTGTCCACTCAGCGCGGGCAACGACTGCGGCTACCCTCATCCGTGGACGTACACCTCACACCCGAGCCCAGCGTGGTGGCGACGGTGCACCCCTCGTCGGTGTTGCGCGACCGCAGCGATAAACGTGACGAGGTGTACAAGGCGTTCGTCGACGACCTGCGCAGCGCGGGTGCAAGCGTCGCCGGCCGCGGGTGAGTCGACCCCAGCGGGTCAACTCTTCTTGTGCGGCAAGAACTCCTGCGCCTTGGTCTTGAGGCCCACCTTGACAAAGCCCACCCGGTCTTCGTCGCCGGCCAGCACCGCCGTGGTCGCCGACTTGAACTGATCCCACGTCGCGTGCGGCGGGATGGGCGGCATGTCGGGATCCGTATACACGTCCAGGACGGTGGGACGGTCCGCGGACAACGCCTGGCGCCACGCGTCCGACAATTCCTCCGGATCTTTGATCGCCATGGCGTTCAGGCCCAGGCTGGCCGCGAAGGCGGCGAAGTCGATGTCCGGAAGGTTCTGGGACTCCGCGAATTTGGGCGCGCCGGCCATGGCGCGCATTTCCCACGTGACCTGATTCAGGTCGTTGTTGTGCAGGATCGCGATGATCAGACGGGGGTCTTTCCATTCGCTCCAGTACCGCTTGATCGTGATCAGCTCGGCCATGCCGTTCATCTGCATTGCGCCGTCACCGCTGAACACGATGACGGGCCGGTCCGGGTGGCCGAACTTGGCGCCGATGCCGTACGGAACACCGGGACCCATCGTGGCCAGCGTGCCCGACAGCGAGCCCCGCATGTCGCCGCGGAAGCGCAGATTGCGCGCATACCAGTTGGCGGACGAGCCGGAATCGGCTGCAACGATGGCATTTTCGGGTAACTGAGGGGACAGCTCGGAGAACAACCGCAGCGGGTTGACCGGGTCGGCGTTGACCATGGCTTCCTTCTCCATCGTCTCCCACCAGCGGGCGACATTCTTCTCGATGCCCTCACGCCACGAGCGGTCCTCCTTGCGGCGCAGGTGCGGGATCAGAGCCCGCAGTGCGGTCTTGGCGTCGGCCACAAGGTTGACCTCGTAGGGGTAACGCATGCCAACCATCCGGCCGTCGACGTCGATCTGCACCGCGCGGGCCTGACCGAATTCCGGCAGGAACTGCGTGTACGGGAAGCTGGAGCCGACGGTCAGCAGCGTGTCACAGTCGCGCATCATCTCATAGCTCGGCCGGGTCCCGAGCAATCCGATCGAGCCGGTGACCCAAGGCAATTCGTCCGACAGCACGTCCTTGCCCAGCAGCGCCTTTGCTGCGCCCGCCCCAAGCAGGTCGGCGACTTCGGCCAGCTCTTCGTGGGCGCCACGCGCGCCGGTGCCCACCAGAATGGCGACTTTCTTGCCGGCATTGAGCACATCAGCGGCCCGAGCGATGGCGGCGTCGCCGGGGGCGATGTTCGGGTACTCGATGCCGAGGCTGGAGGGCACCATCTTGAACGCGTGCTCGGGCGGCGAGTAGGGCAGCTCCTGAACGTCGCTGGGGATGATCAATGCCGTCGGGGCGCGCTGCGTCATCGCTATCCGGATCGCGCGGTCCAGTACGTTGGGCAATTGTTCGGGAACGGTGACCATTTGGAGGTAGTCGCTGGCGACGTCTTTGAACAGGGTCAGCAGGTCGACTTCCTGCTGGTAGTTACCGCCCATTGCGCTGCGATTGGTCTGACCGACGATGGCCACCACCGGAACGTGGTCGAGTTTGGCGTCGTAGAGGCCGTTTAGCAGGTGGATCGCGCCGGGGCCCGACGTGGCGGCGCAGACCCCGACCCGGCCGGTGAATTTTGCGTATCCGACCGCCTCGAAGGCGCTCATCTCCTCGTGGCGCGACTGGATGAACTTGGGCTTGTTGTCCGCCCGCCCCCATGCCGCAAGCAGTCCGTTGATGCCGTCGCCGGGGTAGCCGAATACATGCTCAACACCCCACGCCCGCAAGCGCTCCAGCAGATAGTCGGAAACCTCTTTTTTAGACATGTTTTCCCTCCTCAGACGGTTCTACAGCGCTGGCGGATGGGCGTGTGTGGCTATTGTTTGAACCACCTGCATGGCAGCGCCGCCGAATCGCGGGCCAACCGATGGCGGTTGCCGCTGACAGGCGTGACCAAGGCAGGCTGCCGCCGCGCGGACGGCTTGGGCACTTCCCACACGGGCCTGTCTACCCGCAATCACCGGGGTTATGCGCGCAAAAGCGGCGGTTCAGGCGACTCCCAGCCACCTTTCAGCCGACCATCGGTTCACGCCGATTCGGGCAGCGCAGACGGTCCATCCGCGCTGTGGCCCTTGGCCACTCGCCGGATCAGCATGCGGGTGGCCTTGTCCAGGATCTCCTGGGCCAGGTCGGGTTTTTTGGCGTGTTCGGCACGGCGCACCGCTGCGCCGATGGTCAGTCCCTGCTCGTAACCGGTGACGACGCGGGGGTCGACGTAGGAACCGCGTGCCACCGCCGGGGTGTTGCCCAACTCCTCGGCCACCTCTTTCATCACCGCCGATTCAACGCGCTTGGCCACCCGGCGGGAGAGGGCCGGGTCGGCGTCCGCGAAGGCTGCCGCGGCAAGTACCGTCCCGTGCCAGGTCCGCAGGTCCTTGACGGTGTATTCGTCACCGACGAGTTCTTTGAATCGGTCGTTGAGATCGGCGGCACGTATATCGACCCAGCCGGATGAGGTGCGGCACACCAGCAATCGCTCGGTGCGGTTGGACCGGCGCATCAGTGCCCGCACCGCACGGACGACTTCGGGATCCTCGATTTCCGCGGTGCGCCGGACCCCGCTCTTGGCCGGAAAATCGAACTCGACCGCGTCACGCCGCACGACCACATGCTCACACAACAGGGTGGACAGTCCGTAGGACTCGTGTTCCTCGGCGTATTGCTCGCCGCCGGCGCGAAAGTATCCGCGATCAAGCAGCCGCAGCGCGAGCGCCAACACCCGTTTGCGGGTCAGGCCCTTTCGCGTCAGATCTTTCGCGATCTCGGCGCGCCAGGCCGGCAGCCGTGTGGACAGTTCCAGCACGCGGTCGAACTTCTCCTCGGCGCGTTCCTGCTGCCAGGCGGAGTGATACAGATACTGCCTCCGGCCTGCGGCGTCGACACCCACGGCCTGAATGTGGCCGTTGCTATACGGTGCGATCCACACGTTCTTCCAGGCCGGTGGGATAACCAGATCCTTGATGCGCTGCAATGTTTGCGGATCGGACAATCGCTTGCCATCCGGCCGGTAATAGGCGAAGCCTTTACCGCGGCGCTTACGCGTGATACCCGGCTTGCTCAGCACGCTCCGGCGCAGCCGCATTGTTCGCCCTCCAGTTCTGTTAGCTGACTGCACAATTACCCGCCACAGAACGTGTTCACACCACAGCACGCCGACATGGAAACGACCCGCCACGGCATTGTGGCGGGTCGTCTCGAACCCCGAATCAGCCGGCCATGAATTCCTGGTAAGCGGACTCCAGGTGTGGCGGCAGGGCGGTGACATTGCACTGCCGTTCGGTGTCGCCGATCGGTGCCAGGATGCCGCGCAGGTCGTTGTATTCCTGCGGGTGGGCGGTGAAATAGCTGCGCAGGCTCGACTCAGCCTGCGGCCGCGGCTGCCCGTAGGCCGCCGTCACCACCTGGTTCGCCCCCGGGTGCGCCGCCAGGTACTGCTCCGCTGAGCCCTGCACCGAGGAAACGGTGTTGTTCACACCGGCCGGGCTGCAGTCGGGTGCAGCGGCCGCCGACGGCGCACCGAGGATGCCCATCGCCATTCCTCCGAGCAGGCAGCCGGCACTGACACCGGCCACTTTCCGGCGCGCGACAATACTGCTGATTTTCATGTTCTTTGATGTCCTTCGAAACGAAATGATTTTCTCTCGACAGAGGCTCCCGATCCTCGAAATCCAAAGTAGCCGAAGCCAACAGCGACGGTGTTCGCTGACGACGAACGCTGCGCGTCATTACCCAGCTTCTAACGGTCTTTCGCTAAGCGAACGATTAAACGATCCCCGAATCTTTAAGAAATGGTGCCCGCTCTTAGGGAATCGTGACCATGATCGTGACGCAATCGTTATCCGAACTGCGTCGTCTCTCGCTGCGTACGGCCACTTCGAGCCGATCCGGCTGGGCATGAAGGTCAGCCTGAGTCTATTGAGCGTGGGCTGGGTGGCCTTTGGTGCGCTTGCTGTTCCGTTCGTCCGGCCCGTCGCCGGACCTGCATCCGCAGGGCTGTTGCACCCCGCAGGTTACGCGGGCTGCGCCCTCGGCGCGTCGGTCACCTTGCCAGCGGCCGGCGTGACTTTCGATTACTTCTCCTCGGAGACGTTGGTCATCATCACCGTTGAGATCATCGCGGGCCTGGCATTGCTCGTGCTGGCATTGCTCGTGCTGGCATTGCTCGTGCTGGCATTGCGGGGATTTCGTCTCGAGGCGGTTGGGATTTTTACGACGCGTCCACACCAAGAACATCAACGACTAGCTGCGCTCGCCGCCGCGGGCATGATCGTGGTCAGCTGTGCGCTAATGCTCTGGAACTCATCAGCTTCCACCTGACCCTCCATCGCCGTCCGCCGAGCGGTGTCCGTTTGTGCTAGGGGGAGCCAGGGTTTGCAGCCACGTGTCGACGTCGGGACCGACGACTATTGCCTGACCGGGAGCCAGTAGCGCTCCGGCGCCCAGGGCGGTGACCGCGGGCTCTACGGTTCGCACCTGTCGACTATCACCTTGCAGGGCAAGCAGTTTGGATGTCAGATCGGGTAGTCGGATGATGTCCGGACCGGTGATGGTGCGCGGTGCGTGTACCTGCCCCAGGGCCGCCTCGACCATCACGTCGGCGACGGTGTCGGCGGCGATTGGTTGAATCAACCAGTCCTCGACGATCACCTCATCGGCGTTACAGGTGACGGCGTCGTCGTCGGTGGCGAACTCGTACCACTGCGTCGACTTGACGACCGTCGTCGGCACCGGACCGTCGAGCAGGATGTCCTTGGCCTTCCGCTTGGCTTCGTAATAGGCGAAGCCGTCGAACACGGGATCCTCGATTCCGGCGATCGTCGACACCACGAGACGCTCCACTTCCTGCGTGGCACAGGCGGCGATGATGTTGCGGGAGGCTGCCACCAGCGTGTGGCCGATATCGGACCGGCCGTCGGGAGGCACCGGGTTGGACACGTCGATGGCGACGTCGACACCCTCGAGCGCGCGCGAAAGGCCTGGTCCGTCGAACAAATCGACGCCATGCTCACGCGAAATCTTCACTACCGCGACGTCGCGCGCCCTCAAGCGGGCGACAATGCGGGAGCCAGCGGTGCCGGTCGCTCCGATCACGGCGACAGTGGTCAGTGCTCTCACCCCCTTCGGCCCTGCTACTACCCAGCACTGCCACGTTGAAACGGACCCATTCGGCTGGCGGATACGTGAAGTTCGGCCTCAACCATTGCCGGCGTGATGACGCGCACATCACCCATTCGCCGTCCAGGCGCAACGCGTACCGCGCGCGTTTGACGGGCCGGGCGGTGGGAACGCCGTAGGTGCCATCGAGCGCAAGCTCGGCAATCACGAGAGGGAGGTCGAACCCATGGGCGATGACAAGAGCGGGCCAGAGGAAGCGGTAAAGGGCACCGTCGAGGGCGTGAAGGGGAAGGCCAAAGAGGTTGGCGGGGCCGTGCTCGGTCGCGACGACTTGCACAGAGAGGGCCAGGCCCAGCAGGACAAAGCCGACGCGCAACGCGATGCGGGCAAGAAGGAAGCCGAAGCTGAGTCGGCGCGGGCCGGCGCCGACGCTGCCGAAGAGCGGCAGAAGGAGAACCAGTAGTCGTCGGCGTGGCAATCATCGCGGTCACCGACAAGGTGCCTACGGCCGACGACATCGAGTGGATTCTCGCCGCGGTGCGATCGGGCCGCCCCGATGGCTGACCTGTCAGACCCGCTGCAAATCCACGACCAGCGGACGGTGGTCGGAAATCGTCATCAGTTCTGACTGCACGGCGCGACCGCGCAACTGGTGGTCGTCGGTCAAGATGTGGTCGAGTTGGCGGTTGGGCGTGTCCGCGGGAAATGTCTGGGCGGCAGCCAAAGCACGCATGCCCGACCAGCGGCGCACCGCCTTCGGCGTCATGTTCAAGTCTCCGGTCAACAGCCGCGGCCCGGGGAAGCCGCGCAGGTCGTGAATCAGTCGACGTAGCTGGCGCCGATTCCAGCCCGGAACGAAAGACAGATGGGTGTTGGCCACCGTTAGTCCGCCCAGCGGGGTGTGCAGTTGTGCGATGACTGCGGCGCGCGGCTCCTCGTCGACCACCATCACCCGGTTGGGTCCCGGGAGGTACATCGGAAATCGCATCGGTATGCGGGGTAGCCGCACCACCTGCCAACTGGCGACGGGGTATCGGGACAACAGCGCGATCCCGTACGCGGCGGTGCCCGGTTGTTCGTGGCCGGTAGCGGCCATCCAGGTCGCGCCCGGCGTGCCCGAAATCGCCGCCACGAACCGGTGTTCCACCGCGCCCATGGCTTCGGCCGCGGCGGCGGTCAGGTCGGCGCGCTCGGAGCGCGGCTGCTCACAGTCGACCTCTTGCAGGCTCAGCACGTCCGGGTCAAGGCGCTGTACGCAATCGCGCAGCCGCGCGACGACGACTCCGTCACCGACGGTGCGCCCATGCAGGATGTTGAACGTCGCCACACGCACAGGTTTTCACCTACCCATTTTTGCCTCGTGCAGTCAGCGGTATAACCGCGCTGCGGACTGTGTGCTACACACGCCGAATGGTGAGCATCCCGGCAGGAGCGCCGGGGTCACCGAAATACGACCTCGCCGACCGCGCGCAAACGCGGGAGCACGCAACCCGGCAACCTGGGCGCAGCTCGGTCGCCGCTGCGCTCGAATTGACTTCGATAGCATTGCGCGGCCCGCCGTTTGCGTTCCGATGCCCAACCGGGTGCGGGCACCGAGTAGGCCCGGTCCCACGGCACGGCTTCGTCGGCAGGAAATGCCCAGTGCCACATCCAGACCGGATATTCCAGCAACGTCGTCCCGGTGAGCGTGCAGGCGGCCGCGGCCGCACGGCCCGCGGTTTCGTGGTCAGGATGCCCGTCGCCCCGCCACGTCGCCGCACACCAAGTGGGTCCGGCGTCGTCGAGGATCTGGGTCAGCTTCTGGGTGATCCTATCCTCATGGTCCGCCAGCTCGCCGTCAGGAAGACCCAGCAGTACCGGGGGAGGGATGTTCAAAAGATTTACTGCTCTGCGCAATTCGTAACGACGGATGGTCTCCATACGAAGTCGCTCCGATGCGGACGTACCGGGCCGGGCCGCGCCGCCGTCGCTGAGGCAGACCACTTGGACGGGAATCCCGTTCGCGGCCAACTGAGTGATCGTGGCACCAAGGCCGAGAGTTTCGTCATCGGGGTGCGGGGCCACCACCACCAGCCGTGGGCATTCCGTCACATCCAGTGTCGGCAGCGGATTTTTTGCGAAAGCCGCCAGCCATAGCGGCGCCGGCGTGCCGCCGTGGGTGAGTGGCTTGGCCGCAAACCGTGTGCAGTTGCCCGCCGGCACGGTCTTCATGGGACCCGCATCCCCTGCTGACCCGCCAGGCAGCCGAGCTCGGCCAAGTCCCGCTCCGCATGGCTTTGCCGGATGTAGATGCTCAGATCGGCGACCCGTTGCGCGTGGCGGCCATCCTGGCACAGCGGGCCGGGGCCCAAAGCGCGTCCGGTGCGGGTGATGGCTTCGTCGACCGCGTGTTCCACCACCGTGCGGACTCGACGGGCAAGAAGCTGCGCGGTGCCGGCCCGGTCGAACGGGTCGTCATCGATCTGACTTGCGGCCGCCGACAGGATCGCCTCACCGGCGGCGAGCGCGGCGTCCACCGCGCCAAGGTGTGCCAGCGAGTACGCGTCCGCCGACTGGCTTGCGGCACAACGGTATAGCGGGTCAGCGACCCTGCGCGCACCACCCAGCCAACAGGCAGCCACACCGATCGCGCCATGCCAGAACCCGGGCCGCTCCAGATAGGCGTCGGGGTCGCCCACTGCGACGGCTTGAGTATTGGTGAACTGGACCGGCCTGGTATCACTGCCCGCCATGCCGGCGTTCCACCATGTGCTGGGCAACGCCCTGACGGTTGGGTCGGTCGCGGCGACCGCGAACAGCCCGAGCGTCCCGTCGTCAAGGCGCGCGGTCACCAGTGCGTGGCTGCAAAACCCCGCACCCGCACACCACACCTTGGTGCCGTTCAGCAAGAACGCGCCATCGTTGTCGGTGGCCGTCAAGGCGGCGTCCGGGGCCTCGGCCGCCCACACGCCCCACAATTGGCCCGCTTCGGGCGGTTTGCCACCCAACTCGTGAAGTATCGCCACCGCATCGACGTGGGCTTCGGCGATCCTGGCCGCCACGATGTCCTCTTCGGCCAGGCGCGCCAGCCGCTGCCAGCGTTCCGCCGTGCGCCCCGAGGCGGGAAGGGGCAACTCGAGTCTTCCGGACTCCAGCCAGTGCTCAACCAAACCCGCCGTCACGCGCAATCACCCGCCGCCGTTCTCCCCAATTGCGTGAGGTAGTCGGCGAATCCGTACGGGTCCCGAGCCTGGATTCGCTTCGACGTGATCACCGACAAGTCGGTGTCGCGATGTATGTGGTGGCCGGCGGCTTCGAACCGCTCGACCAAGTCGGCTTTTTCGCCGGTTGCCAACGTGCGAAAGCCGCCGACGTGCCAATATGCGCGCGCGCTGAAGCCCATGTCGCCGTCGATGAGCTGTTGGCGGCTCTGGCGGCCGCGCTCGCTTGCTTCGTAGCACCGCATGACGCCGACGACCACGTCGGCGCCTGACCGCAGCTGATGGATAAGCCAGCCGGGGTCCACCCGGCTCCCGGCGTCGGCGGTGGCAAACCAGCACCGGGCATCGGCGTCCAAAAGCGATCGCGCATAACCGAAGCCGACCGCGCGGGCCGTTCCCGTGTTGTGCGCGTCGACGCTGATGAAGTGCACGTCGGGCCCGTACTCACCGGCCAGTTCGTCGCTGCCGTCGTCGCAGTCATCCAGGACTACTACGATCGTGACGGGAATCGGCGCGCACAAGGCGGCGGTGAGCATCGCGCGCAGGCAGGCCGGCAGCTGTGCCCGCTCGTTGTGGGCAGGGATCACTACGGCGACGGCGTCATAAGCGCGCGGCACGGCGGTGGACATAACCCCAATATTTCCCAATTAGCCATAAGTTAAACGGCCTTGGCCGCCTGCCAGGTTGCTCCACGCCAGGCTGGGTATGACCTATGCACAATGGCAGGCAGCACAATGGCAGGCACCGACGCGCACCCCGACCCACCCCCGTGCGCCACGCAGTTGCGGGAAGCGTTGCGCTGCGCGGCATCGGCGCTGAAGGAGCACGGACCGCGTTTCGCACTGGCCGGCAGCTACGCGTTGTGGGCTTATGGCGCACCGGAACCCAGTCACGACGTGGATCTGGTGGTAGCGGAATCCGACGTGGAAGCCGCCGTGGCGACCCTGGCCGGTGCGGACTTCGTCATCGAGCGCCCGCCCGAGGACTGGCTGTTCAAGGCCCGTAGGGACAACATGGTCGTAGACATCCTGCACCGGCTCAACGGCGTGCCCGTCGACGACGCCACGTTAGACCGCGCCGAACAGCACGATGTGCTGGCGATCGGCATGCCGGTGCTGCCACCCACCATGGTGCTCGTCCAGCAGCTACGGGCGCTGCACGAGCATCACTGCGACTTCGCCAAACTGCTGCCGGCGGTGCGCGCGGTGCGCGAACGACTGGACTGGGATGCCATCAGGAAGCTGACCGCCGACAACGACTACGCGGTCGCGTTTCTGGTGCTGGCCGACCGACTGGGCCTGACCCCTTAGTGTTTGCGCAACTTGGCGACCAGCTTGTCCTTGGTCAGGCTCGAATAGCCGGACATGCCAAGCTCTTTGGCGCGCTTTTTGAGTTCCGGCACCGTCCAGTCCTGGTAAGAGCCGGATTTGCCGCCTCGGCGCGCAACCTTCGACTTACCCTGGCCGGCGGCCGCGTTGGAAATGCGTGCGGCCTTTTCCTTGGAGTCGCCCTTCTTGCGCAGGTCCTGGTACAGCTTCTCGTTCTTGATCGACGAACGCGGCATGCTCGATCCTCCTGTCCACGATGAGACGCCCTGGTTCTCCGAGTGCCCGCCCCGGGCGCGATGAAAACCATGTCCTAGGCGGGAACTGGGTCTGTGCGCCGCTCCCAGCAACGGTGCCTGGCGAGAGCGGCGGCGAATTCCTCGGCGAAGCGGTCCGGTAACTCGTCGGCGGCGGCTTTCGTGGTGATGACGGCCTGATCGTTGAGAACGTCGGTGTCCTCAGCCAGGCGGTTGGCGATGCCGGCGGTGCGCAGCAGGTCAACACCCGCCCCGTAGGCGCCGATCGGCTTCAAGTGTTTGTAGGCTTCGGTCACGAAGTGCACGGCATAACCGTCGTCGGACAGCGTCGCTATGGACCGCGGCCCGCACGCCACCACGACGGCGTCGTACAGAACCGACGCCATCGTCGTGAACGATCGGTCGACTCGAAGCTCGCCGCCGGATCCGCCCTCCAACGTGCCGCCCGCGACCGGGGCCAACACCTCGACCAGCGCGCCGCGTTCGCCCATCTGATCGATGAAGCGTTGTGTTCCCACCACGTCGACGCCGTCGGCGGCCAGGACGGCGATCTTGCGCGAGACGACGGTGTCGCTGACACCGATTTGGGAGAGCGCCGGCGACGCGGCTACCCGATCGTCGACCGGTTCCTCCGGGGGCTCGGGCAGACCCAGCTTCGCCGCCACCTGCCCGGCCAGCCCGCCGTCCACCCGCGCGAGTTGTGCTACGACGGCCGAACGGATTTCGGGCACTTCGACCTTGCCCAGCTCGAAAGCGAAGGCGGCAACGATGTGCTCGGCTTCGACCGGCGACATGCTCTGCCAGAACATTCGCGCCTGGCTGTAATGGTTCTCAAAGGACTTGGCGCGCTTGCGCATTGCCTGCCCGTCCAAACGTTGGGTGTAGTGTCGGAACACGTTCTCGTCGGCGAGTGCGGGGCAGCCGCCGCCGATGCTGTTCTTGAAGTAACTCGAGCGCCCCTGCGGGATCGCATGCTGTCCGTAGCCGTCGTGCTGGTTGGTTCGGACCTCGGCCACCGGCCGGTTGATCGGCAGCTGGGCGAAGTTGGGACCACCCAGACGGATCAACTGGGTGTCCAGATAAGAGAAGTTCCGGAACTGCAGCAGCGGATCATTCGTGAAGTCGATGCCTGGGACCACGTTGGCGGTGTGGAAGGCGACCTGCTCGGTTTCGGCGAAGAAGTTGTCCGGGTTGCGGTTCAGCACCATCTTGCCCACCGGGCGTACCGGAACCTGTTCCTCGGGAATGATTTTCGTGGCGTCGAGCAGGTCGAAATCGAATTTGAACTCGTCCTCCTCGGCGACAAGCTGCACGCCCAGCTCCCACTCCGGAAACTGGCCCGACTCGATGGCCTCCCATAGATCGCGGCGGTTGTAGTCAGGATCTTTGCCGGCGATCTTCTGGCACTCGTCCCAGATCAGCGAGTGCACACCGAGTCGCGGCTTCCAGTGGAACTTCACGAAAGTCCCTTCGCCGGTGGCGTTTACCAGCCGGAAGGTGTGCACACCGAAGCCCTGCATCATGCGGTAGCTGCGCGGCAGCGCCCGGTCCGACATCAGCCACATGATGGTGTGCAGGGTCTCGGGCTGCAGCGACACGAAGTCCCACAGCGTGTCGTGTGCGGACTGCGCCTGCGGGATCTCGTTGTGCGGCTCGGGTTTCACCGCGTGCACGAAGTCGGGGAACTTGATGCCGTCCTGGATGAAGAACACCGGAAAGTTGTTGCCCACCAGATCGTAATTGCCTTGTTCGGTGTAGAACTTGGTGGCGAAGCCGCGTACGTCGCGGACCGTGTCGGCCGATCCGCGCGAGCCAGCTACGGTGGAGAATCGCACGAACACCGGAGTCTGAACGCCCGGCGTGGTCAAAAATGCGGCCGCCGTGTAGTCCGCCAGCCAGTCGTCGTACGGCTCGAAGTAGCCGTGGGCACCGGCCCCGCGCGCGTGCACCACGCGCTCCGGAATGCGCTCGTGGTCGAAGTGGGTGATCTTCTCCCGGGCGTGGAAATCCTCGAGCAGTGTCGGTCCTCGCTCTCCGACGGTCAGCGAATCGTCGGTGTGGTCTACGCGGACGCCCTGCTGGGTGGTCAGGTACCCGGTGTCGCGACGGAATCGGGCCGAGTCGAGATCACGCTGTTTCGGATTTTGATCGGTGGCCATGGCTCGTCTCCTTCCAACGGAGAGGGGTACCACGACCCACCCCATGCAAACGGCGTGAATTGTGCCCCTATCCACCGAGAGGAGGGTTGCCTACCATCGATAGGGGTAGTCGAAAGTGGTGATCGAGACGGCTGAAGTCGGCGCCCTGCAAGGTGTGGTAGCAATCGGCGCGTCGGCCGGCGGAGTCGAGGCACTTTCGAATTTCGCCGCGGGGCTGTCACCGGACGTGCCGTTCGCCTATCTGATGGTGCTGCACGTGCCCGCCGGGGCGCCCAGCATCCTGGCCCGCATCGTCGATCGCAGCGGCCCGCTGCCCGCGACCGCCGCCGAGAACGGCACGGCGCTCGAGCCCGGCCACATCTATGTCGGTGTTCCGGACCGCCATCTGCTGGTCGCCGACCATCAGGTGCTGCTGTCACAGGGGCCCACCGAGAACGGGCACCGGCCGGCGATCAACGCGTTGTTCCGCTCTGTGGCCTTGACGTTTGGCCCCCGCGCGGTCGGCGTGTTGCTTTCCGGTGTGCTCGACGACGGCGTGCTGGGAATGGCCGCCATCCGCTCGCGCGGCGGCGCCACCATCAGCCAATCACCAGAGGACGCGTTGTTCCCGGCGATGCCGACCAACGCCGTTGAGGCCGGCGTGGTGGACCGGCAGGCGCCGGCGGCCGACATCGGCGCCGTCCTCAAAGAGCTGTCGCACCGAGAGATAGAGGATTCCGAGATGGAGCGCGACTCTGCGATGGAGCTCGAGAACCGCATCGCCATGATGTCGCGGTTCGCGACCGACTTCGACACCGAAAAATTGGGGGCCCCATCGGGCTACATCTGCCCCGACTGCAATGGCTCGCTGGTTTCCGTCAGCGCGGGCAATTTCCGCTGCCAGGTGGGCCACGCGTGGACGGCCGAGGCCCTGCTCGGCGCGCGGGACAGCGAGATCGAGGGGGCGATGTGGGTGGCGGTCCGCAGCCTGCAGGAAAAGGCGAGGCTCGCCCGGGACATGGCGGACAGAGCCGGAACCGGGCTGCTCGTGCGGCGCTACACGGCGATCGCGGATGAGGCCGAACGCGCGCTGGCACTGCTCAGCGACCGGCTGTCGACCACTGCTCGACAGGAGGGTGAAGCCGGATGAGTAGTGAGCGAGAGGCTGTCCGCATCGAGCTGGACACCTCCCAAGACCTCCCGATCCTGACGATGGAAGGCGTGCTGGACAGCTCGACGTATCGAACCGTCCGCGACATCGTCATCAAGGCGGCGATCGACGAGCCGCGCGCGGTGATCGTCGATATCAACCGCCTCCAGGCGCCCGCGGCCTCGGCCTGGACGGTGTTCACCAGTGCCCGCTGGCATGTCAGCGTCTGGCCTGACGTGCCGATCTTGTTGGTGTGCGCCGAGCGGAAAGTGCAGCGGGAGATCACCGCGGTCGGGGTCGACCGGTATGTGCCGGTGCATTCCTCCGTTGAGCTTGCGCTGGACGCCGTACGGGGCCACTCCCTCCAGGTTCGGCGGCGGGCGCGCACCGAACTTGCCCGCAACATCAGCAGCCTCGATGTCGCACGCACTGTGATCGCCGACTGGCTCACGCAATGGGACGTCCCCGAGGCGATCCCGGTCGCGGCGACGGTGGCGACCGTCTTCGTCGAGAACGTCCTGGACCACACGGAGAGCGCACCGGTGCTGATCGTCGAAAGTCACCGAGACAGCGTCACCGTCGCGGTCGAGGACGGCAGCTTCCATTTGCCGGGTCGGCACGAGAACGCCAACCGCGGCGCCGACATCGTCTCGGGACTGGCCATCGTGTCCGCGCTGTGCCGCGTGTGGGGCGCCACCCCCACAACGTCTGGCAAAACGGTGTGGGGATCGATTGGGCGCGAAAACAAACTCTGACGCCGCGAGTAGTGTTCAAGTCCTTCGGTGAACCCCCGATCGAACGGGACGTGCATGGACTCCACGACAGACGAGGCCTTCGAGGGCCTGTTGCGGTATATGCGGGATTCGCGCGGCTTCGACTTCACGGGCTACAAGCGGACCTCGCTGATGCGCCGCGTCCGGCACCGGATGGACCAGGCGGGCTACAGCGCCTACGACGAGTACCTCGACTTTCTGCAGGCCAGCTCGGACGAATTCACCGCACTCTTCAACACCATCCTGATCAACGTCACCTCGTTCTTCCGGGACCCCGATGCCTGGGAGTTCGTTCGCACCGAGGTCATTCCGCGACTGCTGGCCGAGCGCGGTCCCGACGACCCGATTCGGGTGTGGAGTGCCGGCTGCGCCTCGGGTCAGGAGGCCTACACGCTGGCCATGCTGCTGGCCGAGGCGCTGGGACCCGACGGGTTCCGGCAGCGGGTCAAGATTTACGCCACCGACGTCGACGAGGACGCCCTCAGCGAGGCGCGCATCGCCTCCTACGATGCCAAGGCGGTCGAATCCGTACCCGCGGATCTGTTGGGGCGCTACTTCGAACAGGTCAACGGCCGCTACGTGTTTCACAAGGACTTGCGCCGAGCGGTCATCTTCGGGCGTAACGATCTGGTCAAGGACGCACCGATCTCGCGCGTCGACCTGCTGGTGTGCCGCAACACTTTGATGTATCTCAACGCGGAGACGCAACGAAACGTGTTGGGGCGGCTGCATTTTGCCCTGGCACCGCAGGGCACGCTGTTCCTGGGACACGCCGAGATGCTGCTGAGTCACGGCGACCGGTTCGCTCCGCTGAACCTGAAACACCGCATCTTCCGCAAGGCGCTCGGAGGCAACGGTGGTGTGGATCGCTACGATCCGAACTCGGCGTTTTACGAACGCAGCATGGACCTTTCGGGGTTGACGACGGTGCGGGATTTGGCCTTCCGGGCCAGCCCGGTGGCCCAGATCGTGGTCACCGGCGAGGACACCGTCGCGATGATCAACCAACAGGCGGAGAGCATCTTCGGGCTCTCGGCCCGCGACATCGGTCGGCTGTTGCGGGACCTCGAGGTGTCATATCGCCCTGTCGAACTGCGCGCCTACCTGGAACAGGCCAAGGTGGAGCGGCGCTCGGCGCGGATCCAGGACGTCAAATGGCAGCGGCCGGGCGCCGAGACGGTGTGGTTCGAGATCCACGTCAACCCGCTCGTCGACGCCGAGAACGGCTTGCTCGGGGTGTCGATCGTGTTCTTCGACGTCACCGCCACCCGCGCGCTGTTGGACAAGGTCGTCCAAACCAATCGCCAGCTGGAGGCGGCCTACGAAGAGTTGCAGTCCACCAACGAAGAACTCGAGACCACCAACGAGGAACTGCAATCCACGGTAGAGGAGCTCGAGACCACCAACGAGGAACTGCAGTCCACCAACGAAGAGCTCGAGACGATGAACGAGGAGCTGCAGTCCACCAACGACGAACTGCACACGATCAACGACATGTTGCGCGAACGCAGCCTGGAACTCGACGAAGCCAAGCACTTCCAGGATTCGCTCATCGACTCGGTGAACATGGGCATGGTGGTGGTCGACCGGGAGATGAAGGTGATCCTGTGGAACCGCGGGTGTGAAGAACTTTGGGGCCTGCGGGCGGACGAGGCGACTGGGATTGGGCTGACAAATCTGGACATCGGCCTGCCGCTCGACAGCGTGCGGCCCCTGATCGGCAACGCGTTCGTCGACCCGGAGAGCTCCGGCGAAGTCGTGGTGGAGGCCGTCAACCGGCGCGGGCGCCCGGCGACGGTGCGCATCATCTGCACGTCGTTCCGTTCGGCAGAGGGGACGGTCGGCGGGGCACTGCTGTTGATGGAGGTCGTCGGTTAGCCGCTCCCGGCGTGCTGGCCCTATGCCTTGGCAGGCCACTGGGTGGAAGCCTCCTCGGCCGCCTGATGGGCCAGCTGGGCGCGGGAACGTGACTCCTGGGCCCTGCGCCGCGCTATCGCCACGGTCTCCGGCGTGGCGCCGAATCCCACGGTCAATTCCTTGCGGCGCCGTTCGAGCTCGGCGGCGCGCAGCCGAGCGAGCTCGCCCCGGGCCGCCGCGCTGTTGGTCGCGAACGCCGGGGGCAACCGATCGAGCACGTCGTACGTGGTGACGGCGGCGTCAGGTTGGTCCACCGGGGTCGTGACGGGCGATTCCCGACGGGGCGGAAGTGGTGCTCCGGCGACGATGTCGTTGAGTACGCCGGCGATTTCGGCGACGTCCAATACCAGGTCGGCGCCGGCGCGCGCGGCAGCGATCGGCATCGACGGGTACTGCGCCGTCTCGGGGCTCTGAGCGATGACGACGGCGCCCGCCAGCTTCATCGCGACGGTGCCCGCCGCGCCGTCATGTCCGGAACCCGACAGCACCACGGCGACGCTGCGCGGGCCGTACGAGCCGGCGACCGACGCCAGCAGCACGTCGAACACCAGCGCCTGATGCCGCTGCGCATTTTGCAGGCGGCAGCGGCCCTCCGGGTTCAGTTGCAGCAGTATCGCCGGCGGACATACGACCACCTGTCCGGGCCGCAGCACCATTCCGTCCCGTGCCCATTCGATCGCGCGGCCCGTTTGCCTGTGCAGGATTGTGGTCAGCAGGCTGTCGTGGCCGCCCAAGTGCTGTTGCACGATGACGGCGGCGGGGAAGTCGCGAGGTAACCCTCGCAATATGGTCGACAGAGGCTCCAAACCACCCGCCGACGCAAGCAGGACCACCAGCTCAACGCCTCGGCCATGCTCATCAGTCGTCACCTCTCAAGTCTCCACCTTGTCGACCCGCCGCCATAGTCGCACGGCGGAGGATGCCGCTCTGACGCGTTCTGGCTGGTCGGGTGCGGTCCGGCAGGCGAAGCCCGGGTCACTATGCGAAGTCGCCGCGCCGGCCGTTTCGTAGATATGCGGCAGGGTATGTGACTTAGTGTTGCTGGATGGCACGATGGCGCGCGGAGGGAATTGCGGTTGAAAATTGCAATTGTCAGCGGCGATGACGTCGTCGGGGAGGACCCGGAGCAGCTGTGTGCCGCGTTGGCGGCGCAGGGACACGACGCGACGGTGTGCCTCCGGCGAGCCGCTCGATGCTCGGTGCAGGCGGCCGCACAAGGCCATTACCGCTGCCTGTCGGTTCCCGTCGGCCCGCGCCGGGCCGCCCCCTGCGCCGACGTCCTGCCCTATGTGGGGGAATGGGCCACCAAACTCGAGCGCGCCTGGTCACGCGAGCAACCCGACGTCGTGCACGCCTATGGCTGGCTGGGCGGGCTGGCGGCCCAGTTGGCCGCTCGCCGTCAGCGCCTCCCCGTCGTGCAGACGTTCCTGGGTCTGGCGGCGACGTCGCGCGGACAAGTCGACGGGGAGCACAACCGCGAACGCCTGCGCGTCGAGCCGCTCCTGGCACGCAGTGCGGCCTGGGTGACGGGTGAGGGCAGCGACGACCTCGACGCGCTGGCCCGGCTGCGGCGCCGCCGCACCCGGGTGTCCGCCCTGACCTGCGGCGTCGACGCGTCGCGCTACGCGCCGACCGGTCCCACGGTCTCGCGCAACGGCCTGCAACGGGTCCTGTGTGTGACACCGAACCCGCTGTGGTGCAACGGAATCGATATCGCCATCCGCGCCATGACCAAGGTGTGCGGCGCGGAGTTGGTAATCGCGGAGACCGACGTCACGAACGTTGACAACAGTGACGCGCGGGCTCGCTTGCAACGCCTTGCCGCGGGGCTCGGCGTGGCCGAGCGCGTCCGCTTCGCCGGCACGGTGGGCGGTGACGAACTGCCGCAGTTGATCCGGTCCGCCGACGTCGTGGCGTGCACTCCCCGGCAGCCGCCACGGGCCGCCGCCGTGTTGCAGGCCATGGCCAGCGGCGTGGCAGTCATCGTTTCCACCGTGGGCGTCCTCGCCGACGTCGTGCTCGACGACATCACCGGTCTCATCATCCCGCCGGAAAGCCCGGTCGCCCTGGCGATGGCATTGAGAAGGCTGCTCGGCCAAAGCTTTCAATGCGAGAGCATGGGCGCGGCGGGCCGCAGCCGTGCCACGTCGCGCTTCGCGTGGGAGCGGATAGCGCTCGACGCGCTGAATATTTACGAAAGCATCGGGCCGCCGGACCGGGCCCCGATAGATTCGCGATCGACGGCGGCGCGCTGATGCGGGCGCTTGTGGCCGGTTCTGAAGGCCGGCCATGACGACTACGACGAGCGGGATCGACGGCAAGGACGCCACGCTGGTCATCGGTTCCGCCGGCGAATCGACCGACGGGACTCGGCCCGACTACTGCCCGGCCCGTCTGACGCCGGATTCCGAGCATGGATATCGCCCGGCTGTAGTGCAATACAAGCAGTTTCGCACCGCCGACGCGCATGCGGCGCGGCGATTCTTCGCCGGCGCGTATCAGCCGGGCTGGCGGGTCTCCGGGCTGGCGGGCCACGCCGCGGTGGCGCACCGGCGCAGTGATGCCGGCTCGATGACCGTCGACGAGGTGATGGTCCAGGGGCGTGTGACGCTCGAGATTCCGGGGGCCGACACCATCGTGGTGATTCAACCGCGCGCGGGATCGTTGAGTGTCGCGGGCGGTCCGGTGGCCACCGCCGACTTCCCGGTTCTCGTCGCTCACGGCATGCCGTGCGTATTGCACTGCAACGGAGCACGTTTCGATGTGGTGACTCTCGAGGCCGACGTGATGAACAAGGTCGCCGCGGATTGGCAGTCGTCGTTGGGGCAGCAGACGCAGTTCGTGAATTGGCGGCCGCGTTCCCGTGCCGCCGTGCGGGCGTGGCAGCGAGCGCTCGATTATGTGGTCGGCACCTTGGCCTGCGCCGACACCGCCCACCAGCCGCTGATCGCCGCGGGGATGGCCAACCTACTGGCCGGTGCGCTGCTCGAGTGCTACCCGTCCAACCTCACCGAGCAAGACCCGGCCAGCGATCTCGCGCTGCCTGAAACCCTCAAGGAGGCGGTGTCTTTCATCCACCACCACACCGCGGAGGATATCGGCATCAACGATGTCGCCGCCGCGGTGCATCTGACGCCCCGGGCGGTCCAGTATCTGTTCCGCCGCCAGCTCGGTACCACGCCGACCGAGTACATGCGTCGGGTGCGGCTCAGCCATGCCCATCAAGAGCTGGTGGCGGCGACGAGCGCTACCTCGACGGTCACCGAGATCGCCCAGCGGTGGGGATTCGCGCACACCGGACGATTCGCGGTGCTCTACCGGCAGACTTACGGCCAGAGCCCGCACACCACGCTGAGACAGCTGCAGGCACCGTCCTGATCGGCGTGACGACCGGTCAGGTTCTAAGCATTTGGTAAGAATCGTTTGCCGGATTCGCCAAAACCGGACCCGACTCAGACATAAGATCGTCTCATCCTTAGCTGCGGCAACGGGGTCGCGTTGGAGGGGGGAGCGGCGATGAATGCTCGACGATCGGCTCGCCCATTTGACCCGTTCCCCGACCAGCTGCCGCGCAGTGAGACCGTGACGGTCACGGCGGCCGACGGCACCCGGCTGCACGCGGAGGTGTTCGGGCCGCCCGAGGGTTACCCGATCGTGTTGATTCACGGCATCACCTGCGCGATCCGGGCGTGGGCGTATCAGATTGCCGACCTGTCAAACGATTACCGGGTGATCGCCTTCGATCATCGCGGCCACGGGCGCAGTGGTGTACCGCGGCGCGCGGACTACAGCCTCAAACACCTTGCCTCCGACCTGGATTCGGTGCTGGACGCAACACTGGCACCGCACGAGCGGGCCGTGGTAGCGGGTCATTCGATGGGCGGCATCACCATCGCCGCGTGGTCTGAGCGCTACCGTCACAAGGTTCCCCGGCGCGCCGACGCCGTCGCGCTGATCAACACCACCACCGGTGATCTGATCCGGCAGGTGCAACTGCTGTCGGCGCCTTATGGATTGTCGCCGGCGCGAGTCCTCGCCGGGCGGGCCCTGATCACCGCGTTCGGTGGGTTACCGCTCCCACGTGCCGCCCGCATCCCGAGCCGATATGCGGTGGCGATGCTGGCCACCGGGCGAGACGCCGACCCGAGCATCGCCCGGGTGGTCTACGAGCTATTCGAGAGCACAGCACCGGCGGGACGGGCCGGCTGTGCGAGGGCGCTGGTGACGTCACTGGGGTCTCGGTATCTCAATCTGGACGGACTGACCGTGCCGACGTTGGTGATCGGCAGCGAACGCGACCGGCTGACCCCGATCAGCCAGTCCCGCAGGATCGCACGCACCACACCCAACCTGATCGAATTGGTTGAACTACCCGGCGGCCACTGCTCGATGCTGGAACACCCGCGCGACGTGAGCCGGCAGTTGCGCGGGCTCGCCGAAATGGCGATCCAGAACGCGGCCACCCGGCGAATCAGCTCATAGCAGGGCGGTGATCTCGGCGGCGGCGCGGTGCCCGGAGCGGATCGCCCCGTCGAGGAATCCGGTCCACTCGTCGGCCGTTTCGGTGCCGGCCCAGTGGATCGGCCCGACCGGTTCGCGCAGCCACGGCCCGAACCGCGTCCACGACCCCGGGGGCACCGCGGCGGTGGGACCGCCGGGGGCGAATTCCTCCACCCCCCAACGATGATCGACATAGTCCAGGGGTTTGAGCGCATCATCGCCGAAAAGCGTTGCAAAGCAGCGCAATGCGTCGCGGCGACGCTGATTGCTCGGTAGCGAGTCGAAGGCGCGGGCGTCGACAAAACCCATCAGGATGCCGGGTCCGTCCGGGTGCGGGCTGACGTCGAAAGTGATGAAGACGGGGCCCTCGTCGGACAGCGCCTGCCCGGAAAATCCGTTGGTCCGCCAGAACGGCGTGGAATAGGCCGCATACGCCTTACTAAGCCGGCCCTGCGGCCAGTGCCGGGCGAGTTGCTCGTATTCGGCGGGCAACGGAGGACTGAACTCGATCCAGGCGCGATGGGCGGGCGGGATGGCGACGATGACGAACCCGGCATCGGTCTCGCCGAGATCGCTTGTTACGGTGACGCCCGCGCCGTGCCGCTCGATTCGGCGGACCGGGGCGTTGAGCACCACCCGTGCTCCCAGCTCGGCGGCCGCGGCTTCGGCGATCTGTTGCGTGCCACCGGGGAAGTGGTCCTGTTGGGCACCGTCCTGGACGTCGAGCAGCCGGTCCAGGCCGCCGGCCGCGTGCGTGTAACGAGCGGCGTGCAGCATCGACACATCGTCGGGTTCGCATCCCCACGTCACGCGCGCCACGATCGCCATCAGGTCGTGCGAGGACGCGGTCGCACGCACCGAGCGCAGCCAGCCGCCGAGCGATAAGCCGTCGAGTTCCCGGGCACGGCGGGCATCCCACGGCGCCGCCAGCGGGATGCTGCGGGCGATCCTGTCGAACTGCCACCGCAATCGGCCGATGTCCAGCAGCCCCGTCAGCGACAGTTTTGGAATGGTGCCGTGATACGCGTGCGTCCACCCACGCCAATGGATGAGGTTCTTGCCGTCGTGGTGCGTCGGGGTGGTCGGGACGTCGAGTTCGGCCGCCATCGCCAAGACGGCGTCCTGGGTCGGCCCGACGAAAGTGCCGCCCAGATCGGCCGGCAATCCGGCGACGCTGCCGGTCAGCGACCGGCCGCCGACACGGTCACGGCCCTCGAACACCACCACGTCGTGGCCTTGTTGAGACAGCACTCGCGCCGCGGCGAGTCCGGCAAAGCCCGCACCGACCACGACGACGTCGACAATCCGCGGGGGTCCGGGCACGCGGTCCAGTGAACCGCATTTGCCCGGTTTTCACCCCCAAATTGTGCAAGCTAGCGGCCGATGGGCGGTCACATCCCAGCTGCGGCGCGGTTGCCGCCTGGGTTACGGCGCGACCGTGAGCCAATCTTTGAACCCGGACGGGTCGTGGCGGCCCAACGCGCCGTGTTCGTAAAGGCCCCAGCCCTCGACCGGCTCGCCGTCGCCGTCACGGCAGACCGCTCGGCCGACATGATCGATCACCCCGAAGCCCGCTCGGCCGATGATCGCCGGATCGGTCATGTCGTAGGTCAGGCGCTCGGCGAACTTCTCGCCCTTCCACATGCCGTGAATCCAGTCGGAGTCGCCGCCGTAGCCGCCGCCGACGTGAATCGGCACCGGCAGCTTGGACTCCACATCGAAGTGCACCCGGGTGCCATCGGGGGTGGTGGCATCGATGGTCGCGCCGGTCGGGATGCGGGTACCGGAGCGATAATGGATCTTGACTCGCGGCCAGCCCAGCTGCTCGACGCGGCCGTCGCGCCAGATCCGGGTGCAGTCGTTGAGCGACCGGAACCCGCTGGGCTCCTCCTGGATGATCAGCACGATCGCGAAATCGTCGAATGCCATGGGCACGTAGAGCCACCACATGCCCTCGAAGGGCGGGTCCGCGGGCCGTCCCGCGGGCTCGGCCTCGCCGATCGGACGGATCCCCCAGGACCGGTCGCGGCTGCCCAGCCAGGTGTCGGGGTCGACGGTGATTTTTCGGCCGTCGATGACGATGTGGCCGCTCCAGCTGCCCAGCTGAGCAAAACGCTGCGCGTCCAGCGTGATCCGGTTGCCCGATCGTAGGACGTGCGGCTGCTCCTGGACGACGTCGAAAAGCCCCTTCCAGGTGAGATCGGCTGCGATTCCCTCGGTTTCGTCGAGGACGATCCGTAGCTGGTGCAGCGGATCGATGACCTCGACCCGGTAACCGTTGACGTGCTGGTTGAGCCGGTCGGAGTCGATGGCGTCCGATACGTGTACGGCGGTCTGGGTGTCCCCGCGCCTGATGAGCAGGAACGCATCCTTGACCCCGAGGTTGGGGTAGTAGCCGATGCCGCTGATCACGAAGATGTTTCCAGTGCGGTCATGGGCGTTGAAGTACGAGCGATCGTAGAAGTTGCGGTCCGAAGAGCCCGGCCACGCGATCGGCTGGGGAATCTGATGTACGGGAAACTCGTCGAGCGGTCCGAGCATTACTGGTCCTCTCCGATAAGACTCTCTCCGATTAGGCGCCGCATCAATCCGGCGTGGTAGAACAGTGATTCGACATCGTCGGGCTTCTCGGTCTCGCCGAAGTGCACCCGCCGAGCGCCGGTGCGCATGAACACGCAAGCCCACATCACGCCCGAATACACGTAAAACCAATGCAAGTCGCCAACTTCGACGCCGGCCAACCGCGCGTAGGTGGCGCGCACGTCCTCCTCGCGCATCACGTCTGGCAATCCCGGTAGCGTTGCCAGGCCGGCGAGTTCTTGAAAGACCATGTGTGCGAATATCATCCAGGCCACATCGAGTTCACGCGGGCCCAACGTCACCATTTCCCAGTCCAACACCGCCACCGGCCGGAAGTCGTTGTACAGCACGTTGCCCACTCGGGCGTCGCCCCACAGCAGCACGGGCTCGACGGCGGCTGCCTCGGCCGGCCAATTGGCTTCCAGCCAGTCGAAAGTACGCTCCAGCAACGGCGATCGCCCGATGTCGGGCACCGCGAAGTCATACCAGGACCGCACCCAGTTGAAATGCTTGCGCATCGCGGTGTCCCCAGGTTGCCCTTCGGTAAGGAACCCAAATGTGCTCTGCACGTTCGGAATCGAGTGCAACGTGGCCAGTACGCCGACGGTGGCGTCCTGCAGTTCGCGCTGCCGCTCGGCGGGCGCGTCGGCGAACCAGTTGCCTCCGAAGGTGTACGGCATGACGTCGGGTGGCACCTCGCCATCGACGTAGTCCATCACGAAGAACGGTGTGCCGAGGACGTCGCCGGTGTTCTCCAGCCAGCGCACCCGCGGCACGGGCACGTCGGTCAGCTCGCCCACTTTCCGAATGACGTCGAATTGGTGGTCGAGCCGATAGGTCGGGAAGACCTGCACGTCCTCAGCCGTGGGAGCGACCCGCGCGACCAGCTTCTGCTCGGTCGATTGCCCGTCCTGTCGCCAGCGGGTGGTCAGGATGATGGTCTCGGACGACATGCCTGTTGAGTCCACGCCGCTCTCCACGATCACCTCGGGATTCGCGCCGTCCGGCAGTACGGTGGAAAGCCAGCGTGACAGCACCGTCGGCAACGTGGAGACGTCGCGGCTGGAGCGCTGGAGCCGGTCGATTTTGTCGACCGCCGGTTCTGTTGCCATAAGGTGCCTCCTTCGCCGAGGCAATTACGATACGGTAGGTAGCGTTATGAAAGCAGACCCGTCCGGCCTTGACAAGGCCTCCGGCGCCGGTCGCCCGCGCGATCCGCGTATCGACTCGGCGATCTTATCGGCGACCGCGGAACTGCTTGTCCAAACGGGTTATTCCAACATCAGTCTGGCTGCGGTCGCGGAGCGGGCCGGCACCACGAAATCCGCACTGTACCGGCGGTGGTCCAGCAAGGCCGAACTGGTGCACGAGGCCGCCTTCCCTACCGCCCCGACCGCGCTGGAGTCGCCGGCCGGGGATATCGCCGCCGACGTGCGGATGATGATCGAGGCCACCCGTGACGTGTTCACGACTCCGGTGGTGCGCGCCGCGCTGCCCGGTCTGGTCGCCGACATGACGGCCGATCCCGCGCTCAATGGGCGGGTGATGTCGCGCTTCGTGGACCTGTTCACCGCGGTGCGGGTCCGGTTGCGCGAGGCGGTCGACCGCGGCGAAGCCCATCCCGATGTGGATCCGGACCGATTGATCGAGTTGATTGGGGGAGCGACGATGCTGCGGATGCTGTTGCGTCCGGAGGAAGACCTCGGCGACACGTGGGTGGAGCAAACCGCGGCCATCGTGGTGCACGGGGTGCGGCAATGACGGGGCGGCTGGCGGGGCGGGCCGCGATTGTCACCGGCAGTAGCCGCGGCCTGGGCCGGGCAATCGCGTTGGCCTTGGCGGCTGACGGTGCCGCGGTGGCGGTTGCCGGCCGCACCGAAGAAGTATGGGATGACCGGCTGCCGGGGACCATCGGCCAGACGGTCGCCGATATCGAGGCGGCCGGCGGGCGCGCGATTGCGGTTCGAGCCGATTTGACCGACCGCGATCAGGTCGCCCGGTTGGTGGAGTTGGCGCGAGAGGCATTGGGCCCGATAGGGATTCTGATCAACAACGCGGCCTTCACAGCACCAGGGCGGCCACCGGCAGCCGGTGGGCAACCGCGCGACAAAGCCGCCAAGGCCGTGGGTGCCGCCGCCACGCCTGCGGGTGCCGCCGCAGCAAAGCCGGCGGGTGCCGCCGCCAAGCCGGGCTGGCCGGGATTCATCAGCACGCCCCTGCACGCGTACCGCCGGCATTTCGACATCGCGGTGTTCGCGGCGTACGAGCTGATGCAGATGGTGTGCCCCGACATGATCGAGGCGGGCGGCGGTTCGATCATCAACATCACCTCGATCGCATCGCGATTGCCCGGCGACGGCCCCTACGCCGACCGGACCGGAGGGGTGCTGCCCGGCTACGGCGGTTCCAAGGCCGCACTCGAGCATCTCACCCAGTGCGCGGCCTTCGACCTCTCCGACCACAACATCGCGGTGAACGCGCTTTCGCCCTCCAAACCGATTCTCACGCCGGGGCTTTCGTATTATGCCCGCAACTTCGATGACACCGCGTCGGCGGACGAATTCGCCCGCGCGGCGGTCGAATTGGCGCTGGTCGATCCCGCCAAGGTAACCGGACGCACCATTGGCCACCTCCAGGTCCTCGACGGCAGCTTCCGTCCCTTCACGCTGGACTAGCGAGGCGCGATCGCCGTCACCGCATCGATGATCACGGCGACTCAACATCATTCACCCTCAGGGGGGTCGGGATCGCCGCGCAGCAGCTCGTCGGGATGGTGCGCGTGATTGACGACCGGCGGTCCGGTGCCGTCGGTCCAGCCGAGTCGCCCGTTGCGGACGACGGTGCGCCGTTCGCCCCGGCCCACCGCGCCGTGGTCCGATCCGCAGGCGAAGAACAGGTTGTCCGCGTCGGTCGGGCCCCCGTCTGCCCATTCGTGTGCATGGTGAACCTCGCAGTGATACCCGGGTTCCAGGCAATTGGGATGGGTGCAGCCGCGGTCCCGGGCGTAGCAGATAAGGCGTTGATCCGCGGTGGCGATGCGTTTCTGCCGGCCCAGATACAACGGCCGGCCGGTATGTTCGTCGAACACGGCGAGGTAGTGAATTGCCTTGGCGGCCATCCGAATCAGGTCCGGCATCGGCAGTCGCGAACCGCCGCCGGTCCGCGCCGGCGCTGGCATCTGAGTTGACGAGTCGACCGTGGCGTGTGCGGCCTGGTCGAGTTCGGCCAACGTCGTGGTGGCCACCACGGTAACGGGGTGGCCGCGGTGCGTCCCGAGACCACCTGAGGCGATGGCGATCTCGAGTCCGAGTTTGAGGGCGTCGTGGCGGCGTTGGCCCGGTGTGCGATCGTCGCGCGCCTCGGGATCGGCGTCTGGGGTCTGATGACGGCCGGGCCGCACCGCCGCCTCGATGGCTTCGAAGTAGGCCCGGGCCTCGGGATCCAGGAAACCGGTGAGCCGCGACATCCCGTCGGGGCCCTGTGTGCCCAGGTGCACGCCGCGACGGCGGGCCCGATCTGCATCACCGAAACGGCCATCGGGATTGAGATAATCGGCAATCCGATGGCCCAGCCTGGTGACGACGGCCGCGTCGAGCTTGGTCGCGTGCCGTACCAGCGTGCGCTCCGCGTCGGCCGCGTCGCTCCCGGAGACGCAGGAGGGCAATGCGTCGACCGCGGCACAGACTGCGCGGATATGGTCCTCGCCGACTGCGCCGGCGGCCACCGCCGCGGCCAACGCCGGGAGCTCGGGTTCCAATGGGGCGCCCGTCAGCGAACGTCGAGGGAGCAGGCGTGCGGCGAATCTGAAGCGCCGCGTGATTTCTCCGGGTGTGATGCGAAGCCGCGCCCACAACATGCTCCGCAACGCGGGAACACATCCGGCCCCGTCAGGCGGGTCGGCGATTTCGCCGAAGACCCGATACATCAGGCCCCGATTGAGGCGATGCTGGGCTTCCAGTCGTTCGGCGAAGTCGACCCGGAAGGCGTTACATACCACGCCCGAAGGGGTCTGGCGCAGCACCTGGTGGGCCGCATCGATCGCGTCGAGCGCGGCGCAGATGCGTTCCCGCGCCTGTTCTGCGTTCGTGAAAACGCCCACGCAGTCCACGGTATCGAACATATATTCGAATACGAGCCCACGGGATGAATATGTGGATGAACTGCCGACTGTGGATGAATGACAACGCCGGTCCTGGCTCTAGAGCCGCCTGACGTGCAAGTATGGGGAAAGCCAGTGCCGCAACTACCAATCGAGTGGCGGGCCTATGCGTGGTATGGACAAGCCGACAGGGCGAGTCGTTGCCCTGATCGTTCTGCTGCTCGTCGTCGCTGCCGCCCTGCGCGGCTACCTTCCCGCTCGTCACGATGCGATGCGCAGCGAGTCGAGCGGCCGCGGGGCGCTGGCTTTCGTGGTGGCGGTTCTCGCGGTGACGCTTGCGCTGATCGCGATCGCCGTGGTGGCGCGGTTGCGAGACCCCCGCGTGCCCGCGCCGAGTGCCGGTGCTATGTCCGACATGCTGGGCACCGGCAAGGGACGACCGAGCTGGCGCGTGTTGTTGATCGGACTCGGCGTGATCGTGGCCTGGCTGCTGATCGTGCTGTTGCTGGCCAGGTTCCTGGCCCACGGCGTCGCTCCCGGCCCGTCACCGCCCGATTCCGGCGGGGCACCGTCGACCCACCCGCCCGCACAGCCACCGGCGCAGCATCCGCACCGGCCTCGCGACGCCTCCCCGAACATGCTTGGGATCCTGTTCGCCTGCACGGTTGCCATGCTGGTGATGTTGGTCGCCGGGACGGTCGCGTCGGCGCGGCGGCGCTGGCGCCCCGCCGCATCCGGCATCGTCGACGAGCCGGCGGAATCCCCGGCGCCTGCGCCGCGTTCGGAGTCACTGGCGCGGGCGGCCGAACGTGGACTGGCCGAGATGAGAGACCCGAGCCGCGAACCGCGAGAGGCGATCATCGCCTGCTATGCGGCGATGGAACGTGAACTCGCACACGTTCCCGGCGCCGTCCCCCAGGAATTCGACACCCCGACCGAGGTGCTGGCCCGCGCGGTTGAGCACCACGCTCTGCACGCGGATAACGCCGTCCAATTGGTGAACTTGTTCGCCGAGGCGCGGTTCAGTCCCCACGTGATGAACGAGGGCCACCGCGACACCGCCGTGCGCGTCCTTCGATTGGTCCTCGACGAGCTGAGCTCGCGGAGCGCAGCATGAGAAAGATTACCTCCCTGGGCGTTTGCCTCATCGTCGGCACAGAACTGCTGGTGCTGACCCAGCATGACCCACGGTGGGTGTTGGCGGCCTCCGGTGTGGGGCTGGCTCTGGTGCTACTGAGCCTCCGTCGGGCCCTGGCGCGCGGATTCGACGCCGACGCGGAGCCGGCCACCGACGAGCTCGGAGACTCGTTGCGCCGCTGGCTGGCCAACACCGAGACGACAATTCGGTGGTCGGAGTCCACCCGGGCAGACTGGGACCGGCATCTGCGCCCGATGCTCGCGCGCCGTTACGAGATGACAACTGGTCAAAGACAATCCAAAGATCCCGCATCCTTTAACGCAACCGGACGCATGCTTTTTGGCGCGGAACTGTGGGAATGGGTGGATCCCAACAACGTCACGCGCAGCCGCGACGGCCAACCCGGCCCTGGCCGTGCGGCACTGCAGGAGATTCTGCAAAAGCTGGAGCAGGTATGACAGGAGGCGCGATCCCGACATGACGCTGCCGGCCGCAACCACGACGGCCCACTGCGAGGCGATCCTCGACGAGATAGAACGTGTGGTGGTGGGAAAACGCTCCGCGCTGCGCCTTATCCTCACCACAGTCCTCGCGCGCGGCCACATCCTCATCGAAGACCTGCCCGGCCTGGGCAAGACGCTGATCGCGAGATCCTTTGCCGCCGCCTTGGGGTTGCAATTCACCCGGGTGCAGTTCACGCCCGATCTATTGCCGGCCGACCTGCTCGGCTCGACGATCTACGACATGCAGTCCGGACGCTTCGCGTTCCGGCCCGGCCCCATCTTCACCAATTTGCTCCTGGCCGACGAAATCAATCGCACGCCGCCGAAGACCCAGGCGGCGCTGCTGGAGGCGATGGCCGAAGGCCAAGTCAGCATCGACGGCGAAACACACCAGCTGCCACAGCCTTTCATCGTGCTGGCCACCGACAATCCGATCGAGTACGAGGGCACGTATCCGCTGCCCGAGGCGCAACTCGACCGGTTCGCGATCCGGCTGGAACTACGGTATCTCAACGAACGGGACGAGACCTCGATGCTGCGCCGCCGCCTCGAACGCGGTTCGGCGGAACCGACTGTCAACCAGGTCGTGGACGCGCACGACCTGCTTGCCATGCGTGAATCGGTCGAGCAGGTGACCGTACACGAAGACGTCCTGCACTACGTGGTGTCGCTGGCCAATGCGACGCGACACCATCCGCAGGTTGCGGTGGGCGCCAGCCCCCGCGCCGAACTCGATCTGGTGCAACTCGCCCGCGCCCGCGCGCTGTTGCTCGGCCGCGACTACGTCATCCCCGAGGATGTGAAGGCGCTGGCCATCGCGGCGGTCGCACACCGGATCACTTTGCGCCCCGAAATGTGGGTACGAAAGATCCAGGGCGCCGACGTGATCGCAGAGCTGCTGCACCGTCTACCGGTGCCGCGAACCGGCGCCAGCGCTGGCGGGAACCCGGCGTGACATCCAGCGTTGGGGTCGAATTCCGCTGGCGTGCATCGGAATTGACGCGATCTATCGCCACCTGCGCGGGGTTTGCGATGGCCGCCGCCGTGATGGACGCCCGATGGCAGCTGGTCGCCTTCGCGGCGCCGCTGCTCGGCGTGCTGTGCTCGATCAGTTGGCAGCGGCCGGTCCCGACTATTCGGGTGCATGGCGAGCCCGACGCCCAGCGTTGCTTCGAAAAGGAGCAGGTGCACATCAAAGTGTGGGCGACCGAAGAACGCGGGAGGTCGGCAGTCCAGGTCACGATTCCCGACATCGCCGGCATGGAGCTCGAAATCGCCGAATCCGATGCGCCCCAGGCGAAAACCGTCACGGCCATCGCGCAGCGTTGGGGCCGGTACGCCATCGGGGCCCGCATCGACGTCGTTGCCCGAGGTGGGCTGCTCGCCGGAACGGCCACAGTCGCGGCCGCCGAGGTCATCGTGTTTCCCTTGACGCCGCCACAGCTGACACCCATCCCGCAGACCGAGCTGCTCGACCGGTTGGGCGCCCACCTGACTCGCCATATCGGTCCGGGCGTGGAGTACGCCGACATTCGCCTTTATGTGCCGGGCGACCAACTGCGGGCGGTGAATTGGCCGGTGAGCGCGCGCCGCGGTCAACTGCATGTGACGCAGCGATTGACCGACCGCGCCGCTGACGTGGTGGTCCTGATCGACGGGTACCGGCAGCCCGCGGGTCCGGCGACCGAGGCCACCGAACGTGTCGTGCGCGGGGCGGCGCAGGTGGTGCAAACCGCGTTGCGCCACGGTGATCGGGCCGGCATCGTGGCTCTCGGGGGCAACCATCCGCGTTGGCTGGGCGCCGACATCGGGCAGCGCCAGTTCTATCGGGTGCTCGACACCGTCCTGAACGCCGGCGACCGATTCGAACACACCACGGGCACGCTGGCGCCGCGCGCGGCGGTTCCCGCCGGGGCGATCGTCATCGCCTTCTCCACCCTGCTCGACACCGAATTCGCCTTGGCCCTGATCGATCTGCGCAAGCGTGGCCATGTCGTACTGGCCGTCGACATTCTCGATAGTTCGCCGTTCGAGGAAGAACAGGATCCCCTGGTGGACCGGATGTGGGCGCTGCAGCGCTCGGCGATGTATCGGGACATGGCCACCATCGGCGTGGACATCGTGTCGTGGCGGGGCGATAGCGCTCTGGAACAGTCCATGGGTGTGCTACCGGATCGCCGCCGGCGGGTGCGGGGGAGGCTTCGTGGATGACGCCGGCTCGGGCGCGCTGGCGCGGCTCCGGGCGCCCGCGTTCGCGACGTGCTTCGGTCTGCTCATGGTGGGGCTGGCCGCCGATGGTTGGCACGGCTCCGCGGTGGTCGCCTGGGTGGCGGCGCTGATCGCGGTCGCGGTGGGCATCGTAATCCGGCGTGCCGCAACGGTTGCCGTACTGCTCGCCGCGGTTACCGTGGTGCTGGGCATCTTCCCGCAGCCGCTGCTCGACCTGGCCGACCAGGCCGCCGTCCTGCTGCACTGACGCGGCCCGCGGCATGGCCGGTCAGCTCATGAACGGCCGGATGGCCAGGAGGTAGATCACCAGTGCCCCCAGCGGGGCCACCAACGGCAACCACGGCAACTGCAAGGGAAATGACGTCGCGACCCACCCGGCGAACGTGAACCCCACGGCGCCGGCCGCCGTCGGCCAACTGTCCTGCACCACCGCGGCCGACGCGCCGACCGTGTGACGGCACACCAGGTAGGCGGCGGCGCACAAGCCGGACAGCGCGACGAATATCACCGGCGGGTCGGACAGGATGACGGTAACCGCGGCGAGCAGTACGGCAACCGTTGCGGCACGCCGGATTACGATGCCCACCGCGACCGCGATCAGCGCCGCCACCCAGGCGACCACCGCGGAGCCGTGCCAACCATCGGCGGCCAGCCCCACCATGAGCAGACCGAAGCACGTCGCGAACGCGG
>NZ_LZJR01000043.1 GCF_001667925.1 Mycobacterium sp. E2479 | reverse complement strand
ACCGCGACTTCGGCGTGCTCGAATTCGCCCCTGGTATGACCACCGTAGAGCTGCCCGTCAACCCATGCCTCACCGGTTTTCTCCTGCGCCAGCGCATTCGACCGGTAGCGCGAGCCCAGCGCCTTCAAGAATGCGCCGCTGTACGCCCCGCCCAGATGGTTGCCCTGCCCACCGCCGCCGTAGTAAAAGATCTTGTCGCCGCCGTAGCTGTCGCGAATGTGCTTGAATCCCTCGGCGATCTCCACGATCGCGGTGTCCCAATCGATTTCCTCGTAACTGCCGTCCGCGCGGCGGCGCAGTGGGGAGGTCAGCCGGGCGCCGCTGTTCTGGTAGTGGTCCAGCCGCAACGCCTTGTTGCAGGTATAGCCCTGTGAGGCCGGGTGCGCCTTGTCACCGCGGATGCGGGCCAGCCGGCGGTCTTCGACTTGGACGACGATGCCGCAGTTGCACTCGCACAGGATGCACGCGCTGGATTGCCATTCACCGGTCATCGCAGCCTTCCTTTCCGGGCGCCCGATGGGCAGACGCCGCCAGCAACAGGTCACGCAACTGGCGGTGGACGACGTCCAGCGGCATCAGGTCACGCCGCACTCGCGCCAGCACGATTGCGCCCTCGAGCGAGGCGGGCACGAGGACCGCCAGTTCGCGCGCGCGCTCCGGCGAAATCCCGTCCGCAATGAGTCGCGCGGCGATCAGATCCGACCACCGGTTGAAGACCGCCGCGGCGCGCCCGATCACCATGCGTTGGGTGTCGTGCTGCTCCCCCGCTTCGACGGAGACCGCGACGATGGGGCAGCCGGCCCGGAAGTCGCTATCGAGTAGCTGCCGGCGGTACTTGTCGATCAACACGTCCAGCAGCTGCAGGCCACCGTCGGCGCCGGTGATGACGGCGGCAACATGCTCGCCCGCGTAGTCGACGGCCTCGCAGAGCAGCTGCGTGCGGCCGCCGGGGAAGTAGTGGTAGGCCGATCCGCGGGGTGCACCACTGTGCTCGAGCACATCGGAGATCGCGGTGGCGTGCGCGCCCCGTTCCCGGATCAGCAACGCGGCGGAGGCGACCATCCGCTCGCGTGGACCACGCATCGCACCTCCTCAGGCAGGTTATGTATGATGCTATATATAAGTCGTGTCGAGCGGAAGCCCCTCCTGGCGGTCGACGCGCACGTCGATCCACACGCGCACAGAACGCGAAATCGCCCGTCTCCGAGCTGGAGATGGGCGATTCGCGTTATCGAGGGACTAGTTCATCCAGTCGGCTGATCCGTCGTTCTTCTTGTACGAGCCGCCGCTGGAGTTCTTCACGACGATCGGGTCACCCGGACCGAAGTTGTCGAAGAACCACTTCGCGTTGCTGGGGCTGATGTTGATGCAGCCGTGGCTGACGTCGCGCTTGCCCTGGTCATCGACCGACCACGGCGCGCTGTGCACGTAGTCGCCGACGTTGTCGAAGCGGACCGCGTCCTCGACCGTCACCTTGTAGCCGTAGGTCGAGCTGACCGGCACCCCGTAGGTCGAGGAGTCCATCACCACCGACGCCTTCTTGTCCTGCACGTAGTAGGTGCCGTTGGGGGTCTGGTGGTTGCCGGACGTCATGCCCATCGACATCGGAAAGGTCTTCTCCACCGTGCCGTTGCGGGCGACGATCAGCTGGTGGGTGGCGTCGTCGGCGGTGGCGATCAGCGTGTCACCGGTCCGGAAGGTGGACACGGTGCCGCCGGCGTCGACCGTCACCGCGGTGTGCGCGGGCCAGAAGTTGATTGGGCGCCAGCGCAACTGGGTCGGGGTCATCCAGTAGAACTTGCCCGGCACCGGCGGGACCGACGAGACGTGCACGGCACCGATCGCCGCGTCGGCGTTCTCGACCGTCCCGGGGAAATTGATGATGATCGGCTGGCCCACACCCACGGTCGACCCGTTGGCGGGAACGATCTTGGGCGGCCCGAACGGCGCCGTGCCGGTGAATGGCGTGGC
>NZ_LZJR01000042.1 GCF_001667925.1 Mycobacterium sp. E2479 | reverse complement strand
GCCGCGCTGCACTCGGCGTTCGAGGAGTTCGACCGCGACGACACCGCATCGGTGGCGGTGCTGTGGGGCGATAACGGAACATTCTGCGCCGGAGCGGATTTGAAGGCCTTCGGCACACCCGACGCCAACGCCGTGCATCGCACCGGCCCCGGCCCGATGGGCCCGACGCGGATGGTGCTGTCCAAACCCGTTATCGCCCCACAGCACCGCCACCGATGCGGTGTCGTCGCGGTCGAACTCCTCGAACGCCGAGTGCAGCGCGGCGGCCGTCGGGCCGTTGACCGCATTGCGCGCCGCGGGCCGGTTGATGATGACCGTGGTCACCGGGCCATTGCGCTCGATACGCACCGGATCAGTCATGTCGCCTCCGCAAATAGTGGTTCGCGCCGCCACAGCAGCTCAGCGGCGAAGTCGTGGTAGGCCGCGCGCAACCGGGCGCCGGGCCAGTCGGCCGGCAGCAACTCGTCGGGCAGCACCGGGTCAGTGAGCAGGTGCCGGACCGTCGCCGCGGCCACCAGAAAACGGCCCGGAATGTCTGGCGCCGCGGCCATCTCGTCGAGCAGCCGACGGCCGGCCCGGGCCCATGCGGGCAGGTCCCACAGCTGCGCGGCCAGCTCGGCGGGGTCGTCGTCGCGCGCCCGCAGCACCCTCGCCTGGGCGGTGACCTCGGGGCCGGGCTCCGCGTCGATGTTGTCGGGGCGCATCCACACGCCTTCCCGGAGTTCACCGAAGCGCTTGTCGTGCAGTGTCGACCGCAGTGCCGCGCGGGTGCGCGCGTCCTTCCCGACGCTGGTCACGATGAGCGTGACCCACTCCCCTTGCCAGGGTCGGACCCGCGGGTCGATGGCGTCGTCCTGCCGCCGCTGGCGGGCGAGTAGGCGATCCGAGAGCCGATAGCCGTCGGCGGAGCGAACCAGATCGCCGGCACCGACCATGCGGGTCAGCGCCACCCGCAGCGTCGACTCCTTGATGCCGAAATCGGAAGTGAGCTTTATCAATTCGTTGGCACGAGCGTGTGCGGGATGTGCGCCGAGCAGTACGCTGAGCACCACCGACCGTGCTGTCATATCCGGCATGGCTACACTCCGGATGCGCGACGGCCGTGGTCGCCGAAGGGCTCGTCGCGATGTCGTACCGCTTCCCGGAAACCGTGCTCGGTCGCGTCGGCGACGAAGGCGTGGCCCTCCGGGGTGTGCCGGGCGACGCCGTCGAACACGGTGCTGACCATGCGACTGGTGGCCACGCCCTGTTGCAGCAGCGCCGAATTCAGCGCCAGCTTCACCATGATCAACTGGTTTACGGGTACCGCGGCGATCCGTTCGACCAGCCGCTCGGTGCGCTCGTCGAGATCCTTGGCGTCCGGCGCCTCGACCGCCAGGCCCCATTCGGCGGCCTGCGCGCCGGTGATGCAGTCGCCGGTGAACAGCAGGCGCTTGGCGCGCTGGTCGCCGAGGCGGTGCGCCCACAGGCCCGCCGCCGGGACGCCCCAGACCCGCGTCGGCGGGTAGCCGATCTTGGCGTCGGCGGCCGCGATCACCTGGTCGGCGTGCAGCGCGATGTCCGTGCCCCCGGCCACGCAGTAACCGTGGATCTTGACCACCGTCGGCTTGTCGGCGTGCATCAGGCTGGAGAAGCCACGCACGAACCGGCTCATCATCTGGTAGTCGATCATGGGGTCCCACGGCTGGTCGGGTATGTGGTTGACCGCCTGGGTCTTTCCGCTGAGGACGGTGCCCGCGTAGGCGCCGGTCCCGCCGGCCGAGCTGGTGCGGTCGGCGTACGCGCTCAGGTCGAAACCGGCGCAGAAGCCCTCGCCGCGGCCCGCCACCAGGATCACGTGCACGTTGGGATCCAAATCGGCGCGCTCGACCAACGCCGAGAGCTCCAGCGGGGTGTCCGCGACGATCGCGTTGCCCTTTTCCGGCCGGTTGAAGGTGATCCGGGCGACCCGATCGGTGACCTCGTAGGTCATCGTCTTCAGGTCGTCGAAGTCGACCGGCCTGATCGCGTGGGTCATCCCTTTACCAGAGCACGCTCGAGGATTGGGGCCAGATCCAGGCCGGTGGGCATGGTGCCGTATGCCCCGCCCCACTGGCGGTCGAGACGGGTCGTCAGGAAGGCCTCGGCGACGGCGGGGTGGCCGTGGCGCACCAGCAGCGAGCCCTGCAGCGCCAGGCAGATGTCCTCGGCGACCTTACGGGCCCGGTGCGCGATGGTGTCCAGATCGCCCAGGTCTGCCCGCAGGCGGTCGACGTGAGCGCCCAGTCGCGGGTCGGCCGCGGCGCTCTCGGACAGTTCGGTGAACAGCACCTCGACGCATTCGGGGCGAGTTGCCATGGCGCGCAACGTGTCCAGCGCGCTGACGTTGCCCGAGCCCTCCCAGATGCCCATCAGCGGGGCCTCACGGAACAGTCGCGGCATGCCCGATTCCTCGACGTAACCGTTGCCGCCCAGGCATTCCAGCGCCTCGGCGGCGTGCGGGGTGGCGCGCTTGCACACCCAGTACTTGCTGGCCGCCAAACCGATGCGGCGCAGCAGCGCCTCCTGGTCGTCCCCGCGCAACGCCTTGTCGGTGGCGCCGGCCATCCGCATCGCGACGATGGTGGCGGCCTCGGCCTCCACGGCGAGGTCGGCGAGCACGTTGCGCATCAACGGTTGGTCGATCAGATACGCGCCGAACGCCTTTCGGTGCTGCGCGTGATGGATGGCGCGGGTCAGGCCGGTGCGCATGCTGGTGGCGCTGCCCAGGGTGCAGTCCAGGCGGGTGAGGTTGACCATCTCGATGATGGTGGGGACGCCGCGACCCTCCTCACCGACCAGCCACGCGATGGCACCGTCGTATTCGACCTCGCTGGAGGCATTGGCGTGGTTGCCGAGCTTGTCTTTGAGCCGCTGCAAAAACATTCGGTTGCGCGTGCCGTCGGGCAGCACCCGCGGCAACATGAAGCAGGACAGGCCGCCGGGAGCCTGCGCGAGCACCAGGAAGATGTCGCACATCGGCGCCGAGGTGAACCACTTGTGCCCGGTCAGGCTGTAGCTGCCGTCACCGTTCGGGGTCGCCTGCGTGGTCCCGGCGCGCACGTCGGAACCGCCCTGCTTCTCGGTCATCGACATGCCGGCGGTGATGCCCCGCTTAGTGGTGGCCAGTTTGAGTTCGGGGTCGTATTCACGGCTGGTCAGCAGGGGCTCGTAGACCGCCGCGAGCTCCGGGTTGTAACGCAGCGCGGGGACCACGGCGTAAGTCATCGAGATCGGGCAGGTGTGGCCGGGCTCGACGTTCCAGACCGACATCTTGGCGGCCCGCACCACATGTGCGCCCGGCCGGTCATCGGCCCACGGCGCGGCGTGGATGCCGCCGGCGATCGCCGTGCGCATCAGCTCGTGGTAGGCCGGGTCGTATTCGACCTCGTCGAGGCGATGACCGTATTTGTCGTGCGTGTGCAAAATGGGCCGGTTGCGGTCGGCGAGTTCACCCCACCGCTGGGCCTCGTGGCCGCCTGCGATCGCACCGACCTCGTTCACCTCCTCTGAGCCCCATTCCCCGCCCTCGCGGATCAGTGCCTCGACGAGCACCGCGGACGTTGCGGGGTTGTAGTTCTCCAGCGGAGGAACCTGGTTGGTGACGACATGCGTATCCGACATGCCCTCATGTTACATTTTTACGACAGTTGCACAAGAGGTGTAATACGACTACCGGCGATGAGCCGCGAAGAAGTCCCACAACCGCTGGCTGGCGAAGCTCGGCCATTCATGGCCGCCGCCGTCGATGGTGATGAGAACGACGCCGCGGTCAGCGGTTTGCGGCAGTCGGTCAGCTGCGCGCCGGCCACCGGACCGATCGCGGCGAAGATGTCGGTATCGCAGGCCAGCGTGGAGGACATGATCGCGCCGTTACTCATGCCGGTGCGACCAACAGGAGCGCCCCGAAAAGCGTCACGATCCGACCGGGCATGGGTTGTGGCTCAGCCGCTGGTGTTCTCCCGCAGGAAGGCGATGTCGTCCTTGCGGCCCTCGTCCGCGGTTTCGCAGATCACCGGCGCACCGGCGGCCTCGACCACCGCGACGAGCAGCGCCGGGTCGATCTGGCCGGTGCCGAAGTTGGCGTGCCGGTCGGCACCGGAGCCCGCCGCGTCCCTTGAGTCGTTGCAGTGCACCAGGTCGATGCGTCCGGTCAGGGCCTTGATCCTGTCGACCGCATCGATCAGGGCCTCGCCGGCGGCCCAGGCGTGACAGGTGTCCAGGCAGAAGCCAATTCCCTTGTCGCCGATGTGATCCCACAGTTTGCCGATGGTGTCGAAGTAGCGGGCCATCGCGTGGTCGCCGCCGGCGGTGTTCTCCAGATACACCTGCACGTCTGTCTTGAGGTAGTCCAGCGCTTTGACCCAGCGCTCGAAGCCGGCTTCCATGTCGTCGTCGTCGGCGTGGCCGCCATGCACGATGACCGCCGTCGCGCCGATTTCCGAGGCCGCGTCGCAGGTGTCCTGCAGGATTTTGCGCGACGGGATCCGGATGCGGTTGTTCGCCGAGGCGACGTTGATGAGGTACGGCGCATGGACGTAAATCGGCACGGCCGACGCTTTGAGCGCCTCGGCATCGTCGCGGGGTTTGGGTTTCTTCCAGCTCTGCGGGTTGCCGAGGAAGAACTGCACCACGTCGGCGCCGTCGGCTTGCGCCGCGGCCAGCGGGTCGTCGTTGCGGACGTGTGAACCGATGAGCACGTCGGCCAGTCTAGTTGGGCTGCCTAACCGCCGGCCGAACGTGCGGCTGGCCGCACATTCGAGTCCGAACGTGCGGCTGGACGCACACTCGGCGGCGGGGCACACGAGAAAGCCCCGGGCAAGTGCCCGGGGCTTTCTCGTCGCTGACTAGCGGTAGTCGCTGTAGCCGTAGTCGTCCAGCGGCACCGCGGCACCGGTGGCCTGGCCGAAGTCCGGGCTGTAGTACTGATCCTCGTAGGACGGGATCGTGTACGCGGCCGCCCGGGCCTCCTCGGTGGGCTGCACCTGGATGTTGCGGTACCGGTTGATACCGGTACCGGCCGGGATCAGCTTTCCGATGATCACGTTCTCCTTCAGACCGTTGAGCTTGTCGCTGCGGCAGTTGATGGCCGCATCGGTCAGCACTCGCGTGGTCTCCTGGAACGACGCCGCACTCAGCCACGAGTCGGTGGCCAGCGACGCCTTCGTGATACCCATCAGGACCGGACGTCCGGCGGCGGGCTCGCCGCCCTCGGCCACCACCCGGCGGTTCTCCGCCTCGAACTCCGCACGGTCGATCAGCGAGCCGGGCAGGAACTCCGTCGAGCCCGAGTCGATGATGGTGACGCGGCGCAGCATCTGGCGAACGATCACCTCGATGTGCTTGTCGTGAATGGACACACCCTGAGCGCGGTAGACCTCCTGGACCTCGCGGACCAAGTGGATCTGCACCTCGCGGGGGCCCTGCACGCGCAGCACCTCATGCGGGTCGGCCGAGCCTTCCATCAGCTGCTGGCCCACCTCGACGTGGTCGCCGTCGGACAGCACCCGCTCGGAACCGTCTTCGTGCTTGAACACACGCAGCCGCTGCCGCTTGGAGAGCTTGTCGTACACGACCTCTTCGCTGCCGTCGTCGGGAACGATGGTGATCTTGTAGAAGCGCTCACCGTCCTCGAGACGCACCCGGCCGGTGACGTCGGCGATCGGCGCCTTACCGCGCGGGATGCGGGCCTCGAACAGCTCCTGCACCCGGGGCAGACCGCCGGTGATGTCCTCACCGACACCACCCTGGTGGAAGGTACGCATGGTCAGCTGCGTACCGGGCTCACCGATGGACTGCGCCGCGACGATACCGACGGCCTCGCCGATGTCGACCAGCTTTCCGGTGGCCATGGACCGTCCGTAGCAGGTCGCACACACGCCGGTGCCGGTGGTGCACGTCAGCACCGACCGCACCTTGATGTGCGTTATGCCCGCGGCCAGCAGCGCCTCGATCTCGGGGTCACCCAAGTCCTCGCCACGAGGAACAACGACGTTGCCGGCCTCGTCGACCGCGTCGGCGCCCAGAGTCCGTGCGTACGCCGAGGTTTCGATGTACGGGTCGCGGATCAAGGTGCCGTCCGGCTGACGCTCGGCCAACTCGACGGTGATGCCCCGCTCGGTCTCGCAGTCGTGCTCGCGCACGATGACGTCCTGGCTGACGTCCACCAGACGACGGGTCAGGTAACCCGAGTCGGCGGTACGCAACGCGGTGTCCGCCAGGCCCTTTCGGGCGCCGTGGGTGTTGATGAAGTACTCCAGCACGGTCAGGCCCTCACGGAACGACGACTTGACCGGACGCGGGATGAACTCACCCTTCGGGTTGGTCACCAGACCCTTCATGCCGGCGAGCGTTCGCGTCTGGGTGAAGTTACCCGTGGCACCCGAGTCCACGATCGTGATGATCGGGTTGTCGGCCGGGTAGTGCTCACGCAGCGCCTGACCGACCTCGTCGGTGGCTTCCTTCCAGATCTCCACCAACGCCTCGTTGCGCTCGTCGTGGTTCAAAGCACCACGCTGGAACTGCTTTTCGACCTTCTCGGCCCGCTCCTCGTACTGGTCGAGGATCTCCTTCTTGCGCGGCGGGACGAGCACGTCGGCCATCGAGACCGTGACACCACTGCGGGTTGCCCAGTAGAAACCGGCGTCCTTGAGCTTGTCCACGGTCTGCGCGACGACGATCATCGGGTAGCGCTCGGCCAGATCGTTGATGATCGAAGCCTGGACCTTCTTGTGCATCTGCTTGTTCACGAACGGATAGCCGACCGGCAGCAACTCGTTGAAAAGCACACGGCCCAAGGTGGTCTCAGCCATCCAGGCGTCGCCCGGCTGCCAGCCGTTGGCGCCGAAAAGCTCGGCCTCGATCTCGGCGGGCGGACGCAACTGGGTCAGCCGCACCTTGATCTTGGCCCGCACCGATAGCACGCCACGGTCGGACGCCATGATCGCCTCGGCCGGCGAGGAGTAAACCCCGACCTCGGGCTCGTCCTTGGCGGCCGCCTTGAATTCGCCCTTGTCCCCGTCCACCTCGGTGGTCAGGTAGTACAGACCGGTCACCATGTCCAGACGCGGCATGGCCAGCGGACGGCCGGACGCGGGCGACAGGATGTTGTTACTCGACAGCATCAAAATGCGGGCCTCGGCCTGCGCCTCGGCGCTCAGCGGTAAGTGCACCGCCATCTGGTCGCCGTCGAAGTCGGCGTTGAACGCCTCACACACCAGCGGGTGCAGCTGGATTGCCTTGCCTTCCACCAGCATTGGCTCGAAGGCCTGGATACCCAGCCGGTGCAGCGTCGGTGCGCGGTTCAGCAGCACCGGGTGCTCGGCGATGACCTCTTCGAGGACATCCCACACCTGGGGACGCTGACGCTCCACCATGCGCTTGGCGCTCTTGATGTTCTGCGCGTGGTTGAGGTCGACCAGCCGCTTCATCACGAACGGCTTGAACAGCTCCAGCGCCATCAGCTTGGGCAGACCGCACTGGTGCAGCTTGAGCTGCGGACCGACCACGATGACGCTGCGGCCCGAGTAGTCGACACGCTTACCGAGCAGGTTCTGGCGGAACCGGCCCTGCTTACCCTTGAGCAGATCCGACAGCGACTTCAGCGGACGGTTACCCGGTCCGGTGACCGGGCGGCCGCGACGGCCGTTGTCGAACAGCGCGTCCACGGACTCCTGCAACATCCGCTTCTCGTTGTTGACGATGATCTCGGGCGCACCGAGGTCGATCAGCCTCTTGAGGCGGTTGTTGCGGTTGATCACGCGGCGGTACAGGTCGTTCAGGTCGCTGGTGGCGAACCGGCCACCGTCGAGCTGCACCATCGGGCGCAGTTCCGGCGGAATCACCGGGACGGCGTCGAGCACCATCCCCATCGGGGAGTTGCCCGACTGTTGGAAGGCAGCGACCACCTTGAGTCGCTTGAGCGCGCGAAGCTTCTTCTGCCCCTTGCCGTTCCGGATGACGTCCCGCAGGATCTCGGCCTCGGCGTCGATGTCGAAGTTCTCGATCAGCTTCTGGATCGACTCCGCACCCATGGCGCCGGTGAAGTACTCACCGAAGCGGTCGATCAGCTCGCGGTAGAGGTTCTCGTCGACGATCAGCTGCTTGGGAGCCAGCTTGGTGAAGGTCGTCCAGATCTCCTCGAGCCGGTCCAGCTCACGCTGGGCCCGATCCCGCAGCTGACGCATCTCACGCTCGCCGCCGTCGCGAACCTTGCGGCGCGCGTCGGCTTTGGCACCCTCGGCCTCCAGTTCGGCCAGGTCGGCCTCGAGCTTCTGGGCACGGGCCTCCAGGTCGGCGTCGCGCTGGTCCTCAATGGCCTTGCGCTCCACCATCATTTCGGCCTCGAGCGTCGAGAGCTCGTTGTGGCGCATCTCCTCGTCGACCGAGGTGATGACGTAGGCAGCGAAGTAGATGATCTTCTCGAGATCCTTCGGCGCCAGGTCGAGCAGATACCCCAGGCGCGACGGCACGCCCTTGAAGTACCAGATGTGCGTAACGGGCGCGGCCAACTCGATGTGGCCCATCCGCTCGCGACGCACCTTGGCGCGCGTCACCTCGACGCCGCAGCGCTCACAGATGATGCCCTTGAACCGGACTCGCTTGTACTTGCCGCAGTAGCACTCCCAGTCGCGAGTCGGTCCGAAGATCTTCTCGCAGAACAGGCCGTCCTTCTCCGGCTTCAGCGTGCGGTAGTTGATCGTCTCCGGCTTCTTGACCTCGCCGTAAGACCATTGCCTGATGTCCTCCGCGGTGGCCAGGCCGATACGGAGTTCATCGAAGAAGTTGACGTCGAGCACGTAACTCCCTTTCCCCTTGCGGGTTTAGTAACTGAAAAAACGCTTTGCGTGGAGTCAAGCTAGGCCAGGTCCTCGACGGACGCGGATTCGTTGCGGGACAAGTTGATCCCCAGATTCGCCGCCGCCCGCTCGAGGTCCTCGTCCTCGCCTTCGCGCAGCTCGATGGCCGCACCATCGCTGGACAGCACCTCGACGTTGAGGCAGAGCGACTGCAGCTCCTTGAGCAACACCTTGAAGGACTCGGGGATGCCCGGCTCCGGGATGTTCTCGCCCTTGACGATCGCTTCGTACACCTTGACCCGACCGACGGTGTCGTCGGACTTGATGGTCAGCAGCTCCTGCAGCGTGTACGCGGCACCGTAGGCCTGCATGGCCCAGCACTCCATTTCACCGAAGCGCTGGCCACCGAACTGCGCCTTACCACCCAGCGGCTGCTGCGTGATCATCGAGTACGGGCCGGTGGAACGGGCGTGGATCTTGTCGTCCACCAGGTGGTGCAGCTTCATGATGTACATGTAGCCAACGGTCACCGGGTACGGGAACGGCTCACCGCTGCGGCCGTCGAACAGCACCGCCTTGCCGTCGCCGTCGACCATGACCTCGCCGTCACGGTTTGGCAGCGTGCACGACAACATGCCGGCCAGCTCCTCCTCCTTGGCGCCATCGAACACCGGAGTCGACACGATCTGGTTCGGCTGCGCGTGCCGCAGCTCCTCGGGCAGGCTGGCCGCCCAGTCGGGTGAACCGTCGATGTTCCAGCCGGACTTGGCCACCCAACCCAGGTGCGTTTCCAAGATCTGGCCGATGTTCATCCGTCGCGGCACACCGTGGGTGTTCAGGATGATGTCCACCGGGGTGCCGTCCGGCAGGAACGGCATGTCCTCGGCCGGCAGGATCTTGCCGATGACGCCCTTGTTGCCGTGGCGTCCGGCGAGCTTGTCGCCGTCGGAGATCTTGCGCTTCTGGGCCACGTAGACGCGCACCAACTCGTTGACCCCGGCCGGCAGCTCGTCGTCGTCCTCGCGGGAGAACACCCGGATGCCGATGACCTTGCCGGACTCGCCGTGCGGCACCTTCAATGAGGTGTCGCGAACCTCGCGGGCCTTCTCACCGAAGATCGCGCGCAGCAGCCGCTCCTCCGGCGTCAGCTCGGTCTCACCCTTCGGGGTGACCTTGCCGACCAGGATGTCGCCGTCGCGAACCTCGGCACCGATGCGCACGATGCCGCGCTCGTCCAGGTCGGCCAGCACCTCGTCGGAGACGTTCGGGATGTCCCGGGTGATCTCCTCGGCGCCCAACTTGGTGTCGCGGGCGTCGATTTCGTGCTCCTCGATGTGGATGGAGGTGAGCACGTCCTCCTCGACCAGCCGGTTGGAGAGGATGATCGCGTCCTCGTAGTTGTGGCCTTCCCACGGCATGATCGCCACGAGCAGGTTCTTGCCCAGCGCCATCTCACCGTTCTCGGTGCAGGGACCGTCGGCGATGACCTGGCCGGCCTCCACCCGCTCGCCGGCGTCGACGATCGGCGACTGGTTGGCACAGGTTCCGTGGTTGGACCGCTCGAACTTGCGCATCCGGTAGGTGTGCCGGGTGCCGTCGTCAGCCATAACGGTGATGTAGTCGGCGGAGACCTCCTCGATCACCCCGCCCTTGTCGGCCACGACCACGTCGCCGGCATCGATCGCCGCGCGCAGCTCCATACCGGTACCCACCAGCGGCGCCTCGCTGCGCACCAGCGGAACCGCCTGGCGCTGCATGTTGGCGCCCATCAGGGCACGGTTGGCGTCGTCGTGCTCGAGGAACGGGATCATGGCCGTGGCCACCGACACCATCTGGCGCGGCGACACGTCCATGTAGTCCACCTCGGACGAGGGCACGTACTCGACCTCGCCCGCCTTCCGGCGGACCAGGACGCGGGACTCTTCGAACCGTCCCCTGGCGTCGATCGGCGAGTTGGCCTGCGCCACGACGTGGCGGTCCTCCTCGTCGGCGGTCAGGTAGTGGATCTCGTCGCTGATCACACCGTCGACAACCTTGCGGTACGGCGTCTCGATGAACCCGAACGGGTTGACCCGCGCGTAAGTCGCCAGCGAGCCGATCAGACCGATGTTGGGACCCTCCGGGGTCTCGATCGGGCACATCCGGCCGTAATGGCTGGGGTGGACGTCACGGACCTCCAGGCCGGCACGCTCACGGGACAGACCTCCGGGGCCCAGCGCCGAGAGGCGACGCTTGTGGGTCAGCCCGGACAGCGGGTTGTTCTGGTCCATGAACTGCGACAGCTGGCTGGTGCCGAAGAACTCCTTGATCGCGGCGACGACCGGCCGGATGTTGATCAGGGTCTGCGGCGTGATGGCCTCGACGTCCTGGGTGGTCATCCGCTCCCGGACCACGCGCTCCATCCGGGACATGCCGACCCGGATCTGGTTCTGGATCAGTTCACCCACGGTGCGCAGGCGGCGGTTGCCGAAGTGGTCGATGTCGTCGGTCTCCACCGGCACCTCGACGCCACCGGGAACCGTCATCGTCGACTGGCCCTCGTGCAGGCGCACCAGGTATTCGATGGTGGCGACGACGTCTTCCTCGGTCAGCGTCGACGACGTGATCGGCTCGCCCGCATGCAGGCCGAGCTTCTTGTTGACCTTGTAGCGGCCGACGCGAGCCAGGTCGTATCGCTTCTCCTTGAAGAACAGGTTCTCCAGCAGGGTCTGCGCGGACTCCTTGGTCGGCGGCTCGCCCGGACGCAGCTTGCGGTAGATGTCCAGCAGCGCCTCGTCGGTGCCGGCGGTGTTGTCCTTCTCCAACGTCGACATCATGATCTCGGAGAAACCGAACCGCTCCGTGATCTGCTCGCTGGTCCAGCCCAGCGCCTTGAGCAGCACCGTGACGGGCTGGCGGCGCTTGCGGTCGATGCGGACGCCGACGGTGTCGCGCTTGTCGACGTCGAACTCCAGCCAGGCGCCCCGGCTCGGGATCACCTTGACGCTGTGCAACAGCTTCTCGGTCGACTTGTCGATGGTCTCGTCGAAATACACACCGGGCGAGCGGACCAGCTGGCTGACCACGACACGCTCGGTGCCGTTGATGATGAAGGTGCCCTTCTCGGTCATCATCGGGAAGTCACCCATGAACACCGTCTGGCTCTTGATCTCGCCGGTGTTGTTGTTGATGAACTCGGCCGTGACGAACAGCGGGGCCGCGTACGTCATGTCCTTGTCTTTGCACTCGTCGACCGGCGCCTTGACCTCGTCGAAACGCGGGTCAGAGAACGACAGCGACATCGAGCCGGAGAAATCCTCGATCGGCGAAAGCTCGTAGAGCACCTCTTCCAGGCCACCCACCGGAGTCACATCCCCGCGCGCGGCGGCGGCCTCACGCCACCGCGGCGCGCCGATCAACCACTCGAAGGAGTCGATCTGCACGTCAAGCAGACCCGGAACCTCGAGCGGTTCGCGGAGCTTGGCGAAGGAAACTCGGTTAGGGGCTCCAGGCACGGAGCCGTTTGAGGAACTTCCGTTAGAGGAACTTTGTGGGCGATCCGTCTTGCTCTGGCGGAAATCTGCCAAGATGCATCCTTCCAGCACCTCGTGCGACTCACGAAGACCGGGACCACCGGCCAGCTCGCCGCGAATTGTGTCGGTTCGGCCGGCAGACGATCTGTCCGGATCTCACGCGCAACCAGAACTAAGCCGCTCAAGGGGCTCAGGCTTGGACCACGGTGTCAGGTGGCGGGTGAGGTGGGCAGGAGGTAGCCAGCGCAACGTCCAACAATAGCGCAGGACGGCGCATTCCTCAACTTCCCAGCATTAGCAATCCAGGGACATCGGCGCTGGCTGGCGATCTCGACTTCCCTTGGGCCATTCAGGTACATGCTGCCCAACAGACTGGCCAATTTATGGCCCGTCGTCAAGAGGGCGGGCCGGGAGTGTTACGCGGAGTTATCGCGAAACGCGCCGGCACCGCGCCCTAGTCGCCGACCTCGTGCGCCCGATACTTGTGGGTGCCTTCCATGTCGTCGATGATGGCGGCTTGCGCCTTCTGCGGCAGGGTATGCAGGATGTCGCGCACCCGCGCCTGGCGCCGGGCGACGGCCTTGCGCTCCGGCATGCCCGGCGACGCGACGATCTGCGGGGGCACACCCTCGATCTCCTCGACACCGCCGGCATGCTGTCCGGCGTCCAGTGCGGCCTGCTCTTCGGCCATGGTCGCCTCGTCCTTTTCTTCGGACATGCCGATCGGTCCGATCCGGCGACCGTTGAGGAACTGCCGCACGACGGGCTCGTCGCTGGTCAGCAGCACCTCGCGCGGGCCGAACATGACCAGCTTGCGGCGGAACAGCATGCCCATGTTGTCCGGCACGGTGCGGGCGATGTTGATGTTGTGCGTGACGATCAGCACCGTGGCGTCGATCTGGGCGTTGATGTCGAGGATCAGCTGGCTCAGGTAGGCGGTGCGGACCGGGTCCAGACCGGAGTCGGGCTCGTCGCAGAGGATGATCTGTGGGTCCATCACCAGGGCGCGGGCCAGGCTGGCGCGCTTGCGCATACCGCCGGAGATCTCTCCCGGAAACTTCTTCTCGTCGCCACCGAGACCGACCAGGGTCAGCTTCTCCATGACGATGTCACGGATCTCGCTTTCCTTCTTCTTGGTGTGCTCGCGCAGCGGGAACGCCGCGTTGTCGAACAAATTCATTGATCCGAACAGGGCGCCATCCTGGAACATCACGCCGAACAGCGTGCGGATCTCGTAGAGCTCCTTAGCCGTGCACTGCAGAATGTCGGTGCCGTCGATGACGACCGAGCCGCGCTCGGGCCGCAACAAACCGATCAGGGACTTCAGGAAAACCGATTTGCCGGTACCTGATGGTCCCAGTAGAACGCTGACTTCCCCGGCGGGGATTTCCAGCGTCACGTCTTCCCAGATTCTCGAGGAGCCGAAGGACTTCGTCAGTCCGTTCACCTCGATAGCGACGCCCATGGGAAATCCTTCCGTCGACAGTCGTGCCCGCCACCTGCCCTTTTATGTGGCATGAGTCACTGTAGCGCACGGTTGCCACACGGCATCAGGGATGCGGACGACAGCGGGCAAAATTGGCCGTCTTGAGACCACCCGCAAAGCCCGCACCGCATGACTTATTTGACGCACGTGTTAGCCAGCGGGCGCCCAGTTGCCGTGGAACCCCATGGGCACCCGCTGGGGCAGATGGACGGTGGCCACCTGCTCGAGCGTCTGCGCGTCTAGCAAAACCAATTGGCCTTCGTCGCTGTCGCGGTGATAGCCGAAGCCCATCAGGATGCCGTCGTCCTCGGCGCGGGCCGACGGGTTGGGCACAAAGGACATCTCGCCGAGTAAAAGGCCGGCATCGAGGGCCGCGACCTCGCGCGAGCCCGTCGCATAGTCGTGTTTGAACAGCCCTGCTCCCCCGCCGGCGAATTGCGCGCCGACGGTGTAGCCGAACCGGTGCGGTCCACCCAGCAACTCCTCGTTGATCCGCGGGAACTCCTGCGGCTGATCGTCACGCCGTTCGGTGCGGACCGCACCGGTGGTCAGGTTGATGGTCCAGCGGTCCAGCATCGGGGTGCTCTCTCCCGGGCCGCGCAGGTCGCGGTCGAACATGCGCGCATAACGCACCACGTCGAGCACCAAAACCTCTGCGTCACCGCGCATCTCGGAGTAGGCGTTGAGCGGGTGATAGACGTAACAGGGCTCGATGTCGAACCAGCGCACGTCCGTGTTTTCGCCCTCGCGTGGCATCACCCCGATGCGCGCCGGGTAGTTCGGGTTCCAGGCATAGGGCATCCGGTCGGAGTGCCGGGCGTCGCGGTTCATCCTGGCGTTGATCGGGCTCGGCACCCGCACCCGTCCGATCAGCGACTGCAGCACCAGACGGGCCGGCAACGCCAGCCAGGGCGGCACGTTGCGGGGCAGCACCTGCGCCGGATCGAAGGTCACCGGCAGGTCGTAGATCACGACGTACTTGTCGGTCAGCGAGAAGTCATGCATCATCGGCGAACCGCCGACCTCGATGTCGACCGTGCGGCGGGCGCGGCCGGTGACATCGATCACCGAATACTGCACGGTTCGTCCACGGGCGAACGAGTAAGAAACCGCGTGCAGTTCGCCGGAGCGCGGGTCGCGGTGCGGGTGGGCGGTGTAGCCGCCCGCCAGCGTGCCGTCGAAGTCGCACGTGCCGATTGTGTCCAGCTCCTCGGTGAGCTCGTAGTTGGCGACCCCGCCCTCGATTAACGCCAGGGTCCGTCCGGCGTGGCTCAACGCGTTGGTGTTGGCCCCCAGGTTCAGCATTCCGGCGCGCGGGTCGAGCCGGCCGGGCGCCGGCTCGCCGAGCGTGCGGCACACCCTCGGGCTGCGCACCCAGCGATTGCGATACCAGCGCGCCTGCCCGTCGCGCAGCGCTACCCCGTGCACCATGCCGTCACCGCTGAACCAGTGGTACACGGCCGGGTCCACCTCGGCGGCCGGGTTGGGCCCGTTGCGCAGGTAGCGGCCGTCGAGGTGTTCGGGGATGCGCCCGGTGACGCGCAGATCGTGCGCGGTGACTTCCGCGCGAACCGGCGCCATGAAGTCCTCGAGGTACGGGTTGCCAAGCTTGGCGCTTGTCGCGGTCGTCATCTCTGAACTCCTATAACATTGTTATTTCGGCGTTATTGGCACGCTACGCTCCCGATGGGAAGATGGCAACGATGACTTCAGACGTTCAGCGCAGCGTCCACGACGAGATGCTGCACGCGGCGGTCGGCCTGCTCGACGAGCACGGGCCCGACGCCCTGCAGACGCGCAAGGTGGCCGGCGCTGCGGGCACCTCCACGATGGCCGTGTACACCCACTTCGGCGGGATGCGGGGGCTGATCGCCGAGGTGGCCGAGGAGGGTCTTCGGCAGTTCGACGCCGCACTGACGCTGCCGCAGACCGCCGATCCCGTCACCGACCTTTTCGTCATCGGCGCGGCGTACCGCCGCTACGCCATCCGGCGCCCGCACATGTATCGGCTGATGTTCGGCAGCACCAGTGCGCACGGCATCAACGCGCCCGCGCACAACGTCCTGACGCTGACGGTCGCAGAGATCGAGCGGCGCTACCCCAGCTTCGCGCATGTGGTGCGCGGGGTGCACCGATGCATGCTGGCCGGCCGGATCAAACCGGCGGGATCCGTGAAGGACGGCGTCGACGATGCGTCCGTCGTGGCCACCGCGGCCCAGTTCTGGGCGTTGATCCACGGGTTCGTCATGCTGGAACTGGCCGGCTATTACGGCACCGACGGCGCCGCCGTCGCGCCGGTACTCACTGCGATGTATTCGAATCTGCTCGTGGCGCTCGGTGATTCAGCGGATCGGGTGAACGCGTCCGTGCGGTCGGCCAGGCGCTGAATGCGCGAAACCCCCGAGACGGCGATCCCGGGGGTTTGCACGCAGTGACCTACTTGACGGTGACGGTGGCGCCGGCGGCCTCGAGCTTGGTCTTGGCCTCGTCGGCGGCCTCCTTGGCCACCTTCTCCAGCAGCGGCTTGGGAGCGCCGTCGACCAGGTCCTTGGCCTCCTTGAGGCCCAGGCCGGAGACGATCTCGCGGACCACCTTGATGACACCGATCTTCTTGTCACCGGCGGCCTCGAGGATCACGTCGAACTCCGACTGCTCCTCGGCGGCCTCGGCGGGTGCGCCACCGGCGGCGCCACCACCGGCGGCGGCAACGGCGACCGGGGCGGCCGCGGTGACCTCGAAGGTCTCCTCGAACTTCTTCACGAAGTCGGAGAGCTCCAGCAGGGTCATCTCCTTGAAAGCGTCGAGCAGGTCGTCGGTAGACATCTTTGCCATGGGTACGGGTCCTTCCTTGTTTTTCCTAGGTTCCGGGCTTGGTTGTTATTCGGCTTCGGCCGGGGTTTCCGGCGCCGCGGCGGGCCTTTCCGAAGCGGGTTCTGAGGTGGCCTCCGCAGCGGCCGCGGGCTCTGCGGCGGCGGCGGGAGCCGCCGGAGCTTCTGCGGCCTTCTTCTCTTGCAGGGCGGCCGCGAGCCGGGCGAACTGCGACGCCGGAGCGTTGAACAGCCCGGCTGCCTTGGCGAGGTTGCCCTTCATCGCCCCCGCCAGCTTGGCCAGCAGCACCTCGCGCGACTCGAGGTCGGCGATGCGCTCGACTTCGGCGACCGTCAAAGCACGGCCGTCCATGTAACCGCCTTTGATGACCAGCGCCTTGTGTTCCTTGGCGAAGGTCTTGATGGCCTTGGCGGCGTCGACCGCTTCCCCGGTGACGAATGCGATGGCCGTCGGGCCTACGAACAACTCATCGAGCCCCTCGACCCCGGCCTCCGAGGCAGCGCGCTTGACCAGCGTGTTCTTGGCCACCGAGTAGGTGGCCGCGCCGCCCAGCGAGCGCCGCAGTTCGGCCAGGTTGGCCACGGTCAGACCGCGGTACTCCGTGATAAGGGTGGCGGTCGATTCCTTGAACTGCTCGGCGATGTCTGCAACGGCGGTGGCCTTGTCAGCCCTGGCCATGCCTACCTCCTGAAGTGAAAGTCAATGCGACGTGTCGTCTCGATCCCCCGGAGAACGACGAACGCCCCGGCGCAGAAGCGGCCGGGGCGTGAAAGACGCCGGCGCGAGCCGGCGCTGAGTGCCTCGTCCTCCTGCGTGGGCCGCCGGGATGCTCCCGGACCTTCAACCGATTGCTCGGTGACCGACGGTCTTCGGTGGATCGGCTAACAGAATAGCCTGACCGGCGCGGTCGGCCAAAACGGCGGCCTCAGGTGACGGCGAGGGCCAGCAGAGCAAACACCGCCAGCAGCAGGATCACCCGGGCCCGGTGCCGTCGATCCCAGCGGGCGGCGAGTTCGCGCGAGAGCTCACCGGTGCCCGGCCATTTCGCGATGCGATTGTTGATCGGCACCAGCAGGGTCACCGTCAGCAGTATCACCGCGACCATCAAGGCGGCGGCGATCCCGCACAGCCAGTCGCGCTGCTCGCCGCGCTCCTGGATGGCGAGGGAGGCCACCAGCAGCAGGACGACGGCATACCAGAACGGCATCGTCGTGCCCAGTGCTCGGGCGGCACCGGCGCGGGCCGCGCGGAACCCGTCGTCGGGCAGCCGGGCGATGAGCGGGTTGAAGAAGACCGCGACCGCCAGCTCCACGCCGACCATCAGCCCGGTGATCACGACCGCGAGCGCGTCGATGCTGTTGTTCATGGCAACGACCTTGGCATGAAGCACCGCAGCGGGTCAGCTGAGGCCGGCGAGCCTCGCCGCGCCGATCAGACCCGCGTCAGCGCCGAGTGCGCCCGGCACCACCCGCAACCCGACTAAGAAATCCAGGCCGGCGTATTCGGTGAGCTTCGCCCGCAGCGGGTCGAAGAGCAGCGACCCGGCTTGGGCGACGCCTCCCCCGATCACCACGAGATCCAGATCGCACACCGCGCCGACCGAGGCGATCATCGCGGCGAGCGCGTTGGCGCCCCGGTCGAATGTCTGCTGGGCCAGCGGGTCGCCGGCCGCCGCCGAGGTGGCCAGCTCGCGGGCGCCGGCGCCGGGCGGCGCGGACCAGCCGTTCTCGCGGGCCCTTCGCACCAGCCAGGGCCCGGACGCGACGGTCTCCACGCAACCGTGACCGCCGCAGGTGCAGGGCCGGCCGTCCAGCTCGACCACCACGTGCCCGACATGACCGGCGTTGCCGGTGCGCCCCGAGTAGGGGACGCCGTCGAGCACCAGTCCACCGCCCACCCCGGTGGAGACCACCATGCCCAGCAGGAACCGGGTGTGAGGGCCCGCGTTTTTTCCCGCCCCGATCCAGTGCTCGCCCACGGCCATACAGACGCCGTCACCGGCGAGCACCACCGGCAATCCGGGCACCGCCGCGGCGACCTTGTCGCGCAACGGGAAACGATCCCAGCTGGGTATGTTGATCGGACTGACGGCTCCGCTGCGCAGATCGATCGGCCCGGCCGACGCGATCCCGACGGCGCCGACCGGGGCGTCCGCGGCCTGCAGCGCGTCGGTGATCATCGCTTCGACGACGGCCCAAACGTCGACGGCGGCGGAAGTGATCGGAGTGGGGCGGGTGGCGGTATACACCAGCTTTCCACCGGAATCCACCAGCGCAACAGCGATTTTGGTGCCGCCGATATCCAGGCAGAGGCGCAGCATTGCGGTCAGTGCCGGTGAGTGTTGTCGGGTTGGCGAGGGTCGCCGGGATGCTCGTAGCCGGGGGCCAGCTCCACCAGCGTGGCGCGGCGCTCGTCCAGCCAGAGCCGGAAGGCGCGCCGCCGTGCGGCGCCGCGCAGATGCTCTTCGATCGCCGATCGCACGTCGTCCAGCGGGGGCGCCGCTGACGCCGTTGTGCGCCAGCCGTGTTCGCCCTGTTGCGGTGCGGCGAAGCGTAGTGGGTTGCGGGCGTGATAGGCGGCGACCTCGGTGCCGGCAACCCGCACCGCGGCGGTGACATCGGCGAACAGCGCACGGGCGCGCGGATCGGCCAGCGCGGCCGCGGCGACGCTGCCGATCTCCAGCCGGGCGGTCACGTCGGGCAGCAACTCGGCCTCGGACGGCGCGCCGCGTCCGCTCAGCCCGCGCGCGGCCGCCTCGGCGGCCACCAGCCGCTGCGTGACGATCAGTTGGGTCAGCCAGCGCCGCAGTTGACGGCCCTCGCTGGTGCCGCTGACCGGCAGGCCGCCCGCGCCGCGTCCGGCGCGCAGCCGTGCTTCGGCGGCGTCGAGGACGCCCGGCGAAACGGGCACGCCGGCAACGGTCGCTATCTGGTGAACGCTCATGTCACCGTCACCGTCACCTTCACCGCCGGCGAATAGATCAATCGGCCGGCGCAGCCGATCCGCACCAGCGCCCACCACTGGCCGGGCTCCAGCCACGCCGGCGGTGTCAGCTGGAAGCCTAGGTCGACTGTGGCGCGGGCGGGTAGTACCGCGCCGAGCGCGCCGGGGCCCATCCATTCCCAGGTGCCCCAGGGGCTGATCAGGTGCGCCTCCAGAGTCAGGTCGGCCTCGGCGCGGCTGCCGACCGTAACGGCCAGGGCGCCCGCTTCGCCGGGTTCCAGCGTGACCTCGGTGGGACCGTCGGCGAGGTAGACCGGCTCACCGGCCGCCCCACCCACGGTCACCACGCAGACGTCCTCGACGGGCTGGCGCCAGGCGGCGGGAACCTCGTCGCCGGTGATTCGCAGCTCGGCGTGGACCGGGTAGAGGCCGGGTTCGGCGCGCGCCGGGACCGATACCGCGACGTCGGCGTGCAGGTAGCCGCCGCTGGGCAGGGTGAAGGGCAGCCCGGCGGGGGTGGCCGTCCAGCCGTCCGGACACCGGAGGCTGACTGTGCCGTGCAGCGTGGCATCGGTGCTGTCGCTGGCCGCGGTGAGGCGCAACGTCACCTCGCTGCCGGTCTCCGCGGTCACCTGGTTCGGATGCAGGTGGGCGACCGCCGGCAGCCCGCCGAGCGGCGCTGGGCCGCGATTGTGTAGCCAATACCGCGCGTAGAGCGGCTGCGCGGCCTCGGCGTCTGGAGCCAGGCCGGGGGCGCCGGGGGCGGCTTGGGTCGCGTCGACGCGGGCCAGCACGGTCGCCACCTGGTAGCCGTGCAGCTCGATCGAGGACACGGGCTCGGGGTGCTGCTCCAGCAGATCGGCGCGCCTCAGATCGCTCACCGTCGCGACGTCGGAGTCGATGACCGCGTCGGTGCCCCCGCCCGTGGTCTCCACCAGGCGCAGGGCCACCGCGTGCGGGTCCAGCGGCGCCGCGCTGCCCGCGGCCAGTGGGTTGCCGGCAGCCTTGAGCGCGGCCAGCGCTACGGACTCGGCGGGTTCGACGCGCAGCAGCGACCCCGCCGCCGGCAGCGCTCCCCCAGTCCGGCCCGGTGTGACGGCGAGCAGTGGCTGGGCGAACTGCGCGCTGCGGGCGGGGATCTCGGCTTGCCGCCAGTCACCCCGCCCGCTGACAAACGCGTAGTCGAATGTGTGGGTCCAGTGCTGCAGTTGGAAACCGGAGCCGTCCGGCGCGGCGCGGCGGGGGTCGTCGATCCAGATGCCCGACGGCCAGCCGGTGCAGGACCGCATCAGCGCGGTGTGCAGGGTGCCCTCGGTGTCGACGGCGAAGCTGGGCACCCCGCGGTTGAGTAGGGCGACGGTGCGGTCTTCGAATACGCCGGTTTCCGAGGGCGCTTGCTGCGTCACGGTGATCTCGGCGTCGCCGAGGTCGTCGGCGACGCCCGCGATCGCGGCCCGCAGGTCGTCCTCGTCGCGGCCGTCGATGACCAGCACCGGCAGCGCCCGCGGCGCACGCAGGTCGGCGTCGGGCACCCACACCGCATTCAACGGCGTCTCGGCCGGCACCCACACGCGGGCCCGCCCGGTCGTCGACAACTGGCGCTGAAGTTCTTCGGCGTGCGCCGGAGCGCCGGCCAGTACGGCGGCGACGAAGGCGTTGCGGGCGGGGCCACCCAGCCCGATGCGCACGTCAGGCAGATTGGAATCGACCTCGAGGTTGCCGTAGCGCGGCTTATCCGCGGCGCTGCAGGTGGCCGTGACACCGGCGCGAACCAGCGCGACCATCAGCCCGCGGGCCAGCGGCCCGGATGCCGCCTCCGTCGGCGACACCACCTCGGCGACCGACATCGCCCGCACGCCGGTGCCCGACACCCGGAGCCGGGCCGCCGCGGACAGGCCGAACCACCCGTACGCCGGATTGTCCAGGGCCCACAGGTGCTCGGCGGCGTCCACCGAGCGGGCGCCATCGTGCAGCAGCGCGAAACCGCGGCCGACGACGGCGTTGCCCACCTCGCTGACCGGCATGGCACCCGGCACCGGGCACGGCCAGCGCAGCCGGACCAACTGATCGGCGCCGCTGAACTCGTCGATCGTGGTGCGGCAGTCCACCCGTGCGACGCCGTGCCACAGGGTCAGGGTTTGGGTGTAGCGCAGCAGCGTGCCGATCCGGCCGTGCACCACGACCCGCTGACCGAGCGGCCCGTGGAAGGCCTGCACCCGCGCGGGGCCCTCGGACGAGCACACCACCGGGCCCTTGGGCAGCAGGTGCCAGGGGCCCTCACCCTGGTTCGGGTGCGCCGGATATTCCTCGTAGACGGCCAGCTCGTTGCCCACCGCGGACCCGGCGATCAGCTCGCGGCCATCCTGGATCAGCGAGGCGACTCCCCCGCCGCGCGCCGGGTCGACCTCGACGCGGTAGTGCTCGTTGGCGATCGCCGATCCCGCTACCGGTTCCCAGCCGGCCGGATCACCCCGTTCGGTCGCGTGCACCAACCGGTATGCCCGCCAACCCAGCGACGGGACCTCGCGCGCCAGCCAGCTGACCGTGCGTCCGTCGTGCTCGACGTGCGCCGCCAGCTCGACACCGTCGGAGTCGAGTACCCGGACCCGGGCGCCCAGCGGCGGGTCGAGGCGCACGGTGACGATGTCGGTGCGCCGGCAAGTCAGCGGGTTCCACACGATCACGTCGCCCTCGATCGCGCCGGACAGCAACGCCAGCGAGTTGTCGCGGGTCGCGCGGCCGAGCTCCCAGGCGTCGCGCCATCCGGTCAGCAGATCGAGGTACACCTGGTCGGATTCAGAGCCGGTGATGGCGTCATGGTGTGCGCCGTAAACCAGCTGCACCCAGGCCTTGGCCAGGGCGGCCTGCGGGTACGGGGACCCGGTCAGCAGCCCCGCGAACACCGCGAAGCGCTCGGCCTGCAGCACGGCGTTCTCGGCGGCCCGGTTGGCCTGCTTGGTGTCGATGTAGGACACGTCCTTGCCGGTGTAGATCGGGTTCATGTCCCGGGTCTGGGGCGATGGTTCTCGAGGCGCGCAGCGCCCGTGCGCAAGTTCGGCACGCACCGCCGCGAAGAATTCGCACGGCAGCGCGCACACGAACCGCGGCCAGGTGTAGCGGGCGGCCCAGTCGCGGTGGATCTCGGTCACCCATTTGTTCGGCGGGGTGTAGTCGGTGCCGACGGGCAGCAGCACGTTGTGCGTGAGCGCGACCTTCTTGAGCTGATCGAAGAGTTCGTAGGTCGCGTTCTCGGCCTCGCCGAGCGTCGCGGCGGAATCCATCCACCAGCCCGCCGAGTAGTGCGCGGGCATGTAGTGGGTGAGCAGGCCGCGGCCCGATGGCGAGATCCACTCGAACTCGCTGCAGAACTGCATCCGTTCGACGCCGCGAGGTTCGGGGCCGCAATCGGGGCCACCGTGGGCGGGACCCCACTGATGGTGCGGTCCCCTGGCCCACGAACTCGACGTCAGCCCCGCGTCGGCGGCCATCCCGGGGAACTGCGGATCGTGGCCGAACACGTCCAGCTGCCACGCGGTGGCCGGATTCGCTCCCACGACGTGGCGCTGAAAGCCCATGCCGTGCACCAGATTTCGAATCGTCGTCTCGGGGCTGGTGAGGTTGGTGTTGGGTTCGTTGTAGGTGCCGCCCATCACCTCGACGCGGCCCTGCTCGATGAACCGGCGGAGATCGGCCCGGTCTTCGGGCCGGGTGTCCCAGTACGGCTTGAGGTAGTCGACCTCGGCCAGGACGAACTTGTACTCGGGGTCACGCCGCGCCATCTCCAGATGCGCATGCACCAGCTCGAAGCCGTTCTGCTGGCGTGCTCGCCCCGGCGGGTCCTCGGTCCATTCGCTGGTATAGGCGCCCTGGGTGTTCCACCACACCGGGTCGTAGTGGAAGTGACTGACCATGAACATGGTCCAGCCCGGTTCGGCCACGGTGAACTCGAACGCCAGCCGCTGACCACCCGCGTGCGCCCGCGCGGCCCGGCGCTGACCGGTAACGGCCTTGCGCACCCTTACCGCGACCTCGACCACCTCACGCCCCGGCTCGGCGGTCGCCCGCCCGAGCAGGCCGCGGCCCTCGACGCGGACCGGCGTGGGCTTCGCACACCCGGAAACGGTGACGCGGACCAGCTGCAGCGGCGCGTCCGGTGCGCCGACGAAGAGCTCGGTCGACTCGGCGTTGGTCAGCCGCATGCCGAAACCACCTGCATCCCCGCACCTTACGGCGGGGCGACACTGAGGATCGAGCTAACATCCGAGGGTGCCCGCCCTCGCCCCGCCGGTGTCCGACGAACGCGGCGCCCTGCGCGAATTCCTGGCGTATCACCAGAGCGCGTATTTCGCGGTGAGCCATGGCCTCACCGACGACCAGGCCCGGTCCGCGCCCTCGGTCAGCGCTCTGTCGATCGGCGGGCTGGTCAAGCACGCCACCGGAATGCAACGCAGCTGGATGGCGCGCGTGTCCGCCGCGCCGGGCGCGCCGCCGAAAGATCCCCGCCCGTTCGAGGAGATCGCCGCGGAGTTCGCCGATCAGCATGTGATGCGGCCCGACGAGACACTGGTCGGGCTGCTGGGCGCGTTCGAGGCGCAAAACGCGACGTCGCTGCGGCTGGTTGAGACCGCCGACCTGGACGCCGCGGTGCCGGTTCCGCATGACATCCCGTGGTTCCCCAAGGATCAGCGGGCCTGGTCGGTGCGCTGGGTGATCCTGCACGTCATCAATGAGCTGGCCCGGCATGCCGGGCACGCCGACATCATCCGGGAGACCATCGACGGCGCCACCATGTACGAGCTGATCGCCGCGCGGGAGGGCTGGGCGGTCGAGGGCTGGGTGCAGCCCTGGAAAAGCGGGAAAACCGGTGGGCGCCCGAGTTAGCGGATTGGGACTCATCCGTGCGGGTTTGGCACACTGCACTGATGAGCTCTACCAAACATAAGGGGGCCAAGCTCGACCGGGTGCCGTTGCCGGTCGAAGCGGCCCGGGTAGCCGTGACCGGTTGGCAGGTCACCCGCACCGGCGCTCGCATCCTCACCAAGCTGCCGGGCAGGGGTTCGTGGCAGCAGAAGGTGATCAAGCAGCTCCCGCAGACCTTCGCCGACCTGGGACCGACGTACGTCAAGTTCGGGCAGATCATCGCATCCAGTCCGGGGGCGTTCGGCGAGTCGTTGTCCCGCGAGTTCCGCGGCCTGCTCGACCGGGTGCCGCCGGCCGACTCCGACGAAGTGCACAAGCTCATCGTCGAAGACCTCGGGGGTGACCCCTCGGAGTTGTTCGCCAAATGGGACGAGACGCCGTTCGCGTCGGCGTCCATCGCGCAGGTGCACTACGCCACGCTGCACACCGGCGAGGAGGTGGTCGTCAAGATCCAGCGTCCGGGCATCCGGCGCCGGGTCGCCGCCGACCTGCAGATCCTCAAGCGTTTCGCCCAGGCCGTCGAGCTGGCCAAGCTGGGCCGTCGGCTCTCGGCTCAAGACGTGGTCGCCGACTTCTCCGACAACCTGGCCGAGGAGTTGAACTTCCGGCTCGAGGCCCAGTCCATGGAGGCCTGGGTGTCACACCTGCACGCCTCCCCGCTGGGCCGCAACATCCGGGTGCCGCAGGTGTTCTGGGACTTCACCAGCGACCGGGTGCTGACCATGGAGCGGGTGCAGGGCATCCGCATCGACGACGTCGCGGCGATCCGCAAGGCCGGGTTCGACGGTGTCGAGCTGGTCAAGGCGCTGCTGTTCTCGCTGTTCGAGGGCGGGCTGCGGCACGGGCTGTTCCACGGCGACCTGCACGCAGGCAACCTCTACGTCGACGAGGCGGGCCGCATCGTCTTCTTCGATTTCGGCATCATGGGTCGCATCGATCCCCGCACCCGCTGGCTGCTGCGCGAGCTGGTGTACGCACTGCTGGTCAAGAAGGACCACGCGGCCGCCGGCAAGATCGTGGTGCTGATGGGCGCCGTCGGCACCATGAAGCCCGAGGCCGAGGCCGCCAAAGACCTGGAAAAGTTCGCGACCCCGCTGACCATGCAGACGCTGGGCGACATGTCCTATGCCGACATCGGCCGGCAGTTGTCGGCGCTGGCCGACGCCTACGACGTCAAACTCCCCCGCGAACTCGTTCTGATCGGCAAGCAGTTCCTCTACGTCGAGCGGTACATGAAGCTGCTGGCGCCCAGGTGGCAGATGATGTCGGATCCGCAACTGACAGGCTATTTCGCGAACTTCATGGTCGAAGTCAGCCGCGAGCACTCCTCCGACGTCGAAGTCTGATGGAGGTCCGCACCGGGAACGCCACGGTCTTTGATCCCAACGGCGACTTGAAGCTGTACTACGAGGACATGGGCGACCTCGACGACCCGCCCGTGCTGCTGATCATGGGGCTGGGCGCCCAACTGCTGCTGTGGCGGACCGCCTTCTGCGAGCAGCTGGTCGGTCGCGGGCTTCGCGTCATCCGGTACGACAACCGCGACGTCGGCCTGTCGACCAAGACCCAGCACCGCAGCTCGGGTCAGCCGCTGGTGACGCGGATGGTCCGCTCCTTTCTGGGTCTGGGGAGCGAAGCGCCGTACAAGCTCGAGGACATGGCCGACGACGCCGCCGCCGTGCTCGATCATTTGGGCATCCAACAGGCGCACATCGTGGGCGCTTCGATGGGCGGCATGATCGCCCAGATTTTCGCCGGGCGATTCCCGGAGCGGACCAAAACGCTCGGAGTCATCTTCTCCAGCAACAATTCGGCGTTCCTGCCGCCGCCCGGACCCCGCCAATTGCTGGCGCTCATCAAGGGACCGGCGCCGAGCTCGCCGCGCGACGTGATCATCGACAATGCCGTCCGCGTGAGCAAGATCATCGGCAGCAGGCGATACCTGGCTCCCGACGAACAGCTTCGGACGGAGGCCATCGAAAGCTACGAACGCAGCTACTACCCGTGGGGCGTCGCCCGGCATTTCGATGCCGTCCTGGGCAGCGGCAGCCTACGCCGCTACAACCGCCGGACCACCGCACCCACCGTGGTTATCCACGGCCGGGCCGACAAGCTGATGCGCCCGTTCGGGGGGCGCGCGGTGGCACGGGCGATCGATGGGGCCCGATTGGTGACCTTCGACGGGATGGGTCATGATCTTCCACAGCAGTTGTGGGATCAGGTGATCGGCGTGCTGGCGAAAAACTTCAATGCGGCGCGCTAGCTAAATACATTTGATAGAAACGCATCTCCGTGATTTTCGGTCCGGGTCGCAGAGTTGTACGGTTGGCACAGAAGGGTGGGTGTCTCAAATGGCCAAGCTGAGGCCGTATTACGAAGAGTCGCAGGCAACCTACGACATTTCGGACGACTTCTTCGCGCTGTTCCTGGACCCGAACATGGTGTACACCTGCGCCTACTTCAAGAACGACGACATGACCCTGGAAGAGGCGCAGCTCGCCAAGATCGATCTGGCGCTGGACAAGATGAAACTCGAGCCGGGAATGACGGTGCTCGACGTCGGTTGCGGCTGGGGTGGGGCCGTGGTCCGGGCGGTGGAGAAGTACGACGTGAATGTCATTGGCATCACGCTGAGCCGCAATCACTACGCCCGCACCAAAGCACGGCTCGCGGCGGTCCCGACGTCGCGGCGCGCCGAGGCCCGGTTGCAGGGCTGGGAGGAATTCGACGAGCAAGTCGATCGAATCGTCAGCTTCGAGGCCTTCGACGCCTTCAAAAAAGAACGCTGGCCCGCGTTCTGGGATTGGGCTTATAAGACCCTTCCCGAAGGCAGCCGAATGTTGATGCACAGCATTTTCACGCATCCGCAGAACTACTGGCACGAGCACGGCATCACGATCACCATGTCGGATCTGCGATTCCTGCGCTTCCTCGGCAAGGAAATCTTCCCCGGCGGGAACATGTGCGGCGAACCCGACATCATCGACAATTCCCGAGCCAGCGGATTCTCGCTCGAGCACACCCAATATCTGCAGCCGCATTACGCGCGCACGCTCGACATGTGGGCGGCCAATCTTGCGGCCAACCGCGAACGGGCCATCGCCATCCAGTCCGAAGAGGTCTACGACCGCTTCATGCGGTATCTGACCGGCTGCGCGAACCTGTTCCGCAAAGGCATCTCCAACGTGGCGCAGTACACGCTCACCAAGTAAAGCCCGGCCGGCTGCGCCGACACACCCCGGCACACTGGGTCGGCGTGAATCAGTCCACCCCGGAAAGTAGACTTCAGCTCGGCGGTCGGGACCGCGACGCGCACTTACACCCTTTCGGATTCACGTCTCGCTGTTGGGTATCGTTGCAGGTCACGCGCGACCCTTTCGGTGCGTGCGCGGATCGCAGGAAGTGAACCTCCTCTGAGGAGAACAGGACGAAAATGGCTGAGCAACCGACTAGCCCGACGAAGACGCGGACGCGTTCGGAGGACATCCAGGCGCATTACGACGTCTCCGACGATTTCTTCGGCCTGTTCCAGGACCCGTCCCGGATCTACAGCTGCGCCTATTTCGAGCGCGACGACATGAGCCTGGAAGAGGCCCAGTACGCCAAGATCGACCTCAACCTGGACAAATTGGACCTCAAGCCGGGCATGACTCTGCTGGACATCGGCTGCGGGTGGGGCACCACCATGAAGCGCGCCGTCGAGCGGTTCGACGTCAACGTCATCGGCCTGACGCTGTCCAAGAACCAGCACGCCCGCGCTCAGGCGTTGCTCGGTTCCCTCGACAGCGAACGCTCTCGCCAGGTTCGGCTGCAGAACTGGGAAGACTTCAACGAGCCCGTCGACCGCATCGTGTCGATCGAGGCCTTCGAGCACTTCGGCCACGAGAACTACGACGACTTCTTCAAGCGGACCTTCGACATCATGCCTGAGGACGGCCGGATGACCGTTCAGAGCAGCGTCAGCTACCACCCGTACGACCTGGCGGCCCGCGGCAAGAAGCTGAGCTTCGAGACCGCGCGGTTCATCAAGTTCATCGTCACCGAGATCTTCCCGGGCGGCCGGCTGCCGTCCACCCAGATGATGGTCGACCACGGTGAGAAGGCGGGATTTGTTGTGCCCGAACCGCTTTCATTGCGCCCGCACTACATCAAGACGCTGCACATCTGGGGCGACACGCTCGAGTCGAACCGGGACAAGGCCATCGAGGTCACCTCCGAAGAGGTCTACAACCGCTACATCAAGTATCTGCGCGGCTGCGAGCACTACTTCGCCGAGGAGATGCTCGACGTCAGCCTGGTGACCTACCTCAAGCCGGGCGCAGCCGCCTGATTATTGGCGGCTGTCGGATTGGCGCTGCGCCGTTCGTCGAGTAGGTAGAGAGTGGAGCACGAGGCTTCGCTCACAACCGGAGGTGACGAACATGCAGTACTTCGCGCTGCTGATTAGTCAAGAGCAAGACCGCACACCCGACGACGCAGCCGCCGCGATGGCGGAATGGGAGAACTTCCACGCCAAAGCCGGCTCGGCGATCAAATCCGGAGATGCCCTGGCTCCAGCTGCCGCAGCTGTGGTCATCACCGGCGGCCCGGATGCGCCGGTGGTCACCGATGGGCCCTTCGCCGAAGCCGCCGAGGTGGCCTGCGGCTATTACGTGTTCGAAGCGGAAAACCTGGACGAGGCGCTGGCATTGGCGCGCGATATCCCGCTCGCCGCGTTCGGGGCGGTGGAAGTGTGGCCTACCGTCCATTCCATCGAGACGTCGCGCAAGCTGACCGGCAACGACTGGCTCGCGCTGCTGCTTGAACCGGCCGAATCCGCACACACACCCGGCACGCCGGAGTGGGAGGCGGTGGCGGCCAAGCACGCCGATCTCCACGCGGCCGCGGGCGATCACATCATCGGTGGTGCCGCGCTGCACGACCGGTCGACGGCGACGACCGTGCGGGTGCGCGACGGCGAGGTTCTGATCACCGATGGGCCATACGTGGAGGGCGCCGAAATCGCTACGGGCATCTACCTACTGGGCGCAGCCGACCGCGACGAGGCCGTCAAGATCGCATCGATGATCCCCGCCTCGACGGTGCAGGTTCGGCAACTGGCTGGAGTCTCGGGCCTGTAGCCCATGGTGAACCTGGACGGCGTCTTCCGCCGGGAATGGGGACCCGCCGTCGCCGCGCTCGCGCGGTGGTCCGGCGATCTGACCGTCGCCGAGGACGCCGTCCAGGAAGCCTGCGCCGAAGCGCTGCGCACCTGGCCGCGCGACGGAGTGCCCACCAACCCGGGCGGCTGGCTGGTGACCGTGGGCCGTAACCGGGCCCGCGATCGGCTGCGCCGCGAAACCGTGCGTCCCGGAAAGGAATTGGCGGCTGTGCTGGACGACATCCGGGCGCGCACCGATCACACCGACCCGCATCCGGTTCGCGACGACGAGCTGCGGATGATGTTCACCTGTGCGCACCCGGCGCTGGACCGATCGTCGCAGCTGGCGCTCACACTGCGGCTGGTGTCCGGCTTGACCGTCGGCGAGATCGCCCGCGCGCTGCTACAGAGCGAAGCGGCCATCGGTCAGCGAATCACCCGCGCCAAGCACAAGGTTCGGCACGCCAACATTCCGCTGCGGGTGCCGCCCGCCGAGTTGCTGCCCGAGCGCACGCCGCACGTGTTCGCTTGCGTCTACTCGGTGTTCACCGAGGGCTACTGGTCGACGGCGGGTCCGTCGGCCATCCGGGATGATCTGTGCGACGAAGGCATCCGGCTGGGCGCGGAGTTGTGCGCGCTGCTGCCCGGCGACCCGGAGGCGCACGCGCTGTCCGCCCTGATGCTGCTGCATGATTCGCGGCGCGCGACCCGGGTGGACGATACCGGGATGCTGGTGCCGCTCGAGGACCAGAACCGGCGCCGATGGGATCGTGGGCGCATTTCGCGCGGGCTCGATCGGTTGCGGCAGGCCCAGGGTTCGACGGGCGCCTACCTGCTCCAGGCCGTGATCGCCGCGGTGCATGCCACGGCACCGTCCTTCCAGGAGACGGACTGGGTGGCCATCTGCGCCGCTTACGACCGCCTGCTCGGGCTGACCGGCTCCCCGGTGGTGGCGGCGAACCGGGCGCTGGCCATCGGATTTCGCGACGGGCCCGATGCCGGCCTGGCCGCCCTGGACAAGGTGGCAGACGATCCGCGGCTGACCCGGGCCAATCTCGTCGCGCCCGTGCGCGCCGACCTGTTGCGGCGCGCAGGCAGACCCGCCGCCGCGCTCACCTGGTATCGAGTGGCGTTGCAGTCCAATGGATCTGACCCCGGCCGCGCGTTTCTGCGGCGGCGCATCGCCGAGTGCGGGGGTTAGCCCCCGCCCTCCACGACTGGCGGGCTCAGCCCTCGGTGAAGTTGCGGGTGACGGCCGGGTCCACCGGGATGCCCGGCCCGGTCGTCGTCGAGACCACGATCTTGCGCAGGTAGCGGCCCTTGGAGGCGGACGGCTTGAGCCGCAGCACCTCGTCCAGCGCGGCGCCGTAGTTCTCGGCCAGGGCCTTCTCGTCGAACGAGGCCTTGCCGATCACGAAGTGCAGGTTGGCCTGCTTGTCGATGCGGAAGTTGATCTTGCCGCCCTTGATATCGGCGACCGCCTTGGCGACGTCGGGGGTCACGGTGCCCGTCTTGGGGTTCGGCATCAGGCCGCGGGGACCGAGCACGCGGGCGATGCGACCCACCTTGGCCATCTGGTCCGGGGTGGCGATCGCGGCATCGAATTCCAGCCAGCCGCCCTGGATCTTCTCGATCAGGTCATCGCTGCCCACGATGTCGGCGCCGGCGGCCTGAGCCTGCTCGGCCTTATCGCCCACGGCGAACACCGCGACGCGGGCGGTCTTGCCAGTGCCGTGCGGGAGGTTGACCGTGCCCCGGACCATCTGGTCGGCCTTGCGCGGGTCGACGCCCAGCCGGATCGCCACCTCGACGGTCGAGTCCTGCTTGCTCGACGACGTTTCCTTGGCAAGCTTGGCCGCTTCCAGCGGGGTGTAGAGGTTGTCGCGGTCCACCTTCTCGGCGGCGGCCCGGTATGCCTTGCTGTTCTTGCTCACTTGCTGATCCAATCTGTGTTGGGTCGTGGTTGGAAAGCGGGCCGAAGCTGGCCCTCCCACGGTTGTGATGCGGGTATTACTCGACGGTGATACCCATCGACCGGGCGGTGCCGGCGATGATCTTGGCGGCTGCGTCGATGTCGTTGGCGTTCAGGTCGGCCTTCTTGGTCTCGGCGATCTCCTTGACCTGATCCCAGCTGACCTTGGCGACCTTGGTCTTGTGCGGCTCGGCCGATCCCTTGCCCACGCCGGCCGCCTTGAGCAGCAGCTTGGCGGCGGGCGGGGTCTTGAGCGCGAAGGTGAAGCTGCGGTCCTCATAGACCGTGATCTCCACGGGGATGACGTTGCCACGCTGGTTCTCCGTGGCAGCGTTGTATGCCTTGCAGAACTCCATGATGTTGACGCCGTGCTGACCGAGCGCGGGCCCGACCGGCGGCGCCGGGTTGGCCTGCCCCGCCTGGATCTGAAGCTTGATCAGCCCGACGACTTTCTTCTTCGGGGCCATGAGATTGTGTTGTTCCTTCCTGGTTTACGCCGGGCGTATGCGCCGGTTCAGAGCTTGGAGACTTGGCTGAAGGTCAGTTCGACCGGGGTTTCCCGGCCGAAGATCGACACCAGCACCTTGAGCTTCTGCTGTTCGCCGTTGACCTCGCTGATCGTGGCCGGCAGCGTCGCGAACGGCCCGTCCATGACGGTCACCGATTCGCCGACCTCGTAGTCGACCTCGATGGCCGGACGTTCCAGCCCGCCCACCTCCGCGGCGGCGGCCGTGGTGGCCGCCCCCTTGGCGGCCTTCTTCGTCGCGCCGCGCGGCAGCAGGAACTTGACCACGTCGTCGAGCGTCAGCGCCGACGGGCGCGAGGTCGCCCCGACGAACCCGGTGACGCCGGGTGTGTTGCGGACCGCGGCCCACGAGTCGTCGGTCAGGTCCATGCGGACCAGGATGTAGCCGGGGAGCACCTTGCGGTTGACCTGCTTGCGCTGGCCGTTCTTGATCTCGGTGACCTCTTCGGTGGGCACCTCCACCTGGAAGATGTAGTCACCGACATCGAGGTTCTGCACACGGGTTTCGAGGTTGGCTTTGACCTTGTTCTCGTATCCCGCGTAGGAGTGGATGACATACCAGTCGCCGGGCTTGCTGCGCAGTTCCGCCTTGAGCGCGGCGGCCGGATCGGCCTCTTCGGCCGGCTCGTCGGGCGCCGCGGCGGCCTCGGCCGTCTCGTTGGTGGCGTCGACCGCGGTCACCTCGGTGACCTCAGCGGCCGCGGAGGTGTCCGTGGCCTGCGCCTGCGCGGTTTCGTCCACGTCGACCGCTTCACCCGCGGACGGGTCACCGTCGAAGGTAGTCACGGTTTGAGTCCTCTCTGTCACATTCAAAAGCGGCGCCACATTCAAAAGCGGCGTCGCTCGCTCAGCCGAACACCAACAGCACCAGCTTGGTCAGGCCGAAATCCGCCAGGCCGACCAGCGCCACCATGAAGGCCAGGAATGCCAGCACAACGGAGGTGTAGGTGAGCATCTGCTTGCGGTTGGGCCAGATGACCTTCCGCATCTCCGCAACGACCTGCTTGAGGTAGTTGTAGACGAACACCAACGGGTTGACCCGATGGTCCCCGGCCTTTTTGGGCCTTGCGGCCTTCTTGGCTTTGGCGCCCTTTTTGGCCTTATCCGGCGTCAAGACCTCGGCATCGTCCGGTGACTCGGCGTCTTCGCCGGCCTCGACCACTCGCTGCCGGGACCGCTTGCCCGTCGGGCGCTGCGGCCGCGTCACCACCGCCGTCCGACCGGCGCTCGCGCGGCCGTCCTCTTCGTCAGTGCCGTCGCTTGCGGCGTCGTTGGCAACGTCGCCTTCGTCGCTCACCGCATGCTCCTTTGTTTGCTCGTACTTCGCGAACATCCCGCCTGTGGTGGGAACCGTCTTCCAGTGTCCACCATGCCAGGACGTTCGCCATTAGCAGGGGCGACAGGACTTGAACCTGCAACCTGCGGTTTTGGAGACCGCTGCTCTGCCAGTTGAGCTACGCCCCTTCGCGGTTGGCAGGCCAACCTGCGCTTACCTACCGGGGCTTACATGACACGCGCGCCCTCCGATTGCTCGACTCACGGAAAGCGCGCTGATGCTGGGAAAACCCCGAGGACCGAGTGTACAACGGTGCGCGAGTCAGATACTAATTACGCTGTCCTGACAACCTGGCCGGACTCCGGGTCCCAGCGCAGGTTTTCGGACTGTTCGGCGTACTGGCTCATCAGCGTGGTGTAGGCCTCCAAGACCAGCTCACCCTGGTCGTTGGTGCAGATGTTCTTGGTGACGACGATGTCGGCGCCGAAGCGCTCGTCCACCGAGTGGATCTCCATCCGGGCCCACAGCCTGTCGCCGGCCTTGATCGGCTTGGCGAACACGAAGCGCTGGTCGACCTGGACGATCACCAGGGTTTCCATGCCGATGTCGACGTGCCGGAAGAAGTCCAGCTGGACCAGCTTGGCCAAGATCGTCGCGAAGGTCAGCGGCGCGACGATCGCGCTGTGGCCGAGTTCGACGGCCGCGTCCTCCCTGTAGTGGGCCGGGTGGTCGTTCTTGATGGATTGCGCAAACTGGCGGACTTGTTCACGGCCCACAACAAAGGAATCCGCATACCGCCAGATCATGCCGCGGATATCTGTCTTGAGCGCCATGAGCTATGCCAGAGTCGCGGACGCGATCGCCCTGCCGAAGATCTTCTTGCCGCCGGTGGTGGCGGTGAGCGCGATAGTCACGGACTTGGTCTCGGGATCGGCGGACTTCACCCGGCCGTTGAAGACCAGCTCGGCGCCCTTGCCGTCGTTGGGCACGGGCACCACGGCGGTGAACCGCACGTTGTATTCGGTGACGGCGCCCGGGTCGCCGATCCAGGCGGTGACGTAACCCCCGCCGATGCCCATGGTCAGCATGCCGTGCGCGATCGCGGTGTCCAGGCCGACGACCTTGGCGATCTCGTCGTCCCAGTGAATCGGGTTGAGGTCGCCAGAGACGCCCGCGTAATTCACCAGATCTTGTCGGGTCAGCGGGTAGATCTTCTCAGGAAGTTGGTCACCCACCTTCACGGAGCTGAACTCACGCAGTGGCATCAGTAAATCCCTCTTTTCCATCCTCACCGGCACGGCCCGCCAGGGTCGTGTAGGTCTCTTGCACGACGTCGCCGGCGTCGTTGGTGACGACATTCTTGGTGACAATGATCTGGGTACCGTGCGACTCTCGCACCGAGTCCACGTAGACGTCGCAGTACAGCTTGTCGCCCGCCACGATGGGCGCCATGAATTTCAGCACCTGGTCGACCTGAACGATCTGTGCGTCGTGGACGGCGATGTTGGCGTGCTCGAAAAATGCCGTCTGCGCCTGGTAGCCGAACACGCAGATGAACGTCAGCGGGGCGACCAAGCCCTTATAGCCCAGTTCGGCCGCGGCCTTCTCCTCGAAGAACGCGGGGTCGTCGTTTTGCACGGCCACCGCGTATTCGCGGATCTTCTCCCGCTCCACCTCGTAATGATCGGGGTAGCGGTAGTGCATACCGACGATGCTGGAACTTAGCGGCACGGTTCTTAAACTACCTAGTCAATCGGAGTAAACGCCGCGGGGAGCCGCTAGCGCGTCTCTCGGTGCGCCTGGTGCTTACCGCAGTTGGGGCAGAACTTCTTCAGCTCCAGTCGGTCCGGGTCGTTCCGGCGGTTTTTCTTGGTGATGTAGTTGCGGTGCTTGCACACCTCGCATGCCAAGGTGATCTTCGGGCGTACGTCGGTACTGGAAGCCATGACGGTTCTCTCTCAATCCTCAAAACAAAGCTGTGCTGTTGTGTTGTAGCGATGGCCGGACTCGAACCGGCGACCTAACGATTATGAGTCGTTCGCTCTAACCGACTGAGCTACATCGCCTCTGGCACCCCTTCGGGGTCGGGGCCGCCCACGCCTGCTCGGCGTCCGCCGAGCCCCCTAACGGAATCGAACCGTTGACCTTTTCCTTACCATGGAAACGCTCTACCGACTGAGCTAAGGGGGCCGTTCACCCGCAGCGATCTCCTCCGCGCGGGCCTAAAAGAGGGTACAGCCTGGCCTGTAGCGGAACCAAACCACGGGTAGCGCAAGCGCAGGCCCGCGCCAGCGTTCGTAATCGTGCAAGTTACCCGGCAATCGACAAAGCCGCGGCAAACATCAGCCGCTCCCGCCGTTGCGCTGAGATTGCCAGGCACTGAGGTCGCTGAACTCGTCGTACTCGTCGTCCTGCTCGACAAAGTCGCCGTCGCTGAGCAATGTCCGCAACGCGAGGTTGATGGCTTCGCGCGCGTCGAGGAGATGGAAGCGGCGGATCGCCTCATCGATCAGATCGGCGTCGACCTCGATTTCGACCTTCTTCCTCATGCGCCAACAATACCCACGAGGCACCGCCCGAATCGGGTCCGATACGCCGGTGTCGGCGGCGCGTCGCGGTCGGGGTCCTACTCTGGTCTCGTGCCAGAGGACCGGCTGTACTTCCGACAACTGCTCTCCGGTCGCGACTTCGCCGCCGGCGACATGTTCGCGACGCAAATGCGCAACTTCGCCTACCTGATCGGCGACCGGCAAACCGGTGACTGCGTGGTCGTCGACCCGGCCTATGCCGCCGGCGATCTGCTCGACGCACTCGAGGCCGACGGCATGCACCTGTCCGGCGTGCTGGTGACCCACCACCACCCCGACCACGTGGGTGGGTCCATGATGGGGTTCGCCCTGCCGGGCCTGGCCGAACTGCTGGACCGGGCACCTGTGCCGGTACACGTCAACACCCATGAGGCACAGTGGGTTTCGCGAGTCACCGGAATAAGTCTTAGTGACCTGACCTCGCACGAGGATCATGACAAGGTCAGCATCGGCGACATCGAGATCGAGTTGCTGCATACCCCGGGCCACACGCCGGGCAGCCAGTGCTTTCTGCTCGATGGCCGCCTCGTCGCCGGCGACACGCTCTTCTTGGAGGGCTGCGGGCGCACCGACTTCCCCGGCGGGGACTCCGACGAGATGTACCGCAGCCTGCAGCGGCTCGCGACCCTGCCCGGTGACCCGACCGTGTTCCCGGGCCACTGGTATTCGGCGGAGCCCAGCGCGCCGCTCGCGGAGGTCAAGCGTTCCAACTATGTGTATCGGGCAGCAAACCTCGATCAATGGCGGATGCTGATGGGCGGCTGAGGCCGCATCGCCCATCATCACCATGCGGCGACGCGACCGCCCCTGTGATATAAGCGGAGGGTGGATTCCATGGGTTGGATCCAGGACAGCTGGCATGATGTCACGCACGTCGGGTCCGACACCTGGATAGCGTGGGCGGCGTGGGCGGCAATCGTCCTGGCAATCGTCACGCTGGTCTTCACCAACAGGCAGATCAACCGGAACCGCCGGGCGGCCGCGGAGCAGACGCGCCCGCAGGTCGCGATGTTCATGGAGCCGCATTCGGCCGACTGGCACGTGATCGAACTCGTGGTCCGCAACTTCGGACGCACCGCGGCCTACGACATCGGGTTCTCCTTTACCAATCCCCCCACCGTGGCCGAATACGAGAACGCCACCGACGGCTACGCCGATGTCGTCGAATTGCGGCTCCCCCGCGGGCTGCCCGTACTCGCGCCTGGCCAGGAGTGGCGCATGGTGTGGGATTCCGCGCTCGACCGTGCCGAGATCGGTAGCGGCATCGAATCGCGCTTCACCGGCACCCTGACCTACTACGACCGGCCGCATCGGGCCCGCGGCCGCCGGTTCTGGGAGCGCAAGCGTTCCCCGCTGCATACCGAGGTGGTGCTGGACTGGGACGCCCTGCCGC
>NZ_LZJR01000041.1 GCF_001667925.1 Mycobacterium sp. E2479 | reverse complement strand
AAAACCCCGGCCGATGGCCGGGGAATCTGTAACCCATGACGCGACTCATCTGTCACCTATGACTCGACTCATCACATGGTGGAGCTAAGGGGACTCGAACCCCTGACCCCCACACTGCCAGTGTGGTGCGCTACCAGCTGCGCCATAGCCCCGAGAAGTCGTGCCCATCGAAGCTACACCACCGTTAACCGTCCTTCAAAGTTGCTGCTCAGGCAGGTTCGCCGTGTGCGGAGACGGCAACAGGCCCGGTTCGGGGGTGGGCACGGGCCGGGTTTCCGGCGCCGCCAACCAGCCGACGGCGGCGATCAGCAGAACTATCCCGCTGATGGTGAAGCCCCAGCCGTAGCTCAGCCGCTCGGCGACCCAACCGAGCGTCATCGAGCCGACGATGGCGCCCAGATCGGACATCATCTGCACCGCCGCCACCGGGCTGCCCGCACGTGCCTCGCTGCCGAGAATGTCGGCGACTGCGGCCTGCATCGGCGACATGTAGATCCCGGTCACCGCGCCGACCACAATCGCGGCGGCCAGAAACGCGGGCAACGACGACGCAACGCCCAGGAAAACCGTCGCTATGCCGGACAACGTCAGGCCCACGATCATCAATGTGCGCCGTCCCATTCGGTCAGACAGGTAGCCACTGGGGATCATGGCCAGCGCGTTGCCTCCGGCGAACGCCGCAAGCGCGATGCCGATGATGCCGATGCCGCGGCCCATGACGTCGGTGATGAACAGCGGGACCAGGGCGACGCGAAGCCCGAAGGCCGACCAGCCGGTGGCGAAGTTGGCTCCCAGCGACGACCAATAGGCGCGGAACCGCAGCGCCTCGCGCATCGTCACCGTCGATCGTGTCGGCGGCCCCGGCGCGGCCAGGGGCGAATCCCGCAAGCTGTAAAACAACACCACCGCCACGCCCAGCAGGGCGACGCCGTACACGATGAACGGAGCGGTCAAGCCCCACCCGGCCGCCACGGCGCCGACGGCCGGCCCGCCCACCGCGCCCACCATGAACGACGTGATGAACAGACCCGCGACCCGTCCGCGCGCGTCGGGTGGGCTGATATGGATCATCAGTCCCAGCGCCGAGACGTAGAACATCGTCGACCCGATCCCGCTGATCACGCGGAACACCACCAGTTGCCAGTAGGCCTGGGAAAACGCACACGCGGCGGTGGAGACCGCGACGATCAGCATGCCGCCGATGTAGATCCGCCGCTCTCCCAGGCGCTGGACCAGCTGGCCGCTTATCGGCGCAAAACACAGCCGGCTCAACGAAAAGACGGTGACCAAAAACGTCACCGCCTTGATGCTGACCCCGAAGCTACGGGCGAAGGACGGCAGCGCCGGCGAAATGACCCCGTAGCCCAGCGCGACCATGATGTTTGCCCAGCTCAGGATCCAGACTTCGCGCGGCAGCCGGCTAGAACGGGACGCGCGCCCCTCCGTGCGGGCAAAGCGGAGGGAAATGGTCACCCAATGACTTTATTAACCACCTCGCGCGCAGTCTCTTGCACCTCCGCCAAATGCTCGGGCCCGTTGAAGGATTCTGCGTAGATCTTGTACACGTCCTCGGTTCCCGACGGACGCGCGGCAAACCACGCGTTGGCCGTCGTCACCTTCAATCCGCCCAGCGGGGCGCCATTGCCGGGCGCCGCGGTCAGCTTCGCCGTGATCGGCTCCCCCGCCAATTCCGTGGCGGTCACCTGGCCGGCGGAGAGCTTCGACAGCCGGGCCTTTTGGTCGCGGTCGGCAGGCGCGTCGACCCGCGCATAAAAGGGAGTGCCGTACTCGGCGGTCAGCCGCTGATAGCGCTGGGACGGGCTCGATCCGGTGACCGCGAGAATCTCCGAAGCCAGCAGCGCCAGGATGATGCCGTCCTTGTCGGTGGTCCACACCGAGCCGTCCCGCCGCAGGAAAGACGCCCCGGCCGACTCCTCGCCGCCGAAGCCAATGGTCCCGCCGATCAGGCCGTCGACGAACCACTTGAATCCGACCGGCACCTCGATCAGCTTGCGGCCGATGCCGGCGACCACTCGATCGATCATTGACGAGCTGACGGCGGTCTTGCCAACGGCGATGCCGCCGGGCCACGACGGCCGTTGGGTGTAAAGGTATTCGATGGCCACCGCGAGGTAGTGGTTCGGATTGAGCAGCCCCTCGTCGGGCGTGACGATGCCATGCCGGTCGGAGTCGGCGTCGTTACCGGTGGCGATCTGATAGCGGTCGCGGTTGGCGATAAGTCCCGCCATCGCGTCCGGCGAGCTGCAATCCATGCGGATCTTGCCATCGTGATCGAGCGTCATGAACCGCCACGTGGCATCCACCAGCGGATTCACCACGGTCAGATCCAGGCGATGCCGCTGGGCGATCTCGCCCCAATAGTCCACGCTCGCCCCGCCGAGCGGGTCGGCGCCGATCCGCACCCCGGCCGCGCGGATGGCATCGATGTCGACCACGTTGGGCAGGTCGTCGACGTAGTTGCCCAGGTAGTCGTGGCGCTGCGCCGTCGGCAGCGCGCGAGCCAGCGGCACCCGCTTGACCCCCGCCCCGTCGCGCAGGATCTCGTTGGCGCGCTTGACAATTGCGTTGGTTGCGTCGGTGTCGGCAGGGCCGCCATGGGGCGGGTTGTATTTGAAGCCGCCGTCGGCGGGCGGGTTGTGTGAAGGCGTCACGACGATCCCGTCGGCCGGCGCCCCGGTGCGGCCGCGGTTGTAGGAGAGGATGGCGTGGCTGACCGCGGGTGTCGGCGTGTACCGGTCGCGGGAGTCGATCATGGCGACGACGTCGTTGGCGGCCAGCACCTCCAGCGCAGACACCCAGGCCGGCTCGGACAGACCGTGCGTGTCTCGTCCGATGAACAACGGCCCCGTGGTGCCGTGCGCGGCCCGGTACTCGACGATGGCCTGGGTGATCGCCAGGATGTGAGCCTCGTTGAACGCGCCATCCAATGCCGACCCACGGTGCCCCGACGTCCCGAATGCGACCTGTTGAGCCACGTCGCCCGGGTCGGGGTGGATCGAGTAATAGGCCGTCACCAAGTGCGACAGGTCGACGAGGTCTTCGGGTTGAGCCGGCTGACCGGCGCGTGGATTGGCAACCATGGTTACCAATTCTGCCCGTGTCCGCCTCCCCCCGGGCTGCGCCGGTCTGGACTTCGGCCATACGCTGCGTAGCGCAGCGGCAAACGAAGGGAATCCACTCAGTGGCTCAACGGGACTATCGCGAATTGGCCGCGGTGTTTGCCGGTGGGGCGCTGGGTTCCCTGGCCCGTGCCGCGCTGAGCGACCAGTTCGGCGGTGACCCGGCGGGCTGGCCATGGCCTACGTTCACGGTCAACATCGTCGGGGCGTTTCTGGTGGGTTACTTCACCACCCGGTTGCTGGAGCGGTTGCCGACGTCGAGCTACCGGCGGCCCCTGCTCGGCACCGGATTGTGCGGTGGTTTGACAACTTTCTCCACGATGCAGGTCGAGACGCTGAAGATGATCGAACACGGCTGCTGGCGGCTCGCCGTCGGCTACACGGTCGCCAGCATCGGATTGGGATTGCTGGCGGTGCACATTGCCACCAAGTTGGTGCGCCGGGTCCGAGTGCGCCGGTGACCGCCGTGACGACGGCTGCGGTCTGGGTGGGCGTCGCTTTCATCGGCGGCATCGGGTCGGTGCTGCGTTTCGTCATCGACCGCGCGGTGGCGCGCCGGGTGTTCCGGCCCTTTCCCTTCGGCACGCTTGCCGTGAACATCAGCGGCGCAGCGCTTTTGGGCTTACTCAGCGGCCTGGCGCTTAATAGGGAGGCCGCGCTGTTGGCCGGCACCGCTTTCGTCGGCGCCTACACGACGTTTTCCACCTGGATGCTCGAGACTCAGCGGCTCGGCGAGGAACGCCGGCTGCGCGCAGCGCTGACCAATATCGTTGTCAGCGTGTTGCTTGGTGTGGCGGCGGCATTCATCGGACAGCAGATCGCGCAGCTTTGAACCCGTGGCGCCATCAGGTGTCGCGTTGACACGGGATATCGTCGGGCGTTCGGGGTAGCACATACAGCGCCATCCGCCGGTTCGACATGTCATGCTCGCCCAGGAATGCGCAGCCGCCTCGCTCACAGAACTTGCGCGCCAAGGTGTTGCGATGATCGGGATCGAACATGATGCGGCGACACCGCGGATCGAGGGTGAAGATGCTGATCACCAGGTACGGCAGCAGGTAACTGACGTGCCCGCGTTCGATGTAATCCAAATCGGCGACCGCGACATGCAATCCCAAATCGTAGGGGTCATGCTCATATCGTCGAGCGATGGAATCCTTTGCCGCTCTGTATAATTCGATGTATCCACGGTCTACCCCGTCCAGGGTGGCGATGAGCGGGCGAGAGAAGCCCCCGTCCAGTTGTGCCTCGAGGTAGCGATGCCACCGCGCCACCGGCCAGTTGGATTCCCACGCCTCGACCAGATGCGGCCGACCCATCCACTCCGAAACCATCTCTGCATCTGCATTCGGATTGGCGACGCGCAGACCGTACGGCTCGGGCAGCTCGGGAATGGGCGGTGGCGGGACACTACGGACCGCCTCGGGAAGGTCGGTCAGTTCCCGCGGCAGGATCGGCTCGGCGTTCGTCATGTCAACCGGCGAGCCTACGACGCTGTCGGTCTCGGCCGTTTCACCGGGGTTCGAGCAGCTTGGCCAGGACCGCCGCCTGGCTGATGTCCAGCTCGCGGGTGGCGGTCACCAGCGTCACGGCTTTCCGCTTGGCGAGCTTGCGCAGGTCTTCCAGCGCGGCACTATCCCGCAGTTCGGTCCTGTAGCGTGACGCGAATTCCTCGAACCGGGCCGGATCGTGCTGATACCACTCGCGAAGATCCTTCGACGGCGCGACGTCCTTGCACCAGATACCCACCCGCGGATCGTCTTTGCGCACTCCTCGCGGCCAAACCCGATCAACCAGGACGCGCTGTCCCTCGTCGGGACCGACCTCGTCGTAGACCCGCGCCACCCGGACCCGCCCTTTGGCGCTCACATGCCCAGGGTAGCCGCGTATCCGGAGGCGTCCAGCGCCTCAGTAGTGATAGGTATCCGAGGGTGCGGGCGAGTGATCACGTTCTTCGTCGTCGAACTCGGGCGGTTCGATGCCGTATGCCCGGGCCAGCTCGAGGATCTTTGTGGCCCGGGCGATGCGCGGTAGGTCGGAGCCGTTGCGGATCTCTCCCCCGTCGCGCTCGAACTCGACGAAAAACTCCTTAGCCCAAGATATTTCGTCGTGCGAGGGCGACAGGCCCTCGTTCACGACACCGCATTGATCCGGGGTCAGACAGATCTTGCCCGTCATGCCGAATTCCACGGAAACGTGCGTGGCCTCGATCAGCTTCAACGCGTTCGAGCCGATCGTCGGCCCGTCGATGGCGCTCGGCAGGTTGGCCGCTTTCGCGGCGATCGTGAAGCGTGACCGGGCATAGGCCAGCGTGCCCGGGTCTTCCCCGAAACCGGTGTCGCGGCGGAAATCGCCGATGCCGAAGGCCAACCGGAAGGTTCCCTTCGTCGCGGCGATCTCGGTGATGCGCTCCAGGCCCCGGGCGGTTTCGACCAGAGCCACGATCGGCACATCGGGCAGTCGCTTCGCCGTCTCGGTCACGTGGTCGACCGATTCGACCATCGCCAGCATCACCCCGCCGACCGGGGTGGTGGCCAGGGCGGCCAGGTCGTCCGCCCACCACGGGGTGCCGAAGCCGTTGATGCGAACCCAGTCCGCATTCCCGGCGTTCAACCAGCGCACCACGTTGTCGCGGGCGGCGTGCTTGTCTTTAGGAGCGACGGCGTCCTCGATGTCGAGGACGACGATGTCAGCGCGCGAGTGCGCCGCGGACTCAAACCGGTCGTCGTGTGCACCGTTCACCAACAGCCAACTTCGGGCCAGAACGGGGTCGATGCGGAAGCCGATGAGGTCGTCGGCTTCTGGCGCGCTGTTGTTGACCTGCTCGTACATATGGGATTCGTCGTCTTCTCGTCGTTGCGTTCCTGGTCCCCCTAACCGTAGCCCGACCGGGCGAGAACTCACCCGGACGGTCGTATCACCTCCCGTTTCCGCCCGGGCACCGCCACCTTCCGGGGCATCCAGCAAACGAAACGGGCCCCGTCGACGGGTTTTCACCGCGGTGGACCGGGGTAGAACACCCCTCGCGACGTTACGCCTGTCGGTCGAGCGTCGGTCCCGCGGAGGCTAGAGCAACCTGGTCCCGAAATACGTCTCGATCACCCGGTTCTGGGGCTCGACCGAGAAAACTTACGAGGAGTAGATATGCGTAGGGCCATAGCGATCGTTTCAGCCAGCGGAGCACTGTTGTTCGGAGGGGCAGGCGTCGCAAATGCCGCCGGTCCGAGTGCTCCCGCACCGTCGTCCACCACTACAACGACGTTGGCGGACAACAACACCAACAATGACCAAAACAGCGACAACTCCGGGCTGTGGGGCCTCGTCGGCCTGCTGGGCCTGGGCGGACTTGCCGGGCTGATGCGCCGGAAGGACACCGCCGCCGGCACCGGCGTCGGACCCGCCACCACTCGGGAGCGCGGCGTCTAAACCCCGCCGCTGCGCCCCCAGATCCCCGTCAACTTCGCGCAGCTGACGGGGATCTGGCTGGGTGTTCGACGCGGCCCACGCAAACACCTTGTGCCGCAGGGGATTCTGATCGTGACCCGAGCGGGAGAGCGTCACGCGGAGCGCAGCGTCCGTTTTGGCCACGTGTACAGCGGGTATGCCCGCTCCAAGCCGCACACAGCCCAATGTGCGTCTCCCACCTTCCCCATCACGAGAGGTATCGGCGATGACAGACCTCATTATCGAATCACCCGACGAAGTCGTCGCGTTCCTGAAAGCGCAGCACAACCTCATCGAGGACATGTTTGACCAGGTGCTGCACGCTACGGACCCCAAAGCGCGCGAAGAGCCGTTCGCAACGCTGCGCCAGCTGCTTGCCGTCCACGAGACGGCCGAGGAAATGGTGGTACATCCGCGCGTGCGGCGGGAGGACGGCGACGCCGGCGACGCCATCGTCGACGCCCGCCTCGAAGAAGAGCATGAGGCCAAGGAACTGCTGTCGGCGATCGAAAAGCTCGACATCACCTCGGACGAGTTCATTGCAGAGCTCTCCAAATTGCGCGAAGCGGTGCTCGACCACGCACGGCACGAGGAGGACGAGGAGTTCCCCGTCTTGAAGCGCAAGGTAGACACCGACGACCTCAAGCGAATGGGGGCCGCGGTACGGGCCGCCGAGGCCATCGCTCCGACGCGCCCGCATCCCGGCGTGGAATCAGCGAAGCTGAACTTCGCGCTCGGCCCGTTCGCGTCCATGCTCGACCGCGCCCGCGATCTGATCGGCAAAGCCCTCGGATAGCGCCCCCGGTGCGTCCTCGAGTTTCCGTACGCTCGATGAGATGAGCGTTGCCCCGGACACCACCGTTGCTCTCCAAAACCGGTTTTACCGCGAGCTGCCGGAAATGGCGGTCCGTTGGCAGGCGGAGACGTTCCCCGAATTGCAGCTGCTGGCCCTCAACGAGCCCCTGGCCGAGGCGCTGGGGCTCGACGCCGGCTGGCTGCGCGACCCCGACGGATTGCGCTTCCTGGTCGGCAACTCCGTGCCCAGCGGCGCCACCCCGGTGGCCCAGGCCTACGCCGGGCATCAGTTCGGCGGCCTCGTTCCCCGGTTGGGCGACGGCCGGGCCCTGCTGCTCGGCGAATTGGTCGACGGTGACGGGCAGTTGCGCGACATACACCTCAAGGGCTGCGGCGCCACGCCATTCGCGCGCGGCGGCGACGGGCTGGCCGCAGTGGGGCCGATGCTGCGCGAATACATCGTCAGCGAGGCGATACACTCCTTGGGCGTGCCCACGACGCGGTCGTTGGCCGTCGTCGGCACCGGGCGTCCGGTCCATCGCGAAGAAACGCTGCCGGGTGCGGTGCTCACCCGCGTGGCCAGCAGTCATCTGCGGGTGGGCAGCTTCCAGTTCGCGGCGTCCACCGGCAACGAGGAGCTGCTGCGCCGCCTCGCCGACCACGCGATCACCCGCCATCACCCCGCTGCCGCCGACGCGGAGAACCCGTATCTCGCCTTGTTCAAAGCGGTGGTTGCCGTCCAGGCGTCGTTGATCGCCCAATGGATGCTGATCGGATTCGTCCACGGCGTGATGAACACCGACAACATGACCATCTCGGGCGAAACGATCGACTACGGACCGTGCGCCTTCATGGAGGCCTACGACCCCGACACCGTCTTCAGTTCGATCGACTTCTGGGGACGCTATGCCTACGGAAACCAACCGGTGGTCGCCGGATGGAACCTCGCGCGCTTCGCCGAGACACTACTGCCGTTGATCTCGGAGAACACCGACGAGGCCATCGCGCTCGCGGAGCAGTCGTTCACGATATTCCAGACCCGCTACGACGCCGTGTGGGGCTCCGGGATGCGCGCCAAACTCGGCCTACCCGACGGCGTCGACGCCGAATTCGCCACGGTGCTCGTCGAGGAACTGCTTTTGTTGCTCAAGCAGAACCACATCGACTACACCTCGTTCTTCCGGCAACTCAGCCACGCGGCGCGAGGGGATGCCCAAGCCGATGCCGAACCCGTTCGCGGATTGTTCTGCGACCTCGCCGGCTTCGATGCGTGGCTGACGCGTTGGCGGGCATTGGGTCCCGACGCCGACACGATGGATCGCACCAATCCGATCTACATTCCGCGCAATCATCTGGTCGAGGAGGCCCTGACCGCCGCGACGGCCGGTGAGCTCGGCCCGCTGGAACACCTGCTCGCCGCGGTGGCCGACCCCTACACGGAACGCCCGGGTCTCGAGCGCTACGCCACGCCCGCCCCCGAGGACTTTGGCAAATATCAAACCTTCTGCGGCACTTGACCTTACGACAGCTTGGCGAGCTCGGCCTGCAACCCGTCGAGGCGTTGTAGCGTCTGATCGCGAGGCTCCGTCGGCAGGTCCAGCAACAGGTGCTCCACACCCAGGTCGCGATAGGCCTCGAGTTCTTGCGCCGCCGGCTTGCCGCCGTGGAAGTGGATCACCGGCACGTCCTTGCCGGCCACGTCCCGCAATTGCTCGAGCGGCGAAGACAACTCCTCTGCCGACGCCGTCATCGACAGCCAGCCCGCGTTCAGCCGCGCGATGCGCTTGAAGCCCGCCGGTCCGCCGCCGAGGTAAAGCGGCGGATAAGGCTTCTGGACCGGCTTGGGCCAGCTGTAGATCGGGTCGAAGTTCACGAATTCGCCGTGATATTCCGCCTTTTCGTGCGTCCAGATCTCGACCATCGCATCGAGCCGCTCGTCGACGACGCGTCCGCGGACCGAGGGATTCACGCCGTGGTTGGCGATCTCCTCGCGCAGCCAGCCGATGCCCACGCCGAATCGAAAACGCCCCTGCGACACCAGGTCCAGCGAAGCCACCTCCTTGGCAGTGTGGATCGGGTCGCGCTGGGGCACCAGAGCGATCCCGGTGCCCAGGACGAGCCGCTCGGTGGCGACCGCCGCGGCGGTCAGCGCCACGAACGGATCCAGCGTGCGGTAGTACTTCGGCGGAATCGGGCCGCCGCTCGGATACGGGGTCTTCGCGTCGACCGGGATGTGTGAGTGCTCGGCGAGAAACAGCGATTCAAAACCGCGCTGCTCGAGCGCCTCCCCCAACTCCGCGGGACCAATGCCGTCGTCGGTAACAAATGTCAGCACACCGAAACCCATGACGCTCAGTCAACAGCATCGCCGCCCGCCTGTCAGCGCGAGCTTGTCCCGGCGGCCACCGGGCCACCGTCGGTAACCGGCACCAATCGCGCCATTCCGCGCAGCAGCCACGGCGTGCGTTTCGCTATCACCGCCACGGCACGGTCCGACCTCCGCATCGACGTTCGCGGGCCGGGCGTGGGCGCCGCGGCCAGCTGCACCTCACGCGATGCACCGCTGGCGCCATGACGGTCGACGGCGACCAGCTCCCAGGCGCCGGGAACACCACGCAACTCGACGACGCCTCGCTCTTGGAATCCGATCCCGGAGCCGACGACCAAGTCACGAACCGTCCGTGACACCACGATTTCCCCGGCTCCGGCGTGACCGAGGATCCGCGCCGCAATGTGGACGGCGATTCCCCCGATGTCGGCATCCATGAGTTCGCATTCACCCGTGTGGATCCCGATCCGGATTTCGATGCCCAGTTTCTCGGCATCGTCGCGCAGGTTCTCGGCGCACCGGATGCTCTGGGTCGGGCCGTCGAACGTGATGAGGTACCCGTCGCCGGTGCTCTTCACCACGGTGCCGCCGTATCGTTCGGTGGCCTCAATGGTGATCTCAGCAAAGCGCTGCAAGACCGCGCGCCACCGCTCGTCGCCGGTCGCCGCGACGCGTTCGGTCGACGCGACGATGTCGGTGAACAGCACCGTGCGCAGGGCACGATTCAACGGTGCCGGGGTCGCGTGGCTGCCAGTGAGAAGCTCCTCGATCTCGGTGGCGATCTTTTCGGGGTCGGTGAACCACGGCGCATGGTCGGTGCCGTCGAGCTCGACCATGCGCGCGCCGGGTATGTGGTCGGCCAGATACCTGCCCGCCTGCACCGGGACCCCGGGATCCCGGGCGGCGTGCACGACCAGGGCGGGCATGGTGAGTGTCGGCAGGATCGGCCGGACGTCGATCTGGAAAGCGGCTTCAAGCGTGACACGCGCCATTCCGGGGCTCGCGCACGAGCGCTCGAGCATTCCCAGCTGGCGTGATGACCGGACGGACGGCAGCAGACACTTGAGCGCCTCACCACTTCCCCACGCCGACAAGACAGCCCGGCCGAACTTCTGGAAGCCGATGATCTGGTCTTCAGACGGTGTGTACTCCTCGCCGATCTCGCGTATGGAGCGTGCCCGGAGCTCGGCCGGATCAAGATCGAGGTCGTCCCAACCTGCGCTGGGAAGATATGCCGCCGTCCCCGTGAGGATCAACGCCCGCGTTCGCTGCGGTCGCGTCGCGGCGAACAGAATGGCCGCCGGACCGCCCTCGCTCACCCCGAGCAGCGCAGCTCTTTCGAAGCCGGCGGCGTCCATGACGGCCTCGATCTCGCCCGCCCGATCGTCAAGAGTGCGGACCCGTGGAACGGGGTCCGACAAGCCGACGCCGGCCTTGTCGAAGAGGATGACGCGGCAAAACGTCGCGAGCCGCTCCATGAAGGCCTTGAACTCAGGCATGGACCAGTACAGCTCGACATGGCTCGCGAACGAACCAGCGAAGACGAGATCGATCGGCCCGTGTCCGAACACTTGGTACGCCAGGCTGAGATCACCGCAGTTTGCATACGCCGTCTCCGGCACGCACTGAGCGTACCGACTGCATCGCGGTCTAGAACAGCAAATACCTGCTGATTCGCTCGAGAGCTCAGTCCACGGTGGCTGGTTCTTCGGCCACCACCCTTTTGTTCCGGCGGGGGGTCGGACGGACCGCGCCCCAGAGGCCGGTGGCGACGCCGACCGCGGCGCCGCCCAGGCCGATGATCCGCTGCGACGGCTTCATTTCGCCGTACACGCTCATCCCGCCGACCAGGTCGGCCACGTCGGCACCGGCAGAGGCCAGGAACCAGCCGCGGGTGTTCTTACCGCGCAGTGCCGCGCCCGCGAGCAGGATACCGATCAGCGCGTCGCGATAGCCCATCGATCGCAACAGCAGTTGCGTGGTCGGCGTCGGTTCGTCCGGGTCCCCCCACAATTTGTTCGCCCGCAGAGGGTCGACGAGGAAGGACACGCCAGAGGCAAGTCGGATAGTGCCCGCAACAAGGCCGAACCGATCGATGGACATGCTCTGAGAGCCTAGGAGCAAACCGTGCGACCGCGCACGCATTCCGTCCCGCAAGTCACTCATGGCGCGGGGCAGGAATCGGCGAGCTGCAGCGCCGCCGGCCACAGCACGGTGGCAAGCCCGAAGGCCGCGGCGTCGGCACCCGTGGGCGCCACCACTTCTATGCGGGCCTGAATTCGCTGGGTCTGCTCGGAGTGAAAAACGGTCCACGCGAACCCAATACACAGATACGGGATGGCCAGCCACACCGCCAGTTCGATCAGAGCGCCGACGCTGACCCTGTGCCCGAGGATGCGCCGGAGGGAATCCATCGCGTGTTCGATTCCGCCCATAACCGCACTCCCGGCTACCGCAGCACCAGTTTCAGAGCGTAGTCGACCACGACCTCGAGATCGGTGCCCAGCTGCCCGGCGAGCCACTGCTGCGCGAGCTCGGCCATGGCGCCCGTGTACAGGGCCGCGGCGACCTCCGCGGCCACCGGATCGGAATCGGGGTTGAGACGCCAACCCTCGGTCAGCACACCCTCGCGCAGCCTGTCCTGCGTGGCGCGGCGCCGGACGGCCAGTACCGGGTTGGTGCGCGCGTCGGTGAACAACACCCGGCCCCGGCGCGGGTCGGCCGAGGAGAAGCCGAGCACCGCCGCGATGCCGGCCCGGGTCCGCGCGGCCAGCGAATCGCCCGCCTGCCCGATGGCGGCCTCGATCACTTCGCCGAGCTGCTCGCTCACCTGGTCGTAGACGGCGCCGAGTAGATCGTCGGTGTCTGCGAAACTTTCGTAGAAATACCGCGTGTTCAGCCCGCATTCCCGGCACACCGACCGCACCGAGACGGCCGCCTCACCGCCGCCGCCGAACAGCCGATAGGCGGCCTCCACCAGCAGCGCACGACGTTCGGCGCGGCGGTCCTTCAGTGGTATACCGGCCCACCGGGTGGGACTCGACATCCCTACAGCGTAGGTCGAGAAGGCTGCGGTCTTGTCACACCTGTAGCCAAAACTTATTCTGGTTACAGTCGTGACCAGAATTTCGAGGGAGTATGCCGTGTTCCTGCCGCACCAGATCGTCGGGCAGCTGATCAACAAACGGTTGGACGACAACATGCGACGGTTCTTCTTCCGCGGCATGGAGTTCGCCGCGCCCGTCGGCGATCCGGGCTGGTTCGGTCCGGAAAGCGCCGTGTGGCGGGTGCACTCGCATTTGCCCGCGCTGATCTTCGGACTGCAGTGCGCCGCCTTCATGGAGACCCTGGACCCATCGATCTATTGGATGGGCATGCACCACTCGCGACTCATCAAGCGCGACAGCGACGGAAACCCGATATCGCAGGTGCCCCACATCGATCCCCAAGGCGCCGCGACACGACTGGGCCACTCGGTGGCGTTCTTCATCGGCACGGCATACGGGTCGACGGAAACCGCTGAGCACCTGGCCAAGTCCGTGCGCGCGATGCACCACACCATCAAGGGCACTCGTCCCGACGGCGCCCGCTACGACGCCGATGACCCCGAGTGGCTGCGGTGGAACTACGCGACGGTCGTCTGGGGCCTGGCCACGGCACACGAGCTTTATCACCCAATGCCGTTGCGCGGTAAGAAACTCGACCGCTACTACGGAGAGTTCGTCCGGGTCGGGCACGCGCTGGGAGGCACCGACCTGCCGACCACGAAGGCCGAGACGCTCGAATGCCTGGAGTCCTACCTACCGAAACTGGCTGTCACCCACGGCAAAGCGATGGGCACCGGCCCCAACGTCTCCATGCCGCAGGCGGCGGTCGACTGGGCCATCCGCGACACCATGCCGAAGTGGGCCAAGCAGATGCTGCAGCACCGCGACTGCAACATCGTCGAACGCACCGCCCGTCGCACCGCGGTGTGGTCGATCATCAACGGGATCAACGCCGCAGCCGGCCCCCCGCCGGAATTCAAGCAGGCCCAGGCCAGAGTCAAGGGGGGCACCACGGTCCCGCACACCCTGCCGACCTACGTGCTCGGCAGCGATGAGGTCCGCACCCGCTCCGAGGTGGAGCGCAGCTTCCAGTCGGTGTAGTCGCTCCGCCGCCTCCGGTGCTCGACCCGTGGTGATCGCGAGCTCAACGGGAGTTGCGCGCTGCGGTCACCGCACAACGACACTGGGGACATCTCACGAAGTTCCCCGGCGAAACGTCTACACAGCGTGACAGCCAAACGACCGTTTGAGGCGGTGGTCGTCGACCACGGCCGCACCGTATTGCGGGTATGCCGCGCCATCATCGGGCCGGTCGACGCCGACGATGCCTGGTCGGAGACCTTTTTGGCCGCGCTGCGCGGCTACCCGGAACTGCCCCACGACGCCAACGTCGAGGCCTGGCTGGTCACCATCGCGCACCGCAAAGCCATTGACCTGACCCGGGCCAGGACCCGACGCGCGGTGCCGACCGACGAGATCCCGGAAGCCGCCCGCCCGGCCGATCCCGGCAGGGACGACGACCTCGCCGACGCCCTCGCCCGGCTGCCCGCCAAGCAGAAGCAAGCCGTGGCCTACCACTATCTGGCCGGGCTGCCTTATTCCGAGATCGCCGCCATCCTCGGCGGCAGCCCCGAGGCCGCCCGGCGCGCCGCCGCCGACGGCATCGCCACCCTCAGGCGCACATACCCCGGCATCGCCGCCGGCACGACCGGGACAGGAGAACACCGATGAACAACGAACGCGAGTTGACCCGCGACCTGGTGCGGCGCACCGACAGCACCACCGACGACCTCGACGCACTGCACGCACGGCTCGCCTCCGCCGCGCAATCCGAAGGCATCCTGGACATCGCCTACCGCGTCATCGACGGCCCGGTCGGGGCGTTGCTCATCGCCGCCACCGAGCTCGGCCTGGTCCGCGTCGCCTATGCCAACGAGGGCCACGACAGCGTCCTGCAAAGCCTCGCCGACCGAATCAGTCCACGCATCCTGCTCGCACCCGGCCGTCTCGACATGGCCGCAAGGCAGCTCGACGAGTACTTCGCCGGCGAGCGGCGCGAATTCAGCGTCCCGCTGGACTGGCGGCTCTCGGCCGGATTCCGCAACACGGTACTTCGTCAGCTGCCGGAGATCGGCTACGGCCACACCGCGAGCTACGCCGCGGTTGCCAAGCTGGCCGGCAATCCCACCGCGGTCCGCGCCGTCGGCAGTGCCTGTGCCACCAATCCGCTACCGATCGTGGTGCCCTGCCACCGTGTGGTCCGCAGCGACGGCGCGATGGGCGGCTACCTCGGGGGGGCGGCGGCCAAACGCACCCTGCTCACAATCGAGGCCGCATAGGCCGATTCGGACGAAATCTGTTGCAGCACAACTTGATACGACAGACTACGCGGCGCCCGGAGTGATGATGGGAAGGTCGATGATCGGGGGTGGCTGCGGCGTCGGCGCGGGCGGCGGCGGCGGGGTGACTTGTCGTCCTAAGTGCTGGGGGCAGTAGGCGCTCGCCGCGATCATGGTGAATTGGGCGGCGCCGTCGACCGTGAATCCCGGATTACTCGCCGACACGCTCTTGATGACGTCGACCTGGGAGTTGCCCTGGTCCATCAGTTCGCAGGCCCTTTTACCCACGCCGACGGCGGCAGCCGGGTCCTGATAGGTGATGCCCGCTTGGTTGAGCGCGGCGATGAACCCGGCATCAGCTGCCGCATCGCCGGCGGGATCGGCGTAGGCGGGCGCGGCCATACCGCTGAGCACCGCGCAGCCCGCGATCACGACCAGCATTCGCATCGCTTCATCGTCATACAGATCGGCGCGGGTGTCCCGCCGGGCCCCGCCGCCTGCGCATAACCGCGGCAACACGGCACATCGAGCGCCCGGCTGGGCAATTCCTCACGAATCCCGGCACCCGCCGTCGATGTGGTACACAGTGGCTATGTCCGCGCTGTCCCATCAACATCGTTGAGAGCCCCGGCGTGCACGACGATCGACTTCTGACTCCCGGCCAGACCTGCTGGCGCACCGCGCCGGCCGACCGGTTCGTCCCCGTCATCGACGCCGCCGATTACTTCAAACACGTCAAGGCCGCGATGCTGCGCGCCCGCCATCGAATCATGCTGATCGGCTGGGATTTCGATTCCAGAGTGACGTTCGAGCGGGGCGCCAAGACACTTCCGGGGCCAAACCAACTGGGTGCGTTCCTTTACTGGATGCTGTGGAAGCGGCCGGGGCTGAATGTCTACCTCCTGAAGTCCAATCTGCGCCTGCTACCGGCCTTCGACGGCATCTGGTTCGGCCTCACCCCGGTGTCGCTGCTGAACCAGATCAGCAGCAGGCGAATGCATCTCGCTATCGACGGCGCCCACCCGATCGGCTCAGTGCATCATCAGAAGATCGTGGTGGTCGACGATGCGGTGGCGTTCTGCGGCGGCATCGACTTGACGCTCGAACGATGGGACACCCGTGACCACGCGCATCGCAACCAGCACCGCCGGACGGTGGGACGCGGCTACGGTCCTCGACACGATGTCGGCCTGGCCGTCGACGGTGCGGCCGCGCGAGCCCTGGCTGAGCAAGCCCTGACCAGGTGGCAGACCGCGACCAAACAATCGCTGTCGCCGGTGCAGGCCAAGCACAGCGCGTGGCCGAGCAAACTGGAACCGAGCCTGCGCCACGTCGACGTCGGAATCGCACGCACCGTGCCCAAGCTCGAGGATTCCGCCGAGGTGCGGGAGGTCGAAGCGCTCAACCTGGCCGCCATCGCGGGGGCACGCGACACGTTCTATGTGGAAAACCAGTACCTGGCGTCCAGAACCATTGCCGAAGCGCTGGCCGCGCGGCTGCGCGAAGACGAGGGTCCAGAGATCGTCATCGTGCTGGCCCGCAGAGGCAACAACCCGCTCGAGCGGGGAACCATGGACAGCGCACGCCATCGCCTCATCCAACTGTTGTGGAAAGCCGACGAACATAAACGGTTGGGCGTGTATTGGCCGGAGACCGACGGCGGCGCGCCGATCTACGTCCATTCGAAGGTGCTGGTGGTCGATGATCGGCTGCTCCGCATCGGCTCCTCGAATTTCAACAACCGGTCCATGGGGTTCGACAGCGAGTGCGACGTGGCCATCGAGGCGCAGCCGGGTAATTCCGAACACGACCACCTGCGCCGCGAAATCGCTTCGGTGCGAAACAAATTGATGGCAGAACACCTCGGTGTTTCGGTCGGCGAACTGGAGCAGGCGATCGATGAACATCGGTCGGTCTTGAAGGCCATCGAGGCACTTCGGGGAGACGGCAAGACGCTGCGGCCCTTCACGGAGCGCAGCATCGCTAACGAGGCGGGCCCGCTGGCCGAGAACGACCTGATGGATCCCGACCACGTCCCGCGGTCGCTGACCCGCAGCGTACAGCGATTCATCACCGGCCTTCGGGGCTGACCGGCCGGCGATTTAAGTCTGGGTGGGCCTGCACTCGGCCTAGTGTGGGCAGGAGCGCCAGTGGATTAAGGACGAGCAACCCATGAGCATCGACGACGACTCCGTGACCACCCTGGAGGACCTGCGGGGCGATCTGGCGCAGCGCTACAAACGGACACCGACCGGTGGAAGTTCGGTGGACAGCGCGATCGTCGAGGCCGACATGGCGGCGCTGAGTCGCGACGGGTACGTCATCTGGGAAAACCTGCTCACCTCCGAGCAGTGCTCGCAGATTCGTGAGGTCGTGCGCCCTTGGCTGGGGCACACCGGACGCAACTCCTTTGAGGGCCTACGCACCCAGCGCATCTACAGCGTGCTGAGCAGGACCCGGGTGTGCGATCGACTCGTCGATGAGCCGCGGGTGCTGGCAGTGCTCGATCGGCTGCTTATGCCTAACTACCTGCTTTCGGCGTTGCAGGCCATCAACATTCAGCCCGGGGAGGTCGCACAGCTGGCACACCACGACGACGGCTTCTACCCGATTCCGCGGCCCCGGGCGCCGCTGGCGGCCGCGACGATCTGGGCGATCGACGACTTCACCGCCGACAACGGCGCCACCGTCATCTATCCGGGCAGCCACCGCTGGGGAAAACGCCGGCCCGGTCCGAGCGATCAGGCCCTGCCCGTCGTCATGCCCGCAGGGTCGTGCGTCTTCTTCGTGGGCACACTGTGGCACGGTGGGGGCGCCAACAACAGCGGCCGCGACCGCCTCGCCGTCACCGCCCAGTACTGTCAACCGTGGCTGCGGCCGATGGAGGCCTACACGCTGTCGATATCGCGCGACATCGCCCGAGCCGTCTCCGATGACATTCGCCGGATGCTCGGCTATAGCATCCACCCGCCGTTCGTCGGCAACGTCGACGGTCTTCATCCGTTGCGGCTGTTGGACGCCGGGCCGCAGCCCTAGCTTGCGCCTGATCAGGAAACAGGGCGCTTGAGCGTTCACCGGTTTGAAGCACCGCTACCTGGCTATTCTCAGTTCTGTCATGACGCGTCGAGCGGGCCCGTCCGACGAGCAAGAAGCGGATTCGCCGGCGCCCGGGCCCCAGAATCGCTTGCACCGCAACCACAGGATTGTGGCCGGTGCCAAGGTGCTGGCCGCGCTGATATCGCTGGTGCTGGTGGCCGCCATAGGCATTGCCTGGCACGCCTACCGCAGCGCGACGGCGAGCATCACCAAATCCGAGGCGTTGGCCGATGAACCCGCGTCGACCGGTAGCGACCAGAACATCTTGATCATGGGCCTAGATAGCCGCCGCGATCAGCACGGACAGCCGTTGCCACACGACATTTATGACGCCCTGCACGCGGGCAACGAGGATTCCGCTGACGGCGATTCCGACGCGCTCATCGTGGTGCACCTGCCCGCCGGCGACGGTCCGGTCACAGCGATCTCGATCCCGCGCGATGACTATGTCGAGCTGGCCGGATGCCCGACCACGGATTGTCGCGGGAAGATCAAGGAGGCCTACAGCTTCGCGTATCAGCGCGTGATGTCCGGCCACGGCTCCGCCGGCGCGCATCCGAATTCGACCCCGCTTCAAGGGCAGGACTCCGCCTCACGGGAACAAACCGCACGGGAGGCGGGCCGCAAAGCCGAAATCAGCACCGTCAAAAACCTTCTGCAAATCCCGATCGATCACTTCGTCGAAGTCACCCTGGCCGGATTCTTCCAAATCGCGCGGGTGGTGGAACCAATCACGGTGTGCCTCAGCGCGGACACTTCGGATCGTTACTACTCCGGCGCAGACTTTCACCGAGGCATGCAACAGCTAAACGCAACTCAGGCGCTGGCGTTCGTTCGGCAACGCCGCGACCCTGACGACGCGGCATTCACCGACCTCGATCGAAACCGGCGCCAACAGGCATTCATCGTCGCCGTCGTCACCGCGATGCGCCGCGGGGGGACGTTGTCGGACCCCACCAAGCTGCACGCCCTGCTGGACGTCGCCAGGCAAAACGTCGCCGTCGACGCCGGTTTCGACTTCGACGATTTCGTGCGTAACGCCTTGGCATTCGCCAACAGCCCGATAGTGCTGTACACCTTGCCGGTCACCGGCTTCGGCGAAATCCCGAACGGCGCCTACGTGAACTTCATCGACGTACCCACCATCCGCTCCATCGTGCGCAACCTGGTGGGCGCCGATTCGTCGACAACGCCGTCGACCGCCAGCCCCACCATGGCAGCGCAACCGGACAGCGGCGCGCAGGGCACCGTCGGCAGCGTCGCGCTCGACGTCGTCAACGCCTCGGGCCGAGCAGGCGAGGCGGCGAATGTCCAAATGCTCTTGGCGACTGGAAGGTTCACTGAAGGGACCGTCAGCACCGCCGACTCCACCACCGAGACGAGCGCCATCGCCTACGGACCCGGTGCGAAGACAGCGGCCACCGAGCTCGCCGACCAGTTCGACATGACGGCGACCGCATCCGAGGACATCGCCCGCGACACGGTGCGGTTGACCGTCGGAACCGATTTCTCCCGGTTCGACCGCCACCGCAACTACACGTCGGAATCGCCGACCGCAACGTCCACGGCCCCCGTCACCACGGTGCCGGCCACCGGCGCCGGCACGCAGGAACCTGCCGTCACCAACCTCTCGCGGATGACCGCCGACGGCATTCCCTGCGTGAAATGACTAGAGCTAAGGTGTTTTCCGGGGTGCAGGTGTCGAGGCCGTGGTCTATGGCCCGGCGCCGTAGAGGTGCAAGGCTTGAGCCGCCGCCGTAGCCACGGCGCCTCTGAGATTCGAAATCGGCGGGCTCCCCCGTAGGTGGATCGAGTTCGAGAGCAGAATGACGTAGGTGTCTGAACCGGGGTCCATCCACAGCGTGGTCCCGGTGAACCCGGTGTTGCCAAAGCTGCCGACGGGAAACACCTTTCCGCGTGGCCTGGAAAAGGCCGTATCGATGTCCCAGCCGAATCCAAACAGGCTTTGCCCCTCGATCGCCGGATACTTCGGAGCGTGAGCTTCGTGAGCGGCACGGTTTGCCGCTTCGACTTGTTCGGCGGTATGGCCGGGCTGCTGGGGAGTCGTCATCAGCTCGAGAGTTTCTGGTCGCAAAGGGAACTCGCTCGGGCGGCGGGCCAGCCGATCAAGCAGCGCCTGCGCAAAGATGCTGACATCGTGCGCCGTCGAGAACACGCCGGCGTTGCCGGCCACTCCCCCCATGCGGCGCGCCGTCGGGTCATGCACCGTACCCCGAAGCAGGGCAAAAAAATCCGGGTTCTTGCCGGGGTCGTCTCTACTTTCCTCGTCGCGCGCCGTTGGCGCGATCCGCGGCAGGAGGCTGGTGTTCCAAGTCCCCGCGGGACAAGTCGCCGGCTCGCCTCCCGTCGGCCCTGAAGACCAGGCAACGGCAGCGCCTTTCACCACGTGGGGACCGCATGCTTTACCGGCGGGAAGGTAGCGGGTGTCTTGCAGGCCAAGCGGCGCAAAGACATTGCGTTGGACATACGTGTCTTGCGCCTCGCCCGTGGTCTTTTCGAGCAGCGCGCCCAGCAGGATGTAGTTGATGTCGGAGTATCGGAAAAGCTCACCCGGGCCCGACTGCAGCGGCGTCGTGAGCGCACGATGAATGCCTTCCGCTTTGTCGGGTGCGCCCAGCCCCCAAGGATCTTTGAGACTGACGTCGATGCCTTCGCCGGAAAAGTTGGTGAGCAACATACGCACGGTGACCTTGGCCCGCCGTGGATCGTTGGTTGTGTTGAAGTCCGGCAGATATTTCTGCACCGGATCGTCGAACGCCACCCTGCCCTGTTCGTAGAGCTGCATGATGGCGACCGCAGTTGCGAGGCACTTCGTCAACGACGCCAGGTCGAAGATCGTGTCCTCGGTCATCGGCTCCGCGGGTGCGGGCGACCCGTCCAACCCGGGTTCGCCCGCCAGTTTGCGCGACCCGTACGCCTGGTGGAAGGCGACGTGGCCGCCGTGGCCGACCACCACCACGCCACCCGGCAGCCCGTCCGCCGCGATCGCGTCGTTCATCAGCTTGGAGACGGTCGCGAAGTCGGGACCGGGAACCGCAGCCGGAACCTCCGCCGGCGCAGGCGCCGGCGGAGGCGTGTATGCGGGCTGTTGTGGGCGCTCGGCCACTGGTGTGTGTGCCGTAAACGCCCAGGGTGACGCCGCGATGAGGCCGAGCAGCACAATCGCGACCACGACCGTCTTGCGCAGCGAGGTTGGCCGGAACTTCCACCTACCAATGACCACCGGCATACGGCAAGGGTAAGTCGACGGCCTGATGGCATCCACTACGTCTTCGGTTTCGGAGCAAACCGGCTGTCGCGCAGCCGGTTAGGGGCGGAGTGCAGTAGCGTTGGCCGCGGACGTGTCGCGACGCCCGGTCGCGGCGGTCTAGTCGGTCTGGAGCGAGCGGTGAGGACGAATTCCCATTGACGCCCGGCAGGCGATGGGTTGTCGTGCTGGCGGGCGCGATGGCGGCCGGGGTCACGTTGACCCAATGCACCGCCGCGCCGGCGCCACCCGCGGCCAGGTCATCGTCCGCCGCGTCGTCGGCGGCCGGCCCGCCGCCGACAGCCGG
>NZ_LZJR01000040.1 GCF_001667925.1 Mycobacterium sp. E2479 | reverse complement strand
GGCCACACAGCGCATCGCCGCGGTGACGATTCGTGCCCGGGTCTGCTCGCCATCGGCGCCCACCGGCCGGCCCAATTGCGACGGGGTGATGGTCATGGCGCCCTGCGGGTCCGTCGGTCACGCACCGCGCACCTCCGCGCCGTCAAGAAAATTGATCGTCCGATTATATTCGATGAGTCGGCACCATCGGCCGACGGACGGGATGCGACCAATGGAGCCAGCACCGTGACGCGGGCGCACCGCGGGCGCCCGGTCGGCGCCAGCGGCGAGGAGACCCGCCGGCGGATCATCGTCGCCACTATGCGGTGTGTGGCCGAGGCGGGCTATACCCGGGCGACGATTCGCGAGATCGCCCGGGCCGCCGACATGACCAGCGGCAGCCTGTATCACTACTTTGCGAACAAGTCCGAATTGCTCGAGGCCACCGTCAGCGAGATGGACCGCATCGCACGTCCCCGGCTGCGGGCTGCCGCCGCGCAAACCGACAATGTCGTCGATCGCCTCGCTGCGGTATTCGACGAGTCCAGCCGGTTGATGCGGGACTATCCGGGCCTGGCGGCCTTCGAGCGGGCTATGCGGGTGGCCGGCCACGAGCACCGCGGTGGCAGGCGGTCGAAGCGCCCCGGATTGAAGGCGTTGCGCGACATCATCACCGAG
>NZ_LZJR01000039.1 GCF_001667925.1 Mycobacterium sp. E2479 | reverse complement strand
GATCAGCGGTCGGTGGATAGGGCCGATCGGTGGGCAACACCAGCCGCTCAGGCAGCCCGGCCAAAGCCTGCTCCCAAAACGCCAACTGGCCCGCAATCAGGCTGTCGGTGTCCTCGAGGTCACCGAACTGGGCGCGCTGCCACAGCGTGTAGTCGACATACTGGACCGCCAATGGCGCCCACCCCGGGGCCTGGCCCTGCTGCCGCGCTCGATACGCCACGCCCAGATCGGCCACCAACGGGGTGAGCGACCAACCATCGGCGGCGATATGGTGCACCACCGCCACCAGCACATGCTCATCCGCGGAGATCCGGAAAAGCCTTGCCCGCAACGGAATCTCGGTCGCCAGATGAAAACTATGGCCCGCCGTTTCGCCGATGGCCTCTGCCAAACGATCCTCCGACCAGCCAGCGGCATCGATGATCTGCCAGCCAACGTCGGCCCGCTCGGCGGGCATCACTACCTGATGAGGAATGCCATCGATCGCGTCAAACAGGGTGCGCAGGCTTTCATGGCGGCCCACCACATCACCCAGTGCCGCCCCCAACGCGGCCCCATCCAGGGGTCCGCTCAGCCGCAACGCCACCACCATGTTGTAAACCGCCGACGGCCCCTGCAGCTGGTCGATGAACCACAACCGGTTCTGGGCGAACGACAACGGCACCACCGCCGGGCGCTCACCGGCCACCAACGGCTCAACCCCACCCCCACCCGGAGCTACACGGGGCGCCAACCGGGCAACCGTAGGCGCGTCGAATACCGCGCGCACCGCAAGACCGGCACCCAACGTTGTATTGACTGCTGCGATCAGGCGCATTGCCGACAACGAATCCCCACCCAGGTCGAAGAAGGAGTCATCGAGCCCGACCCGCTCCACACCCAGCACCCGCGCGTAGATACCGGCCAGGACCTCCTCCATGGGCGTGGCCGGAGCCCGGTAACGATCAACATCGCCGTAGTCCGGCGCGGGCAGGGCCCGCTTATCGAGCTTGCCGTTGACCGTCAACGGCAACTCATCGATCACCACCACCGCCGCGGGCACCATGTATTCGGGCAACCGCTCGCCCAGCGCGGCACGCAACCCAGCTGGATCCGCTGTCCCGGCAACATACCCCACCAGCCGCTTATCACCAGGACGGTCCTCACGGGCGATCACGACGGCCTGCTCCACCCCCTCCAGGGCGGCCAATGCTGCCTGAATTTCGCCGAGTTCGATGCGATACCCACGAATCTTGACCTGCTCATCAGCACGCCCCAGATACTCCAACTCCCCCTCAGCGCGCCACCGCACCACATCCCCGGTGCGATACATCCGTTGACCGGTCCCCCCGAACGGGCACGCCACAAACCGCGACCCCGTCAACCCCGCCCGGCCCGCATACCCATACGCAACGCCGACACCGGCCACATACAACTCACCCAC
>NZ_LZJR01000038.1 GCF_001667925.1 Mycobacterium sp. E2479 | reverse complement strand
CTACTTCGACCTGAAAAAGTCGGGGCGTGGCGATGGCTGAGCTGGTGGTTGTTTGACGCGATGATGGCCTCGAACCCTTGGGCAAGAAGGGATCGAGGCCATCGTGTTCAGAACTGTAAATGATCAGTTGTCATTGTGGGATGCAATCCTGCCCGCGGAGTTGTTGGTGTTGCCCGCGGAGTTGGCTCGGGTCGATGACTTGCTGGATGATCCGGCGTTCTTCGCCCCGTTCGTGCCGTATTTCGATCCGCGGATCGGTCGGCCGTCGGTGCCGATGGAAACCTACCTGCGGATGATGTTCCTGAAGTTTCGCTACCGGCTGGGCTTCGAGTCACTGTGTCGCGAAGTGGGTGATTCCATTTCGTGGCAACGGTTCTGCCGCATTCCTTTCGGCACGCGAGTGCCGCATCCGACCACGTTGATGAAGCTGACCAGCCGGTGCGGTGAGGCCGCGGTCGCCGGGCTCAACGAGGCGTTGGTGACCAAGGCCGCCGCGGCGAAGCTGATCCGCACCGACAAGGTCCGCGCCGACACCACCGTGGTCGAAGCCGCGGTGGCCTATCCAACCGACTCGGGCTTGTTGGCCAAGGCCGTCGGCGGCATCACCAAAACGGTCGAACGGATTCATGCTGCGGGCGGAGCGACCCGCACCCGGGTACGTGATCGCAGTCGATCGGCGGGTCAGCGGGCGCGGGCGATCGCGGCCAAGCTGCGGCTACGTGGTGCTGCCGCCCGCGAGGATGGTCAGGCCGCGGTGCTGCGGATTACCGGCCAGCTCGCCGACATCGCCGAAGCAGCAGTGACTGATGCCCAGGCGGTGGTGCGCAACGCCGGTCGTGGGCTGTCTCGTGCGACTGGCCAAGATCGTGGTCGGCTGCATCGAGCGATCAACGACCTGGCCAAACTGCTGGCCCGCACCGAGCAGGTGGTCGCTCAGACCCGCAGTCGGCTTGCTGGGGTGATGCCGGATTCGGCGAGCCGCATCGTGAGCTTCCACGACGTCGATGCCCGCCCGATCCGCAAGGGCCGACTCGGCAAACCGGTGGAGTTCGGCTATAAAGCCCAGGTCATCGACAACGCCGACGGCATCATCCTCGATCACACCGTGCACGTCGGGAACCCCCCGGACGCGCCTCAACTGGCGCCGGCGATCGCCCGCATCACCGACCGGATCGGGCGTGCCCCGACGGCAGTGACCGCCGATCGCGGCTACGGATACGCCTCGGTGGAGAACGACCTGCACGCACTCGGGATACGCCGCGTGGTCATTCCTCGAGCCAGTAGACCCGGTGCTGCCCGACGGGAGTTCGAACATCGAAAAGCGTTCCGGGCCAAGATCAAATGGCGAACCGGGTGCGAAGGACGAATCAATCACCTCAAGCGCAGCTACGGATGGAACCGCACCGAACTGACCACCCTGACCGGAGCCCGCACCTGGTGCGGACACGGCGTCTTCACCCACAACCTGGTCAAGATCAGCATCCTGGCCGGATGACAACACACGCCACCCTCAGCGATTCCAGCCAGGGACCAACATCCAGGCGCACTAACCATCAACCCTTTTTCAGGTCGAAGTA
>NZ_LZJR01000037.1 GCF_001667925.1 Mycobacterium sp. E2479 | reverse complement strand
TCATTGCTGCTGGGCAACTGCTCGTTGTCGACGGTCTACGCTGATTCCCAAGACGCCGCCGACCTGTTCAGCCGCGTGGAGGCGGTGCCGCACGAATACGTCTTCGGCGCACTGGATTCCAACCGAACGTGGTCGACGGCCGCGGAGTACATCAAGGCGATCGACGCCCTGCCGCTGGGTCCCAATATCGGTTCACTGCTTGGTCATTCGGACCTGCGGACCGCGGTGCTGGGACTTGATCGGGCCACCGACGCCGCGGTGCGGCCCACCGAGGCCGAGCTGGAGAAGATGGCCGAACTGCTGGACGAGGCCCTGGACGCCGGTGTCCTCGGCATGTCCGGAATGGACGCCCCCATAGACAAACTAGACGGCGAACGGTTCCGCTCCCGCGCCCTGCCGTCCACTTTCGCGACGTGGCGGGAGCGGCGCAAGCTGATCAAGGTCCTGCGCAAGCGCGGCCGAATTCTGCAAAGCGCCCCCAACGTGGCAAGGCCGTCGACCGGAATGCTCTTCTTCCTGGCCAGCAGCCGGCTACTCAACTGGGGCAAGGGCGTTCGGATGAGCATGCTGGTATCCGCCGACGCCAAGTCGATGCCGCTGTCGGTTTACGTGTTCGGCCCGGGGACTCGTCTGCTGAACAAGCTACTGGGCGCCAGCGTGCGGTTTCAGCACCTGCCGGTGCCATTCGAGTTGTACTCCGATGGAATCGACCTGCCGGTCTTCGAAGAGTTCGGTTCCGGCGCGGCGGCCATGCATCTGAAAGAACAAGTGGCCGCGCGCAATGAGCTCCTGTGCGACGAGGACTACCGTCGATGGTTCCGCAAGGACTACGACAGCAAGTTTGGGCTGCGGGTCTGGCACCGCGACTTCTTCGATGCCGAAATCGTGGCGTGCCCCGACCCGTCGGTGATCGGTAAGTCGTTCGGGCAGGTAGGTATTGACCGCGGCGGCCTGCACCCCGTCGACGCGTTCCTCGACCTGGTCGTCGAGCACGGCGGCGCGCTGCGGTGGCGCACCACCATCTCCAACCACCGTCCCGAGCTGCTCAAGAAGCTGGCCCGTGAATCAGGCGTCCAAATGGGCTTCTCGGACGCGGGAGCGCAC
>NZ_LZJR01000036.1 GCF_001667925.1 Mycobacterium sp. E2479 | reverse complement strand
TGCGGTCACTTTCTGCGCCGAGCGTGCACACACGGCGAGACATTGGCTGAATTCTCGCCCTGAGTTCACGTTCGGCGACGTTGTCAGTCCTTCGCGCCACACTGCTCGCGTGCGCGAACCCTTCATCGGCAGCGAGGCGCTCGCAACCGGCGCCCTTAACCGGCACCGGCTGCGAAGTCGATTCGTCGCGCTGCACCCCGACGTCTACGTCGCCCCCGGCACTGAACTGACCGCCACATCGCGTGCACGCGCCGCATGGTTGTGGTCACGGCGGCGTGGCATCGTCGCCGGGCGGTCCGCGTCGGCGCTGCACGGGGCAAGATGGGTCGACCACCGAGCACCAGCGCAGCTGGTCTACCAGCACCGCCGTCCACCGCCCGGCATCAACACGTGGTCGGATTCATTGGCGCACAACGAAGTCCGAGTGATCAGCGGCGTACCCGTGACCTCCGCGGCGCGCACGGCCTTCGATATCGCTTGCCGCAACCCCATCGGCAAAGCCGTCGCAGCTCTCGACGCACTGGCGCGGGCAACGAAACTCGACATCACCGAAGCCGAGTTGCTCACGAAACGCTATAAGGGCCACCGCAACGTCCGCCGTGCGCGCCGCGGAGGTCACGGGTACGCCGCTGATCACTCGGACTTCGTTGTGCGCCAATGAATCCGACCACGT
>NZ_LZJR01000035.1 GCF_001667925.1 Mycobacterium sp. E2479 | reverse complement strand
CACTTCTGCCTGGGCGCGCATCTGGCGCGAATGGAAGCCCGGGTCGCGCTCACCGAGTTGTTCAAGCGAATCCGCGGGTACGAGGTGGACGAGGCCAACGCCGTCCGCGTCCACTCGAGCAATGTCCGCGGATTCGCTCACCTACCCATGAACGTGGAGGTCCGCTGAATGCCCCGGTTTGAACCCTTGCCCGAACGCCGGCCCGCCATCGTGGCCGGCGCTTCCTCCGGCATCGGTGAGGCAACCGCCATCGAGCTCGCGGCGCACGGCTTCCCCGTCGCCCTCGGTGCACGCCGGGTCGAGAAGCTCGACGACATCGTCGGCAAGATCAACGCCAACGGCGGGGAGGCTGTCGGGTTTCACCTCGATGTGACTGATCCGAATTCGGTGAAATCCTTTGTCGCACAGTCGGTCGACGCGTTGGGCGACATCGAGGTATTGGTGGCCGGCGCCGGCGACACCTACTTCGGGAAGCTCGCCGAGATCACCACCGAGGAGTTCGAGTCGCAGCTGCAGATCCACCTGGTCGGCGCCAACCGGCTGGCCACCGCCGTGCTACCGGGCATGCTGGAACGCCGGCGCGGCGACCTGATCTTCGTCGGCTCCGACGTGGCCCTGCGCCAACGGCCGCACATGGGCGCCTACGGCGCTGCGAAGGCCGCGCTGGTCGCCATGGTCACCAACTTCCAGATGGAACTCGAGGGCACCGGCGTGCGGGCCTCGATCGTGCATCCCGGCCCGACGAAGACGTCGATGGGCTGGAGTCTGCCGGCCGAGAAGATCGGTCCCGCACTACACGACTGGGCTAAGTGGGGCCAGGCCCGCCACGACTACTTTCTGCGCGCCGCGGATTTGGCACGCGCCATCACGTTCGTCGCCGAGACGCCGCGTGGTGGCTTCATCGCGAACATGGAGCTTCAGCCCGAGGCCCCGTTGGCCGACGATAAAGATCGCCAGAAACTCGCGCTCGGTGAAGAGGGGATGCCGTCATGACGACTTCGCGAAGCGACGATGCGCCGGGCACCGCGCACCCAGGGAGAGTGCACAAATGACGACATCTGCCACCGTGCCGCGGGTTTCCGGCGGCGAGGAACAGCATGGCCACCTCGAGGAGTTCCGCACCGACCCAATTGGTTTGATGCAGCGCGTCCGAGACGAGTGCGGAGACGTCGGCTGGTTCCAGTTGGTCGACAAACACGTCATCTTGCTGTCCGGCGCGGGTGCCAACGAGTTCTTCTTTCGGTCGGCGGACGAGGATCTCGACCAGGCTGCGGCGTACCCATTCATGGCGCCTATCTTCGGCAAGGGCGTGGTGTTCGACGCCAGCCCGGAGCGGCGCAAGGAGATGCTGCACAACTCGGCGCTGCGTGGCGAGCAGATGAAGGGCCACGCCGCGACCATCGAGGCTCAAGTCAAGGGGATGATTGGCGACTGGGGCGAGGAGGGCGAGATCGAGCTGCTCGACTTCTTCTCGGAGTTGACCATTTACACCTCGACGGCCTGCCTGATCGGCGTGAAATTCCGCAACCAGCTTGACCACCGGTTCGCGGAGTACTACCACGAGCTGGAACGCGGCACCGACCCGTTGTGCTACGTCGATCCGTACCTGCCGATCGAGAGCTTTCGGCGCCGCGACGAGGCTCGCGTCAAACTCGTTGCGCTGGTGCAGGAAATCATGAACCAGCGGCTATCCGACCCACCCCAGGACAAGAGCGACCGCGACATGCTCGACGTTCTCGTCTCGATCAAAGACGAAGAGGGCAACTCCCGCTTCTCCGCCGACGAGGTCACCGGCATGTTCATCTCGTTGATGTTCGCCGGGCACCACACCAGTTCGGGGACCTCGGCGTGGACGCTGATCGAGTTGATTCGCCACCCCGACGTCTACGCCGAGGTGCTGGCCGAACTCGAGGAGCTCTATGCCGACGGCCAAGAGGTGAGTTTCCATGCGCTGCGGTCGATTCCGAAACTGGACAACGTGGTCAAGGAGACGCTGCGACTGCACCCGCCGCTGATCATCCTGATGCGGGTGGCCAAGGGCGAGTTCGAAGTCGAGGGCTTTCCGATTCACGACGGCGACTACGTCGCGGCGTCCCCGGCGATCTCGAACCGGATTCCCGAAGACTTTCCCGACCCCGACGCGTTCAAGCCCGATCGCTACAACAAGCCCGAGCAGGCCGACATCGTCAACCGGTGGACCTGGATCCCGTTCGGCGCGGGCCGGCACCGCTGCGTCGGCGCCGCGTTCGCCCAGATGCAGATCAAGGCGATCTTCTCGGTTCTGCTGCGCGAGTACGAATTCGAGATGGCACAGCCGGCGGACAGCTATCACAACGACCATTCCAAGATGGTGGTGCAGCTTGCCCGGCCGGCCAAGGTGCGATACCGCAAGCGCGGCACGTAGGGAGTCTGTCCGATGAGCGGTTTCAGGATCGAAGTGGATCTCGATTTGTGTCAGGGCCACGCCATGTGCGAACTGGAGGCGCCGGATTACTTCCGGGTGCCTAAGCGGGGCAAGGTGCAGGTCGTCGACCCCGAACCGCCCGAAGACGCCCGCGAGGATGTGCAGCGCGCGGTCGATATGTGTCCAACGCAAGCACTATTCATCAAAGAAGATCCGGAAGGCTGACTTATGACATCACAAGCGTCACACCCGCGTGCGGACCTCGAGGCATGGGTCGACCGCTGGCTGCAGGCCAACAAGGATTGCGAAAAAGCGGGGGACTGGCGGCCATTGGCCGACTTCTACGCCCAGGACGCCACATACGGCTGGAACATCGGCCCCAAGGAAGACGTGATGTGCGTGGGCGTCGACGAGATCCGCGATGTCGCCCTGGGCTTGGAGATGCAGGGCTTGGAAAACTGGGTGTACGAGTACCAGAAGGTGCTCATCGACGACAAGCAGGGCGAGATCGTCGGGTTCTGGAAACAGATAGTCAACAAGACCGACGGCACCCAGGACGAGATTTACGGCATCGGCGGCAGCTGGTTTCGCTTGAACAGCGAGTTGCTCATCGAGTGGCAGCGCGACTTCTTCGACTTCGGTCACGTCGCGTACATGTTCGGCAAGCTCATCGAGTCCGGGGACCTAAGTGAGGGCATGCAGAAGCGCATCGAGCGCAGCATCGCCGGCGAGAAGCTGCCCGGCTACTACCCGCTTGGCGAGGCACCCGTCCCCATTTGGTGACGGACGGCGGCGACCCGCCGCGCCCGGCCACGCCGCGCTTGCGATCGCCGCTGGGCTCCACGGCGGCGACCCGCCGCGCC
>NZ_LZJR01000034.1 GCF_001667925.1 Mycobacterium sp. E2479 | reverse complement strand
CAGCGCGAATCGGCGGGCCAACCCGTCCAGTTGTAGTCGGCGTTCAGGTGGGGATCGGTGTCGCAGGCGTCGTCGTCAACCTCATCCTCGGGGTAATCCCGGATCCTGTCGTCAAGTTGCGGCCATGTGGTACCCATGGTGCCGAAGTTAGCCATGAGAAAACACGGATCCGGTATCGCGCGGGTGCCCGAGACAACCTGCAAGCGAATCGTTACCGGGCCGCGACCAAGGTTTCGCTGACCGCGAAGTGTGGGGACGCGGCGAGGTGGGGTTCAGCCGCGTCAACTAGCCTGCTGCTGACAGGGCCGGGACTTCAACACCTGCGCAAGGCTGCAAGACCCATGGAAGGGGTGACCGTGGAGGTCAAGATCGGTATCACGGATAGTCCACGCGAGCTGGTCCTTGCCAGCGCCCAGACGCCCGCCGAGGTCGAAGAATTGGTCAGCGCAGCGTTGAGCGAAGGGTCGGGGCTGCTGCGCCTGAGCGACGAGCGGGGTCGCCGCTTCCTGATTCACAGCACCAGAATCGCCTACGTCGAGATCGGGGTCGCCGACGCGCGCCGGGTGGGCTTCGGGATCATCGCCGAATCCGGCAAACACGCCGGCAAGGACAATTAAGAGCGGGCAAGCGGCACGTGTGACAGTCCGCCCCAGGCGAACTGGACGGTGCCGTCGACGGCGTCCGCCTTGGAAATCGGTCGGTCGGAGTCCAGCCAATACCTGGCGCAGTCGACGCTGATGCCGACCAGACCGACGGCGATCATCCGGGCCCGGTGCGGGTCCAGTCCGGAATCCTCGCTGATCAAAGCGAAAACCGCGTCGATGCAGGATTCGGTGGCGACGCGAACCTGCGCCGCCACCTCGGGTTCGGTGACATAGTCGTTCTCGAAGATCAGCCGGTAGCCCTGGCTGTCGTGCTCGATGAAATCGAAGAACGCCTGCACCGCCGAGTGCAGCCGGCGGCGGTTGTCGGTGGTGGTGCTCAGCGCATTCTGAACGCCCGAGACCAGGTTCTGCACGTGCCGCGCCAGCACCGCCAAATACAGCTCAAGCTTGCTCGAAAAGTGTTGATACAGAACGGGTTTGCTGACCCCGGCGCGATCGGCGATCTCGTCCATGCCGGCCGCATGGTAGCCGCGGTCGACGAACACGTCGCTGGCCACGACGAGCAATTGGCCGCGCCGCTCGTCGCGGGGCAACCGGTTGCCCCGCCGGTTGGATACCGCGGCTTCGTCTGCCGACCGACCGCGGTCGGCCGATCTGACCGCGCGGCGCGCCGGCACCCTGGCGAGTTCGCTCATCGATTCCTCATCTGATTATCAACGGCCGACCCTCGGTAACGCGGGGTCAGCCGCTGGCAGCCCGTGGGAAGTACCTTACTACCCGACCGGTCGATGCGATCGTCATCGCTGCCGTCGCCGCAGGCAGAAGCGGTGTCGGACGGTGGATTCGGGCGCGCCACGGGCGGCGCGGACAGGCGGCTGTGTAATCCTGGGGAAATGACGTCCCCCCGGCAGCCGCGCAGCACGGGTCGCGTGCCGGTGCTACGCGACGAGTGGCGAGAGCCGCTGCGAGCGCTGCGCGACCCCCTCGCGCGGGAGGCCGGGCGGGCGCGGGCCGACCGCGAACGGCCGCGACAATGGCGCAAACAAACCTGGCTGGGGCGATTCGTCTCCACCTACGGGTGGCGCGCATACGCCCTGCCCGTCCTGGTGGTGCTCACCGCGGTGGTGATGTATCAGACGGTGACCGGCACCGGCGCGCCTCAGCCCACGGCCAGTCAGCCCATCCAGAGTCCGCCTGCGATCGGCGCGGTGGGCACGACGATCATCGATGCCCCGCCGCGCGGGCTCGCCGCGTTCGATGCCAACCTGCCGGCCGGAACCCTGCCCGACGGCGGCCCGTTCACCGAAGCGGGAGAAAAGACCTGGCATGTCGTGCCGGGTACCACACCGCAGCTCGGCCAGGGCACCGCAAAAGTGTTCAGGTACACCGTCGAAGTGGAGAACGGTATCGACTCGACCATGTTCGGGGGCGACGACGCTTTCGCGCAGATGGTCGACCAGACGCTGGGCAATCCGAAGGGCTGGACGCACAATCCGCAGTTCGCTTTCATCCGGATCGACAACGGTAAGCCCGACTTTCGGATCTCCTTGGTTTCGCCCGTGACGGTGCGCGAGGGGTGCGGCTACGAATTTCGGCTCGAAACCTCCTGCTATAACCCGGTTTTCGGCGCCAACCGCGACTCGCGGGTCTTCCTCAACGAGGCCCGCTGGATACGGGGAGCCGTGCCGTTCGAGGGGGACGTCGGGTCCTACCGGCAGTACGTGATCAACCACGAGGTCGGCCACGCCATCGGATACCTGCACCACGAGCCGTGCGAGCAACAGGGCGCCCTGGCGCCGGTGATGATGCAGCAGACGTTCTCCACGTCGAACAACGACGCCGCCCAGTTCGACCCCGACGTCGTCAAGGCCGACGGGAAGACCTGCCGGTTCAACCCCTGGCCGTACCCGATCGCCTAGCCCGCCGGTGCGCGTTGCCGCGCCATCGGCGGGCTGCTGTGATGGTGGTAGACGACGCTAGGCCAACCGAGGAGATGTTTCGCCGTGTCCACGCCGCTGCCACCTCTGGTGGCGCCCGCAGATCACCTGACTGGCGAGGAGGTGGCCCGCTACAGCCGTCAGCTGATCATCCCCGGCCTGGGCCCCGACGGGCAAAAGCGGCTCAAGAACGCCCGGGTGCTGGTGATCGGCGCGGGCGGGCTCGGCGCGCCGACGTTGCTGTACCTGGCGGCGGCCGGCGTGGGCACGATCGGAATCGTCGATTTCGACGTGGTCGACGAGTCGAACCTGCACCGTCAAATCATTCACGGGGCGGCCGACGTCGGACGGTCCAAGGCCCAGTCGGCGCGCGACTCCATCGCCGCCATCAACCCGCTCGTCGACGTGCGGCTGCACGAGTACCGCCTGGACTCGACCAACGCCGTCGAGTTGTTCGGCTCCTACGACCTGATCGTGGACGGCACCGACAACTTCGCGACCCGGTATCTGGTCAACGACGCCGCGGTGCTGGCGAAGAAGCCCTACGTGTGGGGGTCGATCTACCGCTTTGCGGGCCAGGTCTCGGTGTGCTGGGAGGATGCGCCGGACGGACGCGGGCTCAACTATCGCGACCTCTACCCCGAGCCCCCTCCCGCCGGGTCCGTCCCCTCCTGCGCCGAGGGCGGCGTGCTGGGCATCGTCTGCGCGTCCATCGCCTCGGTGATGAGCACCGAAGTGATCAAACTCATTACCGGGATCGGTGACTCCTTGCTGGGCCGGTTGATGATCTATGACGCGCTGGAGATGACGTATCGCACCATCGCGATCCGCCGCGACCCATCGGACGAGTCGCGGCCCAAGATCACCGAACTCGTCGACTACGAGCAGTTGTGCGGTGTGGCATCCGAGTCCTCGGCGCACGACGACGCGACGGCCATCACCCCGCGGGAATTGCGCGAGTGGCTGGATTCCGGCAAGGAGCTGGCCCTGATCGACGTGCGCGAGCCGGTGGAGTTCGACATCGTGCACATCGAAGGAGCCCAGCTGATTCCGCAGTCGTTGATCAATTCCGGCGAGGGTCTGGCAAAGCTGCCGCAGGACCGCCCGCCGGTGTTGTATTGCAAAACAGGTGTGCGCTCGGCCCAGGCGCTGGCCGTGCTGCGAAAGGCCGGTTTCGCCAATGCGGTGCATTTGCAGGGCGGGATCGTGGCATGGGCGCAGCAGATGCAACCCGACATGATCATGTACTGACTCAGAACGCCTGTTGGACTCGTTAGAGTACCGGTGTGACAGTCGAGCCACCGCCGGATCATGTGCTCTCGGCGTTTGGCTTGGCCGGCGTGAAGCCCGTTTTTCTGGGTGCCAGCTGGGAGGGCGGCTGGCGGTGCGGCGAAGTCGTCTTGTCGCTTGTGGCCGACAACGCGCGCGCGGCCTGGTCCGCCCGAGTCCGCGAAACGCTGTTCGTCGACGGCGTCCGGCTCGCCCGGCCGGTCCGCTCCACCGACGGGCGCTACGTCGTTTCCGGGTGGCGGGCGGACACCTTCGTGGCGGGGACGCCGGAGCCGCGCCATGACGAAGTCGTCTCCGCGGCGGTACGGCTGCATGAGGCAACGGGCAAACTGGACCGGCCGCGCTTTCTGACCCAGGGGCCCGCTGTGCCGTGGGGCGACGTCGACATCTTCATCGCCGCCGATCGCGCGGCCTGGGAGGAACGGCCGTTGGCGTCGGTGCCGCCGGGCGCACGGGTGGCCCCCCCGGTAGCCGACGCCGAGCGATCGATCGAGCTGCTCCACCAGCTCGCCACCTTGCGCAAGCCGACCAAGAGCCCGAGCCAGCTGGTCCACGGAGACCTCTACGGCACAGTGCTTTTCGTCGGCACCGCCGCACCGGGAATCACCGACATCACCCCGTACTGGCGGCCCGCCTCGTGGGCGGCCGGCGTGGTCGTCATCGACGCGCTGTCTTGGGGAGAGGCCGACGACGGCCTGATCGAGCGCTGGAACGCCCTGCCGGAATGGCCGCAGATGTTGTTGCGGGCGTTGATGTTTCGGCTCGCAGTTCACGCGCTGCACCCGCGTTCCACGGCGGAGGCGTTCCCCGGCCTGGCCCGCACCGCTGCACTGGTCCGACTGGTGCTCTAACCTAGCCGCGTGGCGACCCGCTGCGCCCGGCTACGCCGCGCTTGCGATCCCCGCGGCCGCGCTGGCGATCGCCACTAAAGTTCGTCCGGAAATTCGTAGCGAACCTCGTGCAACGCGATTCTGCCGTCGGTCGCCAGCACGCCTTCGGCGCGTAACAACTCCAGCTGCCGGGTGGTCAGGTGACGCGCCGGGCGCCCGGAGGCGGTGATCACCCGGTGCCAGGGCAGGTCCGAGGAGTCGGTCCGCATGATCCAGCCGACGATGCGCGGGCTGGAAAGCCCTGCGACGGTGGCGATGTCGCCGTAGCTGGCGACCCGGCCGGACGGGATCGCGGCGACCAGTGCGCGTACCCGCTCGACCTGCTCGTCGGTCACCGGCGCCACCGTCAGCGGGCTTTCAACAGCTCGCGGGTCAACGCGGCGACCTCGTCGGGCTTGGCGTAGGGCACCATGTGGTTGCAGTCGAGATCCAGCAGCCGGAAATCCGATCCCAACCGCCGCACCAAGCCGTCGATCAGTTTGTCGGTGACATAGGGCGGGGTGGTGCGCTTGGCTCGTACCAGGACGGTAGGAGTCTTCGCCGGCGGCAGCACGGCGTCGCGGGCGAGCTCGCTCCAGTACGACATCATCGCCGGCAGACTGACCCGCCAGCCGTATCGCCCGCCGGGCAGTGTGATCAGATGCTCGTCGATCTCGGCGTTCAGCAGGGCGGGGTCCACATCGGACCAGGAGCCGTGCACCTTCTCCATGCGCGCCTCCTCGGCGTCCGGATAGTCGGGCGAGCACAGCATCGCCTCGGCGATCTCGCACATCCATCCGCCGTCCAGCCCGACCGCAGGGTCGAGCAGCAGCAGCCCCGCCACCTGGTCGGGGCGCGCCGCGGCCAGGTGCATCGCCAGCCCGCCGCCGAACGAGTGACCCACGATCACTACGGACGTGTCGGGCTGCTCGTCGATCAGCTGGGCCAGTGCCGAGACGTTGGCGTCGATGGTCCACGGCGCGGCCCACGAAGACCGGCCGTGGCCAATCAGATCCGGTGCGGCGATGCCGATCCCGGGCAGAAAGCCGGACAGGTGCCGCCAACGCTGCCCGTGGCCGGTCAGTCCGTGCAACGCCAGGATCTGCACCGGACCGGGCGGGCCGTAGCGGTGCACATGCAACTTTGCGGTCACGCGTCGATGGTGCCAGCCGTCACTGTCGAGCGCCGCGGGCGGTCCTCACCGGTTGTCATCCCGATCGTCCTCGGAGGGGACGATGTAGGCCTGCTCGATCACGTCGGCCTCGTTGGCTTCCCGGTCCCGGGCTGCCACGTAGTCGACGTCCAGACCGGCTTGGTCGTCGGAATCGACCGGCCGCAGTTGTTCCACCGCGTCGCCTTCGGGCGCCTCGTCGATGGGAAAGCCGCGTTCGTCGTCGTTCATGGTCTTCATCCCCGCCTTCCGGTCTTCGTTCGCTCGCGCTCCAGCGTAGGTGCAGGCCGGGTACGCTGAACCGCTCGATCTTCCTCGACGACGCCACGGGAGCGGCCATGGGCAGAATCAGGCGCGGCTGGGCGCTTTCGAAGCAGAGCTGGGAGGTCCTGAAGAAGGACCGGTCGCTCGTCTTCTTCCCGATCCTGTCCACCCTTTTCGCCGCGCTGGCCACGATCGCGATCTGGGCGCCCACGTTGCTGGTGCGCGGTGTGTTCCAAGGCCATCAGGTGGACAACCAGGACCCCGTCTACTACCTCGCGGGCGCGGCGACGGCATACGCGTCCACGTTCATCGCCATCTTCTTCAATGTGGCGCTGGCCGCGTGCGCCGTGCGCTCGATGCGTGGTGAGGACACCAGGGTGGCCGAGGGCATCAACGCGGCGGCACGCCGCATCGTTCCGATTCTGGGATGGACGTTGGTGGCGACCACGGTCGGGCTGCTCCTCAAGGCGGTCGAGGAGCGCTTACCGAACCTGGGCAAGCTGGTCGCGGACCTCATCGGGGCGGCATGGGCCGTCGCAACGTTTTTCGTCATACCGGCGATAGCGCTCGAAGGAACCGGACCGTTTCAGTCGCTGCGGCGCTCCGTGGACACCATCAAGGCGCGCTGGGGTGAGAGTGCCGCAGGGGCGGCCACCATCGGGGTGGTCACGTTTCTGCTCGCCCTGGTGGTCGTGGTGGGCGGCGTCGTGGGTGGCTTCGCACTGATCGCGGCTCGGCTCGCGCCACTCGGTCTCGCGGTGCTGGCGGCGACATTCGCGTTCGCCGTTGTGATCTCCTTCGTCTCGACGGCGCTCAGCCAGATCTTCCGCGTCGCGGTGTACCAATTCGCGGTCACCGGCGAGACGGTCGGCGGGTTCGACCCGCGGCTGCTACAGGCCGCTTTCGTCGCGCGCTAGCGGATCTGTCGGACCCTCGTGATGTCATGCCGTCATGGCCTACACGTGGGATGCCGAAGCGCACACCGTCTTAGACCCCGGTGCGCGCGGTCAGCTGCGTATCCTCGGCGGGCCCGGCACCGGTAA
>NZ_LZJR01000033.1 GCF_001667925.1 Mycobacterium sp. E2479 | reverse complement strand
ACCGCCGCGCCGGCGCCACCCGCGGCCAGGTCATCGTCCGCCGCGTCGTCGGCGGCCGGCCCGCCGCCGACAGCCGGCCCGCCGCCGCCTGCCGATAGCAACGTTCGGCCGGTCAGCGCCGCGGAGCTTGGCGCGACCTGGCGACCGGGCTGCCCGGTGGAGCCCGCACAGCTACGACGAGTCGAGGTCGACCACATCGGTTTCGATGGACAGACGCACCGCGGTGAACTGATCGTGCACCAGGACGTGGTGCCGGAGGTCATCACGGTCTTCGCGCAGCTGTACCGACTTGGGTTTCCGATCGACAAGATCCGCACAGCCGACCACTATGCGGCGGCCGACGACGAGCTCTCCATGGCGGACGACAACACGTCGGCGTTCAACTGCCGAGGCATCCCGGGAAGCGGCCACTGGTCTCAACACGCCTATGGTCGGGCGATCGACGTCAATCCACGTCTCAACCCGTGCGTCGACGCCAGCGGCACCTTCCAGCCGCAAAACGCCGCGAACTACCTGGACCGCGGCCGAAGGGAGCCAGGACTCCTCCACGACGGGGACCCCGCGGTGCGCGTCTTCACCGACCGCGGGTGGCGGTGGGGTGGTCACTGGACGGCGCCCATCGATTATCAGCATTTCGAGCGATCCTGAACCGCGACTCTGCAAGAATGCATGGATATGTCGCGCTCATTCGACGTCTCGACCGAGTCACCCGCCAGTGTTCAACAAATCCATGCCGCATTCGGTCGCGAAGACTATTGGGTAGCCCGCATCGCCGATGCCACCAACATCACCTTGGATTCGCTGGTGGTCGACGCCGACGGCACGGTGACAGTGAGCACAACCCAGCATTTCGGTCGTCAACTGTTACCCGGGCTGGTCACCAAACTCGTCAAAGGTGACCTCAAGCTGATGCATACCGAGATATGGCGGCCAGACGGTGACCGGCGGGTGCGCGGGCAAGCCAGCGTCTCGGCGTCCGGTGGATTGGGATCTGGTCACATGGAGACCTGGCTGGCACCGACGGATGACGGCGGTTGCCAACTGCGCTCGGCCGTGCGCGTGGAAGTGAAGATCCCCTTGCTCGGCGGCAAACTCGAGAAATCCATCGGATCCGATTTGGCCAACGGCATCCCTGAGATACTGCGCTTCACCACCATGTGGATTACCGAAAACGCGGCGTAATTCGTCGGTCGCGCCCTGATAGTGGTGGGTAAGGGATTCGCGCCGGCACAAGCAGTCGACAACATGGTCGACCCGATCAAGGACGGTTACGACGTCGTGTTCGGTCCCGGACCGCTACAGGATTCAACGCTGATCGCGCTAAAAGTCTTCGACCTGAACCTGTTCCTGTGCGCCTCAAGCGATTTCGTAGCCCAAACGAAGGGGCAGATCACCGCGCCCGCGCAGCTGAACGCTCTGCCGTTCATCGACTTCGGATTCTGCGGGCCCCGAAAGCCGCCGACGACCAAACTCGACAGACGACATGAGTTGTCGCCACGAGTGCGCGCGCGGGCCAACAACTTTCAGGTGTGCAAAAAGTACATTCTGCACCACCCTGATCAGCGCCTTCTATGACACGGCGTGTCAGATCATCGCCGAGAACATCGCCCGAGCAGAGACCTAAGAGTGCGGCCGAATTGAAGGACACCTTATGCCCAGTGAACCCGACCATCCACCGAAGGCCACGCCACAACCGAAGCGGGTGCACCTCACGCCCGAGGACGTGGAGAGGTTCGGCGACGAGGAGCAGGTGCGCGAGGCGTCAGACGAGCGCCGGCTGCGCGACGAGCAACCGCCGCACCACCACTAACGCCGGGGGCGCTGTAAAGACAGCACTGGCGAAGTGCGATGCCGCTGAGTGAGACTGGTAGCCATGAATCTCGTGGAAAGGGTCTTCTCGCAGGTGCTGCGGGTGCACGACACGGTCTATCAGAAGACGAACGGCTGGATCGGTCATCGCACATTGTGGATACCGAGCCTGCTGCTGCACACCGTCGGCGCGAAGACCGGTAAACAACGCACGACGTCGCTGACCTACGCCCGCGACGGTGACAACTATCTGATCGTCGCCTCGAAGGGCGGTGCACCCAAGTCTCCCGACTGGTACCACAACCTGAAGGCCAATCCCGACGTCGAGATCAACGTCGGCCCAAGACGTTTCGCCGTCACCGCACGACCGGTGCTGTCCGGCGATCCCGACTACCAGCGGCTATGGCAGATCGTCAACAAGAACAATCAAAACCGCTACAACGAATACCAGAAGAAGACGTCGCGCCCGATTCCCGTGGTGGTTCTCGCCCCGAAGGGCTAATACAGTCCGGAAAACGGCTCCTATCGGGCGGCCGCGTCGCGGCATGATGTCTCTCGTGGTCGCCGTTTACCGCGCGCCGATGCGATCCCGCAACGATGCAATCGAGCCCCAAGCCACCATCGATCGCGCTCGGCGGCTCGGCGTGTGCGGGTTCGGGCAATTCGTGAGCCGGTCGGCCGAACGCGAGCGGCTCGCCCGTCGGGTCATTCGGTTCGCCGAGCTCGACGACGGCTCGTTCGTGTGGACCCGCGACCCCCATGGGTGGTTCTGGTTGGGCCGTATCTCGGGGCCGTACGTCCACGACACCGGCAAAGCCGCTGCGGCGGCGGATTTGGTGCACATACGACCCTGCGAGTGGCTGTCCATGCCGATCCTGGAACACGACGTGCCGGCCGCCGTCGTCGCCACCTTCGGCCGGGGCGGACGGAACTTCCAGGAAATCCACCATCCCTCGATCGGCGCTGAGACCCAATCGATTTGGGATGCACGGATAGATCGGCCCGCACCAGACTAGAGCACCGCGGAGCCCAGGACACCTGAGCTGCCGTAGCTGTCGCGAGTACGCCCTTTCGGTCAACCTTCGACGGCGAACAACGGCCACTCGCCCG
>NZ_LZJR01000032.1 GCF_001667925.1 Mycobacterium sp. E2479 | reverse complement strand
CCGCGTTCGCGACGTGCTTCGGTCTGCTCATGGTGGGGCTGGCCGCCGATGGTTGGCACGGCTCCGCGGTGGTCGCCTGGGTGGCGGCGCTGATCGCGGTCGCGGTGGGCATCGTAATCCGGCGTGCCGCAACGGTTGCCGTACTGCTCGCCGCGGTTACCGTCATCCTGTCCGACCCGCCGGTGATATTCGTCGCGCTGTCCGGCTTGTGCGCCGCCGCCTACCTGGTGTGCCGTCACACGGTCGGCGCGTCGGCCGCGGTGGTGCAGGACAGTTGGCCGACGGCGGCCGGCGCCGTGGGGTTCACGTTCGCCGGGTGGGTCGCGACGTCATTTCCCTTGCAGTTGCCGTGGTTGCCGTTGGTGGCCCCGCTGGGGGCACTGGTGATCTACCTCCTGGCCATCCGGCCGTTCATGAGCTGACCGGCCATGCCGCGGGCCGCGTCAGTGCAGCAGGACGGCGGCCTGGTCGGCCAGGTCGAGCAGCGGCTGCGGGAAGATGCCCAGCACCACGGTAACCGCGGCGCACACCGCGATCGCGGCCTTGCTCAAAAACCCCGGCGCCAACACGTGCGGGGTGTCCTCCGTCGCCTCCGTGAAGAACATCGACACGATGACCCGCACGTAGAAGTACGCGGCGACGCCGCTGGCGACCACACCGACGATCACCAGGGGTACGGCACCGCCCTGGGCGGCTGCCTTGAAGACGGCGAGCTTGCTGACGAATCCACTGGTCAGCGGGATACCGGCGAACGCCAACAAGAACATCGAAAACATCACGCCCACAATGGGCGAGCGCTGACCCAGGCCCGCCCAGTGCGAGAGTGTCGCGTCTTCGACTCCGTCGGCGTCGCGGATCAGACCGACGATCGCGAACGCGCCGACGGTGCTGAAGCTGTAGGCCAGCAGATAGAACAACGTGGCGGAGAGGCCCGTATGGTTATCGGCGATGACGCCGGTGAGGATGAATCCGACGTGGGCGACCGACGAGTAGGCCAGCATGCGTTTGACGTCGGTCTGGTTCACCGCCGTGATGGTGCCGACCGCCATGGTCAGGATGGAGATGGCCCACAGCACCGGACGCCACTGATCGTGCAGCGGCGGCAGCGCCACATAGATAACCCGAAGCAGCGCACCGAAAGCCGCGACTTTGGTGGCCGCCGCCATGAACCCGGTGATGGGGGTGGGCGCGCCCTGGTAGACGTCGGGAATCCAGGAGTGGAACGGAACGGCACCGACCTTGAATAGCAGGCCGACCGACAGCAGGGCGACGCCGACCAGCGCCATCGAGGTCTCGCCGCGCGCGGCCAGCGCATCGCGGATACCCGTCAGCAGCAGCGTGCCGGTGGCGCCGTAGAGCAGCGCGACACCGTACAGGAAGAACGCCGACGAAAACGCGCCCAGCAGAAAGTACTTCATCGCCGCTTCCTGCGAGAGCAGCCGACGGTGACGGGCCAGGCCGCACATCAGGTATAGCGGCAAGGACAACACTTCCAGCGCGACGAACATGGTCAACAAGTCGTTGGATGCGGGGAAGACCATCATGCCGCCGACCGACAGCAGCGCCAGCGGGAACAGCTCCGTCTGGGCGGCCCCGGCCCGTTCGGCCTCGCGCTCGGCGTCGCTGTCGGGCACCGCCGAAGCCTGCGGCGTAAAGGAGTCCAGGCCGCCCGAGCCCGCGGTGCCGACTCCCACGGACACCGTGCTGTCCGCCTTGGCTTGGGCGCGTTCGGCGATGAAGATGACTGCCATCACCGCGACCAGCAGCACGGTGCCCTGCAGATACAGCGTCGGGCGGTCAACGGCCATCGCGCCCAACAACGCCACGCGCCCCGAGCCTGGGATCGAGCGGCTCACGGCGATGACGGCGACGAACGCCGCGATCAAACCGGCGAGCGAGAGTGTCACCTGCCCGGCGTAGCGAATTCGCCTGGGCAGGAACGCCTCTGCGAGCACACCCAGCACGGCGACGCCGAACACGATGAGTGTCGGGCAGAGCAGGAAGTACTGGATGCTCGGGGTAGGGAGGGTCATCGCGGTCCTTCGGCGGTCCGGTGTAGTTCGGCCGGTCTGGGTGTCCCCACCGGGACGGTGGGCTTCGGGTCATGCTGGCCCATGGTGGTCATGGTGTTCTCGACGGCGGGATTGATGATGTCGAGCACCGGCTTGGGATAGATGCCGAGCATCAGCAGCAGCGCGATCAACGGTGCGACGACGACCAATTCACGTCCGCGCAGATCGCCGATCTTCTCGTTGCCGCTGGCGACCGGCCCGGTCATCACGCGCTGGTACAGCCACAGCATGTAGACCGCCGAGAGCACGAGCGCGGTAACCCCGAATCCGGCGGCCAGCCAGTACCGGCTGAAAGTGCCCAGCAGGACCAGGAATTCGCTGATGAACGGCGCCAGGCCCGGCAATGACAGGGTTGCCATCGCCGAGACCAGGAAGGTGCCCGCCAGTATCGGCGCCACCTTCTGCACGCCGCCGTAGTCGGCGATCGCCCGGCTGCCGTGCCGCGATATCAGGAATCCGGCGATCAGGAAGACCGCGGCCGTAGACAGGCCGTGGTTGAGCATGTACAGCGTCGACCCGCTCTGCCCCTGGCTGGTCATCACGAAGATGCCCAGGACGATGAATCCGAAGTGTGAGATCGAGGTGTAGGCGATCAGCCGCATGATGTCGGTCTGACCGATGGCGACGATCGCGCCGTAGACCACCCCGATGACCGCCAGCACGACGATCAGCGGGCGGAAATACGTTGAGGCGCCGGGGAACAGCTGCAGACAATAGCGCAGCATGCCGAAGGTGCCGACCTTGTCCATCACCGCCATCATCAGCACCGCGGTGGCCGGGGTGGCCTCGACGGCTGCGTCGGGCAGCCAACGGTGGAACGGCCACAGTGGTGCCTTGATCGCGAACGCGAACATGAAACCCAGGAACAGCGCCTTGAACACCGCGGAGTCCGCGCCGTAACGACCCGACGCGACGCCGGCCACGATCTCGCGGAAGTCAAAGGTGCCCGCATTATGCTGCGAGGTCACCACGTACACTCCGATGACCGCGGCCAGCATGATCAGCCCGCCGAACAGGTTGTACAACAAGAACTTCACGGCCGCGCGCGACCTGCCGGGGCCGCCGCCGAAACCTCCGATCAAAAAGTACATCGGGACGAGCATGGCCTCGAAGAAGACGTAGAACAGCAGCACGTCCAGGGCGACGACCGAAATGAGCACCATCGACTCGATGGCCAGCGTCAAGGCGATGTAGGCCTGCACCCCGCGGCTGCGCTCGCCGCTTCGTGACCATCGCGCGCTCGGCGAAGCCGGGCGCAGCTGGTCGTCACCATCGCCGTCGTTCCAGCCGGCCACCTGCAGCACTGGAATCAGCACGGCCGTCAGCAGCACCAGCACCACCGCGATACCGTCGACACCCAGGGTGTAGCCGGCGCCGAACGCCGGGATCCACGGATGCTTTTCGACGAATTGGTACGGCGCGCCACCGGTTTTGAACCCGACGGTGACCACGACGGCCACCGCCAGGGTCAGTACGCCGAAGACCAGACCCGTCCACTTGGCGAGCTGCCGCAGTCCGGGCGGCATCAGGATGATCAGCACGGAGCCGGCCAGCGGCACCAGCCACAGCACGCTCAGCCAGGGAACGCTATTCATGAGCGCCGCTCCTTGTCATCGCTTCGTCTCCGCAATCGGGAGGTACTGCCACATCGGTTCGCTCGCCGACACCGATCACCACAGTCGCACCGCCAGGATCAGCGCGATCACCAGCACGGCGCCCGTCAGCATCGACAATGCGTAGTTGCGGGCGAAGCCGGTTTGCAACCCGCGCAGCCGATTTGACGTCGAACTCACCAGGGCAGCCAGGGCGTTGACGGAGCCGTCGACACCAGTGTTGTCGATGTCGACAAGCGCGTGAGTCAGTTGCGCACCGGGGCGCATGAAGACCTCCTCGTTGAAGGCATCGCCGTAGAAGTCGCGGCGCACCGCCGTCGTCAACGGCGACACGGACAGCGGAGCCACCCGGGGGATCGGTGCCTTCGCGTACAACCGGTAGGCCACCGCGATGCCGATGACCACGACACCTAGCGCGAGCGCCGAACTGACCCAGACCGGGTACGCATGGGTGACTTCCTCGTGCTTTCCGACGACCGGTTCGAGCCAACTCTGCAGGGTGCCGCCCAGCGCCAGCAGGCCACCGGAGAACACCGACCCGACCGCGAGCAGGATCATCGGCCACGTCATCAGGGCCGGTGCCTCGTGCGGGTGCGCGCCTGGACCCCAGCGCTTCTTGCCGAAGAAGGTCATCAGCATTACGCGTGTCATGTAGAACGCGGTGACGCCGGCGCCCAATAGCGCGGCGCCGCCGAGCAGATAACCCTCGATGCCGCCCGAGGCCAACGCGGCCTCGATGATGGCGTCCTTGGAGAAGTAGCCGGCGAAGGGCGGCACACCGATGATCGCGAGGTAACCCAGGCCGAAGGTGACGAATGTGATGGGCAGCGCCGCACGCAAACCGCCGTAACGGCGCATGTCCTGTTCTTCGTCCATCGCGTGAATCACCGCGCCGGAGCCGAGGAACAATCCGGCCTTGAAGAATCCGTGGGTGAGCAGGTGCATGATCGCGAAGGCGTAGCCGGCCGGGCCCAGGCCCGCCGCCAGCACCATGTAGCCGATCTGGCTCATCGTCGACGCTGCCAGCGCCCGCTTGATGTCGTCCTTGGCGCAGCCGATGAAGGCTCCGAGCAGCAGCGTGACCGCACCCACGATGACCACGGCCAGTCGCGCGTCGGGGGACAGGTTGTACAGCGGGTTGGACCGCACGATCAGATAAACACCGGCGGTCACCATGGTGGCGGCGTGGATCAGCGCGGACACCGGGGTGGGGCCCTCCATGGCGTCACCAAGCCAGGCCTGCAGCGGGACCTGGGCGGACTTGGCGCACGCACCCAGCAGCAACAGCAGTCCCATCGCGGTCAGCGCGCCGCGATCAGCCGCCGGTGCGCCGGCGAACACGCCGGCATACGACAAGGTGCCGAAAGTGCTGAACATCAAGAACATTCCCAGGGCCAGCCCGGCATCGCCGACCCGGTTCATCACGAACGCCTTCTTCGCCGCGGTGGCCGCCGTCGGCTTGTGGTACCAGAATCCGATCAACAGGTAGGACGCCAGGCCGACGCCTTCCCAGCCGACGTAGAGCACCACGTAGTTGTCGGCGACGACCAGCAGCAGCATCGACGCCAGGAACAGGTTGAGGTAGCCGAAAAACCGTCGGCGGTCGGAGTCTTCGGCCATGTAGGCCACCGAATAGATGTGGATCAGTGACCCGACCCCGGAGATCAGCAACACGAAACACACCGACAGCTGGTCGATTTGCAGACCGAAGTCGACCTGAAGCCCACCGACGGGGATCCAGCTGAACACCTTCTGGTGGATGACGCGGTTGTCGGCGGTGCGGCCGAGCAGCTCGCTGAGCAGGGTCAGGCCCACTCCGAATGCGGCGAGGGCGGTAGCACAGCCCAACCAATGCCCCCACCGGTCGGTGCGTCGCCCGCCGAACAGCAGGATTGCGGCGCCCGCCAATGGCAGCGCCACCAGCACCCAGGTGTATTGAGTCATGTTGGCGTCTTCAGCCTTTGAGTAGATTCGCGTCGTCGACGGACGCCGATTTGCGGGTACGGAAGATGGTCATGATGATGGCCAGGCCGATGACCACCTCGCAGGCGGCGACCACCATGGTGAAGAACGCGATCATCTGCCCGTCCAGGTGGCCGTGCATCCGCGCGAACGTGACGAAGGCGAGGTTGACGGCGTTGAGCATCAGCTCGACGCACATGAACATCACGATGGCGTTGCGGCGCAACAACACACCGGAGGCCCCGATGGTGAACAGCAGTGCCGAGAGGTATAGGTAATTGGCCGGATTCACGACGTACCACCTTGTGAGAGAGTCGGGCTCGGCTCGGGGGACGGGGTGGTCTTCTTGCCGTCGGCGCCGCGGCTTTGCAGCATCGGCGACACCGAAAGTTTCGAGTACGAGCCGTCCGGCAGCAACGCGGCCACGTCGACGGCGTTGTGGCGTGCGTAGACACCGGGGCTGGGCATAGGAGTCGGATGCCCGCCGGCCTGGAATCGTTCCTGGGAGAGCTCGCGCTGTGTCTTGCGGCGCGCGAAGCGCTCGCGGTGCGCCAGCACCATCGCACCGACGGCCGCGGTGATGAGCAGTGCGCTGGTCAGCTCGAACGCCCACAGGTACCGCGAAAAGATCAGCGCCGCCAGCCCTTCCACGTTGCCGTTGGCGTTGGCGGTGGTGAGCCCGGCGAAACCGCCGGTGGTCAGGTTGCCGATGGCGGCGATGAGCAGAATGCCGAACGCCATACCGGCCGCCACCGAGGCGATGCGCTGTCCGCGCAGCGTCTCCTTCAGTGATTCCGCGGAGTCCACACCGATGAGCATCAGCACGAACAAGAACAGCATCATCACCGCGCCGGTGTAGACCACCACTTGAACCACACCCAAAAACAGCGCGTCCTGGATCATGTAGAAGACCGCCAGGATGATCATGGTCATCGCCAAGAACATTGCCGAGTAGACGGCGTTGACGGCGGTGACCACCCCGACCGCGCCGAGCACTGCCAAAACACCCAGCACCCAGAAGGTGACCGCTTCGCCGGTGGAGGTGCGGACGATCGTGTCTTGCGTAAAGCTCGACGCCACTTCGACGGCGTGGCCGGTCAAACCGGTCACCGGGATTCTCCGGCCTGCTGGGCCTGGCGCAACCCGTGCGCGGTCACATTGCCTTCGTAGTAGTCCTTGTCGGTGGCCCCTTCGGCCCTGGGGTGCGGCGGCGCGAGCATGTCTGGCAGCAGCGGTGCCAGCAGCCGATCCTTCTCATAGATCAAGTCCGCGCGATTGTCGTCGGCCATCTCGTAGTCATTGGTCATGGTCAGCGCGCGAGTGGGGCAGGCCTCGATGCACAGCCCGCAGCCGATGCACCGCAGATAGTTGATCTGGTAGACCCGACCGTAGCGTTCCCCGGGCGAATACCGCAGTTCCTCGGTGTTGTCGGCGCCCTCGACATAGATCGCGTCGGCCGGGCACGCCCAGGCGCACAACTCGCACCCGATGCATTTTTCTAAGCCGTCCGGATAGCGGTTCAACTGATGACGGCCATGGTAGCGCGGCATGACGGGGCCCGGCTTCTCCGGATACTCCTCGGTGACACGCTTTTTGAACATCGATCCGAACGTCACGCCGAATCCGGCCACGGCGTCCAAGAATTTAGCCACGTGCTTTCTCCTTGCTCGCAGCCGCCAGGGACTGCAGGGCTTTCGCTGGCAGCGGCGGTGTCGGGAATACCGGTGTCGAGCGTTGTGCGGCCGGCAACTTCTTCGCCTCGCGGCGCAACTGTTTCTCCAGCGCACGAATACCCGGCGCGCTGAAGGGTTTTCGCAGCAACAGCACGAGCGCAACGGCGAACACGAGGCTGCTCGCCACCAGGATCGGGGTCCAGTGCTGATAGCCCTGGTTGCGCAGTGTGCGAATGACCGCGGCGATCAGCACCCAGACCAGCGAGGCCGGGATCAGCAGCTTCCAGCCCAGACCCATGAACTGGTCGTAGCGCAGCCGGGGCAGCGAGGCCCGCAGCCAGAAGTAGATGAACAGGAACGTCCACATCTTCGCGGTGAACCACAGCACCGGCCACCAACCGGTGTTGGCGCCCGCCCACATGTTCAGTGGCCACGGCGCGTGCCAGCCACCGAAGAACAGGGCGGTGGCCAGCGACGAGACCGTCATCATGTTGACGTACTCCGCCAGCATGAACATCGCGAACTTCAGCGATGAGTACTCGGTGTGGAATCCCGCAACCAGTTCACCCTCGGCTTCCGGCAAATCGAAAGGCGCCCGGTTGGTTTCACCGACCATCGAGATCAGGTAGATCACGAACGAAGGCAGCAGCAGGAACACGTACCACACCCGGTCCTGCGCCGCGACGATCTGCGACGTCGACATGGAGCCGGCGTAGAGGAAGACCGCCGCGAACGAAAGTCCCATCGCCACCTCGTAGGAGATGACCTGGGCGGTGGAGCGCACCCCGCCCAGCAGCGGGTAGGTGGACCCGGAAGCCCACCCGCCCAGCACGATTCCGTACACACCGATCGCCGACAGCCCCAGAATGAACAGCACCGCGACCGGCAGGTCGGTCAGCTGCAGCGGCGTGCGGTGTCCGAACACCGACACCACCGGACCGAACGGGATGAACGCGAAGGCGGTGAAGGCCGGGATCGTGGAGATGACCGGCGCCGCGAAATACACGAACTTGTCGACGCCGCCCGGGGTAATGGTTTCCTTGAGCGCCAACTTGATTCCGTCGGCCAGGCTCTGCAGGGCACCCCACGGCCCGACGCGGTTGGGCCCGGGCCGCAGCTGCATCCAGCCGAGGATCTTGCGTTCGAGCAGAATCGCCACCAGCACGTTCAGCATGAGGAAAGCGAAAATCGCCAGCGCCTTGCCGATCACCAACCACCAGGCGTCGTGTCCGAACGCGGTCAACGTCGTCATGAGCGCCGCTCCTTCCGCCCGTGTTGGATCGCTTCGCTGCGTTCATCGTCGCCGGCGATCATGATCCAGCTCCGATCTTGACTGTGCTGCCGACGGATACGCCGAGTTGGCGATGCACCGCCGAGCCGGGCGAGTTCACCGGAAGCCACACCACCCGGTCGGGCATGTCGGTGATCACCAGCGGCAGGTTGATGGATCCGCGCGAGGTGCTGACCGTGACCGCGTCGCCGTCGGCGGCGCCGATCTCGGCGGCCGTATCGGCGGACAGCCGGGCGACCGGTTCGCGCGCCGTTCCCGCGAGATGTGGCTCGCCGTCTTGCATTCGGCCGTTGTCCAGCAGCATCCGCCAGCCGGCCAGTACCGCCTCGCCCGCTGCGGGCCGGGCCGGCTCGGCGGCCGCGACGTCCGGGTCCGCGGCGCGCTTGCCGTCCCAGTGCCGCAGCGCCGCGAGTTCTTCGCGTGCGGTGGTGATGGTGGACATGCCCAGATACACGCCCATTTCGTCGGCAAGCGTGTCGAGCACCTGGTGGTCGGATTGGCCGGCGTGCTGGGCGCTGCCGCGCAGCGCCGCTTCGAACGGCCGAAAGCGGCCCTCCCAGTCGACGAATGAACCGGCCTTCTGCGTCGTCGGTGCGACCGGGAACACGACGTCGGCGCGTTCGGTCACCGCACTGTGCCGCAACTCCAAGCTGACCACGAAGCCGACGCTGTCCAGCGCCGCCAGTACCGCTTGGGGGTCGCTGAAGTCGTCGGGCTCGACACCGCCCACGAGCAGGGCACCCAGCGTGCCGTCGGTCGCGGCGCCCAGGATTGCGTGGGCGTCACGTCCACCGCCAGAGGGCAATTCGGAAACGTTCCACGCGTGGGCGACCTGCGCCCGCGCGGTCTCGTCGTCGACCGGTCGGCCACCGGGCAGCAGCCCCGGCAGCGCACCGGCTTCCAGTGCGCCCCGCTCGCCGGCACGGCGGGGCACCCAGGCCAGGCGGGCGCCGGTAGTGTCGGCGAGCCGGGCCGCGGCGGACAATCCGCCCGGCACCGTGGCCAGCCGTTCGCCGACCATGATGACCGCCCCCGGGGTGGAGAGCAGGTCGCCCACCTCGCCGCCGGCCAATTCGTCGAGTACCGAAGCTTCGGCGCCGGGAACGGTTTTGATCAGCCGCCCGGACATCTTGGTCAGCGCGCGGGTGGCGAAAGGCGCGACGGCGTACACCGGCAATCCGTGTTTGCGGGCCGCCTTGCGCAGCCGCAGGAAGACGATGGGCGACTCGTCCTCGGGCTCGAAACCGACCAAGACGACGACCGGCGCCGATTCCAGATCCGCGTAGCTGACGGTGATCGGATGGCCGGCGATCCGGGCGGCCAGAAAGTCGGCCTCCTCCGCCGAGCTCGGGCGTGCCCGAAAGTCGATGTCGTTGCTGTCCAGGACGATTCGCGCGAACTTGGAATAGGCGTAGGCGTCCTCCAAGGTCGCCCGGCCGCCGACCAGCACACCCGTGCGGCCGCGCGCCGCTTCGAGGCCCTTTGTCGCGACGGCGATCGCGTGCG
>NZ_LZJR01000031.1 GCF_001667925.1 Mycobacterium sp. E2479 | reverse complement strand
TGGGTTGCGGGTATTGGCGCCGGGCGGGGTTGACCGGGTCGCGGTTTGTGGCGTGTCCGTTCGGGGGCCCGGGGACCAGAATGTATCGGACCGGGGATGTGGTGCGGTGGCGCGCCGATGGGCAGCTGGCGTATCTGGGGCGCGCGGATGAGCAGGTCAAGATCCGCGGCTATCGCATCGAGCTCGGTGAGATCCGAACCGCCCTGGCGAGTGTGGCTGGGGTGGCCCAGGCGGTGGTGATCGCGCGCGAGGACCAGCCCGGCGATAAGCGCTTGGTCGGCTACATCACCGGCACCGCCGACGCGGGCGAGGCGCGAAGCGCACTGGCCGAACGGCTTCCGTCTTACATGGTGCCAACGGCAATCGTGGCCCTACCTACGCTGCCGCTGACGGTCAACGGCAAACTCGACACCCGCGCCCTGCCGGCACCCGAATACGCCGACACCGAGCGGTATCGCGCCCCCGGCACCGCGGTCGAAGAGATCCTGGCCGGCATCTACGCCCAGGTCCTCGGTATCGAGCGGGTCGGGATCGACGACTCCT
>NZ_LZJR01000030.1 GCF_001667925.1 Mycobacterium sp. E2479 | reverse complement strand
GTTTTGATTACTTCCGACGTGGCGCGTTACACGTCGATGGTCTGGCTGACGTATGTCTCCCAGGTGGCGATCTGGCCAGCCTCTACCATGGCGGCCTGCATCTCGGGGTCGCCGAAGAGCGCCTCCTGGACCTGGCCGTACCGCGTCCAATCCTCGGCGGTCGTCAGGAAGCCGACGGCGTTGGTTCCCTGACCCCCGACCATGGTGACGAGCACAGTGACGTTCTCCGCGCCATGCTTGCGGGCAAGTTCGCTCGCGCGCTTCAGCTGCTTTTGAACGTCGTCCCAGGCCACGCCGGGATTCGGATGGACGATAGTGGTTGCGAGGATTGTCATCGTGGGCACCTTTCACTAGAGGGGACCCAGACAGCCTCTGGCGTGGCAAACTGCGAGCCTAGAGTAGCCGGCTACTTCAATCTTCCGCAGATCTCCGAGCGCCCGTTGCGGGCGAGCAGGTTTGCGCGGCGGACGCGGCACCCGACAACTTGGGCAGAGCGTGAATCGCCAGGGGGTGGGGTTGATTACGCGCCCCACCGGGGTTTAACCGGCCGCATTTGGGGAATGGTCATTGGTTAGCCCGAACGGGCGGTAGCTGCGAATGCTAGTGATTCACGAGCTGCCAAGCCCGTCCCACCGGATGGGTTGTTAAGCCACCAGCAAACCCTGAATAAAACCAGAATATACTATTGACCAGGGAAGTCTATTGAAATGTTGTCTAACGGAGCTCGTGACTCAGCGAACAAATTCATACAAAAGCAAAGATTAATGAATTCGGACTGGAATCCGAATCATAAATACATTCAACAATGCCCTGAATGCGAAGGCATACACGAAACACAAAGGCAGAACGACGAATATTGCATTCGATGCAAAGACAATAAAATGACCGCCTAGACGGCCTCGGAGGCCCGGGGCGCGCGAGCAGGCCCCGACGCGGCAACTAGTTTGCTAGCCAATGCACTTTGGCACTAGCGCGCGGCGGCATTCGGGTGTTTGCTTACCTTGTGGCTAACCGCCACGAGGTACAGGAGGCACCATCATGACCATCGTCACGTACGTAGTTATCCACCCAAACCCGGGCGTCCAGTGGGACGAGGTGCAGAAGCAACTCAAGAAGACAACAGACCTCGCTCGCAAGCACGGCGCCGAGAACGTCACCGTGCTGGCGACCATGATCGGGGGCCCGGCGACCAACGCCATCGGCCTGCTTTCCACAGCCGAGGATTGGACGCGGTACGGCCAGGTCCAGGAGGCGCTCTTCGGCGACCCCGAGATGCAGGCCGCCATGGTAGAGGCTGGCCAGATCGCCACCTGGGAGACATACGTCAGCCAGACCATCGACGTGTAACGCGCCACGTCGGAAGTAATCAAAAC
>NZ_LZJR01000029.1 GCF_001667925.1 Mycobacterium sp. E2479 | reverse complement strand
CCGCGTTCGCGACGTGCTTCGGTCTGCTCATGGTGGGGCTGGCCGCCGATGGTTGGCACGGCTCCGCGGTGGTCGCCAGCGGCGTCGCCGCGTACTTCTACGTGCGGGTCATCGTGTCGATGTTCTTCACGGAGGCGACGGAGGACACCCCGCACGTGTTGGCGCCGGGGTTTTTGAGCAAGGCCGCGATCGCGGTGTGCGCCGCGGTTACCGTGGTGCTGGGCATCTTCCCGCAGCCGCTGCTCGACCTGGCCGACCAGGCCGCCGTCCTGCTGCACTGACGCGGCCCGCGGCATGGCCGGTCAGCTCATGAACGGCCGGATGGCCAGGAGGTAGATCACCAGTGCCCCCAGCGGGGCCACCAACGGCAACCACGGCAACTGCAAGGGAAATGACGTCGCGACCCACCCGGCGAACGTGAACCCCACGGCGCCGGCCGCCGTCGGCCAACTGTCCTGCACCACCGCGGCCGACGCGCCGACCGTGTGACGGCACACCAGGTAGGCGGCGGCGCACAAGCCGGACAGCGCGACGAATATCACCGGCGGGTCGGACAGGATGACGGTAACCGCGGCGAGCAGTACGGCAACCGTTGCGGCACGCCGGATTACGATGCCCACCGCGACCGCGATCAGCGCCGCCACCCAGGCGACCACCGCGGAGCCGTGCCAACCATCGGCGGCCAGCCCCACCATGAGCAGACCGAAGCACGTCGCGAACGCGG
>NZ_LZJR01000028.1 GCF_001667925.1 Mycobacterium sp. E2479 | reverse complement strand
AGTCCGTTCACTTCCGACGTGGCGCGTTACACGTCGATGGTCTGGCTGACGTATGTCTCCCAGGTGGCGATCTGGCCAGCCTCTACCATGGCGGCCTGCATCTCGGGGTCGCCGAAGAGCGCCTCCTGGACCTGGCCGTACCGCGTCCAATCCTCGGCTGTGGAAAGCAGGCCGATGGCGTTGGTCGCCGGGCCCCCGATCATGGTCGCCAGCACGGTGACGTTCTCCGCGCCATGCTTGCGGGCAAGTTCGCTCGCGCGCTTCAGCTGCTTTTGAACGTCGTCCCAGGCCACGCCGGGATTCGGATGGACGATAGTGGTTGCGAGGATTGTCATCGTGGGCACCTTTCACTAGAGGGGACCCAGACAGCCTCTGGCGTGGCAAACTGCGAGCCTAGAGTAGCCGGCTACTTCAATCTTCCGCAGATCTCCGAGCGCCCGTTGCGGGCGAGCAGGTTTGCGCGGCGGACGCGGCACCCGACAACTTGGGCAGAGCGTGAATCGCCAGGGGGTGGGGTTGATTACGCGCCCCACCGGGGTTTAACCGGCCGCATTTGGGGAATGGTCATTGGTTAGCCCGAACGGGCGGTAGCTGCGAATGCTAGTGATTCACGAGCTGCCAAGCCCGTCCCACCGGATGGGTTGTTAAGCCACCAGCAAACCCTGAATAAAACCAGAATATACTATTGACCAGGGAAGTCTATTGAAATGTTGTCTAACGGAGCTCGTGACTCAGCGAACAAATTCATACAAAAGCAAAGATTAATGAATTCGGACTGGAATCCGAATCATAAATACATTCAACAATGCCCTGAATGCGAAGGCATACACGAAACACAAAGGCAGAACGACGAATATTGCATTCGATGCAAAGACAATAAAATGACCGCCTAGACGGCCTCGGAGGCCCGGGGCGCGCGAGCAGGCCCCGACGCGGCAACTAGTTTGCTAGCCAATGCACTTTGGCACTAGCGCGCGGCGGCATTCGGGTGTTTGCTTACCTTGTGGCTAACCGCCACGAGGTACAGGAGGCACCATCATGACCATCGTCACGTACGTAGTTATCCACCCAAACCCGGGCGTCCAGTGGGACGAGGTGCAGAAGCAACTCAAGAAGACAACAGACCTCGCTCGCAAGCACGGCGCCGAGAACGTCACCGTGCTGGCGACCATGATCGGGGGCCCGGCGACCAACGCCATCGGCCTGCTTTCCACAGCCGAGGATTGGACGCGGTACGGCCAGGTCCAGGAGGCGCTCTTCGGCGACCCCGAGATGCAGGCCGCCATGGTAGAGGCTGGCCAGATCGCCACCTGGGAGAACTACGTCAGCCAGACGATCGACGTGTAACGCGCCACGTCGGAAGTAATCAAAAC
>NZ_LZJR01000027.1 GCF_001667925.1 Mycobacterium sp. E2479 | reverse complement strand
GGTAGCCGGTGCCGCGATCGCGGGGGGAACCGAAATCCTGCAAGGCACCGATATCCGAGTTGCCGGCGAAGGCGCGAAATTCGGGGTGTCGGAGGCCCGTTGGAGTCTGTACCCGATGGGGGGGTCGGCGGTCCGGCTGGTGCGTCAAATCCCCTACACGATCGCCTGCGATATTTTATTGACCGGGCGGCATATCTCCGCTGCCGAGGCCAAGCAGTTCGGGCTGATCGGGCATGTAGTGCCCGATGGTCACGCGCTGACCAGGGCGCTCGAGATCGCCGAGGTGATCAACAACAATGGGCCGCTGGCGGTTCAGGCGATCCTCAAGACCATCCGCGAAACCGAGGGCATGCACGAGAACGACGCCTTCATACCTGACACCCGCAACGGCATTCCCGTGTTCATGTCCGAGGATTCCAGGGAGGGCCCTCGCGCCTTCGCCGAAAAACGCAAACCCAACTTCCAGATGAAGTAGTGGTCCGAAGGTGACCGGGAACGCGTAGCAGGCGCCCTAGGTGTCAGGGGGCGGTGGAGCGGGCTACCGGGGTGAACGTCACGGGCATCGACTCCAGGCCCACGGCGAAGTTCGCTGGCCGTAGCGGCAACGGACCGTCGGTAGCCAAGCGCAAGTCAGGCAAGCGCCCTAACAGCTTTCGAGACATCTCACGCAACTCCAGGCGCGCGAGCTGGTTGCCGATGCAGAAGTGGGCGCCGAACCCGAACGCCAGATGATTGTTTGGCGCGCGATCGATTCTGAACTCCTCGGGCTCATCGAAAATAGACTCGTCGAAGTTGGCCGACTCGAACATCAAGAGCGCCTTGTCGCCCTTCTCAAACGAGTAGCCATAGAACTCCGCGTCGCGGGTCAAATGCCGGCACATGTTCTTGACGGGCGATGAGTACCGCAGCATCTCTTCGATGGCGGTTCCCAACAGAGTTGTGGTGTCCTCTCGTAGCCGGGCATGCTGACCAGGGTGACGTAGTAATTCGGCCCAGCCACCCGACAGCGTGTGACGGGTGGTTTCGTCGCCGGCCACCAGGAGCATCAGGATCTCCTGGAACACTTGCTCGTCGGACAGCTTCTCGCCATCGACTTCCGCATAGACCAAGGCGCTGACCATGTCGCTGGTGGCTTCAGCCTTGCGGGTGGCCACCATCCTGTTGATGTAGTCCGACAGCTGAGCGAACGACTCCATCGCCGTCGCAAGTATTTCCGGGGTTGCCGTCGAGCTCAGCGTGAGCAGGAAGTCGTCGGTCCATTTCAGGAACTTGGGGCGATCGGCTTTCTCGACACCCATCATGTTGCCGATCACGGCCATCGGCAGTGGAGCGGCAAGGTATTCGACAAAGTCGCATTCGCCGCGCTCGGCTACCTCGTCGATCAGTTCGTCGCACAGGGTGTCGATCGAGCCCACCTGGTCGAGCACGCGGCGCTTGGTGAACCCGGCACTTACGAGTTTGCGGCGCTTCATGTGTTCGGGGTCGTCGAGGTCGATCATCATCGGTAACGGCGGCATGTCTGGGCGAATGCCGCCAGCGTTGGAGAACAGGTCCGGCTGGCGTTCAGCGTCCATGATCGCCGCGTAGGTGGTGATGCCGACCAGTCCGTTGCGGTCGCGGAAGATGGGCTCATTGCCGCGCATCCAGCCGTAAGCGGACCGCGGATGTCCCAGCAGATGCGCGTAGAACTGTCCATCGGTGAAATCGAGGTCCGGTCGAATTTGAGTGGACACAGGTGTCGAGACTGCCATCTCCGGTTACCAGCCAATCTGTTCACGACGCGTGGCCAGCATGGTCACGCGCCACTGACCATACATACTTATTAAAGCGTGGGGCCAGTCCGGGGGTGAGCTTCGCGCCGCACCGCCTCGGGCAGACCACACACTATTGCTATTATGCCTAGTCATAAGACAGCGGCGGACTCTGTGACGATGCGAACGCGGTCGACGGTAAGACATCGCCACGAGATTGGGAGGAAGCCGCTTACAGACGATTTACCGAAAAGTGTTGCTGCTGAGTGGTATGCGCGAGATGCGAGGCGGCCAGCCGCTAGCCACGAGCGATGCGAAACGGCTTCGAGGGTTAGCCGAGCCACATGCGGTCTCACGAATGTGGCGCATGTCAGATCCAGGGGGTTATGTCGATGAGCGTAGCGAAATGGACGGAGGCCAGGGTTCCGGATCAAACCGGGCGGACGGCGGTCGTCACAGGCGCTAATACCGGGTTGGGCTACGACACCGCGCGGGCTTTGGCTGCGCGTGGGGCCTGGGTTGTGCTCGCGGTACGCGACCCCGCCAAGGGTAGGGCCGCCGCGGCTCGCATCCTGGCTACGTCCCCGACCGCTCAGGTCACTGTCCAGCCCCTCGACCTCGGCTCGCTGCAGTCGGTGCGAGCCGCCGCAGAGGCACTGAGCTGCGCACACCCGCGAATCGATTTGCTGATAAACAACGCCGGTGTGATGGTCCCGCCGAAACAGGTGACCCCTGACGGATTTGAATTACAGTTCGGCACAAATCATCTCGGGCATTTCGCTCTAACCGGGTTGCTGCTAGACAACCTCACAACGGTCTACGGATCACGAATCGTCGTCGTCAGCAGCAACGGGCACAAGCTGGGCGGTGCAATCCATTTTGACGATCTGCAGTGGGAGCAGCGCTACAACCGCGGCGCGGCCTACGCCCAGTCAAAGCTTGCGAATCTGATGTTCTGTTACGAGTTGCAGCGGCGTCTGGCCGCGGCAGGCAAACCGACCATCGCGGTGGCAGCGCATCCGGGTTTTACCAATTCCGAGTTGACGCGCCACGTGTGGAAACCTGTTGCTCCACTGGTGAAACTCGCTGGACCATTGGTGGGGCAAAACCCACGCATCGGTGCCCTGCCGCAACTGCGAGCCGCGACCGATCCTGAGGTACGCGGCGGACAGTACTGGGGGCCGCGTGGGCTGGGCGAGCTCAAGGGCTATCCCAAACAGGTGACGTCCAGCGCCAAGTCTCACGACACGGATGTGCAGCAACGCCTGTGGGCGGTATCCGAGAAGCTCACTGGCGTCGCCTTCGGGGTATGAGGGGCCAATGACCGAGAATTTTCATCCCGACCTCCGCAAAATCGCGCGGGTACTGCCGCGAGGCATCTTTAACCGTTACACCCTGCCGCTGCTGCGGCCCCTGACCCGGTTGCCGGCGTTGCGTACACCTAAAGGCGTCGAGGTGCTGACCCTCTCGGACCAGACGAGCGTGCGGCTGCACCAACGGCCCGCGGCTGACCAACTCGGTCCGGCGCTATTGTGGATCCACGGCGGGGGATATGTCATTGGATCGGCAGCACAGGACGATATGTTGTGCCGCCGCTTCGGGCAGCGGCTCGGTGTACCGGTCGCCGCGGTGGACTACCGTCTGGCGCCGAAGTATCCATTCCCAGCTGCGCTCGAAGACTGCTATGCGGCGCTGAAGTGGCTAGCCCGGCTGCCCGGTGTCGACCCGTCGCGCATCGTCATCGGGGGGGCCAGCGCCGGGGGCGGCCTTGCCGCGGCCCTGGCGCTGCTGGCGCGCGACCGCGGCGAGGTGACGCCACTGTTCCAGCTGCTGGTTTATCCGATGGTCGATGACCGCGCGGGCGTCGACAATCCCAATTACCGGATGTGGAACCTAAAGTGCGATCGGCTCGGGTGGGCGGCTTACCTGAAGGGTATCGACCCGGAAGCAGCAGTGCCATCACGGCGGGTCGATCTGACGGGTGTCGCGCCCGCGTGGGTGGGCGTGGGCACTCTGGATCCGCTGTACGACGAAGACGTCGAGTACGCCCGCCGCCTGCTTGCGGCTGGTGTTCCGTGCGATCTCGACATCGTTGCCGGAGCATTCCACGGATTTGACATGATCGCCCCTTCCGCCGGAGTATCTCGGGCTTTCTTCGACCGCCAGTGTGCGGCATTGCGGACGGTGTTGACAGGGTAAGTGCCATTGCCCGGAAGACCATACGCTGCCGATTAAGTGTATGGTGGTATTGGCTTCGGGGATGTCGCAGCTGTCGGCATTCCACGAGGCGTTGTCAGGGAGGCAGTTGAGCGTGACCAGCACAAATTCCGTTACGGGTGCGGGGAGCGCCGTCGGCGCATTTGCGAAGCCGATCAAAGACGCGGCGGTGCTCAATGTCGGGGCTGTGCTGCACCGACGACGGTTGGGCAAGAGCGCCTTCGCGGACGCGATCATCACCGACTACGACCCCTTGGATCCGGCCACAGCAGCGAACCCGTTTCCGGCCTACCGCAAGCTGCACCAGGGTGATCGAGTCCATTACAACCCGAGACGGGCGACGTGGATCATCAGCCGCCATAACGATTTACGCGAGGCTCTCAAGGCCACCGAGCAGATCAACAGCACGGAAGGTGTCACGCGCATCAAGTTCGCGATGCCGTTTCTCGTCTTCACCGATGGTGAGCAGCATTCGCAGTTGCGGAAGAAGGTTCAGCCCGCCTTCACCAAGCGCGCGCTGGAAAGCTGGACTCCGATGATCGACGACCTCGCCAAGACGATGGTCGCCGATGTAATCGCGAACCCAGGCTGCGATGTGGTGCGTAGATTGACGATCCCGATGCCGATGAGCATGATCGCGCATATCTTGGGTGTGCCTGACGCCGACATAGCGCAATTCAGGTGCTGGTCCGAAAATGCAGTAAAGATAATGGATTTGGCGCCTAACCTCGAGTCCGTCGGCAAATCGGTCACCGCGGTCCGCGCCGTATTCGCGCTGCGGAGCTACCTCTTGGGTCAATTCAGACACGGTGCCCTCAAGGACTCGGACACTGCGCTAGGACGTCTGGTGAACGAGAGCGCGGATGGCCCGATCACCGATGACGAATTGTTTGCCTTTGCCTTACTGCTGCTGGCGGCCGGCAACGAAACGACCACCAACCTATTGGGCGGCATCTTCGACACGCTCGCCCGCAACCCCGACCAGTACGACAAGATCCGGGAGAATCCGGAGCTCATCCCGATGGCCGTGGAGGAACAGTTGCGATACTCGTCGCCGATCCAGCACCTATACCGCAACACAGTCGCCGGCTACACCGTGGGTGATGTGACGATCCCGAGAGGGTCGCGAGTGTTGATGTCCTACGGTGCTGCGAACCGTGACCCGCGGGTTTTCGAGAATCCGGATGCTTACATTGCTGATCGCAACCCCCGCATGCACGTCGCATTCGGATATGGAGCGCACATGTGCCTCGGCGCGCCTCTAGCCCGATTGGAGGCTCAGGCTGTGCTGCGCGAACTGGTGCAAAACGTCAAACGCATCGAGCCAGTGAGTGACACCACCTGGTCGACCAACGCGTCACTGCGCGGCCCGACACATCTCTGCGTGCGGCTGAAGGGCGCATAGACGTCATCGTGGAATCGGAGGCGTCGGGCTCTCGGCCAGTGCCGATGATCGTGTCCGCATTCGGAAGTGCGATGATCAGTTAGGCGACTCGCGCCACCTCCCGAAGCCATCCCATACCTGTCGCACAACATCTGATAGGGCAAGGGTCTGCTCACGGAGACGCTCCAGCCCGGACGGTGATGCCGCAGCCTTCGCGGCGTATTGACTGAATTCCTCACCGTGGTCGGCGTCCAAGGCTGCGTGCATCGAAAACCAGGTGAGCTCGTGGTCGCTGAATCCGTAGTTCTTCTTCAGCGCCTGATAGATCCGCTGGCAGTATTCCGCATTCGGCACTTCGACGCTCAATCCGTATGCGGTCAGTTCTACATAGAAATCTTCCGGGGCGATCACACGGCCCTGCGGTGTTTCCTGACCCACCGGCGCCGAAAGTTCTGACGCTTGTTGCGGATTCACGTCGAAAGCTTGAAGGAAGTCGAGGAAGACATCCATGTGACACTTGTTGACGCCAGAAATCCGGCCCGTCTCCTCCTCGAAAAGATTCTCTGCCAGCTCCCGACGCACGACGGGGTCGTCAGGACTATTGGCGTAAAAATTGCCGAGGATGAAGCGGCCGTTGCGGGTGGCCGCATAGAACACTTTGGCCCACGCGCCGATCTGCTCACGGGACGCCATGCCGGCCTCGATGTCGTTGAGGATGCCGGCGTCGAGCATCGACGCCTTTTCGCGTCTGATCTCGCTATTTAACTGCTCGAGGAAGGATTTGACTTCCGCCGCGGTCATGGTCGCTCCTTGAACTTAAATTTGATTATGGCATCATAACTATATGCTTGAGCACGACCTGTCATCAAGTGTCTTGGCTGTTGTTCGCTTGGCGAAAGTGATCGAGATTGTTCTGGGCCAGCTCGACTTGACGGTAAATCAGTTCAGGCTGCTGACGCTGGCCGACGAGGGTATGCCGACTTCGCAAGAGGTAAGCATCAGGCTGGTCAGCAAGCCGCCAAACGTCACAGTGATGAGTAACGCGATGGTCCGTCGAGGTCTCATGGTTCGCGGGCGCGGCTCTACCGACGGCCGTAACGTGGCCCTACGGTTGACAAACGAAGGGAACGATTTGCTTGCGCAAGCGCGCCAACGGTGCTCAGCGGCATTTCGTTTTCTTGCCGTCGAGTTCGGCGGTCAACAGGACGTCGACGAACTGTTCGCGACTCTAGAAGCGTGGATACCCGCCTTGGATGCAGCTGCGGACCGATTGCACAATGTGGCCGCCGTTGCGGCGGCCGATAAGGCCCCTCTTGACCACCGATTGTTGCAGGAAGTGGCTGACCAGGGTGCGAGCCATCGTGCCGCAGGCCGCGCGGGACAGGCCGGCAGTTGAACGAGATGTTCGAGTGTGGAGCCGCTGTTCGATCAACAACTGTCGTCAGAACTGTCGTTAACTCCCTGAGACGGACGACAGCACGCGCGGTGCTGAGTTCATGACGCCGAGGGTGAATCCTAACCGGCGCGGCGATCGGTGATATCACGGATGGCATCGGCCACTCTCGCCAGCGATCGGAAGCTTGCTTCTGGAATGCGCTCGGAGACCTTCGCCGCGGCGAGCATGCGACCTCGCGCTGATCGCGGTCGTGGGCATGCTTTACCTCAAGCCTGACGACCTTAGCCACGCGTCGGGCGCGAACCTCGACATCGCCATGATCGTCGGCTATTTCGTCAACAGCTTCACCTTGGAAGGGCGACCCGCGGCGCTGACGCAGGATCCGACACGGGAATCGACGCTTGAGCCGCACCGGAACCGGGCCTCGACGCCGCCATACGGTTTCGGTTGAGTGTATGCTCAGTTGGGTTCGACGCCGTGCCAGTTGCTTGCCGGGAGAAGGCGCCAATGTCTGAAAGTATGTTGCCGCGTGATCCCGATCTATTCGACTTGTTGCGTGCGAACCGCGACCTGATCCCGGCCGCGATAGACGAGAATCTGCGGTGGGGTAATCCTGTGCAGTGGGCACGAACTGGGCTGACTCCATACGAAGTGGATGGTACCGAGATCCCAGCTCAGGCCAGGGTGGCGCTGTTCTTCGCCGGGGCGAACCGCGACCCGGAACGGCACAAGGATCAGGACACGTTCGGTGTCTATCGAAGACGCAGAGCCATATGGGCTTTGGGCAGGGCCCGCGCATGTGCATCGGTTCCGGACCCGCGCGCCTGAAGGCCAAGGTCGCGTTGAACTGCCTGTTCGGCCGAGTCAAGCGCATCGAACGTGCCCGAAAGTACACGTGGACCGCCAACCCGTCCCTGTTGGGGCCAACCCGCCTGCCGATGCGCGGAGTAGCCGCGTGAACCGGACAACGCCCGACCCATCGATGGAGGATGCAGTGGCAACCAAAGAGCAATTCGTCGGGGTGGACAGTCCTGGCCGGTTGGTGCGCGGAAGGCGGCAGGTCGCATGGTGCGCGCTTGCCGTCGCGGTAGTCGCACTCGTCGCGATCCACGCCCGAACCGGTGCCGTCTCGGAGCGAATTCGGAATCCGGACCTCAAAGGCGCACCGCGCCCCGTGAGTTACCTATTCGGCTTGAGCGGTTCGATGTGGCTGACGATCCTTCAAATCGCGACTGTGGTCGCGGTGGTGGCGCTGCTAGCGGTTTCCATCGTTGTATGGCGACGCCAGCCTGGGCATCCACTTCTGTTGATAGGAATCGCCACAACGGCAATCGTGTGGCAGGACCCAATCTTGAACTGGGCGCTGTATTTTGGTGTACAACCCGCAGCTCTGGCACTGGCCTGAAGACTGGCCGTTGGTCTCGCTGTCGCCGACGGTCGAGCCGTTCCTTGTCATCGGTTACGTGTTCATCCTCGCGGCCCCGTATTTCCCGGCGATCTGGACTCTTCGCAAGATTCAATCCCGCCGGTCCGTCGAATCGTTCGTGTGGCGTCATCCGTTGGTCTCCTTGGCAGGACTCGTCTTCGTCTTCGGCTTCGTGATGGACGCTGTCCTTGAGATTGTCATGATTCGCACCGGGCTTTACAGCTACTCGCAAGTGATTCCGTTCGGCTCCGTTTTCGTGGGAACCCCATTCCAGTTTCCCTTGCTGTGGGAGTCGTTATGCGTGACGTTCGTGATGATTCCCATTGGCATCCTCCGTCTACCGCGACGACACCGGCCGCACCGTGGCGGAGAAACTGGCGCGGCGGGCAAAGATTTTTCCCGGTCGGCCCGTTCTGGGCAGCTTTGTCACCGATGGTGGCCATCCTGAACGCGGTCTACCTTTTCGGCTGCGGAGGGTGGTTTACCGTCATCAAAATGACGGAGGCCGCGACCGCGGTGGCGTGTCCATGGCCCTACCCCGAAGCCAAAGTCTATGACCCGCAGGGCTTTTACGAACGCAGCGGTCAGCCCGGGCCCTACTTCGCCGGGCTCATGTCGACCTGGATGAGTGGTCAGTCCGAAGGAAGACCCCACGGGCATGCACCGGCCGGCGGCGGCAGATGCACAGCACAAGGCCCCGAACTTCGATAGCCACGTTTGGCGTGGAAGGAAATCTCCACTGAAGTTGTAGATACCGCCTGCCACCGGGACTTGGTGGCGCGCCGATGGAGCAGTAGATCAGAGGCTCAGGTATGTGCGGGGTCTCTCGATGACGGCATCCGGTACACGTTTGGTGGCGAGCGTGCGACGACAGTTTTGACGACAACGCTGCGACAGTAGCGCGTCAAACTCACCTACGACACCGCTGCGTGGCTGCTAAACGGCCCGTTCACATGTTTCTGCCCGGCCCTGGCAGTGTGGGGGTCAGGGGGTTCGAGTCCCCTTAGCTTCACCGAAATAATGGCAGCCCGCTGCCTCAGCCGGGCAAAATGAACATCCCACTCGGTTCGTCGGCAGCGAGGTGCCACAGTCTCAGTCCGCACACAGTCCGTAGAGCACCCAACGGCAGTCGCTGGCGACCATGATCAACCAACACTTAAACACGTTGTTGCCGAATGGATTACGCGTACTTTCCAATGATTTCCAAATACTGCCGTTAATTACAAAAGCACAGGTCAAGCACTCTCATAATCCGTTGGTCGCGGGTTCGAGCCCCGCCCGCCCCACCGTATTTCCCCTGGTCAGCGCCTCGCAGGGGCATTCCCGTGCAATTGAGAGCCCGTTATTCGCGGCGTCGTCGCGGCGTGGAGCGCAGAGCGTGTGCAGAGCGTGTGCCGCTAGCAAACTGGGCACCGCCGCCGGGGTACACGCCGGGGCGCGGCGACCGTGTGACTGGTGTGACGTGAGCTTCTACACCCGCGGTAAACCCAAGGTTGGGATTGAACGCCCGGCGTGTCGCCGGAATCCCCGCGCCGCGACCACCTCAGCGACCCTGCGGCTGGCGGCTCGACGAGCGGTAGGAACGAAGCCAGCAGCAAGACCGCGGCGCCGACGATCACTAGTCCCAGCGCGAGGGCGTTGCCGAGCCCCCGTTTCATCGCGATGTCCGCCCTCCCGAATCCCGGATTACCTAATAGCCGCAGCCGCATTGGCAGATTTTGAAGGGGACCTTGGCTTTGGCTTTCACCGAAGTCGCCCGCTGAGTGCCTCGACGCGCTTAGTTCGCCAGCCGGTCTGTCGATCCGCAGGCGCACGCCGCCGAACGGGATCGCAAGTGGATCAGACGTGGACATGGTCGGCCCCGGCCTTCGTGTCGGCGTTGTGGGGCTCGACTCGCTCGTGGACGTGAGCAGCCGGTGTGCGGTCGATCAACAGACTGAGCAGTTCGGGCCTGCTGTAGTGGCCGATGGCATCCATCTTCGACTTACGCTGGTCGATCAACGAGAAGTCGAGATCGGCGATCACAACGCCCTCGCCGGAACGCAAGGGCGTAGCTAGCAATTCGCCAAGAGGTGACACGATCGCGGTGAAGCTGCCGCCCGATATCGGGCCGATCGGCGCCCCGGTGTCGGCCATGATCTGCGCTTGCTGATCGGCATCCAGCCAGCCGGTGGAGTTGACAACGAAACTGCCCGATTCGAGTGCGTGATTGCGGACGCTCAACTCGGTCTGCTCCGCGAAAAGCGGACCGCCGAACGAGCCCGGCCACATCGCTGCGTGAATCTGCTCACCGTCAGCGATGACGGCATAGCGTGCCAGCGGGTAGTAATGCTCCCAGCACGCCAACTGGCCGATCCGCCCCACGGCGCTGTCGACGGCCGCAAGACCGGAGGCATCCCCCCGTCCCCACACCATCCGTTCGTGGAAGGTGGGCAGTATCTTTCGACGGCGCTGGATGAGGGTGCCATCGGCATCGAAGAGGAGCTGCGTGTTGTAGAGCGTGCCGCCATCGCGTTCATTCACACCGATGGACACCACGATTCCCGCTTGCCTGGTCGCATCGGCGATGACGTCGACTGTGGGCGACGGTATGGTCACGGCCTGATCGATCAGCCTCAGTTGCTCAGCGGCCAGCTCGAAAGGTCTTTGGACAAAGGAGAAGTAGGGATAGTACGGCACGATCGTCTCGGGGAAGACAGCGAATCCTACGTCCTGGCGCCCGAGTTCGGCGATCTTGTCGACAACCTTCTGAGTGGTGCCATCACGGCTGTATAGCACCGGGCTCATCTGTACTGCAGCCGCTCTTACCGTAGTCATTTCATTCACCCTTCATGCGCAGGTACTCGACTAGAACAAGGTGACGGGAAGGCAATCCATTCCTGAGTATTGTAGACTGTACTCAGCATCACAAAAGCGTCGTTGGCACCGCTGTGAGGCCGCACAAAAGGAGAACACTATGCAAATCGAGGGGACTACTGTCAGCCCCACGGCATTCACCGCTGCGGCGGTCGCCGTAGCACGGTCGGCGGCGCCCGCGCCCATTCCGCCATCGATGATCTGCGAGGTCTATCTGCACGGATTTGTGCCGTATCTGCTCGAAGGGCACTGATGTCGACCTCACGCCGCATCTTTTTCGCCGGCGCCTCCGGGGTCATCGGCCAGCGACTGGTGCCGTTGCTGCGGAACGCCGGTCACACCGTCGGTGCGATGACGCGCTCGCCGGAGAAGGCCGGCCGGTTGGCCGCCACCGGTGCGCAACCGATCGTCTGTGATGTATTCGACCGTCAGGCGCTCACGGCCGCCGTTCAGGCGTTCGCGCCCGACCTCATACTTCACGAGCTGACAGATCTTCCCGACGATCTGAAAGACTTACCCGAGGATTCGAAAGTCAATGCGCGAATACGCGTCGAAGGCACCCGTAATCTGATCGAGGCATCAAAAGGCTTGGGCTACATCAAGATCGTGGCCCAGAGCGTTGCATGGACCGTGCAACCCGGCGCGGAAGCCGCCGCTGTCGCAGCACTCGAAGAGGCGGTGCTCGCCGTGGACGGTGTCGTCATCCGGTACGGCTTCCTCTACGGTCCTGGCACCTACTTCGAACAGTCGCGTCCCAACGCACCACGCGTGCACATCGATACGGCCGCCTCTCGGACTCTCGAAGCGATCGAGGCACCTCCGGGCATCGTGACCGTCGTTGACAGCGAATGACCGGATGAACATCTGCGTCTTCCTATCCTCCGCCGACCTCGCCGAGCGCTACACGCGGCCCGCCCGAGAATTCGCCGAGCTCATCGGCAACGGCGGACACGGTTTGGTGTGGGGTGGATCCGACACTGGTCTGATGAAGGTCGTCGCCGATGGCGTTCGGGAGACCGGCGGGCGGCTCGTCGGCATCTCGGTCGAGTTGCTGCGGGAGTTCGCGAGGAAGGACGCCGACGAGATGGTGTTCGCGAAGGACCTCGCCGAGCGCAAAGCGTTGCTGATCGAGCGCGCGGACGCGATCGTCGTGATGGCAGGCGGCCTCGGCACGCTCGACGAGGCGACGGACGTCCTGGAGCAGAGGAAGCACAAGCTGCACGACAAGCCGGTCGTGCTGCTGAACACGGCCGGGTTTTACGACGGTTTGACGATTCAGCTCCAGCGAATGGACGAGGAACGTTTCCTTCCGGTGCCCATCATCGATCTGGTCTTCATCGCCGACGACGGCGCCGAAGCCCTCGCCTACTTGGAAGGTCTGATCCGCGAAGCTAATTGAACGATCTCGGGCGCCGCGCTAAGCGCTGTCGGCCGGTTGCAGAAGACGCTGTACCGCGCGTCGGGCGTCGACGGCGGGCGCCACTCGGTGCTGGACCGTGCAAAACTCACCGAAACTGCCGTAGCTAGCAGCCGCGCGCAGATCCCGCCCCGGCGTTTTACCGGCGACCGAGGGTGACACTAGGTCGTATCGAACCCGAATCGTAGCCGCACCGGCTACGCCTAAGTTTCCCGTCTAGCAGGCATTTTGCGCCAATTCAGCCAACGGTTTCTCCTGGTCGGAAGCGCGCCGAAAAGGGACTCATAATCCGTTGGTCGCGGGTTCGAGCCCCGCCCGCCCCACACTGAATGTGAATTACCTCGGCTGATGCCTGACATTTCGTCGTCGGGTGATGCTTGACGGTGTTTCGGCTGATGCTTGACAGCTACTTCGGCTGATCCTTGACAGTCCCTGGATGACGGAATTGAGCGTGGCTCAGCAGCGATATCAGGCCTTGTTGTCGGTCATTAGTGATGGGTTGGCGATCTGGCAGGTCGCCAGGAAGGTCGCGGTGTCGCGTCAGACGCTGCACGCCTGATTGGCCTTACCTACCGCAAACCATTGGATCACCAAAAGTCCGGGACGGACTGAAACGCCCTGATGACAACAAGATTCACCGAACTGCCCCAACGTCACGAGCGGGGGGATCAGATCCGGTCGGACGGCTTGGCGGCCTTCTTCATCAGCTCGGCCATGTAGTCCCGGAATTCCCGGGAACCGGTCACGACCGCTTGCAGGTCGTTGCTGGCCTGCTGATGCGTCCGGAAGCCCATGTTCTCCCACGCCCGCAGGATCCCGGCCTTGGTTGCTTGCAACGTGATCAGTGGTGCCTTGGCGATCTGCGCCGCAAGCTCCTCTACCTCCGCCTCGAGTCGATCGCGCGGCACGACTCGGTTCACCAAACCGAACTCGAGAGCCTGCCCGGCGGTGATCTTCTGCGCGGTGTAGAGGTACTCGGCGGCTCGCTTGTAATTCATGAACACCCACGGTTCGAACATCGTCTCCGAACCGGGCAGGCCGAATCCCGGAACGAGCGGCATTTGGAACCAGGCGTCGTCGCTGCAGACCGTGATCTCCGGAATGAGCGCCCAGGTAGTGCCGCCGCCAATGGCGTACCCGTGCACTTGCGCGATGACCGGCTTGGGAAACTCCCAGAGCTTCAGGACAGGCCACAGAAACAACTGCGCCGCCGAGCGCCATATTTTCCCGGACGCCTCGCTCTCGGCCTTGAATTCGGGATAGCTGCCGTCGGGAATGTGACCCGAGCAGAACCCCTTGCCGTTCGCTTTGATGATGACGACCTTGATGTCGTAGTCGTACTGCGCGTCATCGAGCGCCTCGCTGACGCTGTGGACCATCTCGGAAGTCTGGGCGTTGGCGCGATCCGGATTGTCCAAGATGATGCGAGCTATTGCTCCATCCTTCTCGTATACGACGTGGTCCATCTTCCGCGTCTCCACAAATAACCTCCTGAAGCTCATTGGCCGGGTCCCCGAGGATGCTAGAGCATAGTAGTGCTATTAAACATTTTCTGTAATAGTGTTCCGCACGGAGGGTGGTGTCGATGACAACGACGGACTTGCGCTGGGATCCGTTCGACCGTGCCCTGCATAAGGACCCGTACGCGGTCTGGAAACGGTTGCGCGACGAAGCGCCTGTTTACTACAACCCGGATTACGACTTCTACGCCCTCAGCCGGTTCGACGACGTGATGACGGCATCGCTGGACACCGAATCTTTCTCGTCGAAGCACGGCATCATCCTCGACACGATCAGCGAAGAACCTCTGCCCGCGCCCCAGCCGATGATCATGATGGATCCTCCCGACCACACCTGCTTGCGGAAGATGGTCAACCGCACGTTCTTTCGTAGCCGGATTGCTCAGCTGGAAGACCGCGTCCGCGAATTGTGCAGGGGCTATCTGGATCGATACGTCGGCACCGGCGGATTCGACTACGTTCAGAACTTCTCCGCCAAGCTGCCGGTGATGGTGATCAGCTCGCTCCTCGGCTTCCCCGAGGAGGACCACGACAACCTGCGCGAGTGGTCGGACGCGCAACTGCATCGCGAGGAAGGGAGCACGGAACTCAGCGCCGCGGGAATGGAGGCCTCGGCGAATCTCTACGGCTATTACCAACAGCAGATCGAACTGCGCCGCCAACACAGTACGACGGACATTGTCAGCGATCTGATGAATTCCGACGTCGTCTTGCCCGATGCGCAACCACGCCGGCTGGATGACGGCGAACTGTTGATGTTCATCGCGATGATCAACGTCGCGGGCAACGAGACGGTCGCCAGACTTCTCGGTTGGGCGGCACTCACGCTGGCGCGCAACCCGGAGCAGCGAGCGAAGTTGGTGACGGATCCCGGATTGATCGGCGGCGCGGTGGAGGAACTGCTGCGATACGACGCGCCGTCCCCAGTCCAGGGGCGTTTCGCCCTGCGCGACACCACCTTCCACGGCAGGGTGATTCCGGCCGGAGCGAAGGTGGTCCTGCTGACCGGCTCGGCGGGTCGCGACGAGCGTCAGTACGAGCGCCCGGACGTCTTGGACGTGACGCGAACCGGGATCCGCCACGTCAGCTTCGGACACGGCTCCCACTTCTGCCTGGGTGCGGCGCTGGCCCGGCTGGAGGCCCGGGTGGCGCTGGAGGAGACGCTGAAGCGCTTCCCTCAGTGGGAGGTCGACGAGGCCAACGTCGAGTACGTCCACACCAGCTCAGTGCGCGGTCCGGCCAGCGTCCCCATCGCGCTGTAGATGAGTGTCAAACCATATGGCCGAGGAACGCGTTAGCCAGGTTCGAGAGGTCGTTCGAGGAAGCGTGATTAGTTCCAACAATTGCGACGAGGCGCCTGCGCACTGGCGCACCGGAAGGGGTAGCCGATGACCGTAATTGAAGACGCAGGCGAGTCGAAGATGACTGGAAAGGTGCCGCCTCGCTATGCGTGCGGTGAGACGTTCGTCCCCAAAGGCCGCTACATCGATCCCGAGTTCTTGCAACTCGAACTCGACCATCTCTTCACACAGGTGTGGCAAACGGCGTGTCGGGAGGAGGAGATTCCCGACCCCGGAAGTTACTCCGAATACACGATCGGCCGGCAATCGATCATGGTGGTGCGGCAGAAGGACAGGAGCATCAGGGCCTTTTACAACGCGTGCACCCACCGCGGCATGAAGGTGGTGCGGGGACAAGGATGCGCGGTCGACGGCGAGCTACGCTGTGGGTTTCACGGCTGGCGGTACGCGCTCGACGGCCGCTCGTCGTTCGTCCCGTGCCGTGACGAGTTCCTCAACCGACCAAGGGAGCAGTGGGCGCTGCGCCCGCTGTCGGTAGGGACGTGGGGCGGTTGGGTGTTCATCAGCATGGCCGAGAATCCGCCGGATCTGCTCGACTGGCTCGACCCGCTTCCGACAGCGCTCGCGCCCTTCCGGTTACAGGACATGCGTTTCCGCTGGCGCAAGCGAACCCCGTTGGCCGCCAATTACAAGACCGTCATCGACGCGTTCATCGAGGGTTACCACTCGCCCGGCACGCACCCGCAGACGGTGCGGAGCGATCAGGGCGTGCGGCCCTCGACCGAGCCTGCGGCACCCCACGAGTTTGTCTACGCGCCGTACACACCAACCACCGTGTACCGGAACCACTCGCGGTTCACCTACACCGTGCGGCCCGACAGCAACCGCGGCGCAGCACGCGCGGAGCGGGAGGCATCGCCGGAGATCTTCGCGAACGGGATGCAGTACCAGTTCCTCGAGGTCAATTCCCTTGTCACCGAGCGTGATTACCGGGTCGCACAGCAAATGGCCGGTATGGAACCCGGTCCCATCCCGCCATTCATGGTCTATCACCAGATGTGCGAGGAATTGGCCATTGCCGAGGGTGTCGACTACCCGAAGATGTCGATGGAGGAGTACTTCGCGGGCAACGGTGACTGGCATGTCTTTCCCACCCTGGTCATCCTCGTGGAGAAGTCCTGCGTGCTCGGCTATCGCATGCTCCCCGACGCAGAAGACCCGAATCGGTGTGTGTTCGAGATGTTCTCGCTGGAACACTTCGCGCCTGGTGAGGTTCCGGAGTCCAGCTGGCTCGAGTTCGAGCGTTGGCAGGACCATGATGGCTGGGGCGAACTGCCCACGCAGGACCTCGTGAACATCGACGCGATTCACGCGGGTATGCACTCGCGCGGATTCGAGGGGCTCTGGCTCAACACCAACCAGGAGATGTCGATCCGCAACGAGCACCGCATCGCGGACCGTTTCATCTTCGGCGTCGATGATTGCTGACGAGATCCACTCCGCGACGATGATCCGCCCTGGTGGACGAACCGTATGCCTACATGATGATTGATGAGCTGTTCCGGGAAGAACAGGGCCCAGCAACCAATTACCTTGTCGGAGAGAGTAGTTATGCCAGTAATGCAACAAGGTGACCTTGAGATCGCTTATGAGATCATCGGCGAAGGTGAGCCATACATACTTACCGGTGGCGGCCGCTTCAGCAAGGATGCTGGGGGAGTTCGCGAGATGGCCGAAGCGCTCGCTGATCGGGGTAAGCAAGTAGTGATTTACGATCGACTCAACTGTGGCGCGTCAGCGGTGTGTTTCGAAGGCAGCTCGGAGTCGGTGATGCAGGCCGATTCACTCGCCCGGCTCATCGTAGATTTGGACCTCGGACCGACGGTGTTGGTCGGCGGCTCCGGAGGGGCGCGGATCTCATTACTCGCTGCGGCGCGAAACCCCAAAATTGCTCGTGCCGTTGTGATGTGGTGGGTCAGCGGCGGAGCGTTCGGCACTATGTCGCTGGCCGAGGTGTACAACTTTCCCTCGATCCGGGCGGCGTGGAACGGAACCATGGCCGATGTAGCCGCCCTTCCCACGTGGGCCGAGGTCATCGAACGCAACCCCCGTAACCGCGACCGATTCCTTGCGCAGGACAAGCATAAATTCATAGAAACGATGGAACGGTGGGCTCATGCTTACTGCGCATGCGGCAACCCACTAGTGGCGGGGCTTTCGGATGAGGAAGCCGCAGCGATCACCCTTCCCATACTCGTATTTCGCAGCGGTGAAAGCGATTACTATCACACCCGCGCGACGTCGGAACGCCTAGCCGCGAATCTGCAGAATGCACATCTCGTCGATCCCGTCTGGGGAGACCGGGAGTTCCTCGACCGATTCGAGGCCAGCCGGGACCGTGGAGAGTCAGTCTGGGCGAACTGGAAGCAGCTCGTACCCCAAATCGTCTCTTGGACAGACGAGGTGCTCGGCTGACGAATTTCGTGAGGTCTGATTAATTCGGAAGCCCTATGGCGAGGGTTGGTAGCGACAACGAGATTGCACGCCTGGCCACGGCCGCCTAGACCGTGCGCTGGGTCTTGCACGGGCGGTCGACAACTGACATGGGGCCCAGCGTGCCGAGATCAAGACACATCCCGCAGTCGGGCATCGTCGGGACCCGCGCGTCGAAAATCAGCGGGGCGGTGAATCGAGCTGAATGGCATGGCTGCAGCTAGCTCGCGGTTGTCTGTGGTGCAAATCCTGACGAGGACGCGTACGACGCGCCTCGCGAAGTTCATGGTGCGGATGGCGCCTCGGTGCCGTACCACCGGGTGACGTCGTCTCCCCGTTCGTAGCGGTTAAACCACTCGTCGGCGAGCGCGGGTAGTCGCTCGTCAGCGGGATCGAAGAACGGATTCTGGCTCAGGATTAGGCCGCGCAACGCCGCGATCTTGTCTTTCCTGCTGACATCGGTCAGCATGTCGGCGACCGGCGAGCTGTCTGGACGGTCGCGCCTGGCTAACTTGTATAGCAATTGACGGATGCGCCATGACGCCGACATCGATCGGGCATCGAGGACCCTCTCGCTGGCCGGCACGTAGGCATTGATGCCGTCTACATAGAGCGGAACGAGGGTGGCCATGATGTGGTGGATGACGCTCGGCGCGACGCGGAGGCGATAGAACGGCTTGCCAACGACGGCATTGAAGATGATTAGCGCCGAACTGCGGTGCTCGATCTCTTCGACCATGTGCCACAACAACAGTGACGCGACGCGGTCGTCGCCGGGCCGGAACATCTTGTCGTCGTTGTCGAGCAGGAACCGAAACGATGGGGTGAAGGTGGCCTCCAGATTGGCGATGTACGCCAATCGATAGGCCAATGACCTAACCTTCGTCATCTCGTCGTAGGAGGCCATGATCGCATCCAGGGTGTTCTGCAGGCCCGGGTATCGGCTTATCAATGCACCGATGTGCTGTCGATGGGCGCTGGCGTGTTGCGCCTCCTGGCGCAGGAACGCATTGGCTTCTGCGGCCACCTCGGAGTCGGTGAAGTGCGGTCTAGCCTCCTTGACGGCTTCGACGATCATCTTCTCGAAGCAGATCGCGGTGAATGACATCAGGTTGACGGCATGCGAGAAGGCAGGGTTGTCCGGATGCCATACCACCGGAACGGGTTCGGAGAAATCGAATCGCAGCCGGCGCACTCTCAGATCGGGCATTGGTGGCTCCTGCGGTACCTCACTGGCCGAACGTCTGACTGGGGAGATGTCAACGTCTGTGGTTAGCCGAGGGCGACGCCGAGTTGCTCGGCGATCACCTTGATCATGTGCTGAACCGCAATTTCGTTGCGGCCGATGAGCATGTGGTCATGCTGGGCCATGCGGACCGCTTCCCCACACTGCGGCAACATGGCGAAGTCCTCGTCGCGGACCGCGGCGTGGACGGCGGCAAAGATGGCGTCGTAGCCGGCGCGTGTCTCGTCGTTCGTCGCGGGATAGCGGGCCATCCAGGTGTGGCGCACCGTGCACCTGGTGGGTGAGCCAGCTGGCAGCATGTCGATGATCTCCACTCCGACCGAGCTGTTGGCCAGGATCAGGTTGGGGTAGATCCAGTAAATGAGGCCCATGTTGTCGCGGACGTCCCAGGAGCCGCTCGGATCTTCGGCGAGCTTGGTGATCCAGTGGAACGGAAACCCGATGCGGTGGTGCTTGCCGTACTCGTCGTAGATGTGAGTGTTGGGTAGTGCGTTGATCCCGATGAGACTCTCGCCGTGCACGAACGGGAAATGGTAGCCCTCAGCGAAAGCCTCCAAGGCTCCCTTCCAGGACACCTCAGAGTCGAATTCGCGAAAGTCGTGGTAACCGAATGAGTCGTACTTCAACTGTGCCAACTGAGGTGCTACCTCTCCCAGGTGCGCGTTCACGTCAATGACACCGCCGGCGGTGAGCACCGCCCAGATGAAGCCGTACTTTTCCTCGTTCGGCAACTCCACGAGTCCGTAGTCGGCGAACTCCACCCCGGCGAATCCCGATTTGCCCGGGACGGTAACCAATGCGCCGGTGTTCTTGTAGGTCCACGAGTGGTACGGGCAGGTAAAGCGGGTGGCATTGCCCGATCCGCAGGCAGGCATGGCCCCACGGTGCCGGCAGTAGTTGAGGAAAACGTGGCTGGTCCCGTCCTTGTCGCGGGTGATCAACAGCGACTGGCCGAGCACTGAGCGGACGACGTAATCGTTGGCGTTGCGGACCTGCGCACTCGGCAGCACCGCAAGCGGTGTTCGGCGCAAGATTTGTGACTCCTCGATCTCGGTCAGCTTGGCGTCGTTGTAGTAGTTCAGTGGCACGCGTAGCACGTCCTCGGCCAAGTCGGTGGTCTTGTCCAGCACCACCTTCAGCGCGCGCCGTGTCAGGGCGTCGTCGATCAGGTCGTACCCCAAGCGGCCATCGGTGACTGTCACAATCGATCCCTCCGGGTGGTCGTCGGAATACGCCCTACCGTTGTATTGACAAGACACTAACGCGACTATGTATGGTCGTGCCAGCCGCATCTTGGAGGCATGCCATGAACACTTGCACCGCGGAGTTCGCGCGGCTGTCAGCCGGCCTGGGGGGATTGCAGTGTGACGGCAACCCGATCATCACCTTCACCAATCCGCTCGATCTGCAAAGTTGGACGATGCCCGTCATTGAACTGCTGCTCATCGCCAGCGCGGTGGCGTCGTTGCTGCACGCGTTGTGGTGGCGGCGAACCACGACGGAGTCCTCGAACCTGGTGTTATGGATCTGCTCGATTTTCAGCCTGCTGCTGATCGAGCCGATCGCCTACTTTCCGCAGTGGTTCGGGCTCGAGAAACTGATGGGTCTGACCTTTGTGCACAACCAGTTCTCTGTGCAGTTCCTCTACGACCGCTTACCGCTGTACATCGTGGCGATGTACCCGGCGTACGCGTATCTGGCCTGGGTTCTGGTGCAGCGCACCGGGGTTCTGCGCCGCTATCATCCGGCCATCGGCGCGGCGTGTGTGGCATTCGTCTTTCATTGTCTCTACGAGATCGTGGATACCGTTGGCGTGCAGTTCCGATGGTGGGTGTGGAACCAGGAGCTTTCGACGTCGCAGCCCGCATTGGGAGTCGTCCCGCTGGTGAACCTTCAGGCCTTCTCCATCGGGCTACCGTTCGGTCTGGCTCTGTTGACACTGTTGGTGTCACGGATGCGCAGTGGTCGGCGGCGACTGTTGCGTGACGTCGTCATCGTCTGCGTCTGCGTGTGGCCCTTGCAGTTCCTGTTTTCGGCGCCCGCGACGTTGATCGACCTGACGGGCGCGTCGATCGAGACCGGACGGCTGGTCGGGACATGGTTGCTGATCGCCGTGTGCGGCGTGGTGACGTTGTGGGTGTTCGTCGCGTCATACCGTTCGCGTATCACCGATCCGGCGTCGGTGCCCGCCGTGGTGCGTAGAGATTACTTCGGACTCATCAGCGCGGTGGTGTATCTGATTGCGTGCGTGGCGTTTTGGGCTGCTGCCCTGCCGGACTACATTGCGGCCACCCACGGGGTGACTGCCGGCGGTGCACCAACTGGATCGTTCTCGTATGCGGTCGTGACGTTCGTGCTGTCGATCGCGGTGGTCATCGGCGCGTATGCGGCGACGACGGGCACTGGATCGGTAGCAGGAGATATCGGTGCCGATCCACGTCGAGCCGCGACCGCTTAACCGGGCCGCGGCCGCTATTGCCGAATCAGGAACGAACGTGCGTGTTACCGCGCCTAGTGCGCTCACTCGGGCGGCGCTTGCGGTGATGCGTGATCGCCGGAGCAACCCACTCACGCAGGTAGTCCCGCAGCTGTTCAGCGTCGCGAACGGGGTGCGCAGGATCAATGACGAGGGACTGGAGCACGCGCAACATGTGTTCGACCAATCGGTCGAGGGTCTCATCGTCGAAGCCTGCCGCCCTCCAATCGACTTCGAATCGGTCGATCATCAGCCGACCGAATGACCGCGCCACATCGGAGGTCACACCCGCGAAGAACGCCCCCTTCTGATCGGAGGTGAGCAGCAGGCCGAGGTACTTCTCCTGGGGTAACTGTTCGAGTGCATGGGCGATCGCCTCGATGACCGCCTCCGCGGGATCGTGGATGCCGGCCAGGTGCCGCGTCAGGCCATCGAGGAAAGGCCCAGCATCTGACACCGCCGTGGCCACCAAGAGGTCCTCGGCGCTGGGGAAGTAGCGGTAGACCGTCTGCCGGGTCACGCCAAGGTCGCGTGCGACGTCGGTCAGTCGCATGCCGATACCGCGGGCATCGATGGCGCGTCGTGCCGCCCCAAGGATCCGCTCGACGGCTTCCTCGTCGCTTTTGGGCGGGGCGCCTTGCCAACCGTGCGTCCGCACCGGCTACCTGGCCCGCCGAGGCGAGTGACCGTTCATGCCATCCTCCTACGCTAAGCGACTACCGTTCGTCAGGGGTCGCCGCCGCCTTCCCTCAATCGAAACGTCGCACACCAGGCTCCGGTGCCGACCGCCCTGTACCAGCCGCTAGACAAGTAGGCGAATCTACAACAGGCCGTCGCCCGCCCTCGGGTGATGCTTGACGTTTCGGCTTCGGGTGATGCCTGACAGTGTTTCGGTTGATCCTTAACACTCCCCGCGAGCCTCTTGGAGTTGCGGCGGTCGCGTCGGTATTGGGGCACCGCGGCGGCTGGTGTCTGGACTGGGTAGTTGTGATCCCAAAGTCACTGCGTGGAATCGACCTTGGTCAACACCATCGCTGCTTCGTTATACGGAAACAGGCGGTAGAACATCCCTGATGGCCCCGAAACGATCGCTGCGCCCTCGGCCTTACTCACAAGACGAGGATTGACCAGCTCGATACTACTGCCGCGCCTGTGCAATACCGCCTGTCCGCCGGCCAAAACATTCTTCACCCAGTCCGAATGCAGCCCGTACCCGATGAGGACGACGAAGCCGTCGGGGGTGGGAAAGACCAACAGCGGCGTTAGATAACGCGTGCCTGATTTGCGTCCGACATGTTCGAGCGTCCCTTGGTACGGAAGCCACGGCGTGATCGACCGAGCCGCTGGATTGGTGACTCGACGATTGAATTTGGCGACGGCCCGTGGCACCCGCATGGCTCCTAATCCTCAGCTAAGTTCGAATCATGATGTGCCAACTCATGCGGACGCGGGCACCAGTGCGCTGATGTCCTCGCCTTGAAGCAGCTTGATCGTCAGATTCAGGTCGAAGTAGTCGGTCCAGCGTGTGATCCTCCCGTCGCCATCGACGACGAAGGTCCCCATTACGGGGATGGCCGGCTTGCGTCCATCCGGAGTCTGGATGTAGTCCAGGCGTTCGGTGAGCACCACGGAACCGTCGCTGGCGAGGTTCACGATCTCGAAGGCGTAGGCGTCCGGGAACATAGCGAACTGGGCCGCCATGTTCTCCACGATGGCGTCCGGTCCGGTGAAGGCAGGCATTCCGACGTTCTGATAAACGGCCCCTTCGGCGAGCAGGGGACGTAACGCTTCGGCGTCTCGCTTCTCCATCAAAGCGCAGAAGTGGCGGACGATATCCGCTGGCGAAGACATAAAATGTATCCTTTCACTGCGAGTAGGTGGATCACCTGCGCGGGCTAAAAGATGATGCGGATCTGCCTCTCGACACATCAGTGCTCGTGGATGATCACCCCGCGAATGTTGCGGCCGGCGAGCATGTCGTCGTAGGCCTCATTGATGTCGTCGAGCTTGTACTCCGTGGTCACGGCTTCGTCGAGCAACAGCTTGCCGCTTCGATAGAGGCTGATCAGTCGAGGGATGTCGGCCCGCGGGTTGGCTTCGCCGTACAGGCTGCCCAGCAGGCGTTTCTGGAACAGCGTGAACAACGTCAGCGGCAGCGTCGGCGTCACGTCGGACATCGATGCCAGGGCGGTGGCCACCACGGCACCGCCCTTCCGCACCACGTTGAGCGCGTCGTTGATCATCGCGCCTTCGAGCACACCTGGCGTGAGGATGGCCGAGTCGGCCATGACCCCGCGCGTGATCTCACCGACTAACTGGGTTGCTTCCTCCATCGAGGTGGCAAAGTGCGTGGCCCCGAACTGAAACGCTTTGTCGCGCTTGTTCGGTTCGATATCCACCACGACGATATGCTCAGCTCCTGCCAGCCGCGCGCCCTGAATGGCACCGCAGCCGATCCCTCCGCAGCCGACCACGAGAACCACGTCGCCGGGACTGACGTTGGCGGTATTCACGGCCGAACCCCAGCCGGTGGTGATGCCGCAACCGAGAAGACATGCGCGCGACAGCGGCACATCGTCGTCGATCTTGACGACGGAAGCCTCCGACAACACACCCCACTGCGCGAAACTTCCAACGCCCGAGAGCGCCCCGATGCCCCGTCCTCTGGCTCGGCGCCGAAAGGTACCGTCGGCCTGGACCCCCGCCAGGATGATCGCCCCGTAATCACAGAGGTTCTGACGGCCCGTGGCGCACCAGCGGCAGCGGCCGCACGCCGGTAGGAACGACGTGACCACGTGGTCTCCCGCCGCCATATCGCGGACTCCCGGACCAACCTCCTGAACGACGCCCGCCCCTTCGTGCCCACCTATCAAGGGGAAACTCACCCCGAACATATCGCCGGTGCGGATGTGGTGGTCGGAGTGGCATAGACCGGTGGCTTCGAACTCGACGAGTAGCTCGCCTTCCTGTGGCGGATCGAGTTCGATCTCTTCCACCGACCACCTCTCGTTCGGCCCCCACAGAACTGCTCCCTTGGTCTTCATGGCGACTCCTCGAGGATATGTATGGCACGCTCCGGGCAGTTCGCGATTGCGTTGTGCGCCCGGTCTTCCCACCGGGACGGGATATCTTCCATGGTCACGACGGCGGTCCCTTCGTCGTCGATGTCGAACAATTCGGGATACGCCGCGTAACAACGGCTGTGGCCTTGGCACGTTTCCCTGTCGACATGAAGTTTCACGTTGTCTAGTCCAATCCGCCTGGGCTGGTCCCGATGACTCCTTTTTCTGTGAGCGCTGCAATCAATGCGGAGTCGAGGCCCAGTAGGTCGCCGAGGATGCTCGCGTTGTGCTGCCCTAAGGTCGGCGCTGCCGACCGATACCACGTCTCAACGCTGCGGTACCTGAAGGGAATCGCAGGCACGTGATGCCGTCCCACGATGGGATGGTCGAGGCTTTCGAAGAAGCCCCGTGCTGCCAGCTGAGGGTGCATCGAACCGACCCTGGCGTCTGCCAAATCTGCAGCCGGAATACCACGTTCAACGAGCAACTGTGCGGCGGCCGCGGAATCGTATTGGGCAGCCCATTGCTCGAGGTGCTTATCGATCACATCATGTGCCCGCACGCGCCCGTCATAAGTGTCCAACGCGGGGTCGTTTGCCCAATCCGGTTCGCGCAGAGCCGACTTGAGTAGGCGCCACTGCTCGTCCGTGGCGACCGAGATCGCCAGCCATCGTTCGGTTCCCGCGCACGGATAGAGCCCTTGTGGGGCAGCGTCACGGCTGCGGTTTCCCAATCGCGATATCAGGTTCCCGTAGGCGGTGAATTCGACAACCTGCTCGGCGGCGGCGTTGAGCGCGGACTCAACCATCGATACTTCGATGAAGCACCCTTGGCCGGTTTCGTCGCGTCGCCGAAGTCCGGCCAGCATGGCGAATGCGGAGTGCATTCCAGCCAGTGGGTCACACGGGCCTCTGGGGATTCGCGGCTGGTCGTACTCGTGACCGGTCACCCACGCCATTCCAGTCATCTGCTCCATCGTTTGCGCGAAACCCACGTTGTTGCGCCACGGTCCGTCGAGCCCGAAGGCAGGCATGCGGACCATCACGATTCGGGGGTTCCGCTCACTGACGGCCTCCCACGTGATGGCGAAATTGTCGAAGACGCGGGGCGAGAAGTTCTCGACCAGAATGTCCGAGCGTTCGACAAGCCCGAAAAGCAGCCCCCGCCCTTCGGGCGAAGACAGGTCGAGCGTGAGCCCTTGCTTGTTGGCGTTGGTCGCCAAGTACATCCCCGACCGCTCCCACCACTGAGACTGATTTGCAAACGCCGCGGCCGCCATCCGTGCGCCGTCGGGGTGGTCCGTCGACTCCAGGTGAATGACCTCAGCGCCGAGCGCGGCGAGAATGTGGGTGGAGCAGGGACCCGCCCACCACGCTGTCGCGTCGAGAATTCGTATGCCCTCCAGAGGAAGTCGTGGTGCACCGTCGGCTGTGGTCGTAATCCTGTTGTGGGCAGGTACTTTTGCCATTTCGCCGAGCGGGGGAGCGCCGGCGGTGGGGGAGGGGCGTCGGCCATTGATCCGGTACGGCGCCAACGGGTGGGTAAAGCTGCCGTCGGCATACCTGCCCCACACGCCGCGCGCCGCGAACTGAAGGTGGTCCAACACGGTCTGGCCATTGTTGACGGGTGAGACGGGGATCCGCAGATCGGAGGCCAACGCGACGATCTCGTCTGTGGAACGTTGCGCCGTCCATTCCCGCACAATCCGATTCCACTCCTCCCGGCGTTCCCATCGCGTCGTGGCGGCGGCCCAGGCTTGGTCCTCGTCGAGCAGATCCAGTCGGCCGATCATCGCCAGGAACGACTCGAATTGTTGGCGGGTATTGGTATTGAAGCCCACCCATCCGTCCGCCGTTGGTTCGATGGAAGGGATTTCAACCTGTCGCGCCGGCACGGCCAAACGGGGACGACCGGCCAACTCGTGGTAGAGGTCGGCGAATCCGCTGGCGCTGAGGTGACACGTCTCCAGCAATGAGCAGTCCACGATTTCGCCTGCGCCTCCGAGTTGAACTCGCCGCAATGCACCAAGCGCCGCGACGGCGGCGTAGCTGGCCATTACCCATTCGAAGACTCGGCCGCCGGCTTGAATGGGCGGTTGGTCCGGACGACCTCGCAACGCCAGGGTTCCGCTCTCGGCCTGGATCGTGAACTCCGTCGAGGGTCGGTCCCGGTACGGTCCGGTCAAGCCGTAAGGAGAGAGCGCCACGATCACCAGGTGTGGCGCTCGCTGTAGGAGGGCCTCGCGGTCGAGTGCTTCGGGGCCCAGAGAATCGACGAACACATCGGCGGAAACGATCTGGGGCTCCAGGTCGGCCAGCGAAGTGCCAACGACCGACCGCTTGCCGGCGTTTAAGAATTTGAACAGCGCGCCGGCTTCGTGTTGATCGCCAATCGTCCTGCGGCGGAACGGATCCCCGTCCGAATCCTCTATCTTGATGACCTCCGCTCCGAGGTCGGCGAACAACTTGGTGCAGTACGGGCCCGAAATTTCCGTCGCCCACTCGACGACACGAATCCCACGCAGAGCGATCATCGTGTGGCTTTCCGTGTCAATGTCTGCTGAAGTGCGTTACCCACCCCGATGAGTGCACACACGCCACTTCCTGTCCTCACGCTCGTGCCGGTCGAGCAGAGCGTTCTGCATCCGCATGGCTACGGCTTGGTTGGCAACGACGCTAGCGACGGGAAAGCTGACGTGTCAAGTGCGACTCGATAACCCTGGCCAGGGTTGAGTCGTTGGGGCTTTCAGTCGGCCGCACGCACCTTGGGGGACCGTTGGACCCGCCCGCTGCGTTTGGCGGGCGGCTTCGTAGTCGACGTGCTTACCCCTTTGGCGAGGATTTGCGAACCCAGTTCGATCTGCGCGCGGATGTCTGACTCGGCCGTACCAAACCAGCGTGGTCCGAGGCTCGTCGTGAAAATGATGAAATTGGCCAGCAGCTCGGCGAACAGGTCGGCGTCGACGTCGGCCCGGATCTGCCCCGCGGCCTGATAGTGGCGAACGCCTTCGGCAATCACGGCCGTACGGCGTGCGTGATTGGGTTGCAGCACCCGCAGCGAGAAGTCGGGATCTGACAACGCCCGACCGGAGATGTCCCAGCCGGGAACGCCGCTGTCCCGGTCATCGATCCTTAATCTCGCAAAGAAAAGCCGCTCGATATAGTCCTCGAAGCGCGTAGGCAGATCCGCCACGACTTGCTCTTCTGCCTCACTGACCAGGTCCGCGATCTGTCGAGAAACGACTTGCTCGAAGATGCCTCGCTTGTCTACGAAGTAGTGGAACAGCATCGCCTCGGAGCAGCCCGCACGACGGGCGATCTCCTTCGTCGCGGCGGCCGCGTATCCCGCTTCGGCAAACACTTCAGCGGCTGCTTCAAGGAGGGCTCGTTGTTTGCCGTCCTTGTCGCGAACTCGCCGCCGCGCGCCTGTGGTCATCACACATACTTTAGCGAGCAGCCGTCGGCTGAGGGGACGCCTGCACGCGTGCCGCCCGTTCGCGCCCTGCGCGGGCGCGTCGATCCTAAGTGCTTTCAGGTAGTTATCGAGTGCGACTTGACTCCGCGGGGCCGACGATTTACTGTGCTGCCAAAGCGAATTTCGGCGTGTGCGAGAAATCTGAGGGCCGGCGCAGATGGCACGTGGACGGCGGCACGATTGCGGCGTGCCTGGAATGTGGTCGGCCTCTCGATGGTGGCTGTCTGGCCGGGCTGACCGCTGGCGGTGTCTCGAGGTCGGCGGGGGCGGAAAGGACTACCTATGGTGAGCAAATCACCGGAGGAACACGCCCGGAACCTCGACCTTCGTCACGAGGATTTCAACGATCAAGAATTCCTCTACGAGGTCTACTCGGTGATGCAGGAGAACGGACCGTTCAGTCACCAGGACGTGCCATTCCTGGGCCCCACGCCGGGGGGCGCGTGGATCGCCACCCGCTACGACGACTGCTACGAGATTTTGCGGAACTGGCGCAGCTTCTCCAGCAAGCCCCTGGGACTCGAGGGCAACCCGATGTCGTTCGGCGACATCGTGATCACCTTGGATCCCCCACGGCAGCAACAGCTTCGCAAAGTTCTCAATCCGTATTTCTCTCCGGGCCGAATGAAGGAGCTGGAACCTCAGGTGCGTGCGGTCACCGATGGGTTGATCGACAATTTCATCGAGCTGGGCAGCGGCGATCTCGCAGACGTTGCATGGCAGCAACCTGGAATCGTGTTCTTCCGGTACGTACTCGGCATGCCCGTTGAGGACGTGCCGCTCTACATCGAGACAGCCGACCTCGCGATCAATGGTGAGAGCGAAGAGATCCGAAACGGTTCGATGACGAATCTCTACCTCCGCGTACGCGAGGAGATCGACAAGCGTCGTGGTGAACCGCCGCGTGATGACCTGATCGACGTTCTACTAGCCGCCGAGATCGACGGCGAGAAATTGAGCTTCGACGACGTTGTCGCGAATGTGATGCTGCTGGTGCAAGCGGGGCTCGAAACGACCTCTAGTGCAATGTCGTTCGCCTTCTTCTATCTGGGCACCCATTCCGCGGATCGCGACCGACTCGTACGCGAAGCCGGGTTGATGCCCGTGGCGATAGAGGAATTCATCCGGTTCGCCGGTTCGGTCCACGGACTGCATCGCTCAGTCGCAGAAGAGGTTGAACTAAGCGACCACAAGTTCTGTCCCGGAGAGACGGTCGTCGTGAACTATGCGGCCGCCAACCGCGACGCGCGCGAGTTCGACGAGCCGAACAAATGCATTCTCGACCGGCAGACAAATCGTCACCTCGGGTTCGGAGCCGGCGTCCATCGCTGTCTGGGCTCCAATCTCGCCCGGCTCGAGTTTCGGGTGGGCGTCGAGCAGACCCTGAATCGGATACCCGACTACGCCATCCCCCCTGGGGCAAAAGTTGATTTTCACGGGAACTCGGTCACCCGGGGCTACCGCGCCCTGCCCGTCGTCTTCACGCCGGGTGCCGGCATCAGCCGGTGAGAGGCGGCAGGCGACCGCCGATATCGTCTCGCAGCCAACGTAATAGCGAAATCAAGGAGGAACTTGTGGACAAGCAAGATCTTCAATGGATGATCTCCGTCGATGACCACATCATCGAGCCACCGAATCTATGGGTCGACCGCGCATCGGCCGCCGACCGCGATCGAGTGCCACACGTCGAGCGCATCGACGGCGTCGATACGTGGGTCTACGAGCAAGCGCGCGCGTCGGTGCTGGGCATCTTGGTCGCGGCTCACCAAAGGCCGGCCGAGTATTCCCCGCTTCCAGTGAATTATGACGATATGCCCCGCGCATACTTCGACCCGGTGGCCCGCATCCCTGACATGGACGAGGATCATGTGATCGCGGGACTGAACTTTCCGTTCTTCCCAAGGTTCTGTGGTCAGATGTTCGCCCACCTCGGTGACCGCGATCTGGGTCTCAAGTGCGTGCGGGCGTACAACGACTTCGTCATAGATGAGTGGTGCGCGGCGGCGCCCGGTCGCTACATCCCCATGGTCATCGTTCCGTTGTGGGATACCCGTTTGGCCGTCGAGGAGACGCTACGGTGCGCCGGCAAGGGTGCCAAAGCCATTGCCTTCTCGGAGAACCTGCACCCGTTGGGATTTCCGTCCATCCACTCGGGGGCATGGGACGACTTCTTCGCGGCGGTGAACGAGACGAAGATGCCGCTGTGCACGCACATCGGCTCGTCGTCGGTTAGCCCGACCACATCCCCTGACGCACCTTTCGGGGTTCAGGCGGTCAACATCAACCTCAATCTCGCGAACTCAACCACGGATTGGTTGTTCTCGGGCAAGCTTCAGAAGTACCCCGACCTGAAGATCGTGCTGGCCGAGGGCGGCATCGGCTGGATCCCCTACCTCATCGAGCGTGCAGAACATGTCGCCACCGACTACCAGTACCTGCGCGCCAACAACTGGGCGGTCGATCCGGCCACGATGCGCTTGACCCCGGTGCCCACCGACCCCGAGATTTTTCCGGAGTCACCGCGCCAGCTTTTCCGCGACCACATGTATGGCTGCTTCATTGAGGATGACTTCGGGGCGGCTAACCTCGACTCCATCGGCGTCGACAATGTGATGATTGAAACGGATTATCCGCACACCGACAGCCTGTGGCCCAACTCCCTTCAGGCCGCTCATAAGGCACTCGACGGCCGGTCCGACCTCGACAAGTACAAAGTGCTGCAGGGTAATGCTCGCCGGGTCTTCGACTTTGAGCCCGCCGCGTATCCGACCCTGGCGTAGCAATTTTCTCACTGGCTGAGGGATTGTTTGATGCGTGAGTACCAGAGCTTCATCGATGGTAAGTGGTTGAGCGACAACGCCCTCGGCACCATCGAGGTCATCGATCCGTCCAATGAAGAGTTGATCGGCCGAGTCGTCGACGGTGGACCAAAGCAGGCGGCAATGGCGATCGAGGCTGCCCGGCGAGCGTTCGACGAAGGTCCGTGGCCGTGGATGTCCGTCCGGGAGCGGGCGAAGATCATCAAGCGATTCGCTGAGATCCTCGACGAGCGCAAAGCGGAGCTTCGGGAGCTAGTCGTCGCCGAGATCGGCTCGACCGGCTTCATCACGGACCTGATTCAGGTTGGCGGCGCGATCGAGGCGGCCCACTATTACGGCGAGTTCGTCGAACACGATGTGAAGTGGGTGGAGACACCGGGCGGGCCCATAGTTTCACCGACTGGCCTGGGCGGCGTGACGGTCGTTCGCGAACCGGTCGGGGTGGTCGGCGTCATCACGCCCTTCAACTTTCCTTTTTCGATCAACATTCAAAAGTGCCTGGCGGCCTTGGCCGTCGGCTGCACTGTGGTGCTCAAGCCTCACCCGTGGACCCCGATGAACGCCCTGGAGTTGGCCAAGGTCAGCGAGGAAGCCGGCCTTCCGCCCGGTGTGTTCAATGTGGTTGTGGGCGGTGCGGAAGTGGGAGAGGAGCTGTGTACCCACAAAGGCGTTGACATGATTGGGTTCACCGGTTCGACGGCGATCGGTCGGCGCATTCGTGAACTATCGGCGGCAACGATGAAACGCGCACAGCTGGAGCTGGGCGGCAAGAGCGCGCATATCGTCCTCGACGATGTCACCGAAAGCGACGTTGCGGGAACAGGATTCGGGCAGGTGCTGATGCATGCCGGACAGGCATGCACCGTCACGTCTCGACTTCTGTTGCCCGAGCACCTGCTCGACGCCTATGTCGAGGGCCTCAAAGCCATGGCTCCAATGATCACGGTCGGGGATCCGCGCGATCCCACGACCGTTGTTGGTCCGCTGATCAGGGATCAGCAGCGTCGGCGAGTCGAATCCTTCGTTCAGGCGGGCCTACAAGACGGCGCGCGGCTGGTGGTCGGCGGCAAACGTCCCGAACACCTCGTCCTGACATAAGCGCATGTCGCTGCGGCAGTCGACAAATGCCGTCGGTTCGTAGTAGAAGCCGCGTTGGAGGTGTTCGGGCCTGTGCTGTCGGTGATGACCTATCGCTCCGAAGACGAAGCCATCCGCATCGCGAACGACTCCATCTACGGTTTGGCAGGTCTGGTAATGACCCGCAACGCCGCGAAGGGATTCAACGTCGCGAGGCAGGTCAGAACCGGCACCATCATGGTGCAGACTGTCGCACCCGGTGTCGATCTAGGAGCCAATCCGGGGGGAGGGCAGGGCCCCGGCTGGTCTCTACCGGCGCGTGGCATGTTCAACGGCGGGGGGCCGTTCGGCGGCTTCAAGCAAAGTGGACTCGGCCGAGAGCAGGGTCGCTGGGGCTTCGAGGAATACACCGAGCTGAAATCAATCACCATGCTGTAGTCGCACCGCGCTTGTTGAAGACGCGCCGCGCCGCGTTGCATCCGGAATCCGAGAAGGAAAGGTCGCTTATGGAACTTCTCAAAGATGTCCGGGTCCTCGAGGTGTCACTCTTCTCCGCGGATGCACTGGGCGGGCATCTGGCTGACCTCGGCGCAGAGGTGATCAAGGTGGAGCCGCCTGGCGGCGGTGGTTTCCGCGGTTCGGCGGTTTCCGGTGGCGAGCTGCAGGACTCTCACTGGAACCGCGGCAAGAAGAGTGTGGCAATAAACCTGAAAACGACTGACGGTCAAGATGCGTTTCGTCGCCTGGCCGCGAGATCGGCCGTGGTGATCGACGGACTTCGTTACGGAACCGCGCACCGGCTGGGCTTCAGCTACGACGACATCGTCGCAGTCAACCCGACAGTTGTTTATTGCGTGCTCAACGGCATGGGCAGCTATGGGCCGTACACCCGATTACCCACACACGGGCTGTCCTTCGACTGTTTCGCGGGGTTGAGTCCGCCGATCATCGCGGCGGACGGAACCCCACGTCTTTCGGGAGCGGCGACAGGCACAACCGGTGTTCTGGCGGGACCGCTGTACGCAGCGATGGGTGTACTCGCCGGGCTGCACGCTGCGGGGCGAGACTGCAGGGCGCAGTACATCGAAGTAGCGCAAGTTGATGCCGCGATCAACTGGAACTTTCAACACCTCTCGGCGCTGGCCAACGGTCAACCGGCCTACGGGGGCGAGGGAATCCGCGCTTCGCTTAGATACCAGTACTACGAAACGCGCGATGGCAACTATGTGGTGTTCAATGCCCTCGAGGACAAGTTCTGGCTGAGGTTCTGCGAGTCACTCGACAGGATGGATCTATACGAACCGGGCCGCCAGAAGCCGGGAGAGGATGTTGAGGCAGAGGCTTGGCTGCGCAACGAGTTGACGGCGATCTTCAAGGCCCGCACTCGCCGGGAATGGACCGACTTCTTTGTCGCGACCGATATCGCCGGTGCGCCGGCGTTTTTGGGCGCCGATCTGTTCGACGACGACCACACGAAGGCTCGCCGACTTGTCTACGAGCAAGCACAGCCTGACGGGACCGCGAAGAGGATGGTGGGCACGTGCATAAAGACCAATCCCGACGACGGATTCGCACCGCCAGGAGCGCCGCACGTCGGGCAGCATACGGAAGAGGTGCTCACCCGCCTGGCCGGCTACGACACGGCCGAAATTGAGCAGCTACGTTCGACGGCCACGATCTGAACATTTTCGTGCCCAACCGAAGTTAAAACTGCAGGGGTTCGCGTATTAGCGGCTTGCCTCTAGCTAACATCCGCTTAGCCCGGCTCACCCCGGCGACCAGGGGCGATTTGTAGCCGTACTCAGGGCGTACTGTAACCGTACCGGCAACGGCCAGATTCATTGTCTCACACGCGATTTGATGCGTCGAAGCTAAACGGTGTCTCCTGGTCTTCGACGAATTGGCTAGGGACTCATAATCCGTTGGTCGCGGGTTCGAGCCCCGCTCGCCCCACCGGCCAAATGTATTTAGCGTCCGATCGATCGGTTGCTTAACTAGGGAAGTCTGTTCTATGGTGACTGCTATGTCGCCTAGAGCGTCTGCTGTGGAGGCCGCACGCACTCGTGATCGCATCCTGACTCGTAGCGTGGCGATCGCCTCGGTCGAGGGACTCGATGGACTGACCCTCGGTCGGCTGGCCGCCGACCTGAACATGAGCAAGGCCGGTGTGATCGGCCATTTCGGCGCGAAGGAAACGCTGCAGATCGCCACCTTGGATAAAGGCTACGAGGTGTTCGAGGCCATCGCTTTCGAGCCGGCCGGGCATGTGGACCAAGGTCTACCGCGCGTGCTGGCGCTCTGCGAGGGCTGGATTCGGTATCTGCTGAATGAAGGAGAATCCTTCCCGGGCGGTTGCCTGTTCACCACCGCAGCGGTCGAATTCGATGCTCGCGGCGGACCGGTGCGCGCGGCGGTGGCCGAGCTGTTTGGACGATGGCAGGACAAGCTGTCACACGCCATTGGCGAGGCCCGCGACGCTGGGCACCTGCCCCCGAGCACTGATGTCGCGCAGGTGGTTTTCGAGTTGATCGGTACGTTCACGGCGATGAACCTCGCCGTGCAGCTGTTCGCCGACAAGAGAGCTGCGATGCGCGCGCGCCGCGCCGTCGCACGCATACTCGGCCTGGCTGACCCGGGCACCGGGCGGCTACCACGGCTCGCTAAGACTAACCGCGGCACGAAGACCTGACCGCAACTACCCACTCCTGTCGCTTTTCTGCTCGATTCGCTCTGTCTACGAAGGGGTTTTGCCATGCCCAAATCTGATGAGTTCGACCACATCGTGGTCGGCGCCGGCAGTGCGGGCTGCGTGCTAGCCAATCGGCTCAGCGCTGACGCGTCGACCCGGGTGCTACTGCTGGAGGCCGGCGGCGAGGACTCCCCGCCCGAGGTGCATATTCCGGCCTTGTTCGGCACGCTGTTCGGCACCGAGATGGACTGGGCGTACCGGTCGGTGAAGCAGTCCGGAACGGGCACCAGCGTCTGCATACCGCGGGGGCGTGTGCTCGGTGGCTGCTCCTCGATGAACGCGATGGTCTACATCCGCGGTAACCGGCTGGACTACGACGGTTGGGACGCCGACTACGGAGCCGCGGGCTGGCGCTACGACGAGGTGCTGCCATATTTTGTCCGCGCCGAACACAACGCGCGGCTACACGGACCGCTGCACGGCGTGGATGGCCCACTGCATGTGCAGGACCCGGTTTATCTGCACGACCTCAACCTGAAGTGGATGGAGTCCGCGACGGCCTGGGGGCTACCGAGAACCGACGACTTCAATGGGGTGCAGCAGATCGGTGTCGGCCCGTTTCAACTCACCCAGGCGCAGGGCAGGCGTTGCTCGGCGGCGGATGCCTACCTGCGCCCGGCGCTGGAGCGGGAGAATCTGACCGTCCGGACGCGCGCCCTGGTTCACCGCATCCTGCTCAATGGCGAGCGCGCGGTCGGTGTGGTCTATGACCACGATGGTGCACGGCGTGTGGCGCACGCGGCGGGGGAGGTGCTGCTCAGCGCCGGGGCCATCAACTCGCCTCAACTGCTGATGCTTTCGGGCATCGGCCCGGCCCAACATCTGCGTGCGCAGGACATCGATGTAGCGGCGGATCTGCCCGGAGTTGGCGCCAATCTGCACGATCACCCGACACTGCCCATGATCTGGAGTACCCGCGATGCCACCGATATGCTGGCCCTCGCCCTTAATCCCAAGGCCATGGCACAATTCCAGGCCGGTGAGCCCGGGCCGCTGAACTCGGCGCTGTGCGATGTCGGTGCATTCTGCAGCACGACGGGCGATACGGTAACGCCCAATATCGAAATCCATGTGGCACCAATGGCCTTCGCTGACGGTCTGGTGCCGCCCTCAACTCCGTCGTTTACCGGGACGGTGTCGCTGCTCGATCCGGTGAGCAGAGGCACGGTGCGGTTGCGCTCTGCCAACGCCTCAGATACCCCGTTGATCGACCTCGGACTGTTTCGGGAACCCGGAGACTTCGAGGCCGTGCTCGCAGGCGCCGAGGCGTTCATGGACATGAGCACCTCCGGTCCGCTCGCATCACACTTGGGCGCCCTGTTCTTTCCGACGCGCTGCACTGACGGCGCCGAGTTCACACAGGCCGCCCGCGCCCGCACCCAGACGATGTATCACCCGGTAGGCACGTGTGCGATGGGTAGCGGTGAGTTTTCCGTGGTAGACCCTCAACTACGTGTGCGCGGTGTCGAAGGTCTGCGAGTGGTCGACGCCTCGGTAATGCCTGTCGTGCCGCGTGGCAATACCAACGCTCCTACGATCATGCTCGCCGAGAAAGCTGCTGACCTGATCAACGGCGAGGCGAACGTCTGTAGCGTCCACCTTTCCTAGATGGGCAAGTCCCTGAGTATCTTTGCAGCCAGCCTGCTCGTCGCGGTCTGAACCAACGGCCGTGTCGGACGTAGGTTCCTCGAAGTCCCGACGCCATCGAAGCCGACTACACACTCGACGGGCCAAATGTATTGCTTCGGGTGATGCTTGTCGTTTCGCCTTCGGGTGATTGGAGGGCGGACCATCAGACCGTTGGGGCCGCTCATCCCCACCAGAACGACGTGGCGATCGCCACATAAAGCGCGATGAGCACTGCTCCCTCGAACCAGGTCGACTCGCCGTCGAAAGTGACCAGCACCGCGACCAGCGCCGACATAATCATCGACGCCAACAGCAGCGGCGAGAACACCAGATCGAAACCGGGCTGGCCGAGCCATACCGCCGCCAGGCAGACGATCGGGGCGATGGTGAGCGCGATCTGGACGGGCGACTGGAGGACCACCTGAACCGCGTAGTCCATCTGGTTCTTGGCAGCCAGCTGAATGCCGACGAAATTCTCCACCGCGTTGCCGGCGATGGCCACGATCACCAGGCCGGCGAAAACCTCGTTGATCCCTGCTGCATGCATCGCTGGCTCGAGGGCGGCGACGAACCATTCCGACACGAAGGCCGCACCTATACCGGCGCCGGCCAGCATGCCGATGGACATCGCCAGCGGCCACTCGCCGTGAGCTGTCGCGGCACTGGCGGCTTCGGCCGATTCGGGGCTGGCCACAATGGGAGAGGTCGCTCTGGAGGGGCTATGACCGGCTTGCAGCGCCGAGTCGGGGGTCCGGTTTCCGAGTGTGGCGGGCAGCGAGAGTGCGAACAGCGTGAGCATGACGATGGAGACGACGACCGACACCGCCCGTTCGTGCTGTTGCGCCGGGGTGTGTATTGCAGCGGTGAGCGAGGGGACGGCCAGGATGAACACCGCGAGGGTGAACATCAGTCCGAGGGTGCGTCCGTCGTCGGCGGCGAAGCGCTGGCGGCCGTGCTTGATCCCGCCGGCCACGAATGCGAGCCCGAGCACGAGCAGCGCGTTGGAGAGAATCGAGCCGACGATGGTGGCCTTCACCACGCCGTAAAGGCCTGCCTTGAGTGCGAACAGGATGACGAACAACTCGGGCAGGTTTCCCAGCGCCGTCTGCAATATCCCAGTGGCGTTGGGCCCGAGCCGGTCTCCGAGCGCCTCCACCGAACGGCCGACCAGAGATGCCAGTGTGGCCAACGCGAGTGCGGAGATGGTGAACGCCAGCACTGCATTCGCGTGGGTGAAGTTGAGAACCCCTGTCGCCATGGACGCGATCACGGTAATGGTGATGATGATGCGGTCGCGCCGGGTCAGCAGCGGGAGCCGTTCGGTATGGGTGGTCGTCACGCGCCTCTCCCTCTGATCGCGCTGAAGTTTTCCACAACCGAACGGTTCGCGCGGGAAACACGCTGGTCCCGCTGCGGTGACCTCGCCTTACTGCCGAGTCCGGAGGCAATGGCGGGACGCAGCCGTAAGCCTGATCTGCGCCGTCACGCTCATGCTGATAGGCGCCATCAACCTCTGGGTTAAGGGCTAGCCAGCGGACCCAGAGACGTACCGCAAGAAAGCGTTGATGTCGCCGTGCAGCAGCGCATCGCCGAGAGCGATTCGTGACATCGACAATCGACTGCTCTCGGCGACCCCATTGGCTCAACTTCTTCGTTGTAGTGCCCAAACTCACTGCGTGGAATTGACTTTGGTCAACACCACCGGCGAATACATTCTTCAACCAGTCCGAGTTCAGCCCGTACCCGATGAGAACGACGAAGCCGGCCCTTGGCACCCCGCATCGATCCCCCTCGTTCACAACCAAGCCCGAATATAACCAGTATCCGTTGGAACGCTACGGGCCGAAGCAAATTTTATGCAGGTGTCGAAGTGATTGGGGACCAGCATGCTTACGTTGACGCGTAACGCGTACGGGATTGGGCTGCCCAGCAGCGCCGGAGCAGGTTCCCGGCCGTCGCGGTTACCCAGATACCTTATGAGATAGCGTAATTAATGCGTATTAACCCTCGCGCCGACGGTACCGGTGGATATACGGCCGGGCGCGATGCCACTATCTGGCGCTGACCACTGAAGTGATCGCTGACCACCTGCGCGGTGATCACCGAACGGCATGATTGCGCAGGATATTGCTTGATGGAAGATGCAGTGGCACTACGTGGCTGGGGACGTCGACCTCGTCCGCGTGGTTACGAGAACCTTCCTGCGGATGCCGGGCACCAGTTTTAACGACCCGGCCCGCCGACAGGTCAGCTCCTATGAAGCCAGCCGCGGGGCAAGGGGACAACGTCAATCAACGTGCCACTGTTGCTTGGCGGATCAGTACAGGCGATCCAACTGACCCTGGGAAATCCTTGAAACCAGCCATGGCCTGCGCGGTCTGCGGGGTCAAGGGCGCGATATCCCCTCTCTGCCGCGTAGGATCCCTATATGCGAAGGGCTTTCGTCGTTACATTCGCGGTTGGGTTGATTGTCGCAGTGTTCGGACTGATCTGGGCGCTCCAGGGATTTGGAGTGCTTGGCGGAAGCCCGATGAGCAACACCACGACCTGGTCCATCATTGGCCCGATCACGGTGCTGATCGGCATCGTGATTGCGCTATTCAGTTGGCGGAGACTCTCGTCAAAATAGCGCTTCACCTCTACGCCACGGTGAAGTCCACCGTGTGCCAGCCGGTGGCGCCGTCGGGGACGGCACCAACCCGATCTGCCGTCTGAGTAGCGCCGGTGTTGTCGGTCGCGCGCACGGTGATGCTGTGTCTCCCGGGGCTTTTCGCCTGCCAGGGAAAGCTCCACAATCGCCACGTCTCGTTGGAATAACTGGCCCCCTGTTGCGCGGGTTGCCACCCGCCATTGTCGATGAGGACCTCCACGGCCCGCACCCCACGATTCTGGGCCCACGCGACACCGCCGAACATCACGGGCCCGATCGGCACCCTCTGGCCACTTTTCGGCACGTCGATCCGCGACTCCGTCTTGATGGGTGCGCGCGGTGCCCAGCCCTGCCGCGTCCAATACGCCGCCGCTCTGTCGAAGCGGGTCAGCTCCATCTCGACGACCCACTTGGTGGCCGACACGTACCCGTAGAGCCCGGGTACCACCAGCCGGGCCGGGTAGCCATGCTCGATCGGCAGCGGCTGACCGTTGAGGCCGACGGCCAGAAGCGCGTCGCGGCCATCGGTGAGCGCCTGCACCGGCGTGCCGGCGGTGAACCCGTCGATCGACGTCGAGAGGACCATATCGGCATCCGCGTGCACGCCCGCCGCCGCCAACAGATCGGCCACCCGGTAGCCTGTCCAGATACCCGTCGAAATCAATTTGCCCCCAACGGGATTCGACACGCAGGTTAACGTCGTCACCGTTTCGACCAGGTCAAAGTGGGCGAGGTCGTCGAAGCTGTAGGTGGCTTCGTGGTCCACCATGCCGTGGATGCGCAACCGCCAGTCGCCGTGGCTGAGTTGGGGAACACTGAGTGCGGTGTCCACCCGGTAAAAGTCGGCGCCGGCGGTGACAAAGCTCGGTAGCGCAACGCCGTTCGGTTGCACATCAGCAGGTATTGGTGGCGCCGATGTGCGCGGTCGGGGAAGTGTGAAGCTGTTGCGGTCAGCGGCCACCGAATGCACCAACCGCGTGATGACCGCACCCGCCACGCCACTCACTACTCCGAATCCGAGCAATCCCAACATGATCAACCTGCGCCGGCCGGCATCCGGCTGGTCGTGGTCGGCCCCGTCCCCCTGGTCTCCCAGGGCGGGCCAAAACCGACGGGTGAGCACGCGAAGGGTCGCCACGCCGCAGGCGGCGCCCGCGACGGTGGGGATGGTGTCGAGTGCTGTCGCACCCTGCCGCGACAGCACCGCAAGGCATCCGAGGACGCCCGCCCCGCCGACCATGGCGCTACCGAGCGGGCGACGCTGAGTCTCGAGGGTCCCAGCAATCGCAGCGATCGTAGCGATCACCACAAGCACAACGACAGCCACGAAGAGTTTGTCCAGCGAGCCCAGGGTCTGAATGGCCCACTCTTTGATGGGACCCGGTGTCAGGTCGACGGCCACTGAGCCGATCGCAGCACGCGCATCGGCTCGCGCACCGAACGGGACGCCCACCAGCTGGGCTATTCCGAGCGAGACGGTCGCGGCGGCGACCCCAGCGATCATCCGCTCATTGGACGGGGCGACGACCATCGAACTACTGTACTCGCGTTCCCGTCAACAACCGCAAACGTCTTGCCGTGCAGGCGAACCGGCGACTTCGGCATGCTGCCCGACGACCGGGGGCACTGTACGGACGATCTAGCCTGACCCTGCGCTGGGGGCCACAGCCGTGACCTCGATCGGAGGTCCCAGCACGTCTGCAGTGATCGGCCCATACTGGAGGGATCTCGACGTTTCGTCGGCTGTAAGTCGCCCGGACTCGCCGAGAAGCACTGACAGGTCTTGCCGGGTGGAAGTGGACATAATGATCATCCTTTACGCATTGGCCGCAGCGTTCGGCCTTGGTGTGCTCTGGCTGGGCACAAACGTTCGGGTCGTCAAGCAATTCGAACAAGGCGTCGTCTTTCGTTTCGGACGTGCCCAAACCGGGGTCCGTGGACCGGGGCTCACGATGCTGATTCCAATCGCCGATCGCCTCAAGAAGGTGAACATGCAGATCATTACGATGCCGGTGCCCGCCCAGGATGGCATCACCCGCGACAACGTGACCGTGCGTGTGGATGCTGTCATCTATTTCAAGGTTGCGGATCCGGTGCGTGTGGTTGTCAACGTACAGGACTACGTGTCCGCTATTGGCCAGGTCGCGCAGACGTCGCTGCGTTCAATCATCGGCAAAAGCGACCTGGACGACCTACTCTGCAACCGCGAGGGTCTCAATCAGGGCCTGGAGTTGATGATCGACAGCCCCGCGGTGGGCTGGGGTATTCACATCGACCGCGTGGAAATCAAGGATGTAGTACTGCCGGATTCGATGAAGCGGTCGATCGCGCGCCAAGCCGAGGCGGAGCGTGAGCGGCGCGCTCGGGTTATCACCGCTGACGGTGAACTACAGGCATCTGAAAAACTGGCCCAAGCGGCGGAGACGATGGCCGTGCACCCGGCTGCGCTTCAGTTGCGGCTCTTAGAAACCGTGGTCGAAGTCGCCGCGGAGAAGAACTCGACCCTGGTGCTTCCCTTCCCCGTCGAACTGCTCCGGTTTTTGGAACGAGCAACACCGCAAGCATCCGGGGGTCGGAACGACGAAGCCGCTATGCTCTCCACCGGAGCGGCGGCCGCGAAGACCGAGATGTCGAAGCTGGACTAACCACAGATCCCCGAAGACGCCAGCGGTTTGGAAGTCGACACACGCATCGCGGGTCGGTTTTCCGACTGAAGCGGGTAACCGTTGGGAACGGCCGAACCCGGGTGAGCTGGCCATGTTGGCCGACACACCTGACTCTCGTCGAATTACTCTTGGCCCAGCAAATCTCACGGAGCCGCTGTGTGGGTTGTGGCGGCGTGGCGGGCCCGCGCGGCAGTGCGTCGTGCGGCCTCCGTATGCTCAGCGGCGGTGACGACCACCGCGTCAGACCCGGGGTACACCGTCGCCTCGTGCCCGGTCACCAGCCAACGCACCACGTATGGCGGCGAGCCGTCTTGCGAGCGAACCTCGATGATCTCAGCATGTTGATCATGCCGTTCCGTGGTTGTGCCCTTTACCACGAGGTAGTCGCCGACATTTGCCTTCATCGCCCGCCCCCTTCTCGTCCTGGTGAGACTGCGGACCCCTCCATCGTGCGCGCGTTCGTCACTTAACGGAAGCGTGAGTAACTACCACAGCTTTCCGGCGACGAAGTCCGCGCTTGTAGGTCGGCGCGTAGCCCCACGCCCGTGGCTGAATTCCGACGCGGCAGCAGCGCGAAGCTCGCGCTCGGTTTCGCCACACTGTTTAAAATTTGGGCGTGGCAGCGCGCGCCGTCCTGGTACCCCGCTGTCGGGGCCGCTGGCTAGATTCGGGATTGCAGGGGCGAGCGCCCTTGTTCTCCGGGCTGGCGGTTATGCGGCGCACGCCGGGAACCCGGAAGTGCCGACTAGTTATATGTTCAAACAACTTGCCCACGACACCCAGGTTTTCTTGGCCTGTCCCCACGTCCTTAATTCATAGCGCTAATTGGCGTGGCGAAAGGCTGAGTGACCGAGTATTGGGACGCGGCCCGCGTGACCCTGTTGTCCAAGCGCCATAGGGCGTAGCGTTCTGCGGATCGTGAAGAGGTGATTTCCATGAATAAATTCATTAGCGTCATCGCGGCCTGTGTTGGCGCCTCACTATTGGCGGCAGGCATCGCGCTTCCCAGCGCGGCCGCGGACCCAACCGACGCCTCAGACCCCAACCCGGCGGTGGCTGACCAACCGCCCGGAGTTCAACCCGACAACCCCTTGTTCCAGTCGATTGTTGAGGGGCAGGATACTGGTCTGCCCGCAGGGGTCCCAGGTTTGGACGTCATAGGGCAGCCCTAACGGGGTTCGGCCGCCGCGGTCATCGTTAGCCGTACTCAAGTCGGCGTTTATCACCGCACGCCGTAACTGAGCCGCCGTGATCGTCGACCCGGCAGCGCTTGACTCGCCGGTATCGTCGTTCACCGTAACGTCGTCGTCAACGCGGTCGGGCAGGTCAAAGTCGCGACGAGCGAGTACCAGTGCTTCAGCAGCGACAGCGTATTGCTCAGAAGCCACAGGTCCATTCGGTCACGTTGTGGTGCGGCCACCGGGATCGGCAATTCACCTCCACGCCCGAGGGCGGCCAAGACGGTGGGCGGCAGCGTTTTCAAAACGCAGTTTGTCATTCAGGCCGAGCTGCGTCGGGCGATAAGACGGCCGCCGCCACCTCCCAACGCCGAGCCGTGAAACCCATAGAAAGAAGGGATTTCTCTGCCAAGCTGGGCGGATGACCTCGCGACTGTCGCCTCTTGTACTCCTGCATGGCGGGTCCTGGTCTGGCGATCAATGGCGGGACATTGCGCCGCTGCTATCCGCCCACCACGACGTCTACACACCGTCAGCCCTCGGTCATCGCGGAGGGCCAGCTGTGCGGCGGCGACCCGTCACGATTTGGGACGTGATCGATGAGTCCGAACGCTACCTCGACCAACGCGGATTAGATCGGCCGCATTTAGCGGGCCATTCGATGGGTGGATTCGTGGCGCTCGAATTGGCGCGTCGTGGCCGGGCGGCATCCGTCTGCGCATTTTCACCGGGTGGATTGTGGTCAGACGATCTACGGGCTCAGGTCACGAAGAGGCTGCGACGGCGGTTCGCGGTAGGCCGCTTGATGCGCCCCATCACCCGACATCTATTGAAATCGCCGGGGGTGCGCCGACGTTCATTGACCGATTTGACGCTGCACGGAGATCGACTCAGCTACGAGCGAGCCATCGAAATCGGCGAAGTGTCCCTCGCATGCACCATCACTGGCGACATTTTCGACAAGGCCGACGAGCAGGTCGCACCGATGGACCCCCTGCCGTGCCCAATCACCATCGCCTGGGCCGAAAAAGACAGGATTCTTCCACTCGAGCTGTGCGAACCCATCGCCCGCGACCGCCTACCCCGCGCGACCTTCACCATCCTGCCGGGCCTCGGTCACACTCCGACGGTCGATGATCCCGAGCTGGTCGCGAGCACCATCCTCGCCGTCACCTGCGCCCCAAAGGCGTAGCCATCGACGTAACAGCTGACCCTAGTGACGCGGCAAGTATCGAGGGGGAGCAGCTGACCCCGGAGTAGCAGAGCGTTCCGCTTAGCGGTGGCCGCAAGGCCGTAGCACCCGCGACATCAACTTTGAGACCGCACCCGCTCTCCGGCCGGGGCCATCCGGCGACATTCGAGACGTGGCAGTCTTGGCAGTGTGACCGACCTCGTGGAGGACTTCGAGGCTCAGCGGCCGCGCCTGTTCTGGCTGGCCTACCGACTGCTGGGGTCGGCGAGCGAAGCCGAAGACACAGTGCAGGATGCATACCTGCGACTACACGGCGCAGACTCAGCGCTCATCGAATCGCTGCCCGCGTGGCTTACCAAAGCCGTCACGAACCTGTGCCTCAACCGGCTCACGTCGGCCCGCGCTCGACGGGAGGTCTACCCCGGGCCGTGGCTTCCGGAGCCAGTCCTCACCGACGACCGGACGCTCGGCCCGCAGGAGACCGCCGAGCAACGCGAGTCGGTGTCTATCGCGTTGCTGAGCTTGATGGAGCAACTCAAGCCCAACGAGCGGGCGGTGTTCGTGCTCAGAGAGGCGTTCGCGTACCGCCATTCAGAAGTTGCCGAGATCCTCGAGATGTCGGAAGCCAACGTCCGGCAACTGTACCGGCGAGCGAGGCAGCGACTGAGTGAACGCCGTCAGCCGGTGCACCGACCGGATCGGGCACAGTGGCGGTCCCTGGTCGATCGCTTCTTCACCGCCGCCACCGCCGGTGACGTGGCCGGACTCGTCGAAATCCTGGCCGCTGATGTGACCTCCACGGCCGACGGCGGCGGCAAGGTGGCGGCCGCCCGGCGCGTGGTCTCGGGCCGCGACCGGATGGCCCAGTACGTGGCGCGGGTGTTCACCCGAAACCTGGCGCAGATACAGCTGCGCCTCGATTCCGTCGAGGTCAACGGCGAGCCGGCGATGCTGGCATTCGACGGCAACAGATTGGCCGGCGTCTTGTGCTTCGAGATCACGGGCGAGCGGATAGCGGCCGTGCGGATCCTGGCCAATCCCGACAAACTGCGGTTTCTCGCTGAGCAGCTGTCACATCCTGCGGGCCTGTCCGGTTCATAGGGTATGACGAACTCTGTACTCGTAACCGGCGGCACGGGAACCGTGGGCCGCGTCGTTGTCGATCACCTGACGGCGGCGGGGAACGAGGTCCGCGTTCTTAGTCGCGGGCGGCGCCCCCGGCAGTCCACCGACGTTCGGCACGTCGTGGGGGACGTGCAGATCGGTGCTGGGCTCGACGCGGCCCTGGACGGCGTCGACACGATCGTGCACTGCGTGTATCCCACCGAGCAGCTGGTCGCGGCGGCGAAACGGGCGGGCTCACCGCATCTGGTTTATGTCTCGATCGTCGGAATCGACCGCATCCCATTCGCCTTCTACCGCACGATGCTCGCCAACGAACGCACGATCGCCGAGTCGGGCCTGCCGTGGACCGTGCTGCGGGCGACCCAGTTTCACGACCTGATCGCCTTCCTATTGCGCGTGCTCGCCAAGCCGCCGGTCATCGCACTGCCGTCGGGCCTGCGGTTCCAACCGGTCGACGTTCGCGACGTGGGCGAACGGTTGGCCCGGTTGGCACTGGGCGAGCCGATCGGGCGGGCACCGGATTTTGGCGGCCCGCAGGCGCGTGCGCTCGACGACCTTGCCCGCAGCTACCTGTCGATCGTCGGTAAACGCCGAGCCATCGCCCCGATCCGTTTGCCCGGCAAGGTGTTTGACGGGATACGGGCCGGCGGGCTACTAGCCCCGGAACACGCCACCGGCACGATCACGTTCGAGCAATACCTCAATGAACAGCACACCGCAGGTGAACGGCCGTACCGCGGCGCCATCCGCGCCTACCTGCCCCGGTCGCATCGCCGACGCAGGGGGTCGCGGTGAACGCCCGGCTGATCGTGCTTCGGGCCGGGGTCTGGTTTTTCGCATTCGTACAGATCGCGGTCGGGCTCGTCGCGACGCTGGCCCCTCGGGCTTTCTACGACTACGTGCCCTGGGTGGACCTCATCCCGCCGTTCTCCGAACATCTCATGCGTGACTACGGCGCCATGAATCTCTCACTCGCGCTCGTATTCGTTGTCGCCGCAGCCACATTGGAGCACCGCATGGTGCGGATTGCGCTGGGTGCGTACCTGCTGTTCGCCATCCCACACCTGATCTTTCATCTCACACACCTGGAGCACTTCACGACCGGGGCCGCGGTCTGGCAGACGATTGTGCTCACGGTCGCCGTGCTGCTGCCAAGTAGCCTTTTGATCCTCACGGCCTGGCGGCCACGGCCTTGAGTGGATCGCCTTCTTTGTCGGGCTATTCGAGGGGTATGCGATGGTCCAGTTCTTCCGCCACGGCAAGCGGTTCACCAATACCCAACTCTCCTTCATCATGGGCGGAATGATCGTGGAGGTCACGCTGCCGGCCGTGTAATTCGTGGATTACGCACGCGATGGCATCGCCATCGTGCTCGTCCTCTATCCACGGATGACGTCGCCGCCGATCCACAAGCGACACGCTTGATCGGGGTGGCACACCGAAGCAGAACGACGCACCTCGCTGTCGCAAAGTGTCCCAACGAAGTTGAGGCTCGTCTGGTTCGCATCGAGTAGGTCAGAGGGACACCACAATTGGCCAGGTTCCGTGCCTTCACTGGTCGGCGTCGCCCAAGCCGAACAGGTATCTGTCGGCGATCGCGTGCTCGTTCCGGATCGACATTTCCTGAGCGGTGTTAAGCCATAGCCCGTCGAAGCCCGCCGAATGCATGCCGGCGTGGATGGCTCCGATGTTCTTCAAGTCCTGCGACGGCAACTCGCCCCAGGCGTCGTGATCCTGCCATCGCTCGAACACTTGCCACTGTGTTTGCGGAACCTCTCCGGGCGCGAAATGCTCCAACGAGAACATTTCGAACGTGCACCGATTCGGATCTTCGGCATCGGGCAGCATGCGGTATCCGAGCAGGCACGATTTTTCGACCAGGATGACCATCGTGGGAAACACATGCCAGTCGCCGTTGCCCGCGAAATACTGCTCCATCGACATCTGCGGAAAGTCGACGCCTTCCGCGCGTGCGAGTTCCTCACACAGCTGGTGATAGAGCACGAACGGCGGGACGTCACTGGGGTCCTGGGTCGCCAGTTTTTGCGCGGCACGGTAGTCGCGTTCGGTGACCAGCGAGCCGACCTCTAAATATTGGTATTGCATCGAATTTGCGAATACTTCCGGTCGCGCCGCCAGTTCCTGACGAGCGCTGTCGCGGCTGGCGTGTTCGGGACGCTGGGTGTACACGAACCGGGAGTGGTTTTTGTATGTGATTGTTGGCGTGTACGGAGCGTAGACGTACTCCTGCGGCGCGGCGGGCGTCGCCGATGGCCGCGGGCCCTCTGCAGATCGCATCGTTTGCGGGTGGGTGCCAGGAGTGTGGTAGCCCTCGATGAATGCGTCGACAACCGTCTTCCAGTTGGCGGGCAAAACGGTACGCTTGCGCCAGCGGTAGCGCATGTCCTGCAAGCGGAATGGCGCCAGCGCGGTCGGCAGCGGGTCCAGCCATTCGAACAGATCCGGCGGGCTTTTCGACATGCTGATGAACACCCAACCGCCCCAAGTGTCAACGGCGACGGGGCTTAGGCCCCATTTCTCCCGTGGGCGGGAGGCGAATTCGTCACGGCAAGGAACGAACGATGACCGTCCGTCTAAGCCATAACGCCAGCCGTGAAAACCACAGCGCAACTCCTTGTCCTGCGAACATCCGCTGCCTTGCACAATTTTCATCCCACGGTGCGCACAAGCGTTGTGAAACGCCTTGATCCCGCCGTCCTTCTGGCGCACCACGGCGATAGATTGCCGCCCGATCGTGTACTCGTAATAACAACCGGGGGAGGGGATTTCCTCTTCGCGACACGCAGGCTGCCAAACCTGGGTGAACAATCGATCCAACTCGAGCTGCAGGAACTCCGCATCAACATACCTGCTCTTCGGCACGAACGTCTCACCGCAGGCGTACTTTTTGGGCACCCGCTCGGTGGCAAGCTCGGTCATGATCACCCTCTCCGTCTCAGCTGGCGGGTGGCTTGTCGAAGATGTTGGGATACAGGACGGCTTCCTTGAACGACGTCTCGATCTCGGCGAAAGCAGTCGGGATATCCCAGGTTCCCGAGGTCGACACGATTTCGCGTTCGACGACCGGGTTGGACATCAAGCTGATGCGGCCGTTGCCGGCGAAGATGACTCGCCGGTTAAGCCAATCAGACTGCGCGCTAGCCAGATACACCACAGGCGGCACGCAGTTCTTGGGCGAAAGGCGAATGTTGGAGTCCGAGTAATCCATGCTCCCACCACCCTTGATGCCCTGGGTCATGCGGGTTCCGGCGATCGGCGCGATTGCATTGCACCGCACCCCATAGTTGCGTAATGCGTTGGCACACGAGAATGTCAGGCCAACTATGCCCATCTTGGCGGCAGCGTAGTTGGGCTGGCTGGGGGCGCCCTGCAGTCCCGACATCGACGTGAACGTGATCAGTCGGTACTGCCCGCCTCGGTTGGCGCGCCACCATGCCGCAGCGTGCCGGGTGACGTTGAACGTACCTTTGAGGTGCACGGAGACCACTGCGTCCCAGTCCTGCTCGCTCATCTTGAATACCATGCCGTCACGCAGGATTCCCGCGGCGTTCACGACGACATCCAAGCCGCCGAGCGTTTCGGCGGCGCGGTCGATGAGATCCGCGCACGCAGCGAAGTCGGTGATGTCGGTGGTATCGGGGAAAGCCTTGCCGCCCCGGCTCGTGATCGCCGCGGCCACACTTTCGGCCGGGCTCGCGTCATGGCCGGTCCCGTCGACGCCGACTCCGGCATCCGACACCAGGACCGTTGCGCCCTCGGCTGCCAGGCCCTCGGCGACCGCAGCCCCAATTCCCCGTCCCGCGCCGGTTACCAGTGCAGTACGTCCGTCAAGCACACCCATCGTCATTCAGCTCCCCGTGCCGTTTGCTTCAGCATACAGAACACACATACAAGATCTGTATAGGTGTCGCATCAATGAAACTATTCGAATCCCCACTCGGAATAGCGGCGCTCGAGCTCGGCCATGGCCTCCCGGCCGCCGCGAGAACTGCGTTCCTTCATGAAGTTGAACTCATCATCACGCCAGGACAGGTTGCTGAACACGGTGTGGCCCATCGGAACCCAATCGCCGAACTGTGCCATTCCGACTGCGTGCCAGAACGCGATCAGCGCGTGCTTTCCCACCATCAACCCGTCGGCTGAGTGGTGGGCTATCGCGTGGGCGTACCGCATGGCTTCGTGGCGTAACGACACGGCGGGCACCACTGACGCGGCCACGCCCCATTCGCGCAGCTCAGCTGCCGTCACCTTGCGGCCGGTGATCATTGCCTCGTAGCCGCGATTAGGTCCTAACTTGAGCAGCGCCAACGGCATAGCTGTGGAAAATCCTGCGAACCCGATGCGCGCCTGCGGGCGGGCGAGATACATGTCGTCGGAAACAACCAGGATGTCAGCGGCTAGAGCGAGATTCATTCCGGCGCCCAGCGTGGCGCCTTGGCAGGCCGCGATCACGGTCTTGGGAAACTCCAGCCAGTTGGTCAGGTGCCGGTGTAGTCGTCGAGCATTGCCTAGGCGTGCAGTCTGTGGCAACCGCTTCCCCTTGGTCAGCCCTGCTTGCTCCACCGGGAGCCGGCGCACATCGTCGCCGCTGCAGAAGTCCTTGCCCTCGGCCAGGAGGATGACGACTTTGACCGCATCATCGTCTTCGGCACGGGTCAGCCGCTCCTTGAACAGGTTGTGCATGTCGGGCGACAGGATTGCGTTGCGCCGGTCCGGCCGGTTGATGGTGATCTGGGCGATGTGCGGTTCGACGACTTCATAACGGACCCAGTCGTCATCGACCTCGTATTCGCCTTCGGCGGTGGCGTCGGCGCTCATGTCACCCTCCTTCGCACACGCGGCAGTACATAAAAACAGTAGTCGATCAACTGTTACATGGTGGTGGTACCTTCAGCGAATGCCATCGTTTACGGTCACCAAGCAGCTCGCAGCACCGCCGGACGCAGTTTGGGCAGTCCTGGCTGACTTCGGCAACGTCGATTGGATCCCCGGGCCCAGTGATGTCCGGGTCGAGGGCGAAGGACCAGGCATGCGACGGTTCATCGCCGCAACCAGTGAGAAGCCGGTAATCGAGACACTCATCTGGATCAAGCCGGACCAGCGCGCGCTATCTTACGAGATCGCCAACAATCCGATGCCGGTCAGCCGATTTGTGGCGGTCAATACCGTCTCCGAAAGCGCGGATGCCGTTGGGGAATCGATCGTGGTCTGGGACATCGACTATGAGCCGATTGGTGACGACGCCGCCGCGCGCGAAGCCATGGAGGCCGTTTACGGCTTGATGGCGGGCTGGGTGCAGGACTTCGCCACTGAGCGTCGGCCCGGATAGAACACTTAGACATAATCTGTTAATTAGTCTAAAATGCATCAGGTGATTGATCCTCTCGATCTGGTGCTGATCAGCGTGGACGACCACACCGTCGAACCGCCCGATATGTTCTCTGGGCGGGTGCCACGCCGTTTCGCCGACGACGCTCCGCGCATTGTCGAGGACGCCGACGGCGTGTGTTTTTGGGAGTATGACGGTCTGCAGCTACCCAACATCGGACTCAACGCGGTGGCGGGCCGGCCCAATGACGAGTGGGGATTTGAGCCCTCCCGATTCAGCGACATGCGGGCAGGTTGTTACGACGTCGACGCGCGCGTGAACGACATGAACGCGTCCGGCGTGTTGGCTTCGCTGTGTTTTCCATCTTTTCCCACCATCTCCGGCGCGCTGTTTACCTACCGGGGTGACCGTGAGGTCTCCGAGGTGATGGTGCGCGCCTACAACGATTGGCACATCGAGGACTGGTGCGGCCGTCATCCCGACCGGTTCATCCCGATGGGCATTCTGCCGCTGTGGGATCCGGTGCTGGCCGCAGCCGAGGTGCACCGGCTGGCGGGGCTGGGCTGCCGCGCGGTGACGGCGCCACAGCACATCGGCAACTACGGCCAGCCGCCGTGGCAGGACCCGCACTGGGACCCGCTGTGGGAGGCGCTGTGCGAAGAGAACAGCGTGGTGAACATCCACATCGGCACGGGTGGCGGCATGCCCGTGCCGTCCGACCTCACCACCTACCTCGCGTACAACGCGATGATCCCGCTTGACACCCAGCGGTTCACGGCCGATCTGCTGTTCTCGCCGGTCCTGACGAAGTTTCCAACTATCAAGTTCTCCCTATCTGAGGGCGGGATCGGCTGGATCCCGTTCCTGTTAGAGCGATTCGAGGACATCTATTCCCGCCAGCGGGCGTGGACCGGAGACGACCTCGGTGATGGACTGAGCCCCACCGACGTGTTCCGGCGCAACTTCATGTCATGTTTCATCCGTGACCGTGTGGGCATCGAGATGCGCGACCGCATCGGGGTGGAAACCATCTGTTGGGAGATGGACTACCCGCACTCGGACAGCAGCTGGCCCGACGCACCCGAGCAGCTCGCTACCCAACTGGAGGGCTGCAGCGCTGAGGAGGTCGAAGCGATCACGTGGAAAAACGCCGCCCGTGCTTTCGGCTACACGGGCGTTGAACGGCTCGAAAGGGCGAACTGCACCGTTGCGGCATTGCGTGGGAAGATCGCCGGCTTGGATCTGTCCGCCCCGAAGGTCGACGCTGGCCGCGCGCCGAAGGCAGGTGCCACGGCGATCACGTACGGGGACATGAAGGTGCGGATGGCCTCGATCCTTCGCGGTGGAGCGTGACCGAGCCAGACTATGGCGTTATCCTCGCCGACGCTGATCGCGAGTTCCGCGATGAGGTCCGCGCTTTTCTCGCATCAGCGCTGACGTCTGACGTGCGGGGCCCCGGCGATAACGAGACCGACCGCCTGGACCGAATGCGGTTGTGGCAGAGACGGCTTCACGACGCGGGTCTGGCCGCGATCTCTTGGCCTGTGCAGTTCGGCGGCCGCGCCGCCACACCGGTGCAGCAGCTGATCTTCAACGCGGAGTTGGCTGCAGCCCACGCGCCCGAGCCCATTAATCGCAGCGCCGTCAATCAGTTGGGGCCCACCATCATTCAGTGGGGCAACGACCAGCAGCGCGCACGATATCTGCCCAAGATTCTGTCTGGGGAAGAGGTGTGGTGTCAGGGCTTCAGTGAGCCCGAGGCAGGCAGCGACTTGGCTGCGCTGAAGACGAAAGCCGATATCGACGGTGACAAATTGGTGATCACCGGTCAGAAGATCTGGACGTCGAAGGCCCAGTACGCGGACTGGATCTACATACTGGCGCGTACCGATGTGACAGCGGATAAGCACCATGGAATCAGTTACATCCTTGTGCCGTTAGGAACCCCCGGAATCGAGGTGCGCCCGATACGGCAGATCACCGGGCAGGCGGAGTTCAACGAGGTGTTCTTCGATTCGGTGCGTGTGCCGCTCATCAATGTTCTCGGGCCATTGCACGGCGGCTGGACGGTGGCCAAGTCCACGCTGGGCTTCGAGCGTGTTGGCCAGAGTCGCACGCATCGCATCGAGCGGCGACTCGCGATCCTGGTCAGGATGGCACAGGAAGAGAATGCGCTGACTCGCAACGGCTTCAGCGACAGCTATGTAGCCGATCGGATCGCCGGGTTCGCGGCACAGGTGGAGGCGCTGAGGCAGATTTCGGCGCAGGCGACCGCCGCGGGCGTCCGCGGTGTCAGCCCGGGCCCGGAGGCGTCGGTGGCCAAGTTGCTCACCTCGGAGGTCGACCAGGCGATGGCGAACTTCGGGTTGGACCTCGCCGGCCCCGCCGGCGCGCGGGAGCGCGGCTCGGTGGGGGCGAGCAAGAACGGCAATGTCGCTCAGAGCTACTTGTTGATGCGCGCCGCGACCTTCGGTGCGGGTACATCGGAAATCCAGCGCAACGTGATCGGTGAGAAGCTGTTGGGGCTGCCCCGTGACCCCTAATTCCCTGTCGTCGTTGACCGAGATGGCTGACACTGCAGAAGAACTCGCACGGCTGCGCGAATCGGCCGACGATATCCTGCGGCGGGCATGGTCGCCGCACGCATTCCGCAGCCTGCTCGACGGCCCTGGGCCGGTCTTCGACCCGACGTTGTGGCAGACCATCGCCGAGTTGGGATGGCCCGATGTCTTGGTGAGCGATGCGGGCGGCGGGGGAGGCGAGGGTCTTCGCGAGTTGTGCGTGCTGGCCGAGGCGGCAGGCGCGGCGGCGGCCCCGGTCCCGCTGGGCATAGCGGCTGCCGCAGGCTGGTGCGAGGATCGGTGCGCGGACGGCATCAGCCTGGTGCTACCCGAGCGCGGGGAACTCACCGGCGCCGGCAACATCTCCGGAGTATGGCCGCTTGTGCCCTTCGCTGCGGTTGCGACCAGGCTCCTGGTCTGTGCTGGCACCAACGACGAGGCTGTTCTGGGTGTGATCGATCCGACCGGCGCAGGCGTGACATGTGAGGCGGTCACTCCACTGGATCACAATCCTGCTGCCCGAATCTCCATGCAGGAAGCACCGATTGAGGTCATCGAGTCGGGTGAGCCAGCCGAGGTCCGCCATCGCGGCGCGACAATGCGTGCACGGGTCGCCCAGGTAGCCGAACTGGTCGGCATCGCCTCGGCCGCCAATGAATCCGCGGTCGAATACGCCAAGCAGCGCACCGCGTTTGGCCACCCAATTGGTGCATTCCAGGCGGTCAAGCACCGCCTCGTCGACCAGCGGTGCGCGATCGAAGTCGGACGGGCCCTTGTCAACCGCGCCGCCGACGCGTGCCAGCAGGGGCATCCCGACGCTGCGGCGCTGGCATCGCTTGCCGCATATTGGGGTATCGACTCGCTGCGCGCCGTCCCTGAGGGCGCGACCCAGGTGTTCGGCGGCATCGGCTACACCTGGGAGCACCACGCCCACGTTCACCTTCGCCGCGCGGCGAGTGTTGCGGCGGGGCTCGGAGGACGCGCGCATCACCGCGACGCGGTGACGCGCTGGCTCACCGGCCGGCATCGCTCCGCCGCCAACGAGGAGCGTGGAATGTGAACGCTACCGATCAAATTTCTTTCCTATCAGGAATCAACATCCTCGAAATCGGCGACGGGATAGCCGGTTCGGCTGCTACGGCCCTGCTGGCTAGCCTCGGTGCTGCCGTCACAAAGGTGTCCGGGGCAAAAACGACCGGCCGGGTCGGGCCCGTGTTCAGCACCCCAGCGGGGCCCGTCGCGGCCGTCGACTTGACCCTCGATCGCGGCAAGCGGATCGTCGGATCGCCACCGGACCTGTCGGCACTGATCAATGAACACGACATCGTGATCGTGGACCACAACGCCGCCGTGGACCCACCTATGGCCGACAACGCCGTTGTGGTGACTGTCAGCCCCTTCGGACTCGACGGACCGCGGTCGTCGCAGCTGGGGGGTGAACTGGTCGCCCAGGCTGCCGGCGGGCTGCTCGCCACGATCGAGGGAGCGGATGGAGCGCCGGTGCCCGCCCCGGGCTATGTCGCGCTGAAGGCGGCGGGCGCGGCCGTGGCGTTGGCAGCGTTGCACGGCCTCGATCAGAGCAACTCTACGCACACGTCGGTATTCGTCGACGTATCAGTCCAGGAGGCAGTGGCGTTCACCGCGGCTCTGCCAGAGTGCGCTCATGTGCTCTACGCGTGCCCGGGCAAGGCGGGCAGCGGGCGCTATGTTGCGCCGTCGGGTTTGTTCGGGTGCCGCGATGGGATGGTTCGCATCACCGCGGTGGAAAACCACCAGTGGCAGGGTCTGCTTGCCGCACTGGGCCATCCGGCGTGGGCCGAGGGGCTCGACGAACGAGACGCCCGGATCGACCACGCCGACCTGATCAATGAACATGTCAGTGCGTGGGCGGCGACGCATGACAAAGAAGCGTGCGCAGCGCTGCTCCAGGCCAACGGTGTGCCGTCGACACCGGTCAATACTCCCGCGGAAATCCTGACCTCGCCCCAATTCGCCTCTCGCAGAGCGATTTCGACGATGGAACTTTGCGGTGTGGCAGTGTCCGTGTTGGACCCGCCATGGCTGGTGCACACGGGTGGGCAATCCGATCACCGACGTACCGGTCGCTTGACCGACCTGAAGATCGTCGAACTGACCCACGTGTTGGCCGGACCGATCATCGGCGCACTACTCGGCGCCATGGGAGCGCGGGTGGTGAGGCTGGAAGATCCGGAGCGACTCGACATTTATCGACGCATCGGCCCCTTCGCCGGAGGCCAACCAGGCGTCGAGCGCGGTGCCTATTTCGCGGTGGCCAACCATTCCAAGCGGAGCGTTCTGATCGAGCCTGGCCGAGCGGTGCAGGATGTCGCCGCAGCGGTGGCGGACTCCGACGTGCTTATCGAGAACGTCGGCGCGTCCCGACTGACCCGGCTGGATGTGGATCCTTCTGCGGTCACCGGCTCGGGCCGACTCGCGGTTCGGGTGTCGGGGTTCGGGTCGACAGGCCCCATGGCGGGATACCGGGTGTACGCCAACAATGTTCAGTCCTACGGGGGTCTGGCCGGGCTGACCATCGGCTCCGACGGGTCACCCGCGCGGCTCGGTACGGTCCTCGCCGACCCGCTGTCCTCGGTGGTGGCCGCCACGGTGATAGCCGCGTGGGCCATCGGGCCCGCCCGCGATATCGGAGCGGTGATTGACCTGTCCATGGCCGAGGTGGTCGCGTCGACGGTGGCCGAGTTCGTCGCTGCGGCCTCGGTCGCCGAAGGGCCGGTGAACGCCAACGCGGCGGCCTCGCACCGCGGGGTGTACCGAAGCCGCGATGGCCGTTGGGTAGCTGTTGAACTCGTTGAACCCAGTGACTGGGCGTGTTTAGCCGGCTTACTCAAAGCGCAGGAGGATTCGCCGCACGGCGTGGTAACCGAGCAACTGGCAGCGTTAATCGCGGCTGCGTCGGCTGAGGACGTGGCCGCGCGCTTGAGCGCCGCGGGGGTGCGCGCCCAACCGGTGCGGCGCGCCGAGGAACTGGTGACCGACGAGCATCTGAGGGCCCGCGGATTCTTCCCCGAAATCACTCATCCCGACCCCGAAATCGGTACCGCCCGATTGGTCGGGCTGCCATGGCGATTCGCGGGCCTGGGCGCTATTCCGCTGGCGCCGCCGCCGGCGCTGGGCAATGCAAACGCTCGTCACGAAAGGATGACCAATGCCCGGTGACCCGACCGCGACGGTGTGGGCCTCGACCTTCGTACCGGCGAAATCGCCGATCCCCGGTTATGGCCAGGACGGCTACAGCGTCGCATGGGTGGACACCCCCGACGGGCGGCTTCAGGTGCTGGTATTGGGGCCGAGGCCGGAACCGGGCACAGTCGGTCGTGTCGTCGAAAAGACCTTGGGTGACATCGCAACTGTGGTGTTCGAAGGGGATCCGACGTGACCGGTGTACGCATTGCCGGAGTCGGCATCACCCCATTCGGCAAGTACGGTGATACTGCGCTGGCGGATCTCGGTGTCACGGCCGCCGAGATAGCGCTTGGAGATGCGGGTCTCGACTACGAGGCCGTCGGCGAGGTCTTCACTTCCAGTTCGATGGCGCCGCCCCAGACAGGGTTGAAGGTGGCGCATCGTCTGGGCCGCACCGGAGTTCCCGTGACCGCCATCGAAAGCGCCTCAGCCGGAGGCATGGTCGCGTTGCGGCACGCCGTCTGGGCGGTCGCGTCGGGCCGTTGCCGCACGGCTCTGGCGATCGGCTACGAGAAGACGACGGCTCTCGAACCCGGCGGGGTGGTACCGGCTGCGGTCGATTTCTGGGACCGCTTCCCGCCGCAGGTTCACTACGCTATCGAGGCTAACCGGTGGCTCTACGAGGCACATTGCGGTCCGGAGGCAATCGGTGCGGTCGCAGCCAAGTCGTACAACCAAGCACGGCTGAATCCGTTGGCGGCGCGCCGAACCGACGACGAGGTGACCGTCGAGCAGGTGATGTCTGCCCGCATGGTCGCCGAGCCGCTGACGAAGATGATGTGTCACGCCTCGGTCGACGGCGGAGCCGCGATCGTGGTGACGGGCGAAGACCGACCGCGATCGGTGGCGGTCAACTCGATCGAGCAGACGAGCTGGCCGCAGGACCCGACTTGGCCCGCCAAGGGCCCATGCGTTGGCCCTCCGTCACAGATCACGCTGACCGCTCAGCGGGCCTTCGACGCTGCGCAGGTCGTCCCATCTGATATCGGGATTGTCTCCCTGCACGACATGTGCGCCAGCGAGGAGATCACCGCACTCATCGCGATGGGCCTGGCCGACGTCAAGGAAGTGGCTGACCTCGCCCAATCAGGTAGCCTGGCGTCAGGCGGCCGCTTACCAACGAACACCGACGGTGGTTGCCTCGCCCGTGGTCACGCCTTCGGCGCAACCGGATTGGCGCAGGCAGCTGAGATTGTCAGTCAGCTTCGCGGCGAAGCGGATTCGCGGCAAGTCCCCAATCCTCGGATCGGGCTGGCGCAGGCGATGGGCGGTGGCGGGTCCTGCGTCGTCGCCGTGCTGGGCCGGTGAATCCTGGGCATGGGTTCGGGGCCGCGGTGCTGGCGCAGCGGGCCGGCTTCAATGTTGTAGCGAGGTCAATCCATGACGGTTCTTGATAATCCGATCCAGTTCTTCGGCGCGGACGCGGTACAGGACCCCTATCCGTTGTATGACCAGATGCGTGCTGTGGCGCCGGTGCATCGCATCGGAAATTCGGCGTTCTACGCCGTGTGCGGTTGGGATGCCGTGATGGAGGCCGTCGAACGGGTCGACGATTTTTCTTCGAACCTCACGGCCACGATGGTCTATCACGACGACGGGACAGTCACCCCGTTTGAGCTGGGTGCGCCTGGGGATCAATCTCACGTGTTGGCCACCGCGGATGATCCGGTGCACGCGATGCACCGCAAAATCTTGTTACCGCACTTGTCCGCCAAGCGCGTCCGCATCATCGAGGAGTTCGCCGCCGATACCGCCGATCAGTTGTGGGACGAGCATCTGCGCGGCGGTCAGATTGAATGGATGAGCGCTGTGGCCAACCGGCTTCCGATGATGGTGGTGGCCAGGTTGCTGGGCCTGCCCGACGACGACGTCGACGACCTCATCCGCCTCGGCTACGCCACCACGACGTTGCTCGACGGGATTGTCACGCCGGCACAGCTCGAGTCCGCCTGGGCTGGGGCAGCCGAACTGTCCACGTACGTGATGGAGCACTTCGAAAAGGCAGCCGAGAACTCCGACCACGGTCTGATCAGTGACCTGGCCGCACGCTGTTCGTCCGGAGAACTTGAGCAAGCTCCAGCTCTCCGGATAATGCTGACCCTATTCAGCGCCGCCGGTGAGTCGACGGCATCACTTCTGGGAAGCGCGGCGTGGATTCTGACCGACCGACCCGAGGTCCAAAAGCGGCTTCGTGACAACCCCGAATCCCTGGGCGCCTTCATCGAAGAGGCACTGCGCTGCGAGGCGCCGTTTCGTGGCCACTACCGACACGTCATGCGCGACACCACGCTTGGCGGAGTCGAGGTAGCCGCCGGCTCTCATCTGCTGCTGATGTGGGGAGCGGCTAATCGCGATCCAGCCCACTTCGATGCGCCGAACGAATTCCGCCTCGACCGCGGTAACCCCAAAGGGCACCTGACCTTCGGCAAGGGGGTGCACTTCTGCGTGGGGGCCGCACTGGCGCGATTGGAGGCTCAGATCGTCTTCCGGATGCTGCTGGCGCGCACCAGCTGGATCGAGGCGGCCGACGTTGGGGAGTGGTTGCCCAGCATTCTGGTTCGGCGCTTGAACCGTCTCGAGTTGGCCGCCCGATAAGCCGTGCGGGTGGTCCGTCAGCCGATGGCGCCGCTGTCCTTGAGCGCGATGATCCGGTCCCAATCGTCACCGAGTTCGAGGATCAACTCCTCGGTGTGTTCGGCGAACTCCGGTGATGGACCGAGACGCAAAGGCGTCTCGTCGAACAGCACTGGACTGGCCACCAAGTCGAAAGACTCGCCGTCGCGATCGATTGTGACGATGCCGCCATTGGCGCGTACCTGCGGGTCAGTCGCCACCTCGGCCGTGTTGAGGACCGGGGCCCACTGGCCGTCGAAGTCCGCGAGCACTTTGCGCCAGTGTTCAAGAGGGTGTGTCGCGATGGCGACACGCAGCACGTCGGTTGCCTCGTGGGCGTTCTCGGTGAGCAGCTCATGGCTGGCGAATCGCTCATCGGCGGCAAGTTCAGGAACTCCCACACGTGCGCAGAATTCTGGGAAGTACCGAAACGCCTGCAGCATAGACAGTCCCAGGAATCGATTGTCACTGGTCCGGTAGAAACCGGTGAGTGGATTGTGCGGCGCTACGTTGGCACCGGTCGGATTAGCCACCCACGGCTCGCCGCTGACCAGGGCGGCGTTGACGGCCACGCCCATTGCCCATACTCCGACACCAAGCAGCGAGATGTCCACTGTGCGTGCCACGCCGGTCCGTTCGCGCTCGAATAGCGCTGCGGCGATGCCACCAGCGATCGTCATGCCGCCAAGTGAATCGCCGTACGCGGGGCCTGGTTGCGCGATTACTCCGTCCAGGTCACCCGGAGTGGTGCTGGCAGCCCCCGCCGCACGACACCAGAAGCCCGTCATGTCGTAGCCGCCCTTGGCGCCATCGTCGCCGAGCGGGCCATAGGCGCTGCCGCGGGCATAGATGATCTTCGGGCTGACCTCCCGCACGTCGTCGACGTCGATCTTGAGCTTCTTGCGGGCGTCGGGCAGGAAGTTGGTGAGGAACACGTCGCTGGTCCGCGCGAGGTCCATCAGCAGCTCATGGCCATCGGGCGTCGAAACATCGAGCGCGATCGACCGCTTGCCCCGGTTGGCATGCTCCATCACGGGATTACGCCGGCCTTCGACGGTGATGTTGCCGAGCTGACGCAGCCCGCGCTGCGAGTCGCCGGTGCGAGGGTGCTCAACCTTCAACACATCGGCACCCCAGTCGGCCAGCACAGCACCCGCCGCAGGAACGAACGTCCACTGCGCGACCTCCAGGACGCGCACGCCGTCCATCGGTCCGCTCATGGATGCGCCTCTCAGCGGTAGTTCAGCACGACCGGCAAGCGATCGTGGGTATGCACTAGCGCGGACGCCCGCGGCACCCGCTCGCCGACCACGTGAATGCCGGTGGCGCGCTTAACGATTTCGTCCAGCAAGAGGCGCGCCTCTCGTCGGGCGAGCGCGGCGCCCATGCAGAAATGTTCACCCACACCGAATCCGAGGTGACTTGCGGCGTCGTCGCGGGTGATGTCGAACTGCTCGGCGGTCGGTCCCCAATGGTCCTGGTCGCGATTGGCCGATGCATACGCCAGCAACACGCCGTCGCCTTTCCTTACGGTCGCGCCGCGCAGGTTCACATCGTTGGCGGCCTGGCGGGCCATGCTCATCACCGGCGTCCAGTACCGCAGGACCTCCTCGACCGCGTTGGCGCTCAGGCTTGGGTCTGCGAACAACTTCTCCGCTTGGTCGGGATGCCCGTCGAGGCAGTCTGCGATTCCCGCGATCAGGCTCTGCGTGGTTTCGCTGCCCGCCGCCAGCAGGGTCAGCGCGTAGATCATCACCTGGGTCTCGTTGAAAGGTTCTCCGTTGACCCTCACCTCCGACAACAAGGTGAGCAGATCGTCTCGTGGATTGTCCTTACGTTCGGCGACCAGACCCAGCAGGTACGGGCCGATGTGTTCGAAAATGAACGCGAGGTCATCGTCACTGGCCACCCCGCTGCCCACGTTCGCGATTGTGGTCGCCCAACCTGCGACCCTGGGCCAATCCTCCTCAGGTACTCCGAGTAGGTAGGCGAAAACATAGACGGGAATGGGCTCGGCGATCCGCTGGATCCAGTCGAACTCACCATCCGGCAGGCCGTCGAGGACGTCGTTGACGACTTGGCGCACCCGCGCTTCCATCTTGGCGACCGCCGCCGGCGTGAAACGGACGCCGATGGCCTTGCGGTGCTCACGGTGTTCCGGGGGATCCATGAACATGATGCCGCGGCCCTGGTATCCCTGTGGGTCGCGGCCCTCCCGGTGCGCGATCAGATCCATCATTATGCCGATACGCTCGGACTTGAACTTCTCCGGACGAGCCGAGATGCCCTTGATGTCTTCATATTTGGTAATAACCCAAAACTTGCCCTCCTCGTACCAGTGCACGGGATCGGCTTCGCGCAACTGCGCAAATGTCGCGTTCGGGTCGCCGAGGTAGAACGCCGGCTCGTCGAACCGGGCGGCTGCGATCGTCACCATAAAGTGAACAATAGAACATTAAGTGTCAATCTGCGAGCACCGGCCACCCAACCACGCATGCGCCCAGCCTGTTGGCAGAAGAACAAAATCTGTTTTATTGTTACACAGTGACCAGCGCCTTATCCCATCTTCGCGTGTGCGACCTGGGCGGCCAGCTGGCCGGGGCCGGCGCGACGAAAATTCTGGCGGCCTTCGGCGCCGAGGTGATTCGGGTCGAGGATCCGGTTACTCGCGGGATGTGGGACGCACTGCGCGGCGTGGGTCCATTTGTCGATGATCGCAGGGGGGTCAACCTGGGCGGCGGTTTCAACAACCACAACGTGGGCAAGCTCGGCGTAACCATCAACCTGCGCGTCGACGCCGGTAAGGACCTGCTCCGCGAGCTGATCGCGGTGTCCGACATCGTGTGTGAGAATTTTGCAGCCGGCGTGCTGGCCAGGATGGGCTTCGGCTACGACGAGCTGCGACGAATCAAACCGGACATCGTCTATGTGTCGAACTGCGGCTTCGGCCACACCGGTCCGTATCGGGATTTCAAGACCTGGGGCCCGATCGTGCAAGCCCTGAGCGGGCTCACGTTCACAGCTGGGCTGCCCGGCAGGGAACCCGCCGGATGGGGTTTCTCCTACATGGACCACATCGCGGCGTACTACATGGTCGTCGCGATTCTGGCGGCGGTACACCATCGCGAACGCACGGGTGAAGGCCAGCACGTCGATTTGGCGACGGTGCCGGCCGGCATCGCCATGCTGCCCACCGAGGTGCTCGACTGGACCGTGAACAAGCGGCGCGCCCGCTCAACCGGGAGTCCCCACGGCAATCGCGCCGACTTTGGTGAGATGGCCCCGCACGGGATCTACCCGTGCCTGGGCGAGGACCGGTGGATCGCCATCGCTTGCCGCGACGATCGCGATGTCGCGCTGCTTGCCAAAGTCGTTGACAAACCGGAACTGACTGCCGACCGGTTCGCGACACTCGAGCAGCGGCTCCGCGTCGCCGACGAGCTCGATGAATTGCTCAGCGCATGCACCCGGACGCGTGACGCCTCTGTCCTGGCAAGCGAACTCACCGCTGCGGGAGTTCCCGCCAGCGTTGTCAAGTCGCCCCGTGAACGCATCGACGAAGATCCCGACCTGGCCGAATGGGGTCTCTTCCCGGCCGTGGAGCACCCAGAGATCGGGACGGTGCGGGTCGAGGGGCTGCCGCTGCGAATGTCGGCCTCGCCGTGGAATATTTCGCGGGCGGCGCCCTGCCTCGGCGAACACAACCGCCAGGTGCTGGGCGGATTGCTCGGTCACAGCGGTCAGGAACTGAACGAACTGACGAAGCAGGGTGTGATCTGAACGCACTAGCCGGAATTCGCGTCGTCGAGATCAGCGACCAGTTCACGCCCATTGGTGGGCGGGTGCTCGCCGAACTCGGCGCCGACGTGATTGTCGTTGAACCTCCGACCGGATCTCCACACCGGTCGCGGCCACCGTTTGCGCTCGAGGTTCCCGGGCCCGATGCCAGCCTGCGCTGGTGGGGCGGAAATGCCGGAAAGCGCTCGGTGACCATCGATCTCGAGACCCCGCAGGGGATAATTGCGCTGCAGCGCCTGATCGCGCGCGCCGACATTGCAATTTCGGGGGCCGGGCCGGTGGGCGATGGCCCGCTTGGCTACGGCAAGACCGTGGCCAATAACCCGTCGTTGATCTGGATAGCGGTCAGCCCGTTCGGCCTGAACAGCACCCGAGCCGACCAACCGGTCACCGACCTCACCATGCTTGCTGGAGGGGGCCCGGTGTGGAACTGCGGCTACGACGACCATTCACTGCCACCGATCCGCGGTGCCGGCGAGCAATCCGCAAACATAGCCGGAATGTACTGCGCGATCGGAGCATTGGTTGCGCTTGCCCATCGCGACCAGACCGGAGAAGGGCAGCTGGTCGACGTCAGCGTCAACGCTGCCTGCAATGTCAGTTCCGAGCAGGTGACCTACCACTGGCTGGTCAACAACGAGACATGCGTTCGACAGACCGGTCGGCATGCATACTTCACGCCGAGTCAGCGGACCCAAGTTCTGTGCGCAGACGGCGCGTACGCCACCACCGGCGTGTTGCCCCGGAAACCACACGAGTTCGCCAACCTGCTCGCGTGGCTCACCGAGCTCGATCTAATCGACGAGTTGCCCGAGACCGTGTTCCTGGAACTGGCCGCCTCACGCGACACACCAGTGGACATCGCGCAGATCGGCACAGACGACGAGACCACCGCGATCCTGACGGCGGCCCGTGAGGCGATCACGTTGATCGCTTCGCGGTTGCCCGCCAAGGAGTACTTCCTGGAAAGCCAGCGCCGCGGATTCCCGGCCGGAGCGTTGCTGTCACCTGACGAGGCATTCGAGGACGAACATGTCGCCGCCCGCGGATTCAAGATGCCGGTGCCCCACCCGGAGTTAGGGGAAACGTTCAATTACCCGGGCACACCGTACGCATTCAGTGCCACACCGACGACCACCCTGACTCGCCCGCCTCTTGTTGGCGAACACAACGCACTGCTCGACGAAGTTGTCGACGACGCCACATGAGCGGCGGCCACCGACTCACTCACATCGGGCTGTGCGTCAGTGACGTTGAACGGTCCATCGAATTCTATTGCGAGGCTCTCGGATTCGATGAGGTCAGTCGAATGCACGTCGAAGGGCCTCAGACAGCACAACTGCTAGACGTGCCCGGACTGGTGCTTGACCTTGTTTACCTGCAGAGGGACGGATTCCGCCTCGAGTTGCTGAGCTACGCGGAGCCGGGGGTTCACGGGAATATTGAACCGCGGCAGATGAACGCGGTGGGATTCAGTCATCTGTCGTTTCGCGTCGACGACCCCGACGAACTCATCGCGCGGATCGAGCGCTCCGGGGGGCGGGCACGACCCGAGCGGACGGTGACTTTCGAAGGTGGCAACCGCGGCCTGATGGCCACCGACCCCGACGGCAACTGGCTGGAGTTGATTGAACGCCACCCTAGACAGTGATCAACTGATCACAAAACGTTCGATTGTTCAGCCAAATGATAGAGTCATGGCTGTGCCGGCCACCAGCGAGCTGATGTATTCGCCGTTCTCGAAGGCGATCTTCGACGATCCGTACCCCGTCTACCGGCGACTGCGCGACGAGGCACCGGTCTACCGGGATCCCGAGGACCGCTGGTGGGTGCTGTCCAGGTTCGACGACGTCTCGCGGGCCCTTCGGGACTGGGAGACGTTCTCGTCCAAGCTGGGTCCGGCACCGGAGAACCCCGACAACGACGGCCGCAAATACTCCGTAATCTCGATGGACCCCCCTCGCCACGACCGTATTCGCGGTGTGCTCAAGGGCTTCTTCACGCCAAAAGCGGTCGCCGCGATGGAGTCCGCCCTGCAAGCGGTCGTCAACACACATCTTGACCGGCTGCGCCCCGGAACCACCGTCGACGCCATGGAGGCGTTCGCGTTCTCGGTTCCCACCGACGTGATCGGCGATCTGCTCGGCGTGCCGCACGGCGATCGTGCGCAGCTGCGCGTCTGGTGGGAAGCCTTCCTGACGCGCGAGGAAGGCGAAGTGGTCATGCCGGCCAAGGCCATCGAGGCCAATCGGATGATCAGCCAGTACATCGGCGACCTCATCGAACGGCGCCGTACCGAACCCGGGGACGACCTGATCAGCATCGTGCTGCAGGCCACCTTCGACGACCCCGAGGCCGGCGGTGAGCGCTCGTTGACCGCGCACGAGGTGCTCATGTTCTGCAACCTGCTTTCAGCCGCGGGGTCGGAAACCACTCAGAAGTTGATCTCCAACGGCTTGGTCGCCCTCGCAGAGCATCCCGACCAGTGGCAGCGAATCGTCAAAGACCGCAACCTTATTCCTGTCGCCGTCAACGAGGCACTTCGTTATGACACCCCGAGTCATTGGGTGGCCCGCACGCTGACGCGGCCCATTGAGCGGCACGGTGTCACCATGAACGCCGGAGACTGGGTGCTGCTGCTACTGGGCAGCGCGAACCGCGACGAGCGTCGATACAAAGACCCCGACCGTTTCATCATCGGGCGGCCTCGGGGCACCGACGTCTATTTCGGCTGGGGAATCCACATCTGTCTTGGGCAGTGGCTGGCGCGCCGGGAGGCGCAACTGGTGTTCGAGTACATCGCCAAGAAGTTCCCGAACTACGGCATCGGGGCGCACGAGCGGGTGCTCACCGCGACCGTGCGCGGCTACACCCGCGTGGAGATGACCCTGCGCTGACCATGGACATCGCCTTCACCGACGAGCAGCGACTGCTGCAGGACACCGCCACTCGGCTGGGGGAGAGTCTCGGCGTCACCGGCCCCGACCAACTACCTACCGACCGCGCGCTCGACGCACACTGGCGCCAGGTTGTCGAACTTGGTGTGCCGACGCTGCGTTCGCCTGCCCTGTGCGGACTCCCGGCCAGCGGCGTGGAAACAGCCATCGTCATCGAGCAGCTCGCACGAACTCTCAGCGCCGTACCGGTGATAGGCCAAGCGGTGCTGGCGACCGAGCTTTTGGAGGCTGCCAGCGCCGAGAAGGAACTGCAGCTCGTCGCAGACGGAAGCCTGCGGGCGGCGCCTGTGCTGACCATTGACCTGGGGGGATTCGCAGCGGCGAATCAGCCAGGAGTGGCATTCGACGCGGCGGGTGCTACCCACGCACTACTAGCGGTCCGAACGGATGGTCAACGCAAGCTCGTCTGCGCGCCGCTTGATGGTGACAATGCGGCTGCCCTCGACCTGACCCGCGTGTTGCGCCGCACGCCGGCCGATCTGGCAGCTTCGGCAGTCGCGACGGGAGAGCCCATCAGTGATGAGCGCTGGCAGCGGGTGGAGTCGCTGGCGATGACCGCGCTCGCCGCCGACCTTGTCGGCGTCATGCAAGGCGCGCTCGACGATGCGGTGCGCTATGCCGGTGAACGCGCGCAGTTCGGAGTCAAAATCGGCTCATTCCAGGCGGTGGGGCACCTGCTCGCGGATGCCCTGGTACAAGTCGAAGGCGCCCGCAGCTGCCTGTGGCACGCCGCGTGGGCGATCGACCAACTGCCGGTTGAGGAGGCGCGGTTGGCTGCGATGACGGCGAAGGCATACGCTGCCGCGGCGGGCCGCGAGGTGGTGGAGACGACCGTTCAGGTATTCGGCGGCATCGCGATCACGTGGGAGCACATATCGCATCTGCGGCTACGTCGTACCCTGCTGGACCGGCGCTTATTCGGTGACGAGGTGGTTCACTATGACGCCATCGCGGCGATGCGGTTGGCCAACCGAGAGTTGGCGTAGCGATGGACTTCAACGACAACGCGCCAGAAGCGCAGTTTCGCGCCGAGCTAAGGCAGTGGCTTTCCGAACACGCCGCGGACGCTTCGATCCCCGAGGATCCAGCCGCCCGCGCTGATGCGCAAAACGCTTGGCACCAAACGCTTTACAAAGCTGGGTACATCGGGCTCTCTTTCCCCGTCGAGTATGGAGGGCACGGAAAGGCCCCCATCTACGAGGCGATACTCAATGACGAACTCGGCCGCGCCGGCGCCCCGCCTATTGAAGGGGTCGGCCACCTGAGCAACGCTTTGCGGTTGTTCGGTACCGACGAGCAACGGGACACCCTGCTTCCCGGTCTGTTGTCCGGAAAGGTGCGGTGGTGTCAGGGGTTCTCCGAACCCGAGGCTGGATCCGACCTCGCGGGCCTGAAGACCGGCGCCGAGTTGATCGAGACCGAGGGGCATCAGCGGTTCCGCGTCAATGGCCGCAAGATCTGGACGAGCTTCGGGGCCGTGGCCGACTGGTGTTTCCTGCTGTGCCGCACTGAGCCGGACGCCCCTAAGCACGCAGGTATCTCGGCGCTGTTGGTACCGATGTCGACGCCAGGGATCCAGGTCCGCCCGATTGTGAATGCCGCGCGCAACCGCGAATTCACCGAGGTCACGTTCGACGACGTGGACGTACCCGTGGCCAATCTGCTGGGTGAGCGCGGCCAGGGCTGGTCCATCGCCAGCCAACTGCTGGCCTACGAGCGGGGTCCCGGCGACATCAACTGGGTCAGCCGGCTCTCGACACAATTGCGGCGGCTCGAGAACGACGTCCGGACCGGCTGGCTCCTCGACTCACCCGCGGCGCGGGCCCGGCTTGGGCAGGCCTACGTGGAGTTACGCGCTCTCCAGATCAAGGTTCAGCGCTCACTCACGGAGCGCCAACGCGGAAAACTTCCGGGGCCGGAGGGGTCGGTCGACAAGCTGCTCATGGCCCGGGCCGACCAGTACTTGGGTCACACCATGATGGATCTGTGCGCCAGCGGCCCTCTGCTCACCGAGGGCCTGGAATGGGACATCTACCTGTGGTCGCGCGCTGCCGGCATCTACGGGGGCACTGCGCAAATCCAGCGCAACATCGTCGCGCAGCGCGTGCTTGGACTGCCACGCGCCTGAGCAGGTGCCGGTTACCCTGGTTCGGCCTCGGTCAGGTGTCTGTACGCCTCTTTGAGACCGTTGAGCCGCCGTTCGAGGATCTCGTCACCCGCATGGGCCACGCTGAGTTTCGCGTTGACCTCGGCTATCTCCGCGGAGAGCCGTTCGGCCGCTTCACCCTTGGTGAGCAAATCCTGGTCGGCCCAGTCGTCATGGGGGATGCGCTCATGCGGGTCCATCGTCTCTCCTCAGTGCACCTTTGGTTTGAGCCTAGGTGGAGATCGGCGTTATAGTCAGTTAGGCATAAAGTGTTTAGTTGTACTGTAACGCATGAATTAGAAAAGTTGAGGACGCGACGATGCCGCTGCAACCATCGATGAAACTTCTGTCGGTCGACGATCACCTCATCGAGCCACCCCATGTCTGGATCGACAGGCTGCCGAAGAAGTACATCGACCAGGGTCCTCGCATCGTCGACTTCCCGCGCGAGGGTGCTCCGCCTACGCAGCAGTGGGTCTATGAGGGCCGACCGTATCCCAACATCGGGCTGAACGCGGTCGCGGGCAAGCCCCCGGAAGAGTTCGGCGTCGATCCGATCCGCTACGCCGACATGATCCCTGGATGCTATGACCCGAAGGCCCGCCTGGCCGACATGGACATCGATGGTGTCCATGGAATGTTGTGCTTTCCGTCGTTTCCCCGATTCTGCGGCACGGTCTTCCTCGAGGGGGAGGACAAGGAACTGGCGCTGCTGGGCGTCAAGGCGTGGAACGACTTCTCCCTCGATGAGTGGTGCGCTACAGACCCCGCCCGTTTCATCCCTATGGCGATCACTCCGCTGTGGGATCCAGCGCTCATCGTCGCCGAGATCGAGCGAGTGGCGGCCAAGGGAGCCCGGGCGATCGGCCTCCCCGATAACCCGACCAACCTTAAGCTGCCCAGTTATCACACCGCGTACTGGGAGCCGGTGTGGTCGGCGTTGGAAGAGACGAATCTGACGGCGGTGATGCACTTCGGCAGTGGCGGATTCCCGCCCCAGACGGCGCCGGAGGGCCCGTTCGCCGTGATGATCACGTTGATGGGCACCACATCGATGGCCGCGGCCACCGAGCTCATCTTCTCGCCGGTGTTCCATAAGCACCCGAACCTCAAAGTGGCGTTCTCCGAAGGTGGCGTCGGCTGGATGCCCTACCTGGTCGAGCGCGCGGATTACGTCTGGCGCAAACACAAGTACTACCAAAACATTCACCCGACCGTGGCGCCATCGGAGCTGTTCCGGCGCAACATCTCCGGATGCTTTATCGAAGACGAAGTCGGGATGGCTATGCGGCACCAGATCGGAATAGACAACATCACCTGGGAGTGCGACTATCCGCACTCGGACTCGTTCTGGCCCAAGAGCCGAGCGCGCGCCGAGGAAATGCTGGCCGATGTACCCGACGAGGAAGCTGCCAAGATCGTCGAGCTCAACACTCGGCGCTGGTATGCATTCCCGGAGGAGGGCTTCAAGTCCTGCACGGCGGACTCCGGGTGGCGCCCGAATGACGGCAACCCAGCCGACTATGACTACGACGAGGTCATGGCAAGGCATGGCGGGGTCGGCATGGAGGCTTTCATGAACAAGATGGAGGAGCAGAAGTCTCAGAAGGTTTGAGCCATTGATCGATTGGAACGGCGATTTGGGTCGGATTGTCTCGTCCGCGCAACACTTTGGAGTCGATGACGCGCCACCGCCGCCTCTCCGACTCATCCGCCCGGCTCAGCGCCGCACCCGACGCTGCGACACCGTCGGACAGCTTGGCGACCTCGGTCAGCCGTGCCGCCTCGTTGACCGGGTCTCCGATCACCGTGTACTCGTACCGGTTGGGGTCGCCGATGTTTCCGGCGACCGCCTTGCCGGCCGACACCCCAATGCCGACCTTGATGTCCTCGTTCGCCCGGTTGAGTCGGATGTTGAGCTCACGCGCCGTCGCGAGTGCGTCCGCGGCGGCCCGGGCGTTGGCATTCGGGGCGCCGAAAACTGCCAGGGCGGCGTCGCCCTCGAACTTGTTGATCAAACCGTTGTGGCGCTCAACGACGCTGACGACCACGGCGAAGAACTCGTTGAGCATGATCACCAGTTCGTCCGGGTCTAGTGTGGTGGCCAGCCGTGTCGAGCCAACCAGATCGACGAACAACACCGCTACTTCGCATTTCGCACCGCCCATTTCGGTCTCGACCCCATTGCGGGCGACTTGCTCCGCCAGGCGCGCTACGTCACGGCCGACGTGCCGACCGAACAGATCGCGTAGGCGCTCACGTTCGCGAAGTCCACTGGCCATGGTGTTGAAGCCGGCCTGCAGCAGCCCGAGCTCAGAGGCGTCGAAGACGGGAACCGATACGTCGAAGTCGCCCCGCTCGACGTACCGCATACCCCGCCTTATCTCGTCGATGGGGTCGGCGATGGTCGACGCGTTGAAGGCGGCGATTACCAGGCCGCAGGCCATGGCGCACCCCCCGAGTACGAGAACGAGAAGCGCAAGTCGATGCGCGGAATATTCGACGTACAAGGCGCTTTCGGCGACCAGCATGACCATCAGCGTCGGAACTCCCGTTCCTATTACCCAGGCGCTCACGGCACGCAACCGAAGACCGGGCCCCCGCGGGCGTGTCGGCGGGTTGTCGGTGAGCAACCTGGCCGCCGTCGGCCGCAGCGAAATCCTGCACATCCAATAGGCCAGTGCGGTTGTCACGATGGCACCGAGCAGAATCGACACCCCCAGCGTCGCGGCCAGCCAGGGTGTGTGGATGTTGATGAGCGCAAAAACCGCGGCCGCTGCCGACCATACGGTCCCGTGGACTACCGCCATCCTCATTGGGATGGCCAGGACGACGCGGCGCACGGTGACATCGCTTGCCCCCGCAGGCAGGCTCATCCAGATGTACGCCCATAACCCGGCCAAGGGCAAGACGGTGCCGGAGTAGCACAGTGCGGCAACGATATTGACCAACATCACATGGTGTTTGCTCAGCGCCGCACCGGTGGGCAAGGCCCAGGCGGTCAGTGCTGCGATCAGCGCCGAGCCCGTGAAAGTCGGAACGATCGCCCCCGAAATGACCAGAGATCTGCCGGTGCGAGCGAACGGCAGGCGACGTTCGGCAAGCGAGGTTTTCACGGTGACGCCCGCGCAATGCTCGAGTTGTCCAACCAGTTCGCGATGCTCATCAGTCGTCCCGATGATGCGAGCGTCATGAATAGGGTGCGGGCATCGCTGCTCAATGCGACATTGGTGGTCATCGGGTCGTCGGCGGGAATCGCACCTAGAAAGTCGCCGGTCGAGGACAAGACGGTGACCCCGCCCGTCCCCAGGGTCGCGACGAGGATTCGGCCGGCGGGGTCTACGCACAGCCCGTCGGCCCCTCCAACGTTCAGCGGGCCGCCGCTCGGCACCGTCGCCAGACCCCGCGCCCGGCCCACCACGCCCGGTCCGTCGAGCTTGAATTCCCAAATACGGCGCGTGCGCGTCTCTGCCACGTATAGCGACGAGCCGTCGGGTGACAACGCGACCCCATTCGGCATCTCGAGCGGGTAGATAATTTCACGCAGGTCGCCGTCGACCGTGCCATAGAGGAGTCCGGTCACGCTGCGGGTGCGGCTCTGTGCCGTTCCTGCGTCGGTCAGATAGAAGCCGCCGTGGCTGTCAGCGCAAATGTCGCTGGGCCGCACCAGAGGCAGCGTCTTACCGGAACGCGTGCTGAACTCGGTAGCGAGCGTGCTGACGCTACCGTCGGATTCGATGATTTGCAGCGCGGGGGTGACGGGTTCGTCGGGCGGCCCTATCGGCCGGAAGATGTTTACGCAGCCGTTGAAGTCGTATGGCCACGGCCCGACCCCGAACTTGGACCCGCCGTTTTGACACACGATCAACCGTCCATCGGGGAGTTTGACCACGCCGTTGGGTCCGCCACCCGTGTGGGCGACTGTCTCGGTAGCCCCATCGGGGCGGACTCGAGAGATCCGGCCGGCCGCCATCTCCGACACCAGAACGGAGCCGTCATCCAAGGCGATCGGACTCTCCGGGAAGGCTAAGCCGTCGGCAAGGCAGCGATTCATCACGGCTGTTCTCTATCAGATTGTGGCACAGCGGTTTTCGTTGCATTGCTCCACCAGGCGACGAACACCGGATCGGCCAGCGGCAGATCTCCGACGCCAGTCTGATTTCGCGGCCAGTCTGCGGCGCTTTGCGTCAGTGGTGAGGTGGGCCTGTTGACGCCGTAGAACAGCCGATGCCGGCGGTGCAAGAAACACCAACGCTCTTCGTGTTTCTCGTAGCGGTCCTCGTACTTGATGAGCTGTTCGATGAATCCCTCGGCGTGCGCCTGAGCGAAGCACTGCGCCCAGACCTGCCCGTGTGCCCTGTCCTCGGTGTCGAGCTCGATGAGGTGGTTGGCGACCAGAATGACAGCGAACACGCTGGCGTCGAGGCTGTCGGACATGAGACGGCGCGCGCCGTCGCGACCCTCTCCATAATCACCGAACCGCGCATGCGGGACGAACAGATCAGCCATCGCGTCGGCGTCGCGGGTTTCGATCGCGGTGGCGTAGCGAAACGGCAGTTGGCGAATCTCTTCGCGCGCCAGCATGGCTTGTACGGCTGGATCTATCGTGACCACCGAATCCTCCTCCGCCACAGTTATTGGTCGATGTCTTCCAACGTGTGGATGGGATGAGTCATGAACGGATGCATTGCATTTGACTTCTATGGGGTCGCATCAAGTGATGGGCGTCGGCTGGCCGAGGATGTAGTGCCCGGTCTGGGGATGGTGGTACCAGCCCCCAGCCGCTGCCGTACCGCCGTCGACATGCAATGTCTGTCCGGTCACGTATGCACTGAGATCGCTGGCCAAAAAGACGGCTGCCCCTGCCATTTCGTCGACGTGGCCGGCTCTGCCCATCGGCACCATGAATCTGGCGTTCTCGGCCCCGGCAGGGGCCATCTTCGCGAGGCTTTCGGTCAGGGTGAAGTCGGGAGCCAATCCGTTGACACGGATACCGTGCGGCGCGAGTTCGAGCGCAGCGGTTTTCGTAAAGTTAACAACCCCGGCCTTCGCCGCTGCATAGGCGGCAAACCCGGGCGCCGCCCGCACCGCCTCGATCGTGCTGACGTTGATGATGCTGCCGCCCGTGCCGGCTTCGACCATGGCGCGGGCGACCCGTTGAGTGCACAGCAAGACCTGGGTCAGGTTGATGCGGATCAACGCGTCCCATCCGTTGGGGGAGGTTTCGAGCAGACCACACCAAAAGACTCCACCGGCATTGTTCACCAATAGGTTTGGGGTTCCTAGCTTCTCGACGGTGGCGGCCAGGGCGGCATCAACCTGCTCAGCGTCGCGGACGTCGGTGACGCACGCGAGGCCGTCGATTTCCCGGGCCGCAGCTGTCGCCGTCTGCGCATCCCTTTCCCAAATTGAGACCTTTGCGCCGAATTCAGCGAACGCTGACGCAACGGCGCGGCCGATGCCGGCCCCGCCTCCCGTCACCACGGCCACCCGGCCGTCCAGGGACGCGGCCTCGCGGTGCAGCGTCACTCGCTTTCCCTCACGCGAATCAGACTAGGCGCCGTATCCACACACGTGACAGATTAACACTGAGTGTTCTATTATCCAATAATGCTGTCGGGGGTCGCGGCGCCCGCAGGAACAACGGTCCTGTGGCTTGTGCCGGGTGTGCGGCCGAGCAGCTGGCTCGTCGAATGACCATGGAGGAGCAGATGCAGCGCTTGAACGGCAAGGTGGCCGTGATAACCGGTGCCGCCCGCGGACAGGGCCGCAGCCACGCGGTCCATCTTGCCGACGAGGGCGCCGACATCATCGCGCTGGACATGTGCGCCGACATCGAAACCAACGAGTACCCGCTTGCTACCAGGGAGGATCTGGACGAGACGGTCAAGCTCGTCGAAAAGTCGGGTCGCCGCGCGGTTTCAGCGGTCGTCGACGTCCGCGACCGCGCCGCGCTGAAGAAGGCGATCGACGAGGCCGTCGCCGAGTTGGGCGGCCTCCATGTCGTCGTGGCGAACGCAGGCATCTGCCCGCTAGGCAACGATGTTCCGTCACGCGGTTTCACCGATGCCTTCGACGTCGACTTCGTTGGTGTCATCAACACCATTCATATCAGCATGGAACACCTGCGCTCGGGTGCGTCGATAATTGTCACCGGCTCGATCGCCGGACTGGTTCCGCAGAAAGACCTGGCCACCGGCGGTGGGCCGCAAGGTCCCGGGGGCGCCGGCTACGGACTGGCGAAGAAGATGCTGTGCGAGTACACGAAGGGGCTGGCCTTGACGCTGGCACCCGAGCAGATCCGGATCAACACCGTGCACCCGACCAACGTCAACACCGGGATGCTGCATAACCTCCCGATGTACCGGACGTTTCGTCCGGACCTGCCCGAACCGAGCCGCGAGGACGCCGAAATCGTCTTTCCGATCCTGCAGGCGATGCCCGTCCCGTGGATCGAGCCGCATGATGTCTCCCACCTGGTGGTGTACCTGGCGTCGGACGAATCCCGTTACGTTACCGGACAGCAGATATTCGTCGACGCCGGCGCAGGATTGAAGCTGGGCCTCTAGCAATGACATTCGCTAGGTAGCCGTCACCGTCCGCGGAAGTCGGGATCGCGTCGCTCGACGAAGGCAGCCATCCCTTCGGCGACGTCGTCGGTCGCGGCTACCTGTTCCACCAACAATGCCTCGGTTCGAAGGGCGGCGTCACGACCCACGTCGAGTGCCTGGTTGAGCATCGCCTTGGCCGCCGCCAGCGCACGTGTTGGTCCTTTAGCGAGCCGCCGCGCCCAGGCCGCCGCCTCGTCCTCGAGGTCGCCGTCGGCGACCACCTTGTTGACCAGGCCGATCCGGTAGGCCTCGGGCGCGGACAGTTCCTCGCCGAAAAACAGCAGCTGCTTGGCGACATTGAAGGGCACCTTACGGGCCAGCAGATATGCGGCACCACCGTCGGGCGCGAGCCCTCGCCGCGTGAAAAGCTCTATGAGTCGCGCGCTTTCGGCGGCCACGATGAGGTCACAGGCGAGCACCATGCTCGCGCCCACCCCGGCGGCGATGCCGTTGAGCGCGCACAGCACGGGCTTTTCGCAGTCCAGCAACGCTGAGACCACCGCTTGAGACCCAGTGCGCAGAATGCGGGCGGCGTCGCCGGCGACCCTGTCTTTTTTGGGTTGCATTCCTGGATCGTGGAGATTCGGTCCGGTGCAGAAATGCCGGTCGCCCCGAGCGGTGAGCACCACCGCTCTGATGTCGGGATCGCTGGATGCGGACTGAAGATTCTCGATCAGGCTCCGCTGCATGGCACGCGTCACCGAATTGCCGGCGTCCGGTCGGTCCAGAACCAGCCAGCGCACCGCGTCCTGTGTGTGCGCCGCGAGGTCGGGGGTCACGGCCGGATCGGCACGCTGGCGGGCCCGCGCACCGAATTGGTGTGCACGTAGGTCACGGCGTCTTCGTCGACATCCCAGGCGGGAAAACGCTTCAGCGTCTCTTCCAGCGCCACGCGGGCCTCGAGGCGGGCCAGCGCCGCGCCCAGACAGAAGTGCGAACCGTGACCGAAGCTGATGTGACGGATTCCCGCGCGCTCGACGTCAAGGACGTCCGGGTTCTCGTATTGGCGTTCGTCGCGGCCCGCCGATCCGGTCAGCAGTGCTACGCGCGAGCCGGCTGGAATGAGGGTGCCGTTGTAGGTGACATCGCGTTTCGTGTAGCGCCCCTGTACTGGTGATGGGGCGTCGTAACGCAGCAGTTCCTCGACGGCGTTGCTGATCAGTTCTGGGCGGTCCACCAGCTTGGCGCGTTGATCGGGATAGTTCGCCAGTGTCAGCGCGGCCCATCCCAGCAGGCGCGCAACCGTCTCATTGCCGGCGACGTTGATCATCGCGATGAACATCAACACTTCACGATCGTCGAGGCGACGGGTCTGGCGACCTGCCTGGACGAGGTCGGAGGTCATCAGGTTGCCGACGATGTCGTCGCTCGGTGCGACCCTGCGGCGCTGAATCTGGTCGGCGTAGTAGCCGAGCAGTTTGACGTTGGCCTGCTGGCCGTCCTCGCTGAGCTGGGTTGTGCCCTCATCGCGGTGGAGCTGGGCATCCGACCACTCGCGCAGGTTGTCGTGATCTTCTTCGGGAAAACCAAGCAGCGAGCTGATCACCATCACCGGTAACTTCATCGAGAAGTCACGCACGTAGTCGAAGCCATCGGTACCGACGAAGGCATCCAGATAATGGCTGCACAGCGTCCGGACGCGGTCCTCGAGTCGGGCAATCTCGGTTCGGAAGAAGGTGCGATTGACCATCTTTCGCAACGCGGTGTGATCTGGCGGGTCCATCATGATCATCGCCCTGGGCGACGGCCACGGTTGCTCGCTGATCGCATCCAGGGTGACCCCGTGCTCCGACGAGAACGTCTCGGTGTCCAGCGACGCCTCCAGCACGTCGGAGAACCGGCTGAGCGCGTAGAAGTCGTACTGTTCGTTGTAGTAGGTCGGCGCTTCGTCGCGCAGCCGTTTCCAGACGGCGTAGGGGTCCTTGTGCAGGGCGCGGTCGAACGGATCCCAACGTAAGTCTGTTGTCGTCATCGGCACCGTCCTTTCCTGAAGAACAGTAATACATTATCTGTATAGTTGCACCATGCGGTGGTGGGCCGCCCGGTGTTGAGGAGGAAGAACCGAAGTGGAAACGCGAGAACTGGAGCACGTGATCTACCAGAAGGACGGCCCGATCGCGCGCATCATCCTGAACAATCCTGACGCCGCCAACGCGCAGAGCTCGGAAATGGTCCATAGCGTCAACGCGGCCCTCGACGACGCGCAGTACGACTACGACGTGAAGGTGGTCATCATCAAAGCCAATGGCAAGGGCTTCTGCTCTGGTCACGTCCCCACCGGCGCGTACCCGGAGTTCAAAGCCGAGCTGGAAGCATCGGGGAAAGTGTGGCGTTCTGCGGCGCAATTGTTCCTGTGGCCCGTCCTCAAGTTGTGGGAGTTCCCCAAGCCGGTGATCGCCCAGGTACACGGCTACGCGATCGGTGGGGGCACGACCTGGGCGCTGATTCCCGAGATCACCGTCTGTTCCGAGGATGCGTGGTTCCAGATGCCTCTGGTGCCGGGGTTTGGGCTGCCCGGTGCCGAAACGATGTTCGAGCCGTGGGTGTTCATGAACTACAAGCGGGCGGCCGAATATTTGTACACGGCTCAACGGTTGACTGCCGCGCAAGCGCTCGAGTTCGGTCTGGTGAATCGAGTGGTGCCCACCGATCAACTCGAAGCCGCCGTCGAGGAACTGGCCGCGAAGATTGCCACCGCGCCCCTGATCACGTTGCAGGCCGTCAAATCAGGTGTAATCCGGGCGTGGGAAACAATGGGTTTCCGCACGCACCAACAAGCGAGCAACGACCTTCAGGCGGTGGTGACCGGTAGCCAGGAGTTCCAGCAGTTCCTCGCGGAGCTGATGAAGAAGAGTTCCAAACCCAGTGAGCGCATCTGACCATGCCACTTCAGCCGATCATCCGGTTTGGCGGGGACGAGGACACCGAGTCACTTCGTGCGTCGGTGCGTGATTGGCTGGCGCACAACCTGCCTGACGAGTTCCGTCGGACTGCGGCCAATCCCGACTACCTGCCGCGCGACGCCCACGAGCGTGCGGTCTTGTTCTGTAAGGCGTTACACGAGCAGGGATGGTTTGTGCCGCACTGGCCGGCCCAGTACGAAGGCGGCGGCCGCGGTGTCGTGGAGCAGGTGGTCATCCGTGAAGAGCTTGCGTATGCGGGCGCGCCACTGGTGAACACCAACGGGGTGAACATGTTGGCGCCAGTATTGTTCAAATTCGGTACGTCAGAACAGAAAGCGGAGCATCTGCCGGCCATCGCGCGCTCGGAACGTATGTGGGCACAGGGCTATTCGGAGCCGGAGGCGGGCTCGGACCTGGCGGCCTTGCGGATGACCGCTCGACGAGACGGCGACTATTACGTCCTGGACGGGCAGAAGACGTGGACAAGCAACGGCGTGCTCGCCGACTGGATCTTCGTCCTGGCCCGCACGTCGCCGGTGGCGGGCAAGCGTCAGGCCGGAATCTCGTTCTTTCTCGTCGACCTGGACTCGCCAGGGATCACCCGTCGACCCATCAGGTCGATGACTGGCTACCCCACCTTTGCCGAGGAGTTCTTCGATGGTGTGCGGGTTCCCGCGGCCAATCTTGTCGGGGCCGAGGGGGAGGGGTGGACGGTCGGAAAGGCACTGCTCGACGTCGAACGGTCGAATATCACCAGGGCCGCTCAGGCTCAGCGCTATCTTGACGAGCTGATCGACTGGTGCCACGCGCAAAAGGGATCGACGCACGACCCACTGTCCGATCCGGCCAATCGCGTTGCGCTCGCTCGCGCCGTCGAACGCGTCGAGGTGGGTCGCGCCCTGTCGTATCGGGTGGCACACCTGCAGGCCGAAGGTGCCCTGGATGCCGCACTGCCGTCGTTATCGAAGCTGTATCACTCCGAATTGACCGCCGAATTGCGGGGGCTCGGGGCCCAGATCCTCGGGCACGCAGGCGAACTCATGCCGGACGATCCGGACTCGGTGCTCGATGGCCATTTCTCGGAGGGGTTGTTGCTGTCTCTCCTGCACTCGATAGGCGGGGGCACCAGCGAGATTCAGCGAGATCTGATCTCGACGGTTGGGCTGGGCATGCCCCGCTGAAATCAGGAGTAGGCAGCTCGTCCCTCGGTGGCCGCCGAACGTTGCTGCGCTACGGTCGCCATTGCCAGCTCAAGCGGATGAAAGGCGGCAAGTTGCGCACTTTCAGCAGAATTGATCAACCGTTTCGTCATTTCCACCGCCCCTGCATCGGCCTGTGCTAGTTCGTTGGCTATCGCGACGGCGCGATCGATCGCCGATCCGGGTTCGACGACGTCGGTCACCAGTCCTAGCCGTTCGGCCTCGGCGGCCGATAGCCGTATGCCGCGCAGTAATAGGGACGCCGCGCGGTGTCGGCCCAGCTGTTGAGTGAGGCGCCAGGCCAGCCCGCCGTCGGGTATCACCGCGCGTGCCACGAATGGAGCAGCGAAGAAGGCATCGGAGGCGCTTACAACTAGGTCGCACGACAACGCCAGACTCCAGCCGAGGCCAATCGCCGCGCCTTCAACCGCCGCGATAGTCGGCACCGGCACAGCTTTGAGTTGTTCCATCACTCGTTGCGCGTGCTCGACGCGGCCCGCGGGCCCCAACGGCCCGCTGCCACGGGCGGGTCCGGTCTTCAAATCACCTCCGGAGCTGAAGAATCCCTCCGCGCCGGCCAAGACCACACCGCGGGCGCCGTACGCAACGATGCCACCGAGTGCGATCGATAGCTCGGTCCACGATTCGTAGCACAAGGCATTACGCTGGCGCGGCCGGTCCAATAAGACCACAGCGATGCCGTCCCGCTCTTCGTAACGGACTAGCAGAGCGTCCGCGTCAGCGTCGTCGACCATCGGACCAGTCCTACCGGTTCAGGAACTTGTCGATAGCAGCCCGGTGCTCGGGTGTGGTGAAACACTCTGTCTCAGCCGATATCCCGTACTCGAGGATGCCGGTGATCGCGCGTTGGGCATGCAGATTCAACGTTCTCTTCGTGTCCTGCACTGCCCGCGCCGGCAGCGCGGCCAGGCGGTGGGCCACTGCCAGGCCCTCCTGTTTGATCTGCGCGTGCGGTACAACGCGGTTGGCCAAGCCGAGTTCTACGGCCTTGTCGGCGTTGATGCGTTCACCGAGCATCAGGTACTCCTTTGCCTTGATAAGGCTCATCAGCAACGGCCACAGCACCGACCCGCCATCGCCGGCGACCAGACCACTCGCGACGTGGGTGTCGGCGAAGAACGACCGGTCGGACATCAACACGATGTCGCACAACACGGCGATGCTGCACCCGAAGCCGACGGCGGGCCCGTTGACGGCCGCGACCACCGGCAGGGGAAAGTCGATCATGTCGCGCACGATCCGCCGTGCGTCGCGCATTCCGGCACGGCGTGTGACCGGGTTGTTGACGTGGGTTTCCAGCCATTCCACCAGGTTTCCCCCGGCGGAGAAGTAGTCGCCGGTGCCGGTGATGAGCACTGCCCGGGCGTCGGGGTCGTCGGCCAGCGTGCCCCACAACCGGGTGAACGCGGTGTGCATCCTGTTGTTGACCGCGTTGGCGTTGTCGGGGTTGTTCAACGTCACGATCCGCACGGGACCGTGGACAGCAACAAGGATCTCGTCGCACCCGGTGAGCTCCGAGGTGCCCTCAGGCAGGTCTGTCATCAGGGTGAATAATAGAACACTTTGTGTTCATTTGTCACGTTCCTCGGTGCCCCGCACGCGCGAGACGGCGCCCGTAAGGCGCAGATCTTCTTTTGACATTCGTCGTCGACATTAGTCATTGACGACCGTCAGAAATTGGCTATAGAGTTAGCGTGCGCAGATAGATTTACGTGTACCAAGGGGTTTGGATGGCAAGTGCGACGCGGTCGTTTGCTGACGGTGCGGGCCTCAGGCGCCCGGATGTGAAGTTCCCGAGTCGCGAAGCTCAACGGATCGAGACGCGTGAGCGTGTTTTCAACGCTGCTGTACGTGAGTTCGGGCGCAACGGCGTCGCCGACACCGATGTCAATGCGGTTGTGCTGGGCGCAGGCGTAGCTCGGGGCACCTTCTACTTCCACTTCCCCACTAAGGAACACGTATTGGCCGAGCTCACCCGCCGCGAGGAGACCAAGATCGCCGACGAACTCACCCGAGCGCTAACCTCAACGGTCGACCTCGAGTCGGCTTTGGCCGAGGTGATCAAAGGCGTTGTGGCAGAGGAAGAGCGCTTGGGCAATGTGCTGTTCCGTGACGTTCTCAACCTCTATTTTTCGGCCACTCAACCCGAGCTGAATGATTCGGCGACGCACCCGATCGTGCTCATCGTCATCCAGCAGATCGAGATGGCCCGAGACCGTGGTGAGGTCTGCGCCGACGTCGATGCCGGTGCCAGCGCCGTCTTCTTCCTCATCGGCTTGTATGGGCTGCTGGTCACCAACCGGGAGGCTTCGCCCGGCCGAGTATCCATGCTCGAGAAGTACCTCGCTCACTTCTGCCGCGGGCTGGAGGCCCGGTGACTTTCAAGTTCGAAGATTCGCCACCCTTTTGGAGGTCTCGTCATGGTCGAAGACATCATCCGCTTCGTAGTCGCGTGGGGCGGCTGCGCACTGATCATTTGGTTCTGGTACTGGGTGATGGCCAACATCGGCACCTTCTGAGGTCCGCCCCTAGGGCGGCCCGTACGCTGCCGGTTCCGGCTCCAGGAACCGGCCATGGCTGACGGCATGCTATCTGCACTCCACGCTGAGAAAAGCTGTTCCCTTGTCGCGGTGGCGTTTTCGAGTGGTAAGCGCCAGGGCGTACGCCTTGTTTCCGGGACCCACCGCGCCTTCAGTCTGAACAGCGGCCGCACGATTATTAACGTGCCTTTCCCGATGCTGGAGCCGGACTGGACGTTGCGCACGCTTTCCTGTGGCGTGGGCCTGCAATGCGCACCTTCGAAAGATCTCCTCGCGCAGCGTTCGATTCACGAACTGACGGCCCGGGAACTACGAGCCCTGATGGTCATCGAGGGCCGCGTCGCGATGGGCTGGTTGGCGACGAACTGGCCCGGCACGATGGCAGAACTTCGACGACGACTACCCGGACTGGAGCCGATCTTCGACGAGCTCGACGCCGAGGCGATGCTCGACTACGCCCTTGCCCTGGCAGATTCCGGCGCGCCGCTGCCCTCGTGGCGGCTGCTTGGGAGGCTGCCTAGCCCCGTCGCCAACCGCCGCGGAATGGTGGAAGGCACCCGCAGAATGTGGGGCAGGATGCCGTGGACGTCACGGCGTCAGGACGCCTACCGCATTTACTCGGTACCGGTCGGCGGCGAAGGCGGCGTCAAAAACCCCAATCTCCCTTTACCAAGCCGCCCCGAGGACGAAGAGATCGAGATCTCTGTGGACCAACGCGCGGGTGTGCCTTATCCAGAGTGGGACTTTTGGTCCAATCGGTTCCTTCCCGATCACGTCGCGGTGCTCGAACGCACGCACACCGCATCATCACAACGACCGAGCCGCCGGCCAGCAGACCTAAGACGGTACTTCGAGATGCGCACACAGCGGGTAATGCGGAACGGTCTCGAGGACGGTTGCGATCTGGACATCGACCGCTACGTCGATCACTACATCGACCTATCGACCGGCAAGTTCAGCGACGGTCGTGTATTTCGTGACCTCATTCCGACGCACCGCGATGTCACAACATGCCTTCTGCTGGACGGTAGTTCCTCACTCGGAGCACACCAGGGCCACATCTTCCAGCTCGAATTACAGTGTGCCGACGCGCTGTCACAGGCGATGACCCAGGCCAAGGAAAGACACGGGATCTTCGTTTTCACCGGAAACACTCGCCACCGCGTCGAGGTTCGCTGCCTCAAGGATTTCACCGACCGCGACTTCGTCGCCCCCAGCACTCAGGGCCTGGTCACTGCCGGCTACACCCGACTTGGCGCACCGTTGCGTCACTTGACGACCCGGCTACTGGTGCAACCGACGGAGCGGCGGTTACTCATCGTGATCGGGGACGGCCTGATCTCCGACGAGGGTTACGAGGGCCGCTACGCCTGGGCGGACGTCAACCACGCCGTCGAGGAGGCCGAAGATGCCGGCGTTTTCGTCTACTACATCGGGGTGGGATTGACGCGGGTCGATCCACTTCCCGAAGTCTTCGGCTCGCGCCGATCACGACGCATCCGCCGGGTCGACGAGCTGCCGCGCGTGTTGGGTCACGTTCACCGCGAACTCATCGCGGCCTAGCCATAATTCTCAAGGAGTGTATGTTGAGCGACTTCTATTCGGTCAGCGGCAACGAGGTCAAACTCTTCGAACAGGCCTACGAACGGCGCCTCCCGGTCATGCTCACCGGTCCGACCGGATGCGGCAAAACACGGTTTGTCGAGCACATGGCCGGGTTATTGGGCCGTCCCGCGGTCACCGTGAGCTGTCACGACGACCTCACCAGCTCCGATTTGGTCGGTCGATTCGTGGTAACCGGCGGCGACGTCGTCTGGACCGACGGGCCCCTGACCCGTGCCGTGCGTGACGGGGCGATCTGCTACCTGGACGAGGTGGTGGAGGCACGCCACGACTCACTCGCCGTCCTGCACTCGCTCACCGACTATCGCCGCACCTTGCATCTGGACCGGTCGAACGAGACTGTCCACGCGCCCGACACTTTCATGCTCGTATGCTCCTACAACCCCGCATACAGGAGTTCGTTGAAAGAGCTCAAGCCGTCGTTTCGGCAGCGGTTCGTCACCATCGCGATGGACTACCTGCCCCCAGATCGGGAAGCCGAAGTGTTGATGAACGAGGCGGGCGTCAGCCGAGACGTCGCCGAGGCTCTGATCAAATGCGCCAACAGCATCCGTGCTGCCGACGAGGTCTTCCACTTCGAGCCGCCGTCGACGCGAGTGTTGGTGACCGCCGCGCAGCTCATCGCGGTCGGCGCCGATGAACTGGAAGCGGTCACCGCGTCTGTCTTGGCGCCACTGAGCACGGACGGCGCCATTTCCGACGGCCTGCGTGAAGTGGCGGTCGCAAGCCTGGCCGGAGCCCCCAAGGCAGAAAGTCGATCTATGAGAAAGGAACGGCCATGGTAGTCAACGAACAGGACCGAAAGCGGCGATTGGCGTTGTTCTGGTTCCAAATAGCAATCTATGGATTTCTGTTGGGCAACTTCTTCATTCAGCTGTACATGAGCTTCAACCGGGGCTGGTGACAAGCCAATCATGAACCATCCCAGGCTGAAAGCGGGACACCGCAACCTTCTTCCGCCCGTGGCCGAGAACGCAGCGCCGAATTCGTTGAGCTACGAGGACCACATGGCCGAATCCAAGCGGGTCCAACGTAAGGCCGATATCTACCTGATGATCGGCGGATTTCTGATGGGCACGTTGGTGCTGGGCGTGATCGGGTTTCCGATCTTCTTCTACGGCTTGACGATCCTGCGTCGCGCCGGCAAAGAGGGACTTTCAGTCCGCCCGTTGATGGTCACGCTGATCGGTTTTCTGGTGTTCATCGACGCGGCGCTGAATAGTTTCGGATGGGCACTGGATCTGGTGGCCAACCACACTCTGATCAATCGCACGATCACGGTCGCGTGGGGGAACTTCTTCGACGCCGGCTACTTCTGGCACTACAACCAACTCTGGATCGGCGGGTCCGGGGCGCCCGGCGAGAAGTCCTGGGAGGTGGCCTGTGTCCTGGTCGTTTTCCCGATGCGCATGGCCGCTGCGATCGCCTTCCTGCAGATGAAGCGGTGGGGCCACCAGTGGCTGATCGTCACCTGTTGGTTCGGAGTGGTGATCTGGGTCGGCTACGTGTTCAACATGACCGTGTACGCCGACCTTCGTTACACGAACATCGGTTTCCCCGTCATTGCCTGGTGGATCTACGACATCTTCTACATCACACCTTTCTTGGCGATTCCCTACCTGCACACCGTCAACCGCGAGCTGTTCTCGGATTGAAGCAGCTAGTTCCTGTGAAGGGAGATGGCAGTGAGTAACCCCCCATCCGAAATTGAGCAGACCGCACGTGAGGAAGTGCTCCCCGAGGGCACCACCGCGTATTACAAGGGACTGCATACCTGGCTACGTAGAGCGATCTATGTGTGCCTCTTTGCGCTGGTGGTCGAGGGCACGTTGTTCGTACCGTTTTTGGTGGTCTGGTACGGCTGGCCGACGCTGTCGATGCATGAGATATGTGACGAGCTACAGAAGGTCATGTATTCCGATGAGACCCGGCAGTGCAAGTATCCCTACCCACTACTCAGCCCGGCAGAAGCGGCCGGCGAAAAGACATCCCAAGACACCTGGGGAGTTCAGCCCAAACCGCACTACCCGCGGCTCGGGTTCCGCCAGCTCGTCACAATCCACCAGCAACGCCTGGCCCGAGACACCCAGCAGCACAACGGAACCGGGTCGCGATGACAACCACAGCAGAACCTGTACGCAACCCGCTTGCCGTCCGCCTGCGCCGACAGGGTGTCATCTCACCGCGTTTTGCTGGCTGTTCTTCACGAGCGGCATCGTGGTCAGTCACATCATCGCTTTCACGCACGGCTACGGAACCGGCTTCGGCGACGGACGCCAGCTAAACCGGTGGAACAAATGAGCCCCGCGGAGCTAGCCCGTAGCGGGTCGTGATCGACGACTCTCATTCGACGGGACCGATAAGATGACGATGGAAACCGCAGTCAATATCTCCGGCGATCGGCACCTTCCGTGGGAAGTGACCGCAATGGACGCGAAAACCATTCAGCGCAGCGGCGTTGTCGACTATATCGAGGTCTCTGATCAGCCCGTCGGCTTCTTGCCGCCCAGCATCTGGAACGAGGCGAACGTGCCCGCCGCGGCGATCATCGACGAGCCCGATTCACTAGACGCCGGAATCGTCACGGCGACGGTTGCTGCCACCAGCGCCCCCGGTATGGGTCTGACAATCGGCACCGATTGCATACGGACCCCGCCTGTGGAGTTGATTCAAACAATGTGGTCACTAGCCAAATTGACTAAGGGCAAAGCCCTCTTCCACATTGGCGCGGGTGAAGTTAAGCAGTGCGCACCATATGGGCACAAGCGTTCTCAAGGACTCGCCCGAATGGAGGATCTTTGCCGAATCTTCAACCTAATGTGGGAGTCCGATGAGCCAGTCGACTTCGAGGGACATCACATTTCGCTCAAGGGGGCCTACCTGGGGTCCGCCAGGCCGTACCGCCCTCAAATGTGGGCGCTGGGTGGCGGCCCCAGGCTGATCGACCTGGCAACGAGCTATCTCGACGGCGTCGCGGTAGCGGTGCCAAATGTGTGGTCCACACCCGAGCACGCCAGCGTTGAGATCAAAAATATCCGCCAGGATCTCGAACGCAAGGGCCGTGATCCTGCGACTTTTCGGTTCGGCATGTGGAGTCTAGTTCTATTGCATGAGGACCCCGACGTCATCGAGAGAGCGCTCGACAATCCCGTCATTCGTTGGCAGTCGGCGATCTTCGGCCGAGTAAACCCAAACGATTGGCGCAAAGAGGGCATCGAACCTGCCGTACCCGACAAGTGGACCTATCACCTGAACCTCAAGCCACTTTCAGTCGAGCAATCCTTTCTCGACAATGCTCTTGCTCGTACCACGCGCGAAATGGCAAGCCGCAGCTTCATCAATGGCACACCCGAAGAGGTGGCCGACCAACTGCAGGGGTGGGTCGACGCAGGCGTCGACTGGGTCATGCCGGTCGACTACATGCGCTTCGTCACGTCGCTGGAGGAGGCGGCGGTCGCCCTCAACCGCACTTTCGAGCTATGCAAACGCATCAAGGCCGCGAGTCGTGAGGAGGTCACGGCGGTCCGAACCGATGATTGAACACGTTCTCAACGTGGCACGTTCCGTTCGCGCCGCGTCCGTTGAAGATTTACTGCGGTGGTCTGCTTGTCCTCACTTTGTTCACCTTGGTCCCCACAATCGGCATGGAAGTCGGGTTCATCAAGCCCACATTCACCGTCGACGTGCTCGGCAACATCGTTCTCGCGTTACCATCCTGGCTAGTACCACTGGTTGCTGGTGGGACGGTCCGGGGGAGCACTGCACACCGCTGCAACGGGGCGCCGAATTAATCCTGGTGTGGTTCCTTCCGAGCGGCAGCATGCTGGGAGCAAAGTCGGACAGTTAGGCGTTTAGTCGGCGTTTTGAGACGGTAGCCACGCAGGCCGACGGGTCTGGACGAAAGCGTCGCGGTCGTTGTTGACAGGCCACGCTGGTGATCGCTTCTGTAGGAACGCCGTAAAAGCTTCGATCTGTTCGGCGGTACCGATGGACGACCAGTAGCCCGTGACGTCCACGGGCGGCAACGCGCGCGCCATCTCGCGTTTGACTGCAGCGCGCGCGACGGGGCCGGTCTTTCGGACTCGTTCTAGCAAGGCGTCCACTTCCGGCAGCAAGGAGTCGTGTGGCACGACTTTGCCGACCAGGCCGAGTCGTTCGGCCTCTTGCGCGTCGATCCAATCGTTGCCATAGATAAGGTGATTGGCTCTTAGCGTTCCCAGCCGTTGCGGCAGCCGAGCGGCGACGAATGCCTCGTACACCCCGCGGGTGAGGTCGGGGACGCGGAATCGGGCTCGATCGGATGCGACGACCAGATCCGCGAACAGCGTCATCACCAAACCACCGCCCAGGGCAATCCCATTTACCGCGCAGACGACGACTTTCGGTATCTTGCCGAGCGTTTCGAACGGCGTACCGTCGTATGATTCGGTGAATGCATCCCACGTCCGGTCCGGGTTCTCCACCGCGTTCATGTCGCCACCCGCGCAGAACGCCTCGCCAGATCCGGTGATGACCAGGAAGCTCAAACCCGGTTCGTCGGCAACGATCATCGCTGCCCGCTTGATGCCGTGATAGCCGTCTGCCGTGACGGCATTCTTCTTCTCGGGACGGCTGATCGTAACGGTCAATGTGTCGCCCTCGATACGCCCGATCAGCTCTGGGGTGCCGAGGTCAACGTCGACCGAATCGGGTAGTGCTGTCACCCTTCCTCGATCATCGCGAGGAGCTCGCCGACGTTGTAGGTTTCGCCGGCGCTGACCTTCCAGGAGACGACACCCGAGGCCGGCGCCTCGATATCCATTTCGACCTTGTCCGTGGCGATTTGATAGAGCGGGTCGCCTTCGGACACGTGGTGCCCGTCCGCTGCGTACAACTCGGTCAGCTCCGCTTCGGTGATCGCATCGCCCGGCTTGGGCATCCGCACCTCCATCACACAATCCTCCCGATGGCTTCGACGAGTTGACCGGCATCGGGACGGCAGGCCGCCTCCAGGGTGGCCGCGCGCGGCACCGGAGTGTAGGTGCCGGCCACCCGCTGAATGGGGCTCCTCAGCACGCCGAACAGTTCGGTGCCCACGGCGGCGGCGAGTTCGGCCCCGGGCCCGCAGAATCCGACCGATTCGTGCGCCACGACCAGGCGGCGGGTCTTGCGAACCGATTCGATCACGGTGGCCAGATCCAGCGGCACCAGGGTTCGCAGATCGACGACCTCAACCGAAACTCCAGCGGTTTCAAGCTGGTTAGCCGCATCGAGCGCGGCGTGGACCATGGTGCCGTAGGTGCAGATCGTGACGTCGGTTCCGGGCCGTTTGATTTCGGCCTGCCCGAGCGGAATCACATAGTCGGCGGTCGGCACGGGTCCCTTGCCGCCTCCGTAATAGAGCTTCATTGACTCGATGAACAGGCACGGATCATCTTCTGCCAGGCACGCATTGAGCAGGCCGACGGCGTCCGCGGCGGTGCTGGGCCACACGACCTTGATCCCCGGGGTGTGCATCGCCCACGCTTCGAACGCTTGCGAGTGTTGCGGTCCGGCGGCGGTCCCAACCATGGCGCGGATGACCATCGGCGCGCCCTGTCGCCCACCGGACATGTAGCGAATTTTGGCGGCGTGGTTGGCGATCTGGTCCATGGCGACACCCAGGAAGTCCATGAACATCAGTTCCGCGACCGGTCGCAGCCCGCCCAGCGCGGCACCGACGGCGGCACCGATGATCGAGGACTCGGCGATCGGGGTGTCGCGCACCCGGTCGGCGCCGTATTTGGTGGACAACCCGGCAGTGATCTTGAACATGCCGCCCGACGGGTCGGCGATATCTTCTCCGAGAAGCACGATCGATTCGTCGGCGGCCATGGCCCGATCCAGCGTGCGGTGAATCGCTTGCACGAGGCCGAGATTCTCCGTTTCGCCTTCGGGCACCGTGGCACGCTGCGTCACTGGCGCCGCTAGCTGCGTGCCGTGGGTGGCGAAGACATCTCGGGTGAGTTCGTCGACAGCGGGAGGCTCTGCGTCGCGGGCGGCGGCAAACGCCGCATCGATCTCGGCTTTCAAGTCGGCGTCGATGCGGTCCAACTCCGGCTCGGTGGCCACACCGTCGTCGATGAGACGGCGCCGGTAGCGCGTGAAGGGGGCGTCGGCGCGCTTGGCCGCCAGCTCGTCGGGGTCCGCGTACGGCATTTGGTCCCCGAAATAGTGGCCCTGTAGGCGATATGCCACCGCTTCGACGAACGATGGGCCGCCGCCGGACCGCGCGCGCTCGGCGGCCTCGGCCACGGCGTGATACACCGCGTGAGGATCCGTGCCGTCGACGGTGACCCCTGGCATGGGGTAGCCCGCGGCGCGGTCGGACAGCCGGGCAGAACGCGTGTAGCCGGCCACCGGAGTGCATTCGGCCCACGCGTTGTTCTGGCAGAAGAACACGACAGGGAGTGACCAGAGCGCCGCCATGTTCATGGCCTCGTGGACGTAGCCGATGCTCGTCGCACCGTCACCGAAGCTCACCAGGACCACCTGATCGCTGCCCTTTATGTCCGAGGCCAGGGCGATCCCGTTCGCGATCAGCGGCCCCGCGCCGACGATGCCGGTGGTCCACGCGACCCCGTGATCGGGGTCGTAGATGCCCATTGCCCCGGCTTTGCCCTTTGACAAACCGGTGCTTCGGCCGAGAATTTCGGCGAAGTACTTGGGTAGGTCGATGCCCTTGGCCACCACATCACCGAGACCGCGATAGGTGGTGACCAGCTGATCGTTATCGGAGAGGGCAAGGGCCGCCCCGGCCGACATCGCCTCCTGTCCCTCGACTGGCCAATAGCTCATGGCAATCTCGCCGGATGATAGCCCTTTTCGGACGCGCTGGTCGCTGTGGTTCACCTTGCTCATCAGGCAGTACAACTCGAGGGCACGATCGCTGCTCAGGGCCCGGGTTCCCATGTCTACTTGCGTGGCCATCACCACTCCTTCGCGATGCGCATCCGCCGACGAGCATACAATACAACAATACGATATTTGTTCAGTCGTCCGATGGGCGGCTCAAACGCCAGTTGGGGAGAACTTCGACCGCGATGCCCGAGCGACTAACCCTGCAAGCCGGTGACGGTCTGCCCACCCATGTTCGCGGTGCCGCCGACCCTCGATTTGCCTGCGCAGTGAAAACTTTCGCCACGCTCTTTCCCGGCCCACGGTATGGTGGTGGGGCGCTGTCTGTGTATGTCGACGGGGAACCCGTCGTCGACGTGTGGACCGGCTGGTCCGATCGCGAGGGGCAGGTGCCCTGGTCTGCGGACACCGGCGCGATGGTCTTCTCCGCGGGTAAGGGCGTGGCGTCAACGGTCCTGCATCGGCTCGCCGACCGTGGGTTGCTGTCCTACGACTACCCCATCGCGCAGTACTGGCCCGAGTTCGGCGCCAACGGTAAATCCGACATCACCGTGCGTGACATGATGCGTCACACGACGGGCCTGTCCCGGCTCGGGACCATCACCACCGAACAGTTGCTCGACCACCGGTTCATGGAAGAGCGGCTGGCCGCCGCGTCCGTTGACCGCCTCGCCGGCCGGGCGGCATATCACGCGTTCACTTTTGGATGGTTGGCATCCGGATTGGCCCGCGCGATCACCGGCAAGGGCATGCGGGAGCTATTCCGCACGGAGATCGCGCGACCACTGGACACCGACGGTGTCCACCTAGGGCGGCCGCCGGCCGACGGGTCCACGAAGGCCGCCCAGACCATGTTCCCGCAACGCTTCTCGGGCGGGCCGGTGCTTGGCCAGCTGATCTCGCTGATGGCCAAACTGCCGGTTCCAGGCCCGCTCGGTGCGACCTACGTACCCGGCATCACCTCCCTGGTCCAGGGCGACATGGCGCTGCTGGACAGCGAGATTCCCGCGGTGAATGCGGTGGTGACCGCGCGGGGGCTCGCCAAGATGTACGGAGCGCTCGCCAACGGCGGAAGTATCGATGGGCAGCGATTCCTTTCGGAGGAATTGGTCGAGTCGCTGACAGGCAGGCGCAGCTTCCGGCCGGACCTCAACGTCTTGTTCCCGATGTCATTTCACCTCGGCTACCACGGATCACCGGTGCCGGGTCTACTGCGGGGCTTTGGGCATGCCGGACTGGGCGGGACCATCGGCTGGGCCGACCCGATCACCAAAAGCTCATTCGGCTTCGTACACAACCGGCTGCTGACACCGATGGTCGCCGACCAACTGCTATTCGTGCCGCTCCTGATACCGCTGCAGCGTGGCGTCAACGAGACGCACGACGGCGAGCTCGTCACCGTGCCCAGCTTCGGCGCACGAACCTCCGACGAGGCGCGCACCGAAACCGCCGGCCGCTGACCCGACAACCTCTGGCGGTATCGTCTACGGGTCTTTATCCGGCCGGCACAGGGAACAGATGGATATCTCGCGGGCAGTTGCCCATGCGGAACTTGAAGCGCTGTCCCGCAGGTATGCTGCGGCGGTCGATCGCCGAGATCGCGACGCGCTTCTGGCGGTGTTCGCCCCCGACGCGTCCATGCTCGTCGAAAGGCCCGGGCGCGAACCGGGAACGTTGACCGGTCACGGCGAGATTCAACGGATAATCGGCATCGTCGCGGGGTGGCCACGCACCGCCCACATCATCGCCCAAGGCCTCTACGTCGTCGAGGGGGAGTCGGCGGTCGGCGAAATCTACTGCACGGCCAATCATTTTCGTGGCGGCGAGTCGGACGGCCGCAACCACGTCATGCACATTCGTTACTTGGACCAATACTCGCTCGACGGCGAAGGACGGTGGCAGATCAGGCATCGCAGGGTCGTCGTCGATGCGACCGAAGACCGGACCGCATCGATCGGAGAAACTCAGTGATTGCCCCGATCCAACTTTCAATGGGGATTCCGTCGTACTCGGCGGCGGCGCCGTCGAATTGGAATCACCTTACCGAATGGGCGCAACTGTTGGAGGGCGCTGGATTGGACCGCCTGCTGGTCTCGGAACACGTCGCGTTCGGCATGAACATGGACGCGTACGCGGATCCACGGACGGGCGGAACAATAGGCGGCCGCCAACCGACCGGGCCGGACGGGCACTGGCTGGAACCACTCACGACGCTGACCTACCTGTCGGCAAGGACCGAGCGAATCCGGCTGGGCACGAACATTTTGCTCGCCGCGCTGCGTCCGGCCGCGGTCCTTGCGAAAACCCTTGCGACCATGGATGTTCTGTCCGGTGGCCGCCTCGATGTCGGGGTGGGCGTCGGCTGGCAGCGTGAGGAATACGACGCGGCTGCGGTGGACTTCGACCGACGCGGGGCGATCCTGGATCAGACGCTCGAGGTATGCCAGCGGTTATGGCGGGAGAACGAGGTGAGCTACCACTCGGCCGATTTGAGTTTCGAGCGGATACACCAGATGCCCAAACCCGTGCAGCCCGGCGGAGTACCGGTCTGGGTGAGCGGGACGGTGAACCGAGCGGTCGCTCGCCGGCTCGCTCGCTTTGGACAGGGCTGGATCCCGTGGGGTCCGGATGCGCGGGATGTCGCCGCGGGAATAAGTCGAATGCGCGCCGCCGTCGAACGCGCCGGCGGAAACCCGGACGGGTTCGGTGTTGCCGGGACGCTGCGTGTGCAGACGAGTGCCGATGGCCGGCTCGACCTCTCCGCGGTCGCCGCGGGAGCGACCGCGCTGGCGCAGGCCGGCGTGACCGACCTGCGAATGACGCACTGGCCGTTGCCTGGCGCGAATCGGGACCGCGACACCCCCGCACTCGTCCAGGCGGTCCGTGACGCTGTCGATGACTAGGGCGTGCGGATCGACTCGAGTTGCGCAGCGAGCAGCATCCGGTCGAAATAACAACGTTCCAGGACGAGATCGGGCCCGCGGAAGCCGAAAAGGTTGACGCTCAACATGTCGAGCGGTGTGCCAGGTGCGGTCGTTCGCGTCTCCACGACCAGACCGTCGTCCCCGTGGTAGATCGCCTCGGCGGCATATCGCAGCATGGGGAGATCCACCCACTGCTGCAACAACATTGCGCGGACCGCCTCGTCACCGTCGAAAACGGTTCCCGTAGGGATGATCTCGTAGCGCGGATGGGTGAAGGTGGCCATCGCCGCGTCCAGGTCGCGCGCATTCTCGGCCGCGACGTGCCGGAGCACGACTTCTTCGCGGGCGCGCCGCAGCGCGGTATCAGGACTCACTTCGGTTCGAAGACAGCGAGATTGCGGCCGTCCTCGAGCGGCACCCACGCCACGGTGACACGGTCACCGACTGTGGGAGGGGGACCGAACACGTTCGACATCATACGGACACCTTCGTCCAGATCGACGAGCACCACAGAGTACGGCACCATGTCGGCCAGCGCGGGCAGCGCGGCGCGGTGGTGCACGCTGACCGCGTAAACGACCCCGTCGCCGCTCAACTTCTCCCACACCAGCGATGAACCGCCGCAGTGCGGACAGACGAACCGTGGGTACCAGACGAGCCGCGCGCACGATTCGCATCGTTGGACCTTCAACTCGCGACGCCGGGTCGCGTCCCAGAAGGGCGCGGACGCCGGGCTGGGCTCCGGGACCGGCAGCGTATCGGTCACAGCGCCGCCTCCGTTCCCAGAATCACCGTCGAGGTGGCCGAGAGCACCCCGCCGGTGCCATGTGCGACAGCCGTTTTCGTTTCTGGGACCTGGCGTTCGCCGCATTCACCGCGCAACTGGCACGTGGCCTCGACGAGCAGAAATGCCCCGAACGCCCCGGGGTGGGTGTAGGCGAGCCCGCCGCCGGACGTCTGACCGGGCAGCGTTCCTCCGGGTCCCAATGCGCCGTCCGCGACAAACGGACCGCCTTCGCCCTTCGGGCAGAAGCCCAAATCTTCGAGCGCCAGCAACACCGTGATGGTGAACGAGTCGTAGAGCTCGACCACGTCGATATCGGCCGGGGTGAGGCCGGCTGCACGGAAGGCGGCTGGCCCCGAAAGGCCCCCCGGGGTGACGGTGAGGTCGGGCATTTGGGAGATCATCGCGTGCGACGCCGCCGACGCCGCACCCAGGACGAAGGCCGGCGGCTTGGCCAGGTCGCGGGCGCGCTCGGCGCTCGTGACCACCAGCGCCGCGGCGCCGTCGGTGACTAGGCAGCACTCGAGCTTGTGCAGCGGTTCGGCAATGAAGCCGGAGTCCAGGACGTCGTTCACGGTGATCGTTTCGCGCAGGTGAGCGCGCGGATTCATTACCGCCCAACGCCTGGTGTCGACGGCGATCTGAGCGAGCTGAGCGGCGGTGGTTCCGAAAGTGGCCATGTGGCGGTTGGCGGCCAGCGCGTAGGCACTGATCGGGAGCATCACGCCAAACGGGTTCTCCCACTCGAGCCGCTCGGGGGTGGCGAAGACGCCCAGGCCTTTTTCGCCGCGCTTTCGTGCGGCACGCGGTGTGGATGCATAGACGATTACTACCGTCTCGGCTTCACCGGCGGCGATCGCCGCGGCGGCATGCTCGACGTACAGCCCGTAGCTGGCGCCCCCGGCTTGAGTGGCATCGGTGAATCGTGGCGTAATTCCGAGATATTCGGCCAGTTCGACCGAATGCATGAGCGCTCCGCCAGTGCAGGTGCACAGGCCATCGACGTCCCGCAGCGACAAGCCCGCATCGGCCAACGCCGCGGTGACCACGCGCGCTTCCAATTCCCGCAGCGGAACGTCGATCACACCGGTCGGCGAGACCTCGTCGGCCACACCGACGACGGCCGCCGCCCCTCGGATGTCGGTTGTCAACTCCGCACCCCTTCGAATAATCCGCGCACGCCGGGCTGGCTGACCTTGAGCGAGGGCGTCCGTGGCAACTCGTCGACGATGACCAGACGGGCCGGAACCTGATAGCGGCTGACTCGTTCGCGCACATAGGTCAGAAGATCCTCCGATGTGACCTGACCACCGTGTACCAACTCGACTGCTGCGACCGGCACGTGGCCGAGCCGCTCGTCGGGCAGACCGGCCACACCGGCGTCGCGCACCGCCGGATGACTGCGCAGGACCTCGACGATTTCGGCGGGGGCGACCTTGAAGCCACCGCGGATGATGACGTCGTCGATGCGCCCATCGATGAACACGAAGCCGTCGTCATCGACACGGCCAAGGTCGGTGGTCCGCACCCAGGCGCCACCGGAGGTACGGACCTCGATGCGACCCTGTTCGCCGGCCGGCATCTCGCTGTCGCCTTCTATGGACATGACGCGGATTTCGCGCCCCTGCTGGGGCCGTCCTACGCTGCCGCGTTTGGCTGCGGCCCACTCCCGATGTAAAGCAAGGTTCCAGCCCGCCACTCCGCCCGCGAATTCCGTTGCGCCGTAGGATGGCAAGACCGCAACGCCGTAGCGCTGCTCGAACTCCTCCTGTATGTCGACGGGCAGATGCGCGGTGCCCGAGGTCACCACCTCGACGCTGGAGAACACCTCAGGCGCCACCCCGGCGTCGAGCACCATCGACAGCGCCGACGGCACCAGGCTCACGGCGCGTGGCCGATGTCGGACCACCAATTCCACGAAATCGGGCACCCGGAATCGCTCCAGCAGTGCGATCTTTCGGCCCTCGCAGACGTTGAGCAGCGTGCGAAACAGGCCCGACATGTGCACCAGCGGCGAGGCGACGATCGCGATGCCGGAACGCAGTCTGAGTTCCGGCACATGTCCCGAACCGTAGTGCGCGCCCGCTGCGGCAACCGTGTGCTCGAAAGAGCGGTAGGACAGCGGGACTCGCTTTGGAGGGCCGGTAGTGCCACTGGTCAGCATCTCGACTGCGATGCCGGCGGCTTGCTCACGGAATGGGCCGGGCCCGGGATTTTCATGGCCGGCAACGGTTGCGCAGGCGGCTGGCTCGGTCATCACCTGCAGCCCCATCGCCCCGGCAGCGGCGCCGATGACGCCGGTGCGCTGCCAGTCGGTCGACACTGCGACCACCGCGGGCAACCTCAGCCCACGGATGTCCGATGCGAGTCCGGCGTCCCCGTGTGACGGGTTGATCGTGACGATGCAACCGTTGGCCAAGAACACGCCGAGCATCGCCCCGACCATCGCGGGATGATTACGCAGCACCAGGCCGACAGCAGACCCCTCGTCCAAACCTACTGCTGTCAGCTGGCTTTGAACTCCCGAAGCGATGTCTGCCACCGCCTGCCAAGTCGTCCAAGAACCGTGGTACTCGATGGCGGGTGCCCCGGGGTCGAGCGCCAGAACCGCGCGGATGCGGTCGGCCAGCTGCTGGCTCAAGCCGCAGCTGCCGCGAGCTCGGTGGCCGCCGGGATCACCTCTTGGGCGAACAACTTCATCGATTCGTAGACCTTGGCGCGTTCCATCGCCCCGCCTCGCGACATGCGCAATATGATGTTGCGCCAACCCATGTCGATGACGGTACGCATCTTCTCCACAATGCGGTCCGGGTCACCCATCAGCGTCAGGTGTGAATTCAGCACCTGCTCGTAGCTCTGCTTGTCATGCTTGTCGAACCAGTCCGAGTAGGCCTTGTAGTCGGCCGGTATCTCGCCGCCCCGCTCGAAGGGGCTCGAATACTTGCGATGGGTCTGAATGGACAGCTCGACACTCTCACGCGGGTAGCTGCGGGCGAACGCGTCATCCTCATGGCAGAACGCGTTGAGCAGCGCCCATACGTTGCCGGTGGCTGCTTCGAGTCCCTTCTCGGACTGCACCTTCAGGTAGATATCCAGCGCTCCTTGCAGGTCGGGGTCCACTTGGTAGGGGTTGCCGATGATCGCACCGAAACCCTTCTCCGCCAGCCACTCGAAGCTCGACGGCGTCTTCATCACGGTGCCCCACACCGGTATCGGCTGCTGTGCCGGGCGCGGATAGACGGTGACGTCTTCCAGCTGGAAGTACTTGCCCTGATGGCTGACGTTCTCCTCCGTCAGCAGGCGGTTGACGATATCCACGCATTCCTGGTATCGACCGGTCGCCTCGTCCATTGAGATGCCGAATCCCTGAAATTCGTGTGCCTGATAGCCGCGTCCGAAGCCGGCGTCGAAGCGTCCGCCCGACAGCACATCGACCAGCGCGATGCGCTCCGCCAGTTGGATGGGATTGTGGAAGGGCGCGACCATGCATGCGGTCCCGATGCGGATGCGCTCCGTCTGCGCCGCAATGGCCGTGGCTACCTGTGGGAGGTCCGGGAGCATGCCGTACGGGGAGAAGTGGTGCTCGGCCAGCCAGACCTCGTCGTAGCCGAGTTCCTCCGCCCAGCGGGCTTCCTGCAGCACGTTGGCCAGCACCTCTTTCTCGCTGAGGTGGTTGGGCTTGTCGCCGAGGATGAACACGCCGAACTTCATATCGGTCCTTCCTTCAGACCCTCAATAAAATAGTTGCAGTTACTGCCACTATATTGCACGATTGAACATATATCGTCAATCCGTTCAACGTAGGGAGGCGCCGTGACCCTCTCCGACTCCGTGGTCGGGACCCCCCTGAGGCCGGCGTCATTCACGTGGGATCAGACCGACGTGATCCTCTACGCGCTGGGGGTTGGCGCCCGCCCACCCACCGAGTTGACACTGCTCAATGAGGCCTGCGGTCCTGCGGTGTTGCCGACCTTTGCCCTCATCGCCAACTGGTGGGCAGTCAAGGATCTCCGCAGTGTTCTCGACCTCGGTACGTTCCCTATCGTCCACTCCGCCCAGTCGCTGGAGCTGCATCGACCGATCGCCGCCAGCGGCGAACTATCAGTGCAGGCTCAGGTGTCGTCGGTATGGGACAAAGGCAAACACGCCGCCGTCGAGTTGACCAGTCGCGGGGTCGACGCAGACGGAACCGTCTTTGTCGCCCGGTCGCAGACCATGGTCCTAGGAGCCGGGGGATTCGGTGGCGAGCGGGGACCGTCGGCCGAGCCGGATCCGGACGGGCCCCCGGACGAATGCTTCGACGACGTGATCCGGCCGGAACAGGCCGCAATCTATCGATTGTCCGGCGACCGCAACCAGCTCCACATCGACCCGGCCGCAGCCCGCAAATTCGGCTTCGACGACGTGTTCCTGCACGGGCTGTGCACGCTGGGATTCGCCGCACGGGCGGTGATCAACGAAATCGGCCACGGCGATCCACAGTCGTTGACATCCTTGAGTTGCCGGTTTGCCAAGCCGGTCGAACTCGATGGCTCGCTGCGCACCGAGATGTGGCGAACCGGAGATTCCGTGCGTTTCAGGACACTGCAAGGTGACATCGTCGCGTTGAGCTCAGGAACTGCCACCTTGGCAGGGGGATGACCATGGACCAACGGCGGGCCCGCGGATTGCGCAACCGACAGGCACTCATTCACGCGGCGATCGAGCTCTTCGCCACCCAGAGCTACGAAACGACCACAGTCGAGCAGATCTCGGCCGCGGCAGGTGTAGCGCCGCGCACATTCTTTCGCCACTTCGCCACCAAAGACGACATACTGTTCGACGGCTACGCCGATCGGCTCCAGGAGGCCACTCGACGGTTCCGTGCCGCGCGGTCGAGCTCCTTGTGGGGCGCCCTTGCCGAAGCGTCGTCCGCGGTGGCGGAGGCGATCATCGAACAGCCCGAGATCTTCGTGGTCCGCGCCAACATGTACCACAACGTGCCATCGCTGCGCGCAACGATGTTGCGGATCAACGAAGACTGGATTGATCAGCTCACCGCCGAAGTGGCGCGGTGGCTAAACAGCAATGGGGAGACGGATTTGCGGCCTCGTCTCGCCGCCACGCTGACCAATAGCGCCAACCGTGCAGCCATCGATGTGTGGGTGGCCGGCGGTGGTCAGGGAAATCTGCCAAAGCTGATGGCCGAAGCCGTTGAATTGGTCCGGCCTTCCATCGTCGCGATCGAGCGTGCGGCAGCGACGACGGGGGGTCAGCGTGTCGGTTGAATCTCGTCCGCTTGCGGTCGTCACCGGCGGAGCCCGCGGCATCGGAGAGGCCATCGTCGCCGAGTTGATCTCCACGGGTCATCGGGTGGCCGCAGTCGACGTTAACGCGAAAGCGATTGCACGAACATCTGATTCGGACGCCGCACGTTCGGGAGATCTCATCCCCGTAAGCCTGTCGATCACTGATCGTGGCGCCGTAGAGGACGCGCTAGACAACCTCGCCCGCGAGCACGGGCCCATTAGTGCACTGGTGAACAACGCCGGGATGACGCTGCCCGGAACGTTTCTCGAGCAGGGTGACGAGGACTGGGATCGCATCGTGGAAGTCAACCTCAAGGGCACGTTCATCATGGCGCAGGTTGCGGCCCGACAGATGGTGGCCGAAGGCCGTGGGGCGATCGTCAACATCAGCTCGGTGTCGGCCCACGGCGTGCGCACCGGTCCGCCGGCCTATGCGGCCGCTAAGGCGGGTGTGGAGGGACTGAGCCGGCTGATGGCCGTCCAGTTGGGTGTGCACGGCGTGCGCGTTAACACGGTTGTAGTCGGTACCACGGCGACGCCCTGGCTAGTGGGGCGCAAGACCGAGGACGAGCTGGCACAGATGCGCCGGACCACCGTGACCGGGGAGCTGGGCGAACCGGCGGACGTTGCCGGGGTGGTCGCATTCCTGTGCTCACCTGCCGCCAAACACCTGACAGGCCAGCTGATTTCGGTGTCCGGTGGCCAGTGGATGCCATGAAAGTCTCCGGTGAGACGATGAGACAAATTCTGCTATAGTGTTTAGCTGCTACATATCGATGCCAGGGGATGCCGTGGAACTGAAGAGAATCTTGTTCGAGGTCAGCGAGCATGTCGCCACGATCACCATCAACCGCCCGGAGCGGCTCAACGCTACCGACGATCTGACCCGCACCGAGCTCGGCAACGCGTGGGCGCACGTTCGCGACGATCCCAACGTTCGAGTGGCCATCATCACCGGAGCGGGGGACCGCGCATTTTCCGCGGGCCAGGACATTCGGGCAACGGCAGAGGGCGGCATCCGCAACAAGATTCCCGGTTCTCGGCTCCACCACAACGTATGGAAGCCGGTCATCTGCGCCCTAAACGGGATGGCGGTCGGAGGCGCTCTACATCAGGTAGCCGACTCCGACCTGATCATCGCAGCCGAACATGCCGAACTGATCGACACACACTTGGCGGTCGGCAACGTGTTCGCGCTCGAGCCCGCGGTGCTGCTGCGCCGAATGCCGCTATCGATGGTGATGCAGCTGGGGCTGATGACCAAGCAAGGGCGTATCAGCGCACAACGAGGCTACGAGATCGGCTTGATAAACGAGGTGGTACCCGCGGACCGACTGCAGCAGCGCGCCCGGGAAATCGCTTTGGAAATAGCGAAACTCTCACCGGCCACTGTCCAGGCGTCCATCAAGGCGATGTGGGCCAGCCTCGACGTCGGGCTGCACGCGGCCAATGACGTCGCCTACCGCTATGTGCTGCAACACCAGCTGACCCATCCTGACTACCGGGAAGGGATGCTCGCGTTCGCCGAAAAGCGTGAACCACGCTGGGTGGTGGAATGACTGGCGCGCCATGAGGCAGTCCGCACGGACGTTCACCTATGATCCGTTGCCGTACGCACCGGTGCTGCCGGCGATGCTGGCCAGTCTGGTTGCTGACTACGGCGACAACGACTTCATCGTTTCGTCGGTCGGTGACGGCACGGTCGAGCGGATCACCTATGCGGAAGCCGATTCCAGGTCGGCCGAGATGGCCCGGCGACTTATAGCCGCGGGGGTGACCAAAGCTGCGCGCGTCGGAGTGATCGCGCCGAACGGCCCCGATTTCGTCGTCGCGTTCCTGGCCGCCACCCGGATCGGTGCCGTTGCGGTGCCCATTAACACTTTCTTCCAGCCGCAGGAGTTGAGATGGCTGCTTCGTGATGCCGACATCCACACGCTGCTGTCGGTCGACTCGCTGCTCGGCAAAGACATGCTCGCGCGGGTCACCGAGGCGGCCGGAGGTTTTTCCACCTCGGCCGAGCAGCTGGCTGTAGAGCGACTACCGCACTTGCGCAACGTATTTGCGCTCGGCGACACCGATCGGCGCTGGCCGACGGCGTGGCCGCAGCCAGTGTCCGATCCATTCCTGCGGGCGTGTGAATCTACCGTGCGCCCTTCCGACGACCTGGTGGTCATCTACACATCCGGGAGCATGTCAGATCCCAAGGGCGTCATCCACACGCACGCCACGGTGATCGCACACTCCCGCTTCATCGCCACCCAGCACGAGTGGAAGCCCCATGACCGGGTCTACATCCCGATGGCGTTCTTCTGGGTGGGCGGACTGGTCTTCGGACTGCTGGGGCCGATGCAGACCGGGGTGACGATTCTGACCGAGCATCGATTCGACGCCGGTGATGTGTTGCGTCTCCTCGAATCCGAGCGGGCCACCTACGCAACGGGTTTCCCGCACGTCGGTCCGGCGCTGGCGAATCACCCCGACTTCGCGTGCACCGATCTGTCGAGCCTGCGGGAGGGATACCACCAGGTCCTGCTGGCGCCGGAACTGCGCGCCGCCGATCCTTCATTGCGGGTAACGCAGCTTGGGATGACCGAAACGTGCAGTTCGCACACGTGGTGGCCGCCGCACGAGCCGGTGCCCGAGGCCAAGCGCGGTTCGCTCGGCGTGTCCGCGCCCGGCTACGAGCACCGGATTGTCGACGATTCCGGCGCGGACGTGGCCAACGGCACGGTAGGCGAGATATGCGTCCGAGGTGTGGCCATGATGCGAGGCATAATCGGGCGGCAGCGCGCCGACCTGTTCGACGCCGACGGTTGGTATCACACCAAGGACGCTGGGTATCTGGACGATGACGGGTTCGTGTACTTCACCGGCCGGACCGACGACATGATCAAGACCTCGGGAGCCAACGTCGCGCCCGTTGAGGTCGAAGCGGTGATCACCAGCGTCGACGGTGTCCGGATCGCTTATGTCGTCGGTGTTCCCGACGCGGACAGGGGCGCGGTGGTCTGTGCGGTGGTCGTGTGCAACGAAGGCCGGCACACGTCGCAAGACGAGCTCGTCGCCGCATGCCGAACAGAACTCGCGGCCTACAAGATCCCGAAGAGATGGGTGATCCTTCCCGACGCCGATCGGCTGCCGTACACCACCACCAACAAGATCGACAAGAACCGGTTGGTGCAGCTACTGGAGTCCGGGGAGTTGGCGTGACGGACTTAAAGGCGCGCGTCGCCCGGTTGGAGGCCATCGACGAGATCCGGCAACTGGCCGCCAAGTATGCGGTGGCATTGGACATGCGCGACTTCGATTCCTTGGCAAATCTTTTCGTGGACGACATCGGCGTGCCGGGCAAGGGTCGCGGCCGCGCGGCGATGCGGGAGTGGTACGACGCCCAGATCAGGCACTCGCTGTTGGGAAGCGCACATGGTGTTCTCGGCCACGTCATCGACGTGCACGACGCCGACAACGCCAGCGGACTCGTCTATTCACGCAACGACCTAGAGACGGAGTCGAACTGGGTCATCGAGCTGCTGGCCTATCTGGACAGCTATGAACGGCGGGACGGCCATTGGTATTTCGCCCGCCGCACACCGCTGTTCTGGTACCAGAGCGACATCACCGACCCGCCGGTCGGGCCGCGCAAGATGCGCTGGCCGGGTACCCCGCCGCACGACGGCGCATTCCACGACGCCTTCCCATCGTGGGAGGCTTTCTGGACCGCCGATCCCGGACGCTTCGACGCGCCCGTCCCGGCCCCGGCCGTCGTCGGCGAGTGGTTGCGCACCCTGCGTCGAGGTGCCGAGGTGCCTCGCGTCGACCCCACCGGCCGTGGCGCCACGGAGACCTGAAATGCCCGGCAATGCTATGAATTTCGCGTTCACCGATGAGCAGAACGAACTGCGCCGCACCGTGCGCTCTTTCCTGGCGAGCAAGGCCAACGAGACAGAGGTGCGTCGGCAGCTGGAATCGCCGCTGGGCTACGACCCGACTGTATGGGCTCAGATGTCTGACCAGATGGGCCTGGTTGGGCTGGCCATCCCGGAAGAATTCGGCGGCCAGGGCTTCAGCTTCGTCGAACTCGGAATCGTCTGCGAGGAAATGGGCCGGGCTCTGCTTCCGTCGCCCTATTTCGCGGCAGTCGTGCTGGCCGCCAACCTGATCATGCATTCCGGCGATGACGCCGCCAAGAAGCGGTACCTGCCAAACATCGCATCCGGTGGCACCGTCGCGACGCTGGCGGTCACCGAAGAATCGGGCCGCTGGGAAGCCGGCGCCATCCGGACGCGGGCGCGCAGCACAAGCGACGGCTGGGTGTTGGACGGAACCAAAACGTTTGTTCTCGATGGTTGCAGCGCCGATGTACTCTTCGTGGCGGCCCACACCGAGGCGGGCATGTCGCTCTTCGCCGTTGACCGCGTTGACAGCGTTATTCGCCGGCCGTTGTCGACCTTGGACCAGACACGCAAGCAGGCGCGCATCGAGTTCAACGCAACGCCGGCGTCGCTGGTCGGTCGCGATGGTGCGGCGTGGCCGGTGTTAGTGCGGACCCTGGCGCTCGGTTGTGCCGCGCTGGCCGCCGAACAGGTCGGCGGCGCACAGCGCTGCCTCGAACTGGCCGTCGACTACGCCAAGATGCGCAGACAATTCGGCAAGCCGATCGGATCATTTCAAGCCATCCGCCACAAGTGCGCCGACGTCTTGCTGGACGTCGAATGTGCCCGCGGCATAGCACATTACGCGGTGCGCGCTGCAGCGGAACTCTCCGATGAACTACCGGCGGCGGCATCATTGGCCAAGGCATTCAGCTCGGATGCGTATGCACGCGCCGCCGCGGCCAACATCCAGATTCACGGGGGGATCGGCTTCACCTGGGAGCACCCGGCGCACCTCTACTACAAGCGAGCAAAATCCTCCGGCCACCTGTTGGGAGATGCCACGTTCCACCGGGGACTGCTCGCCGACGAGATCGGGATCTGAGACCTGTCATGCTGCCTCGCCAACGTCTCAGAAGTCCGTGCCCCCATCGATGTTGATGGCCGCACCCGTCATGAAGGCCGCGCGCTCGCCGAGCAGGAACGCGATCAGCTCGCCCGCCTCGGCGGGGCGACCCCCGCGGCGAAGGGCGACCCGCATGTTCCAGTCCGGATTGCTTGCCAAGTGCGTGTAGATAGCGTCCTCCAATGGCACGTCGTATTCCGCCGCCCGCTGAGCGCGAATGGAGTCGTTCACCTCTGTGTCGAACAACCCTGGGCACACGGTGTTCACCCTGATGCCGTCGGGACCGTGCGTTTTGGCCATGATCTTCGACAAGGTCAGCACCGCCGCTTTCAGCGCGTTGTAGGGCGGTATCAGAATCTTCGGCGCCCGAACCGAGTACGCGGCGGTGGTCACTATCGTCCCGCCGCCGTTGCGCTGCAGGTGGGGGATGGCGGCGCGGCACGAGCGGACGGTAGCCATCAGGATCAGCTGGTAGTACCAGTCCCACGAGTCGTCGCCGTGTTCGAGGAACGGTCCCTGCTGGTTCATGGGGCCAGCCGTCACGGCGAGACCTCGCAGCGGACCGAGGCACGCGGCGGCGTGATCGATAGCGCGGTCCACGCCGTCGCCGGTGGCAGCGGCGTCAACGGCGATGCCGACCGCACGGACGCCGTGGTCGGCGCTCAGTTGCCCGGCGCGGTCGCGGGCGCGCTCGCCGTCGCGAGCCAAAAGAGCCACGTTGGCTCCGTTTTCGGCGAGTTGCTGGGCGGCGGCGAACCCCATCCCGGTGGTGCCGCCCACGAGCACGAAGTTGCGCCCCGCCACGCCTAGGTCCACCCCCAGCTCCTTCCGTGATTGAACCTGACGCGACGCGTCAGGCAAAGGCTCATACTAAACAAAAGTACGGAAGATGTAGAAATGACCACTAATCTGCCTGTCGCAAGCCCGATCATGGGCATAGATTGAACACATTGAGCATATTTGTCGCGTAATATGGGCTTTTCGGGTGGGCGGCTATCACGGCACGAGGAGCAAAATGCCAACGGAACGGGCTACTGCCGAGCTGGACTCGACCGAGGAGTTCGATCGCCGGGACCAAATTCTGGGAGCGGCGAACGAATGCTTCACCCAGCTCGGGATCGCGCGGACCAGCGTGCAGGATGTCGCGCGCACAGCCAACGTGTCGCGCGGCACGGTGTACCGCTACTTTGAGGACCGCAATGTGCTCATCGAGGCCGCCATCGAGTTCGGGGCACAGCGGTTCTATCGCGAAGTCGCGGTGGCGATGGCCGCGAAGGCGACGCTGGCCGAACAGGTTGGTGCGATGGCCGAAACCCACGCGAAGATACTGATTGACCACCGCACTCGAAACCGATTAATGGCCGATGATGCAGAGCTGATGCGACACATGATCTCCGATGGAGACACCGCAGTGCGCCGCACGACGGCATTTCTGATGCCTTACGTTCGCGACGCCCGGGAACGCGGCGAGATCGGCGCCGGTGTCGATGTGACGGCCGCCAGCGAATGGCTGGCGCGCATCATCTACTCGTTTTCCACCGTCAACGAGGCACAGACATTCGACATGTCCAAGCCGGCGACGGTGCGGCGCTACGTCGAAACTTTCGCGATAAACGGTCTCCGCTGATCTCCGTCCTGCGCAAGACAGGCTTGGGCGTAACTGAACAACCTATGTACTAGTGTTCTCCGAAGGCGGATGCGGGCTGAGCCGCGAACGTGAGAAGAGGGCGCCATGAGTGAGCGGACTTTGGCCGGCAAGCGCGTCGTGGTCGTGGGCGCATCGGCCGGGATTGGGCGAGCATTCGCGGTGCGTGCGGGTAAGGAGGGCGCGGAGTTGCTCATCGCCGCCCGCCGCCGGGATCGGCTGGAAGAGGTTGCCACCGAGGCCGGCCGCGGTAGCGCCGTGATCGCAGATGTGCGCAGCATGGAGGATTGCGCGCGCCTCGCCGATGTCGCGCGAGACGCCCTGGGGGGCATCGACTTGCTGTTCATATCGGTGGGTTACGCCCCGTTGCGCATGTTCGCCGATACCTCCGCCGACGACTGGCTGGACGTAATGCGTACGAACGTCATCAGCGTTCATCAAGTGATCAAGTCTTGTGTGCCGGTGCTTGCGCCCGCCGCGATCGTCAGCGCCCTGTCCTCCGAAACCGTGGGTCAGCCGAGGACCGCCCTCGGCGCCTATTCGTCCAGTAAGGCCGCGCTGTCGGAGAGCCTTAACGCTTGGCGCACCGAGCATCCGAGTTTTCGGTTCTGCTGCATTACGGTGGGAGGAACCGTGCCCACGGAGTTCACCGCGGCCTTTGACCCCGATCTGCTGGGGGTGGTTGTCCAGGATTGGATCGCGCGCGGCCTGCTTCAGGAACAGCTGATGACGCCCGAAGACGTTGCCGACGTGCTGGCAGGCGTTTTCGCGAGTGCACTGAACTCTCCCGCCGTCGGCCTCGAGCAGCTCGTCGTCCGTCCGCCGTCATCCATGCGTAGGGCGGTGACGGCATGACAGCGCAAGTCCAATCAGCGTGGCCCGATCACCCCGAATACCGAATCGAAGCAATCCCGTGCCCTCATACCGGTCAAGTGTGGTTCGGCGATGTGCTCGTCGCCGAAAGTGACCGCTGCCTCGTGGTCACCGAGACCGACCACGACGACCGGCTGTACTTCCCCGAATCCGATGTGCGGTGGGAACTCTTCGCGCCGTCGGACCACACCACCGTGTGCCCCTTCAAGGGCCGAGCAAGTTACTGGACGTTGAATAGTGCTGACCCCGCAGTCGAAAACGTGGTGTGGACATACCGCACCCCGTTGCCTGAAGTTGTCGCGATCGCGGGGCACGTCTCCTTCTACGACAATGCATTGCGTGTTGTCGTCGTCGAACACTGGCCTGATGGCTCGAAGGTTCCTGTCACGTTCCCACTTTGGGGAGACGCAAACGAGCTGCAGAGGCTGATCGATGTTCAGCCCATGAGGAACGGCTGTTTCGTTGGGCCGGCTCATGGACCGACCCGCCGCAACGTTGTCGAGGGTGGACAACTCCTCGCCGAGGCCATCGTCGCCGTATCGAAAGTGCTTCCAGAGCAAAGAGTTACGTCGGCATCGATGATTTTCACCAAAGCGGCGTCGTTCGATGCACCGGTGGAACTGACCGTCGATGTTCTCCGCCGTGGCAGAACGTTCTCGTCGGCCGAAGTTCGCGTGAATCAGCGCGACGAGCTACGCAGTGCGGGGATGATTCTCGCGGATCGTGGTGCGAGCGAGGTAATGCGGGACGCTGAGCGGATGCCGGACGTGCCGGGACCTGATGGGGCGGTAGCTTTTCCGGGCTTTGGGATGACCGGTCGCGAAATCCGCGTGGTTGACGGGGCCTACGATCCGGACCCCGACCGGGTCGGACCGCCAGTGATCAATGTCTGGGTTCGATTTCGTGAGGCGCCGCGTGAACGCTATTTAGCGGCCGCGCTGCTCGCTCAGTCGACGACGCACTGGACTATCGCGGCCGGTATGCTTCCCCACCGTGGACTAGGCGAAGCTCGCGCGCACGTCAGCCTATCGACGGGGATCATCAAGGCCACCATCGCGTTTCACGACGAGGTCGATATTGCCGACTGGTTGCTGTACACCAACCACGCATTTTGGTCGGGGCGCGGCCTGGTGCAGGGCGACGGGCGGGTGTTCAGCCAAGACGGTCGGCTGGCCGCGTCGTACACGATCCAGGCGATGGTCCGCGAATTCGCGGCCGATCCCGCCTCCATGGGGCACGACAGTCGAACGGCTATGTGATCGGCGTAGGGGGATCATCGCCCGCAAGCGTCCAGAAACGCGTCAATGCGCCGCAGCCGTTTTAGTGCGTGGGCGGGTCAGCTCCGGGTAAAAGCCTCGCCTCAGCGCAGGCCGTTGATGGCAAACTTTTCTACATAGTCGCGGACCGTTTTTGGCTTGGTCATATCGAAGCTCAGTCCTTGATTGACCGTCGAGAAGGAATAGATGATGCGCGCGAGCCACTCGCTGGCCGCTGTGACGTTAATTCCTGCTCCGACCTCACCGCGTTTTTGCGCGTCGCG
>NZ_LZJR01000026.1 GCF_001667925.1 Mycobacterium sp. E2479 | reverse complement strand
CCGTCGACTCGTGCATCAGATGCTCGCCGGACATCGCGCCGTGCATATGACCGGATACCATGCCGAAATCGATGCCGCTGATCTGAGCGGCGGCAATAGCGACCTGGAAAAGGCCCACGCCGATCAGGCCCCACCGCCGGTAGTGCGTTCGCAGCCAGCGCATCCGAGCTCGGTGTCCGGTCGGTTGCTCGCCGATGCTGGCCATGATCTTGTCGACCAGGTCGGGCCCGTCGCCGGGGTTCACCGAGGCCAGCCGGCGCGTCTGCGCCGCCGCACCGATCAGCCAGGAGCGGCAGCTGCGGCAGGATTCGAGATGGGCATCGATTTGCTGCGCGAGTACCTGGGGACGCTCGCCGTCCAATCGAGCCGACAGCGCTTCCCGCGCAACCTCACACCGCATCCCTGCATCGTTGCGCATGGCCGGCGAGCGCGCAAAGAGCACGTGAAAACAAATACCGGGAACTAAACCGTGCGTTGAACCGACCACTGGACGCAAGCATCGCCAGCCCGCCGCCCCATGACGTTGACCGAAGAGGTGTTCGTGTCCTTGCCCGATGGCTTTCGACGATGACCGCCCCCATCTGGATCGCCTTTCCGCCCGAAGTGCACTCGACCTTGCTCAGCAGCGGTCCGGGACCTGGGCCGCTGCTCGCCGCCGCGGCGACGTGGTCTTCGATGGGCGCCCAATACGCCGAGGCGGCGGAAGAGCTCAGCGCACTCCTGAGCGCCACGCAGGGTGGCGCATGGCAAGGGCCGAGCGCCGAGCAGTACGTGGCGGCGCATGCCCCTTATCTGACCTGGCTGGTGGAGAACTCCACCAAGAGCACGACCGCCGCGGCGCTACATGAGACGGCCGCAGGCGCGTACACGGCGGCGCTGGCCGCGATGCCGACGATCCCCGAGCTCGTGGCCAATCACGCGACACACGCGACGCTGGTCGCGACGAACTTCTTCGGCATCAACACCATCCCGATCGCGGTGAACGAGGCCGACTACGCACGCATGTGGGTGCAAGCCGCCACGACGATGACCACCTACCAGGCCGTAAGCGAATCCGCGCTGGCGGCGGTTCCGGCGACGACGCCCGCGCCCCAGATAGTCACTCCGGGCGGCGAGGTCCAGGCAGCGGCAACCGATACCGCTTCCGACACTCCGCCGCCCACCTCATGGCAGGACCAGCTTGCGCAAGAACTCTCCGATTTCACCCAAAACGTCCTTTGGCCGCTCGGGAAGGAGATATACCCCGACGGCTGGCCGATTGACGCCGTTTCCTTTGCCAACGGGCTGGCCGCTCAGCTGATGAACATCCCCGGCATGACCCCGGCGCTGGCGACAGCGCTGGCCTGGTTCACCTTTCACTCGTTGATGCTCGTGTGGCCCTTGGTACAAGCGGTTGAGACGGCGGCACTGCTGGCCCCTGCCCTGCTACTCGTCGTTCCGGTCGCCGCAGCTGCCGGTGCCGGCATTGCCGCGGCCGTCGCTGGTGCTGTGAGTGCCGCCGGCGTTGCGCCGCCGGTAAGCGTGCCGTTGCCGACGGCACCGCCGGCTCCGATGGGTGCCACGCCGGCTCCGACGCCGACGATGTCCGCCGGTACCCCGGCAAACGCGAGCAGTGCCACGGTTTCCAGCCCGGCGCCAAGTGCGGCCACGGCGTCCGGTGGCGGCCCGGCCGGCGGCGGTCCGGGCGCCGGCTTCGGTCCGGGCATCACGGATGGTGTCGGCGCCGGCATGACCGACATCCAGTACGCGGTCGGCCTGGCGGGATTGTCGTCAAGCAGTAGTGCTAGCAGCCGCGCGCGCAGGAAGTCGGAAGAGCCGGCGCTCGACGACGCCGAGGAACCGGCCGCCACCGCGGCATCGGCCGTTGAGCGGTTGCGCAGACGTCGACGTCGCGGGGCAGAAGCCAAAGACCACGCCTACCGCTACGAGTACATGGACCTCGACCTCGACGGGTCCCCTCTGGCTTCCGATGTGGGCGCGGGGCCGCTCGGATTCGCCGGTGTCGCAGCCAAATCCGATGCCGCGCAAGCCGCGGGGTTGGCGACGCTGACCCGCGACGGATTGAGCGACGGCCCGACCGTGCCGATGATGCCGAGCACCTGGGATCGCGGCTGAGCCTTGCGACGATGCGGCCCGCGGAGCGGGGTGAGGAGGAGTAAGGCAGTCAGGATGAGCCTTGCGACGATGCGGCCCGCGGAGCGGGGTGAGGAGGAGTAAGGCAGTCAGGATGAGCCTGTTTCAGGCCCGGTAGCGCCGCGGTGTGAAGACCCGGTCGGTGGAATCGTGTGAGTACCACTGGGTTTGCGACGAACCGACGATCAGCAGGCAGCGCATGTCGATTTCGCTGGGATTGAGATCGACCAACCGGACCACCCGGACGTCCTCGTCGGGGCCGGACACGTTGCGGCCGATCACCACCGGAGTGCCGGGTTCGCGGTGGTCCAGCAATATGTCGCGCATCGCGCCGACCTGCCAGGTTCGCGTCTTGGAAGCAGGGTTGTAGATCGCCAGCACCAGGTCGGCGGCCGCGGCGGCCTGCAGTCGCGCGCAGATCACTTCCCACGGCTTGAGGCGGTCGGACAGGGAGATCACCGCATAGTCGTGCCCCAGCGGGGCGCCGACCCGGCTGGCCACCGCTTGGGCGGCGGTCATCGCCGGAATCACCCGGACTTGCACACCCGGCCATTCCTTGGCCTCTTCCAGCACCGCGGTCGCCATCGCGAACACGCCCGGGTCACCCGACGAAACCACCGCCACGGCACGACCCTGCTCGGCCAGCGCGCATGCCAACCGAGCCCGTTCGGGCTCGTCGCGGTTGTCGCTGGCGTGGCGCTGCTGGCCGTCGCGAGCCGGCACGCGGTCCAAGTAGCGGCCGTAGCCGATCAGGTCGGTCGCCGCGGCAAGCTCGCGCCGGGTCTGCGGCGTCATCCAGTCCATGTCGCCGGGGCCCAAGCCCACCACCGTGACGTGTCCGGTGGCCGGCGTGCGCCGTCCACGCTGGCCGCCCGGCAATATGGCCAGCGCAAAGTACGGAACGCCGGCCTCGTCGACGTCGGCTGCGGGCAAGATGCGCTGGGTGGAGGTGCTGGCCCGCTCCACGTAAAACGCGTCGTCAAGCTGTCCAGATGCCGAAAGCGCTTCCCGCACAGCGTGATACGAGCGCCCGAGCTTGAGCACGACGGCGGCGTCGGCGTCGGCGAGCCGACGGGTCAGCTCGTCGACCGGCAAGGTGCCCGGCAGCACCGACAGCACCTCGTCGCCGGCCACCAACGGTGTGGCGATGGCCGCCGAGGCCGCGCTCACCGAGGTGACGCCGGGCACGATGACCGCGTCGAACCGCTCGGTCAGCCTGGTGTGCAGATGCATGTAGGAGCTGTAGAACAGCGGATCACCCTCGGCCAGCAGGGCCACATTGCGGCCGGCGTCGAGGTGCGCCGCGATGCGCTTGGTGGCCTCGACGTAGAAATCCTCGATCGCGCCGGAATAGCCGCCAGGATGGTCGGTCGTCTCGGTGGTGACGGGGTAGACCAGGTGCTCTTCGATCTGTCCCGGCCGTAGATAGGGTTCGGCGATACCGCGGGCGATGCTGCGACCGTGCCGGGCGCTGTGATAGGCCACCACGTCGGCCTCGCCAATCACCCGGGCGGCCTTGACGGTCACCAATTCCGGATCACCGGGCCCCAACCCGACGCCCCATAGCGTGCCGCGGGCGGTCACTCTCGATCGCTCGCGATCGCGTTGACGGCGGCGGCGGCCATCGCACTGCCCCCACGACGGCCCCGCACCACCAGATACGACGTTCCGCGCGGGTTGTCGACGAGCTCCTGTTTGGACTGCGCCGACCCGACGAACCCCACCGGCCCACCCAGCACCCCGGCCGGTGGGGCAACTCCGTCGTCGATCAGCTCGAGCAGCCGGAATAACGCGGTCGGGGCGTTGCCGATCGCCAGCACGGCGCCGGGCAGCCGGTCTGCCCACAGCTCCACCGCGGCCGCGGAGCGGGTCGTCTGCCGTCGTGCGGCCAACTCAACCGCCCGCGGATCGGCCACCAGCGAGACCACCTGGTTGTCGGCCGGCAATCGTGCGGTGGTGATCCCGGCGGCCACCATCGACGAGTCGCACAGCACGGGAGCGCCGCTGCGCAGGGCCGTACCGACCCGTTCGACGACGTCGTCGGTGAACGCGATGTGCTCGGCGACGTCGACCTGGCCGCAGGTGTGGATCAACCGCACCACCACCTGTGCCACAGCGGCCGGGAATCGCGCCAGGTCGGCTTCGGCACGGATCGTCGCAAACGACCGGCGATAGATCTCCGCCGCGTCGCGAATGTAGTCGAGCACTCGCTCACCCTAAAGCTTGTCGGCGTACCGACCAGCTGCGCCCGGCTACAGCCGTCGGTACCCGTCTGGCGTAGCCACCAGCACCTCACCGGCGAGCGGACTGCCGCACGCCCGGTCGCAACCGACGAAATGCCGGTGCACCGCCGAGTCGGCACCCAGCGACTGCGCGGCGTCGGCCCGCACGTCGGCGGCCGAGCGCGCGCAGCCGGGGCTGCCGGTGCAGGCGCTGACGCTGAGCCAGGGCGAGTTCTCGTCGAACACCAGGCCCAAGGGCGCCAGCACCCGGAGCGCGATATCGGCCACCTCTTCACTGAGGTCACACACCAGCACCGAGCGCCACGGCGTGATCACCAACGGCGCCTCGATCGCAGCCAGGTACTCAGCAACGCGTGCCGGCAGCACACCCAGCGGCACCGCTGCGCCCAGTGCCACCCGGCCTTGCTGACCGGGGCAGTCCTGGTCGATCCAGCCCACCGGCGCCTTGGTGACGGCCGGAAAAGCGGTGGTGCGCGGCTCGGCAGTAGGTAGCAGCTGCCGAACGTCATCCAATTCCTGGACACGCCAAGCCGTTCCGCGGATGTCGACGAACCGCAGGGCGATACTGACCAGCGTTTCGACCACCTCGCCGGCCGCCAGCCGCACACCGCTGTCGCGTCCGGCGAGCAACAGCGCGCAGCCCTCGGCGAACGCGTGGACGCCGACATCGGCACGCAGCCCCGACACGTCGGCGCGGCCGTCGTCCAGGCTGAACCAGAACCGGCCGCCCAGCTCGGCGAGCCTGGGCTCGCCGCAGATCGCGGCGTCCAGCTCTGTGACCCAGCGCCGCACGTCGAGGTTGCCGCCGCAGCGCCCCGACAGCGGTGACGCCACGATGTTGCGGACCCGCTCATGCGTCATGGACGGCAACAGCCCCACGGCCGCGAGCGCCTCGGCGACCGCGGTGACGTCGGTCAGCCCGCGTAACTGAACGTTGCCCCGGGCGGTCAGTTCGAGCGTTCCCGAACCTGACTGACTGCTGACGGCGGCCAGCGCGGCCAGTTGACCGGCCGTGAGCATGCCGCCGGGTAGCCGTATCCGGGCTAACGCGCCGTCGGCCGCCTGATGCACCTGCAGCGCACCCGGGCATGCGTCCGTCTCGCGCGTCCTGGCCACCCGTCCACGGTACGGCCCCAGTCGAAGACGATGGCCGCCCAGACGTGAACCCGAGAGAGCCGCCGGCTGATCACTCGAGGATTGAAGGCTCCGCCGTGCGGGCACACTCGTGCCCGTGGAGACGGTCGAGTACGCCCCGGGACGGTTCGCCGATGTCTTCGGCGATTCGGCGCAACACACCGTCCTGGTCTGGCATGGCATGCAGACCAACGCCCGCGCCGCGGTCGGACCGCTGGCCGGCATGCTCGCGACGTACGGTGCCGTCGTGGTGGCGCCGGACTGGAATTCCCACGCCGAAGACGGCGGACGGGCCGACCTGTTGGGATCGCTCGAGTTCACCCGCAAGCGCGCCGACGACGGCATCGTGCTCGTCGGTTGGTCTTTAGGGGGCGCGGCCGCAGCCGGAGTCACCCTGAACCAGAGTCAATTCGATATTGCGATCAGACACACGGTTTGTCTGGCCGGTGCGTTCATGGCCCCCGACCCCTTCTCCGGTCGGGTCTTGACCGACCTGCTGTCGGCCGACCATATCGCTGGCCCGTTCACCTTGCTGCACGGCGTGAACGATGACGCGGTGCCGGTAAGGGCCAGCCGCGAATTCGCGGCCCGCCTGAGCAAGATCGGTTGGCCGGTTGACGTGGTGGAGCTGGCGGCAGATCACGGGTCGATCGCCGGCGCCGATTACGATCCCGCCGCGGACCGGTACGTCCCGGGAACGAGCGAACACGCGCGAGAGGTGGGTGCAGAGGTCGCCGCCCGGATCGCGGCGACACTGCGGTACGAATGATGGGTGGCTGAGCCGACCATCCTGCTGCTGTCGACGTCCGATACGGACCTGATCAGCGCCCGATCCAGTGGCAAGAACTATCGGTGGGCCAACCCGTCGCGGGTCTCGGAAGACGAGCTGCCCGGCCTGCTGGCCGACGTCGCCATCGTGGTGGTGCGGATCCTCGGTGGCTACCGGGCCTGGCAAAGCGGCATCGACACGGTGATCGCCAGCGGGGTGCCCACGGTTTTGGTCAGCGGCGAACAGGCCGCCGACGCCGAGTTGACCGGTCTGTCCACGCTGGCGGCCGGCATCGCGGTGCAGGCACACATCTATCTGGCCCACGGCGGCGTGGACAACCTGCACCAGCTGCACGCCTTCCTCTCGGACACCGTGCTGATGACAGGGTTCGGGTTTGCCCCGCCGGTCGTGACGCCGACGTGGGGAGAGCTGCGGCGGCCGAACGCCACCGATATCGACGGCCCGACGATCGCCGTGCTGTACTACCGCGCCCAGCACCTGGCCGGCAACACCGGCTACGTCGAGGCGCTGTGCCGGGCCATCGAGGCCGCCGGCGCGCGGCCGATGCCGATCTACTGTGCATCGCTGCGCACCGCCGAATCCGGACTGCTGCAACGGCTCGGCGACGCCGACGCCATGGTGGTCACCGTCCTGGCGGCCGGAGGGTTGAAGCCGGCCACGGTATCCGCCGGCGGCGACGATGACAGTTGGAACGTCGAACACCTTGCCGCCCTCGATATTCCGATCCTGCAAGGACTGTGCTTGACCAGCCCGCGTGCTCAGTGGCACGCGAACGACGATGGCCTGAGTCCGCTTGACGTGGCCAGTCAGGTGGCGGTACCCGAGTTCGACGGCCGCATCATCACGGTTCCGTTCTCCTTCAAGGAGATCGACGAAGACGGGCTGATCTCCTATGTCGCCGACCCGGAACGCTGCGCCCGGGTCGCGGGATTGGCGGTGCGCCACGCGCGGCTGCGCCATGTCGCCCCAGCGGATAAGCGCGTAGCCGTAGTGTTCTCGGCCTATCCCACCAAGCACGCCCGCATCGGCAACGCGGTCGGATTGGACACCCCGGCAAGCGCCGTCGCGCTGCTGCAGGCGATGCGCGATCACGGCTACCGGGTGGGCGACCTGCCTGGTGTCGAGGCCGGTGACGGGGACGCGCTGATCCACGCGCTGATCGAACGGGGCGGCCAAGACCCCGACTGGCTCAGCGAAGGCCAGCTCGCCGGCAACCCGATCCGGGTGTCCGCCAAGGACTACCGCGAATGGTTCGACACGCTGCCCACCGAGTTCACCGACGCCGTGACCGAGCACTGGGGCCCGGCGCCCGGGAATCTCTTCGTGGACCGCAGCAACGATCCCGACGGCGAAATCGTCATCGCCGCAATCCAATCGGATAACCTGGTGCTGATGGTGCAGCCGCCCCGCGGCTTCGGGGAGAACCCGGTCGCCATCTATCACGACCCGGACCTGCCGCCTAGCCACCACTACTTGGCCGCCTATCACTGGCTGGACGCCGGCTTCGGATCGCACGCAGTTCTGCATCTGGGTAAGCACGGCAACCTGGAATGGCTGCCCGGCAAGACACTGGGCATGTCGGCGGCGTGCGGGCCCGACGCCGCCCTGGGCAACCTGCCGTTGATCTACCCGTTCCTGGTCAACGATCCGGGTGAGGGCACGCAGGCCAAAAGGCGCGCGCACGCCGTCCTCGTCGACCATCTCATCCCGCCGATGGCGCGCGCCGAATCCTATGGCGACATCGCGCGTTTGGAGCAGTTGCTCGACGAGCACGCCAACGTCGCCGCCTTGGATCCGGTCAAACTGCCCGCCATCCGCCAGCAGATCTGGACGCTCATCCGGGCCGCGAAGATGGACCACGATCTTGGCCTGACCGAACGACCCGAAGAAGACTCATTCGACGACATGCTGCTGCACGTCGATGGCTGGCTGTGTGAGATCAAGGATGTTCAGATTCGCGACGGGTTGCACATCCTGGGCCAAAAACCAACGGGAGAAGCCGAACTGGACCTGGTGCTGGCGATCCTTCGGGCACGCCAACTGTTCGGCGGCGAGCACACCCTGCCCGGCCTGCGGCAGGCGCTGGGCCTGGCCGAGGACGGCACCGACGAGCGGGTCAGGGTAGATCAAACCGAGGTCGTGGCCCGCGAGCTGGTCGCCGCTTTGCAGGCGACGGGCTGGGACGCCGACGCGGCCGAACGGATTTCCGAGGACCCCGACGTCGCCGCGGTGCTGCGATTCGCTGCCACCGAAGTGGTGCCAAGGCTCGCCGGTACCGCCGCTGAGATCGAGCAGGTGTTGCGCGCCCTCGACGGCCGATTCATCCCGGCCGGCCCGTCCGGCTCACCGCTGCGCGGCCTGGTCAATGTGCTGCCCACCGGGCGCAACTTCTACTCCGTCGACCCCAAAGCGGTACCGTCCCGCCTGGCCTGGGAAGCCGGTGTCGCGCTTGCCGATTCACTGTTGACTCGGTACCGCGACGATCACGGGCAGTGGCCGCAATCCGTCGGCCTGTCGGTGTGGGGCACCTCGGCCATGCGCACCGCGGGTGACGACATCGCCGAAGTCCTTGCCCTGCTCGGCGTCCGGCCGGTATGGGACGACGCATCGCGGCGCGTCGTCGACCTGGCGCCGATCCCGCTGGCCGAGCTGGGCCGCCCCCGCATCGATGTGACGGTGCGGATCTCGGGGTTTTTCCGCGACGCCTTCCCGCATGTCGTGACGATGCTCGACGACGCGGTGCGACTGGTCGCCGACCGCGACGAGCCGGCCGAGGAGAACTACGTCCGTGCGCACGTCCAGGCCGACCTGGCCCAGCATGGCGACCAACGCCGCTCCACCACAAGGATTTTCGGCTCCAAGCCCGGTACGTACGGCGCCGGATTGCTGCAGCTGATCGACAGCCGCAACTGGCGCGACGACGCCGACCTCGCCGCCGTGTACACCGCGTGGGGCGGCTTCGCCTACGGCCGTGACCTGGACGGCCGCGAGGCTGTCGACGACATGAACCGGCAGTACCGCCGTATTGCGGTGGCCGCCAAGAACACCGACACCCGCGAACACGACATCGCCGACTCCGACGACTATTTCCAATACCACGGCGGCATGGTGGCTACGGTGCGTGCGCTGACCGGGCAGGCCCCCGCCGCCTACATCGGCGACAACACCCGCCCCGACGCGATCCGCACCCGCACCCTGTCAGAGGAGACCACCCGGGTATTCCGCGCGCGCGTCGTCAATCCACGCTGGATGACGGCGATGCGGCGGCACGGGTACAAGGGCGCCTTCGAGATGGCGGCCACCGTCGACTACCTGTTCGGCTACGACGCGACGGCCGGGGTGATGGCCGACTGGATGTACGAACAACTCACCGAGCGTTACGTCCTGGACCCGGAGAACCGGAAATTCATGTCGGAATCGAATCCCTGGGCCCTGCACGGCATGGCCGAACGGCTGCTCGAAGCGGCCGGGCGCGGCATGTGGGAGGCGCCGCAACCGGAAACGCTGGACGGGCTCCGGCAGGCGCTGCTGGAAACCGAGGGCGACCTCGAAGGCTGACTTCGGCCCAAGCGCGGCGTAGGTTGACACCGTGACACCGACCTTCGCCGACCTTGCCAAGAGCCAGTACATCCTGCTGACCACGTTCACGAAGGACGGCAAGCCGAAGCCGACGCCCATCTGGGCGGCCCTGGACAAACAGCGCGGAGACCGACTGCTCGTCATCACCCAGGAAAAGTCGTGGAAGGTCAAGCGGATCCGGAACACTCCACGGGTCACGCTGGCCACCTGCACCATGAACGGCCGGCCCACCAGCGAGGCCGTCGAGGGAACTGCGGCCATCCTCGACAAGTCGGAAACGGCTGCCGTCTACGACGCGATCGGCAAGCGCTACGGCGTCCTGGGCAAGGTGTTCAACTTCTTCAGCAAGTTGCGCGGCGGCATGGACAACAACGTCGGACTCGAACTGAAGGTGGCGTAACCGCCGAGGCGCCGTGGCCACTGTCCTCATCCCGATCCCGGACCGCGACTTCGACCCGACCGAGGTCGCGGTCAGCTGGAAGGTGTTGACGCGAAGCGGCCACCGTGTGGTCTTCGCGACCGAGACCGGCGCGCCCGGCGCGGCCGACGACATCATGGTGACGGGGCGCGGATTGGACCTCTGGTCCGCGCTGCCCCTCCTGGGCGCGATTCCGTTGATCGGGCTGGCGCTGCGGGCCAACAAGATCGGGCGCAATGCCTATCGGGACATGTTGCGCTCCAAGGAGTTTCAACATCCGATCACGTGGGCGCACGCCACCCTCGACGGCATCGACGGGCTGCTGTTGCCAGGGGGCCACCGCGCCCGCGGGATGCGCGGCTACATCGACAGCGACATCCTGCACCGGCTGGTCGTGCAGGCCTTCACCCGGGGGCTGCCGGTCGGGGCCATCTGTCACGGGGTACTTCTCGCCGCGCGCAGCATCGATCCCGAAACCGGCCGTTCCGTCCTGTACGGACGCAAGACCACGGCCTTGACGTGGGCAATGGAGCGGTTGGCCTGGCGCCTCACGCAATTCACCCGGTTCTGGGATCGCGACTACTACCGGACCTATACCGAGGAACCGGGCCAACCCGGCGGGTACATGTCGGTGCAGTCGGAAGTCACCCGCGCGCTTGAAGATCCCACCGATTTCCGTGACGTCACCCGCGGATCACCGAACTGGCGGCTGAAAACCTCGGGAATTGCGCGCGATACGCCGACCGACTCGCGGCCCGCATTCGTCGTCGACGACGGCGACTACATGTCGGCGCGCTGGCCCGGCGATACCCACACGTTCGCAACGGCGCTGTCGCAGAAGCTGAACGCGGCGCGCTAGCCGACTACGGTGCGGCGTCCGTTCCCAGATGCTCGCCGAAGAACGCGAACACCCGTTGCCACGCGTCCTCGGTGGCCTCCCGGTCGTAGCCGAAACCCGCTATGCGAAGCAGGGGTTGGCCGGGCAGCTCGTTGGCGAAGCTGTGCCCGACGCCCGGGTATGTCTTCACATCGGAGGTGATGTTCTTGGCGGCTAGGGTCTTGTTCAGTTTTTCGGGTGCGCCCCGGCCCAGCGGGTCGCGGCCGCCGAAACTGGCCACCACCGGGCATGCGCCGTCGAGCGTCTTGTCGAGGTTGCGGGGCAGGGGAGCGCCGTAGAACGGTGCGGAGGCGCCGAAACCCTTGGGCGACATGACAAGAGCGAATTGGCCGCCCATGCAGAAACCCGCGATGCCGACCTGGCCGGAACATTCGGGCATTGCCTTCAGGTGATCGCGCGCGGCGAGGATGTCATCGAGGGCGCGGCCGCGCTGGGTCTGCAGCTCCTTCATGACGCGGGAGATGCAGCGGATGCGGCCGCCGCGGGCATACATATTCGGGGTGAGCGCCAGATAACCTGCCGCGGCGATGCGGTCGTTGATCGACTGCTTGTCTCGCCCGTAGCCGATCGCATCATGGATCACCACCACACCCGGCCACGGACCTTGCCCCGAAGGTGTGCTCAGTAACGCATCGATCGGTCCGTCGGGGGTTTCGATCTGAATCGTCGTCATAGCGTCATCTAACTGCAATCACGTCCGCGAGCACCATGGGAACTAGCCGTAGTCCGCGGACGTTGGTCTGTCATGGTGTCGCGGCTGTTGCTGATCTACGCCGTCGTCGAACTCATGGTGATCTTCGCGTTGGTTTCGACGATCGGATGGGGCTGGACCCTGCTGGCGATGTTGGCCACTTTCATGCTCGGCTGGGGGATCGTGGTCCCGTTGGCGGGTTCGCACCTCATCCGCCGGATCGGGCAGCTGCGCTCGGGCCTGGCCGGACAACGCGCTGCGGTCGGCGACGGTGCGCTGGTCAGTCTGGCGGCGCTCCTCGTCCTGGTGCCCGGCTTGGTGAGCACGGCGCTGGGCCTGTTGCTGCTCATCCCGCCGGTACGGTCGGCCGTCGGGCCCGGGTTGAGCGCCATGGCGATGCGCAAGTTGCGCCGCCAGGTGCCGGGACTCAGTTACGCGAACACCCTCCGCGCGGAGCCTTACCCACCCGCATATCCCGGCGAGGCTTACTCGGCCGCTGGACGCGGCGAGTACATCGACGGCGAGGTCATCGATGTCCGCGACGTCGAGGCGCCGGCGCGGCCGCAGCGATTCGACGGACGCTGACGCGGCGCGCGCGACCATCTGATCACCGTTATCGCCACCCGGACCCGTGCACGTAGTTTTGGCCTGTGACCGATCGTGACCGTTAACCCCGCACCGGTGGTCCTGCTGGTCAACGGGCGGGTGCACAGCCCGGCCCAACCGGACGCGACCGCTATGGCCATCCGCGACGGCGTCGTGGCATGGCTGGGCGGTGACGAGGTCGGCCGCCGCATGTTTCCCGACGCCGCTGTCGAAGACCTCCAGGGTGGTTTCGTGGCGCCGGGGTTCGTCGACAGCCACATCCATCTCACCGCCACCGGGCTGACGCTCACCGGGCTGGACCTGCGTTCGGCGGCCTCGTATGCGCAATGCCTGCAGATGGTCGCCGACTACGCCGCCGCGCACCCCGGCCGGCCGGTGTGGGGGCATGGCTGGGATGAAACGTCGTGGCCGGAGAACGCTCCGCCCGGCACCGGTGACCTGGACGCCGTCGTCGGTGACCGGCCCGTTTATCTGGCCCGCGTGGACGTGCACTCGGCGCTCGCATCGACGGGGCTGCGACGGCTGGCGGGACGACTTCCGGCGGCAGCGGGTTTCAGCGCCGACGGGCCGCTGGCCGGCGACGCACATCACCAGGTGCGAGCCGTTGCCCGAGGCCTGCTGACGGCCGAACAGCTCGCCGAAGCCCGTACCGCGGCATTGCGGTCCGCCGCGGCGGCCGGCATCGTCGCGGTGCACGAATGCGCCGGTCCCGAGATCGGCGGTATCGACGACTGGCTGCAGTTGCGGGCCCTCGATCGCGGCGTCGAGGTGATCGGTTATTGGGGCGAGGCGGTGAGCAGCCCCAGCCAGGCCCGCGAGCTGATGGCGGCGACCGGAGCCCGCGGGCTGGCCGGTGACCTGTTCGTCGACGGGGCACTGGGGTCGCGGACCGCCTGGCTGCGCGAGCCTTATACGGATGCGCTGGACCGCACCGGAAACTGCTATCTGGATTCCGATGCCGTCGAGGCACACGTGCGGGCATGCACCCTGGCCGAAGTCACCGCCGGGTTCCACGTCATCGGGGACGCTGCGGTCGCGACGGTGGTCAGTGCCCTCGAGCGCGTTGTCGCCGACCTCGGACCGGTCGCGGTCGCACGCTGCGGGCACCGCCTCGAGCACGTCGAGATGGTCAGCGAGGAACAGGCCGCCAAGCTGGGCCAGTGGGGCGTCATCGCCAGTGTGCAGCCCAATTTCGATGCGCTGTGGGGCGGCGTCGACGGCATGTATGCGCAGCGGCTCGGTGCCCGGCGAGGCAGTCGGCTCAACCCCTTTGCGCTGTTAGCATCCCAAGGCGTGCCCCTCGCGCTAGGTTCCGACGCTCCGGTCACGGATTTCGATCCGTGGGTGAGCGTGCGCGCAGCGGTCAACCACCACACCCCCGGCAGCGGGGTCTCGCCGCGGGCCGCGTTCGCCGCCGCCACCCGCGGCGGTTGGCGGGCGGCCGGTGTCCGCGACGGCAAGACGGGCACCCTGGTGCCGGGAGCGCCGGCCTCGTACGTCGTCTGGGATGCCGGCGACCTGGAGGTGCACGCCCCGCGTGACACCGTTCAGCGCTGGTCGACCGACCCGCGTTCACGGGTGCCTGCGCTGCCACGATTGCGCCCCGGCGACGTCCTGCCCCGGTGCCGGCGGACGGTGCATCGGGGCGCTGCCATCCATGGCTAGGCATTGGTCGCGCGGCGACGAGCCCGCGGATCAAACCGATGCGGTAGACGCGGACCCGCGGCCCCATACCGACCCGATCGGCGATGAGGTCGAATCGGACCGCGACGACCAGCCCGCCGAGGTCGGGGTCGACCCCGAAGCGCACGACGACGAGCACGATGGAAACGGAGGCGCCGCGCAACCCGCACCGCCCGGCGAACATGCGGCGTTCGGCGGTCGGCTGGGACGCGCGGCGCGCGGCGCCGCCACCGCACTGGTGGCAGCGGTGTTTGCGCGACTGCCCGGCGCCCAGGCCGCGATGTTGCCCCGCCTAACCCGGTTGAGTTGCGCAGTGGTTGCCGGCTTGCTGTTCTGCGCCAGTTTCCCGTCCCTCAATTGGTGGTGGGGCGCCATGGTGGCCGCCGCGTTGCTGGCATGGGTGTTGACGCACCCCGCGACTACGCCGGTCGGTGGCCTGGGCTACGCCTTTCTGTTCGGGCTGGCGTTCTACCTGCCGCTGCTGCCGTGGGTGGGGCTCCTGGTGGGGCCCATCCCGTGGATTGCGCTCGCGACCGTGTCGGCGCTGTTTCCCGCCCTGTTCGGCCTCTGCGCCGTCATCGTGCGTGGGCTACCCGGCTGGCCCATCTGGTTCGCGCTGTTATGGGCGGCCCAGGAGTGGCTCAAGTCAAGCGTCCCGTTCGGCGGCTTCCCATGGGGGTCGGTGGCATTCGGTCAGACGCACGGTCCGTTCCTGCCGCTGGTCCAGCTCGGTGGCGTTGCGCTGCTGTCCATGGCGATCATGCTCGTGGGCTTCAGCGCGACAGCCATCGCGCTGGAGATCGTGAAATGGTGGCACTCGGGGCATCCGGCGTCCAGCGTGGCCGGCGACAAACACGCTGCAGATCCGGTGCACCCCGATCAGGCGCCGCCCGCGGTGGTGCTGCCCGGCACCTGCATCTGTCTGGTGCTGTTCGCGTCCGTCATTGTTTGGCCGCAGGTGCGCCACGCCGGTACCGGGTCGGGTGGTGAGCCGCCGGTCACGGTCGCGGCCATACAGGGCAACGTGCCGAGGCTGGGCTTCGATTTCAACGAACAGCGCCGCGCGGTGCTGGACAACCACGTCCAGGAAACCCTGCAGCTGGCCGACGACGTGCGTTCCGGGACCGCTCCGCAACCTCAATTCGTCATTTGGCCGGAGGACTCATCGGACATCGACCCACTGGCCAACGACGACGCCGCCCTGGAGATCTCGCGAGCCGCCGCGGCCATCGGCGCGCCGATCCTGATCGGCAGCGTGCTTGACGTGCCAGGACGCCCGCCGCAGGATCCGAACTACACCAACACCATGATCGTGTGGAATCCAGCCACCGGCCCGGCCGATCGCCACGACAAGGAAATCGTGCAGCCCTTCGGCGAGTACCTGCCGATGCCGTGGCTGTTCAAGCACCTGTCCGGTTACGCGGACCGCGCCGGAAGTTTCGTGCCCCGTCAGGACGCCGATGTGGTGCACATCGCGGAGGTGCCCGTGGGCGTGGCCACCTGCTGGGAAGTGATCTTTGACCGCGTCCCGAGAAAAGCGGTGCTCGGCGGTGCCCAGTTGTTGGCCGTGCCGGCCAACAACGCGACGTTCAACAAGACGATGAGTGAACAGCAGCTCGCATTCGCCAAGGTCCGGGCCGTCGAACACGACCGGTACGTGGTGGTTGCCGGCACCACGGGGATCAGCGCGGTGGTGGCCCCCGACGGCGGCGAGCTGGCCCGCACCGAGTTCTTCCAGCCCGCCTATCTGGACATGCAGGTGCGCCTGAAGACGAGGCTGACGCCGGCGACGCGGTGGGGGCCGCTGCTGCAATGGGTGATGGTCCTAGCGGCCGGAGCGGTGATCCTGGTCGGGATACGGCACAATGGATGGTTCCCGCGTTCGGTACGTCTCAGGTCCACACGCCAATCGGGGCCGGTGAAACCCCCGGCAGATCCCCGTCCGACGAGCACGACCGAAGACACCGCGCCCGACCCCCGGGCGGACGTCGGCGACTGACCACATCCCGTCCGACCAGGACGGCCGACACTCTTCGAACTCGGGCGACACAGAGGAGCTACATGACCACCGGCCAGCCGGCGCCCCAAGTCCCAGGCAATCGTCCCAGCCAGCGCGTCTTGGTGATCATCCCGACCTACAACGAGCTGGAGAACCTCCCGGTCATCCACCGGCGGCTCAAACAGGCTTGCCCGCACGTGCACCTGCTCGTGGTGGACGACAGCAGCCCCGACGGCACCGGCCAGCTCGCCGAGGAGCTGGCGTCGGCCGACGCCGGTCGCACGCACGTCATGCACCGCACCGCCAAGGACGGCCTGGGCGCGGCGTATCTGGCGGGTTTTGCGTGGGGATTGAGCCGTGATTACTCGGTGCTGGTTGAGATGGACGCCGACGGCAGCCACGCGCCCGAACAGCTGCACCGCTTGCTGGACGCCGTCGACGCCGGCGCCGATCTGGCCATCGGGTCGCGATACGTCGAGGGCGGCACGGTGCGCAATTGGCCGAAGCGGCGCTGGGCGCTGTCCTGGACGGCCAACACCTATGCGCGGCTGGCGCTCGGTATCGGTGTGCACGACATCACCGCCGGCTATCGCGCGTACCGCCGCGAGGTGCTCGAGGCGATCGACCTCGACGGCGTGGACTCCAAGGGCTATTGCTTCCAGATCGATCTGACCTGGCGCACCATCTGCAACGGGTTCACCATCACCGAGGTACCCATCACCTTCACCGAGCGTGAGCTCGGTGTTTCCAAGATGAGCGGATCCAACATCCGCGAAGCCCTGGTCAAAGTCACCCGTTGGGGCATCCAGGGCCGACGGTCGGGGGCCCGGACCACCAGGGCCGACCACCGCACCTAGGCACGGCCAGCCCGGTTCAATTTCGCAGGTCAGCCCCGGCGACGGGCCTTGATTATCTCGAGACGCTCCTTGAGCAGCTCTTCGAGTTCCTCCACCGAGCGACGCTCGAGCAGCATGTCCCAGTGCGTGCGCGGCGGTTTTACCTTCTTCGGCTCGGGCAGGTCGCCCTCGACCAGGGTGCCTTCCAGGCCGTTACGGCACAGCCAGGTGCCGGGAATCTCGGCGTCGTCGGCGAAGGGAACCTCGAACTCCTCGCCGTTCTCGGTCCGGTACTTCGCGAGTTGGCGCGGTGCCAGGTCATGGTTGCGGTCAGTCTCGTAGCTCACGGCCCCGAGGCGACTGCCTCTCAGTACGCGATCAGCCATGGCTGCTACTCCTTCAGGTCTTTTCGGAGCTCTTTGGCTCTTAACTCTTCACCTAGCGAAACGCTTGGGGCGATCGGCGCAGTTCCCGGCCGAAGCCGGCCTACGCGACGCGACCATCAATGATACCGGGATCGCCGAGAAAACCCGATTAAAGTCGGCAGGCGTGAGCCGCCGTACCCAGCCGCAGCCCTGTCGATGGTGCGGCCGAGACGTCACAGACGCAGGGATGGGTCGTCGCCGCCAGTACTGCCGGCAGTCGTGCCGGCAGCGCGCGTACGAACAGCGAGCCTCGCTGAACCGCAACGGCGCGGCAGCGGTGGCCGACGACGCGGTGGTGCTGTCGGCCGAGGATGCCGCCGACCTGTCGGATCGCGTCTATCAGGTGCGGTGCGCGGCCGAGGACGTCGCCACGGCGGTCGACGAAGGCGCCGGAACCACCGAGCTGCGCCAGTTATGCGACGCGCTGATCCAAGCCGCGCGGGCCGCCGACGGATGGCGCCGAGCGGGTGTGTGACCGCATCGTTCAGCGCTGGCCGAATGGCCGCTTCGCCGCGCCGAATAGTCCATGACATGCGCCTGACCGCCGGCTATGGCCGGCCGGGTACAGTCGCGCCATGGACGTCGGGCCGGGTCTGCGGCGCACCGCGGCCCAGGGAGCACATCGGGCACCCCGAGTCACACTTCCTTCGCGCGGCGCGGCGCACCTGTCCATGCCGGTCCTGCCGTAGCCGCCGGGAGCAGCGGACGTTTTGAAATTCAGTCGGAGTTGGCCATACTCACCAGCAATATTCTTGGGTCGGAGAGCAGCACGACGCTGGTCGAACGGGAAACGGCGTCGCCTCGTGCAGCAAGTTCCGTCACTCGGCGAAAACCGCATCCGGCGGTGAAAGACGGCCGCACGTCGTTAGGTGAGGGTTAGGCGAGGTTTGTGATGGTTGATCAACTCCAGCATGCGACCGAAGCGCTGCGTAAAGCGCTGGTCCAGGTTGAGCGCCTGAAGCGCACCAACCGGGCGCTGCTGGAGCGGTCCAATGAGCCGATCGCGATCGTCGGTATGTCGTGTCGCTTCCCGGGTGGCGTGGACAGCCCGGAGGCGTTGTGGGAAATGGTCGCCGACGGTCGCGACGTCACCTCGGAGTTTCCCACCGACCGTGGGTGGGACCTGGCGAGCCTGTACGACCCGGACCCCGACGCACGTCACAAGTGCTATGTGAACAGCGGCGGCTTCGTCGACGGGGTCGCCGACTTCGACCCTGCCTTCTTCGGCATCGCGCCGAGCGAGGCGCTCGCGATGGATCCCCAGCATCGGATGCTGCTCGAACTGTCGTGGGAAGCGTTGGAACGGGCGGGGATTGACCCCAGCGGGTTGCGCGGCAGCGCCACCGGCGTGTTCGCCGGGCTCATCGTTCAGGGTTACGGCATGCTCGCCGAGGAGATCGAGGGTTACCGGCTGACCGGCATGACCTCCAGCGTCGCGTCGGGGCGGGTGTCCTACGTGCTGGGGCTCGAGGGCCCGGCGGTGTCGGTGGACACGGCGTGTTCGTCGTCGTTGGTCGCCTTGCACATGGCCGTGCAGTCGCTGCGCTCGGGGGAGTGCGACCTGGCCTTGGCCGGCGGTGCGACCGTGAACGCCACGCCCACGGTCTTCGTCGAGTTCAGCCGGCACCGCGGATTGGCGCCGGACGGACGGTGCAAGGCTTATGCGGGCGCGGCCGACGGCGTCGGCTGGTCCGAGGGCGGGGCAATCCTGGTGGTGGAGCGCCTGTCGGACGCGCAGCGGCTGGGGCATCCGGTACTCGCCTTGGTGCGCGGGTCGGCGGTCAATCAGGACGGCGCCTCCAACGGGCTGACCGCGCCCAACGGTCCCTCGCAGCAGCGGGTGGTGCGTGCGGCGCTGGCCAACGCCGGCTTGTCCCCGGCCGACGTCGATGTCGTCGAGGGCCATGGCACCGGAACCACCCTGGGTGACCCGATCGAAGCGCAGGCCCTGCTGGCCACCTACGGGCAGGATCGCAGCGAGCCGCTGTGGCTGGGCTCGATCAAGTCGAACATGGGCCATACGCAGGCCGCCGCCGGGGCGGCCGGCGTCATCAAGATGGTGCAGGCGATGCGTCACGAGACGCTGCCGGCGACGCTGCACGTGGACGCTCCGAGCCCCCACGTCGACTGGTCGGCGGGTTCGGTGTCGTTGCTGACCGAGGCGCGGCCCTGGATGGCCGAGCGCCCGCGCCGTGCGGGCGTGTCGTCGTTCGGCATCAGCGGCACCAACGCGCACGTCATCGTGGAAGCGGCTCCGGCCGAGCCGGCACGGCAGGCCGGGCCGGCACGTCCAAGTATTCCGTGGGCGGTATCGGCGAAATCGCCATCGGCGTTGGCGGCGCAGGCGGCGCGGTTGGCCGAATACGTTCGCGCGCATAGTGATCTGGACGCCGCCGACGTCGGGTGGTCGTTGGCGGGCCGCGCGACGTTTGAGCATCGGGCCGTCGTCGTCGGCGGTGACCGCGACCGGTTGCTCGCCGGCCTGGACGAACTGGCCAACGATGACCCCACCGGATCGGTGATTCGGGGCACTGCGACACCTGCGGGCAAGACCGTGTTCGTCTTTCCCGGACAGGGCTCCCAATGGCTGGGCATGGCCATCGAATTACTGGATACCGCACCGGTCTTCGCAGAACAGATTCGCGAATGCGAAGAGGCCTTCGCCGAATTCGTCGACTGGTCGCTGGTCGACGTGCTGCGTGGCGCACCCGGCGCACCGGGATTGGACCGGGTCGACGTCGTGCAGCCGGTGCTCTTCGCCGTGATGGTGTCGCTAGCCGAACTGTGGAAGTCGGTCGGGGTGAACCCGGATGCCGTGATCGGCCATTCGCAGGGTGAGATCGCCGCCGCTTGCGTCGCAGACGCGCTGTCGCTGCACGACGCCGCCCGGGTGGTCACATTGCGCAGCAAGCTGCTGACGTCACTGACCGGCCCCGGCGGGATGCTGTCCATCGCCTGCAGCACCGAACGAGCCCGGGAATTGTTGGCGCCCTACGGTAATCGAGTCAGCATCGCCGCCGTCAACGGCCGGTCGGCCGTCGTGGTGTCGGGTGAGGGCGCCGCGCTCGACGAGCTCGCCGGCTTCTGCGCCGACCTCGAGCTGCGGACTCGGCGGATCGACGTGGACTACGCTTCGCACTCGATCGAGGTCGAGGCGATCCGCGCCGACCTCGCGGAAGTGTTGTCCGGTATCGAGCCACGCTCCTCGCGCATCGCGTTCTTTTCGACCGTGACGGGAAACCGGTTGGACACAGCCGGATTGGACGCCGACTACTGGTATCGCAACATCCGGCAGACCGTGCAGTTCGACCAGGCGGTGCGCAGCGCCTGCGAACACGGATACCGGACGTTCATCGAATCCAGTCCTCACCCGGCTCTGGTCGCGGGCATCGAGGACACCGCCAACGACCATGTCAGCAGAGGCGCCGAGGCCGCTGAAGTCACGGTCATCCCCACCCTGGGCCGCGACGACGGCGGACTCGACAGATTCCTGACTTCGGCCGCCACGGCGTTCGTCGCGGGAGTGAGCGTGCGTTGGCGCGGCGCGCTGGACGGCGCCGGCTTCGTCGAGCTGCCGACGTACGCCTTTGACCGGCGCCGGTTTTGGCTGTCCGGGGAGGGAATCGCGGCCGACGCTTCCGGACTGGGACTGGGCACCAGCGAGCACCCGCTGCTGAGCGCGGTCGTCGAGCTGCCGGCTTCGGGCGGGGTGGTGCTGACGGGGCGGCTGTCGCCGAGCCTGCAGGGCTGGCTGACCGATCACGCCGTGTCGGGCACGGTCGTGTTCCCCGGCTCCGGCTTCGTGGAGCTGGCGATCCGCGCCGGCGACGAAGTCGGTTGCTCGACGGTCGAGGAACTGACGCTGCAGGCGCCATTGGTGTTGCCGGCCAAGGATTCCGGTTCGGCATCGGTCGCCGTGCAAGTGGTCGTAGGCCCCGCCGCGGAATCCGGCTGGCGCGACGTATCGATCTTCTCGCGCGCCGACGCCGGTTCCGGCTGGGTCTGCCATGCCGAAGGAACGCTGAGCACCGGCTCGGTCGAGCCGGGAGCGGACCTGTCGGCATGGCCGCCGGCGGGAGCCGTCAAGGTCGACACCGCCGACGGCTACGAGCAGTTGACCGCGCGTGGCTACGGCTACGGCCCGGCATTCCAGGGCCTGACCGCGGCGTGGGTGCGCGACGACGAGGTCTTCGCAGAGGTACGGCTGCCCGACGCCGCCGGCGGCGTCAACGGATTCGGCGTCCACCCGGCGCTGCTGGATGCGGCCATGCACGCACTGATCGTCGCTCACCGCAGTGCCGGTCAGGCCGACGAAGTGGTGCTGCCGTTCGCGTGGCAGGGCGTGTCGCTACACGCGGCGGGCGCTTCGGCGGTCCGTGTGCGCATCGCACCGGCATCGACGTCGGATGGCGCCGCGGCTACCAGGGCGGTCTCGATCGAGCTGGCCGACGGACTCGGATTGCCGGTGCTGTCGGTTGGCGCGATGGTGGTGCGCCCGGTGAGCGAGCGGCAGCTGCGCGCGGGGGTGTCGGGCTCGGGTGCAGACCGGCTGTTCGAGGTGGTGTGGTCACCGGCTGCGACGACGGCGGGCAGTGCCGAGTCGCCCCCGCATCAGGTCTTCGAATCCGTTGCGGCCGGCGAAGATCCGGTCTTTGGCTCGTATGAGCGTACGCATCAGGCGCTGGCGGCCGTCCAGTCGTGGCTGACCGAGCACGACTCCGGAGTGTTGATCGTCGCGACCCGGGGCGCGATGGGGTTGGCGGGCGAGGACGTCCCCGATCTGGCCGGCGCGGCGGTATGGGGGCTGGTGCGGTCGGCGCAGACAGAGCATCCGGGCCGCATCGTCCTGGTGGATTCCGATGCAGCGCTTGATGAAAGCGCGATCGCGACCGTTCTGACCGCCGGCGAGCCCGCGGTGTTGCTGCGCGACGGCACGGCCTACACCGCGCGGGTGCGCGGCAGCCGCGCGGTCGACGGCATCATGACGCCTCCGGCGGACGGGCCCTGGCGGCTCGGGATCAGCAGCGCGGGAACGTTCGAAAACCTGCAACTGGAGCCGGTTCCCAACGCGGGCGCCGCGCTGGAGCCGGGTCAGGTCCGGGTGGCCTTGCGCGCCATCGCCACCAACTTCCGCGACGTCATGATCACCCTGGGCATGTTCACCCACGACGCCCTGCTTGGCGGCGAAGGTGCCGGCGTGGTGGTCGAAGTCGGGCCGGGTGTCACCGAGTTCGCGGTCGGCGATTCGGTGTACGGCTTCTTCCCCGATGGCAGCGGCACGCTGGTGCCCGGCGACGTCCGCCTGTTGCAGCACAAGCCCGACCACTGGTCCTACGCCGAAGCTGCGGGCATCTCGGCGGTTTTCACCACCGCCTATATGGCGTTCATCCACCTGGCCGACGTCAAGCCGGGGCAGCGGGTGCTGGTGCACGCCGCGGCCGGCGGCGTCGGGATGGCCGCGGTTCAGCTAGGCAGGCATCTGGGCCTGGAAGTGTTCGCGACCGCCAGCCGCGGCAAGTGGGACACGTTGCGGGCCATGGGCTTCGACGACGATCACATCTCGGATTCACGCAGTTTGGAGTTCGAGGAGAAGTTCCGGGCTGTCACCGGCGGCCGCGGCATGGACGTGGTGCTGGACTCGCTGGCCGGCGACTTCGTCGACGCCTCGCTGCGGTTGGTCGCTCCCGGTGGAGTGTTCCTGGAGATGGGCAAGACCGACATCCGCGATCCGGGCGTGGTGGCCCAGGAGTATCCGGGTGTCCGCTACCGCGCCTTCGACTTGTTCGAGCCCGGCCGTCCCCGGATGCATCAGTGGATGTTGGAGCTCGCGGGGCTGTTCGACGCCGGGGCGCTGGAACCGTTGCCGGTCACTACCTTTGACGTGCGACGCGGACGCAGCGCGCTGCGTTACCTGAGCCAGGCCCGCCACGTCGGCAAGGTCGTCATGACCCTGCCTTCTGGGCCAGGTGCCGGGCTCGGTGCGGGCACGGTGCTGATCACCGGCGGGACGGGCATGGCGGGTTCGACGTTGGCGCGTCACCTGGTGGCGCACCACGGTGTCGAGGACGTGGTGTTGCTGAGCCGGCGTGGGCCGGACGCGCCCGGCTCCGCCGAGTTGATCGCCGAGCTGCAAACCGCGGGTGCCCGGGCGCGCGTGGTGGCGTGCGACGCGGCCGACCGGGCAGCGCTGGCGCAGGTGATCGACGACATTGCTGCGCAGCGGCCGCTGTCCGGCGTGATTCACGCAGCCGGCGTGCTCGACGACGCGATGGTCACCTCGCTGACCCCCGAGCGTGTCGACGCGGTGTTGCGGGCCAAGGTCGACGCCGCCTGGAACCTGCACGAGTTGACCCGCGAGCTGAATCTGACCGCCTTCGTGATGTTTTCGTCGATGGCCGGGCTGGTCGGTTCGTCGGGCCAGGGCAACTACGGGGCGGCGAACTCGTTCCTGGACGGGTTGGCCGCGCACCGACGGGCGCACGGGCTGCCGGCGATCTCACTGGCCTGGGGGCTGTGGGAGCAGGCCAGCGCCATGACCGGTGGGCTGGACGCGGCCGACCTCGCCCGGCTGGGCCGCGACGGGATCTTGGCGCTGTCCTCGGATCAGGCCATGGAACTCTTCGACACCGCACTGATTGTCGACGAACCATTCCTGGCGCCGGCCCGCATTGACCTCGGCGCGCTGCGGGCCCACGGGGTCGCGGTGCCGCCGATGTTCAGCGATCTCGTCAAAGTCCCGACACGGCGGCGAGTCGACGACTCACTGGCGGCTGCGAAATCGAAGTCGGCGCTCGCGCATCGCCTGGAGGGGCTGTCGGAAGCCGAGCAGCACGCCGTGCTCCTGGACCTGGTGCGTTCGCACATCGCCACCGTGCTGGGCAACACCACTCCCGAGGCGATCGACCCCGACAGGGCGTTCCAGGAGTTGGGTTTCGACTCGCTTACCGCGGTCGAAATGCGCAACCGGCTCAAAACCGCGACCGGACTGGCGCTTTCGCCCACCCTGATCTTCGATTACCCGACGCCCAACGGCCTGGCCGGCTACATCCGCACCCAACTCGCCGGCGTCCCCCAAGAGGTCAAGCATGCTCCGGTCGCTCGCGCCACCGATGACGATCCGATCGTGATCGTCGGGATGGCGTGCCGCTACCCGGGTGGGGTGAATTCCCCCGACGACCTGTGGGACATGTTGGCCGAAGGCCGCGACGTGCTCTCCGATTTCCCGACCGATCGTGGCTGGGACCTGGCCAACGTGTACAACCCCGATCCCGATGTTCCGGGCACCTGCTACACCCGCACCGGCGGCTTCGTAGACGGTGTCGCGGACTTCGACCCCGCCTTCTTCGGCATCGCGCCCAGCGAGGCGCTGTCCATGGACCCGCAACAACGCATGTTCCTCGAGCTGTCCTGGGAAGCGTTGGAACGGGCGGGAATTGACCCCGGCACGCTACGCGGCAGCGCCACCGGAATATTCGCGGGGGTGTACACGCAGGGCTACGGCATGGGTGCCGCGCCGGCCGCGGAGGGTTTCCGGCTGACCGGACAATCGTCGAGTGTGGCGTCGGGCCGGGTGTCGTATGTGCTTGGCCTGGAGGGCCCGGCGGTCTCGGTGGACACGGCGTGCTCGTCGTCGCTGGTGGCATTACACATGGCCGCGCAATCGCTGCGCTCGGGGGAGTGCGATCTGGCTCTGGCCGGCGGCGTCACCGTCAACGCCACCCCCGACATCTTCGTGGAGTTCAGCCGCATGCGCGGGTTGTCCGTGGACGGCCGCTGCAAGGCCTTCGCCGGCGCGGCCGACGGCACGGGATTCTCCGAAGGCGGGGGCATGCTCGTGGTGGAGCGCCTGTCTGACGCTCAGCGCCTGGGGCATCCGGTGCTTGCGATGGTGCGGGGCTCGGCCATCAACCAGGACGGCGCCTCCAACGGGCTGACCGCGCCCAACGGTCCCTCGCAGCAGCGGGTGGTGCGTGCCGCGCTGGCCAGTGCCGGATTGACGGCGGCGGAGGTGGACGTGGTCGAGGGCCACGGCACCGGAACCACATTGGGCGATCCCATCGAGGCCCAGGCCCTGCTGGCCACCTACGGCCAGGATCGCGGCGAGCCGCTCTGGTTGGGGTCGATCAAGTCGAACATGGGTCACACGCAGGCCGCCGCCGGGGTGGCCGGCGTGATCAAGATGGTCCTGGCGATGCGTCACGAGACATTGCCGGCGACGCTGCACGTCGATGAGCCCAGCCCGCACGTCGACTGGTCGACGGGCTCGGTCTCGTTGTTGACCGAGGCGCGCGCCTGGAAGCCTAAGCCCGACAACCGGCCCCGCCGCGCGGGTGTGTCCTCGTTCGGCATCAGCGGCACCAACGCGCATGTCATCGTCGAAGCCGTGCCGGCCGAGGAGCCGCGCATCGTGGACGGTCCCAAGGCTCCGGTGGTGCCGTGGCCGGTCTCGGCGAAGTCGCTGTCGGCGTTGAACTCTCAGGCCGCCCGGTTGGCGGCCCACCTGCGGGCCCACCCGGACTTGGACATCGCCGATGTGGGGTGGTCGCTGGCCGGCCGATCGGCCTTCGAGCAGCGGGCCGTCATCGTCGGGGACGATCGCGACCGGCTGCTGACCGGGTTGGACGAGCTTGCCGGCGACGACTTGGGCGGCTCGGTCATCCGCGGCGCGGTGACCACCGGCAAGACGGTCTTCGTCTTTCCAGGCCAGGGATCCCAGATATTGGGCATGGGCATGGGATTACACACCGGTTATCCGGTGTTCGCCGAGGCGTTCAACACCGTCGTGACCGAACTGGATCGCCACCTGCTTCGCCCGCTGCGCGAGGTGATGTGGGGGCACGACGACAACCTCTTGCACAGCACCGAATTCGCGCAGCCCGCGCTTTTCGCCGTGGAAGTCGCCTTGTTCCGGCTGCTCGAATCCTGGGGTGTGCGGCCCGACTTCGTGATGGGCCACTCGATCGGCGAGTTGGCGGCCGCGCACGTCGCTGGTGTGCTGTCGTTGGAGAACGCCGCGGTCTTGGTGGTTGCCCGGGGCCGGTTCATGCAGGCGCTGCCCGAGGGCGGCGCGATGGTCGCGGTGCAGGCCACCGAAGAAGAGGTGCGCCGCCTGCTGACGCCCTCCGAACAAGCCACCATGGGCATCGCCGCGGTCAACGGGCCGACCTCGGTGGTGATTTCGGGTGCCCAAGAAGCTGTGGCCGCAGTGGCCGATCAGCTCCGCGCCGACGGCCACCGAGTGCACCAGCTGTCCGTGTCGCACGCGTTCCACTCGCCGTTGATGGATCCGATGATCGACGAATTCGGCACCGTCGCGGCCGGACTGGCCATCGGCAAGCCCACCATCCCGATCGTGTCCAACGTGACAGGTCGCCTCGCCGGAGACGACTTCGCCTCGGCCGCATATTGGAAGCGACACGTCCGCGAAGCGGTGCGATTCGCTGACAGCGTGCGTTTCGTGCACTCCGCCGGCGCGAACCGCTTCCTCGAAGTGGGTCCGAGCAGCGGACTGACGGTTTCGATCGAAGAAACACTCACCTGCGATCCGACGGCAGCCCCGGTGACCACGATGTCCGCCCTGCGCAAGGACCGCCCGGAGCCGGTCGCCCTGGTGAACGCCCTGGCGCAAGGGTTCGTCGCGGGAATGGATGTGGACTGGCGCGGCGCCCTCGGCGACGCCAACCTCGTCGAGCTGCCCACGTATGCCTTTGACCGCCGGCGCTTTTGGCTTGCCGCCGACGCCGCCCCGGCCGACGCCGCGGGCCTGGGCCTGGCGGCCAGTGAACACGCCCTGTTGGGCGCGGTGGTGGAACTGCCGTCCACCGGCGGGGTGGTGCTTACCGGCAGGCTGTCGCCTGGCGTGCAGGGCTGGCTGACCGATCATGCCATCGGCGGTGTCGTGCTGTTCCCCGGCGCGGGATTCGTCGAGTTGGCGATCCGCGCCGGCGACGAGGTGGGCTGCGGAGTCGTCGACGAGCTGAATCTGGCGGCGCCGCTGGTGTTGCCTGCCGGTGGTTCGGTCGCCGTCCAGGTTGTGGTCGGCGGTCCGGACGATTCGGGTGCCCGTGCGGTGTCGGTGTTTTCGCGGACTGAAGCGGGCTCGGGATGGTCGCTGCATGCCGAAGGAGTGCTGCGCGCGGGATCGGTGCAGCCGAGCGCTGATCTGTCGGCGTGGCCGCCGGTCGGTGCGGTCCCGGTGGACATGGGCGACGGGTACGAGCAATTGGGCGAGCGCGGTTACCGGTATGGTCCGGCGTTCCGCGGCCTGACGTCGATGTGGCGCCGCGGTGAGGAAGTCTTCGCCGAAGTGTCGCTGCCCCTCGACGCCGGGGTTTCGCCGGCCGGGTTCGGTGTGCACCCGGCGATGCTCGACGCGGCATTGCACGCGGTCATGTTGGCCTCCAACAGCGAGGAGCTACCCGAAGGTTCGATGCTGGTCCCGTTCTCCTGGCAGCAGGTGTCGTTGCACGCCGCGGGGGCGGGCGCAGTGCGCGCACGGATCGTGCCGGTCAGCCCGTCGGCGGTGTCGATCGAATTGGCCGACGGGCTGGGGCTGCCGGTGCTCTCGGTGGCGTCGATGGTGGCTCGCCCGGTCACCGACAAGCAACTCCTGGCCGCGGTGTCGAATTCGGGACCGGACCGGCTATTCGAGGTCATCTGGTCCGCTCAGCCGTCGGCGGCGGTGCAGACGGTATCGGTGTGCGCTTGGGGTGCAACGGAATTGGACAGCGCCGAGGCCGATCGGTCGGCGGTGCTGTTCGAATCGCAGCCCGTGTCCGGGGATGTGATCACCGATGTGTACGCGGCTACACGGGCGGTGCTGCCCGTGCTGCAGTCGTGGTTGTCCCGCGACGGCGCCGGGACGCTGGTGGTGGCGACCCGGGGCGCGATGACCCTGCCGGGCGAGGACGTCACCGATTTGGCCGGTGCGGCGGTGTGGGGGCTGGTGCGGTCGGCCCAGACCGAGCACCCGGGGCGGATCGTGCTCGTCGATACGGACGCTCAGCTGGATTCTGACGCGATCGCAGCGGTTCTGGCGCTCAACGAGCCCCAGGCGATACTGCGCAACGGTACGGTCTACACCGCACGCGTGCTCGGCAGCCGCGCCGTCAGCGGTCTGCTGCTGCCACCCGACGACGGACCGTGGCGACTCGGCATGAGCAGCCACGGCACGATCGAGAACCTGCGCATAGAGCGGATTCCCGACGCCGACGTGCCGCTGGGTCCCGGCCAGGTGCGAGTGGAGCTGTCGGCCATCGCGGCCAACTTCCGTGACGTCATGATCGCGTTGGGTCTCTATCCCGACCCCGAGGCGATCATGGGCATCGAGGCCGCAGGCGTTGTCGTGGAAACTGGGCCCGAAACCGCTTCGCCCGAAGGGCGTTTCGCCGTCGGCGACCGCGTCATGGGGCTGTTCCCAGACGGCACCGGAACCATCGCCAAGACCGACGAGCGTCTGCTCGCCAAGGTGCCGGCCGGTTGGTCACACACCGCCGCCGCGACGGCGTCCGTGGTGTTCGCCACGGCGAACTACGCTCTGGTGGACCTGGCCGGCGCCAAACCCGGTCAGCGGCTGCTGGTGCACGCCGCGGCCGGTGGGGTGGGAATGGCCGCGGTCCAGCTGGCGCGCCACATCGGTCTGGAAGTGTTCGCGACCGCCAGCCGCGGCAAGTGGGACACCCTGCGGGACATGGGCTTTGACGACGACCACATCGCCGACTCGCGGACCCTGGAATTCGAGGAGAAGTTCCGGGCCGTCACCGGTGGGCGCGGCATGGATGTGGTCTTGGACTCGCTGTCAGGTGATTTCGTCGATGCGTCGCTGCGCCTAATGGCCCCAGGCGGGGTCTTCCTCGAGATGGGCAAGACCGATATCCGCGACCGCGAGGTCGTCGCGCGGGACCACCCGGGTGTGCGCTACCGCGCGTTCGACCTCTTCGAAGCCGGTCCGGATCGCATCGCGGCGATGCTCGACGAGTTGGCCGCCATGTTCGGCGAAGATGTGCTGCGGCCGTTGCCGGTCACCAGGTTCGATGTGCGACGTGCACCCGCCGCGCTGCGCTACCTGAGCCAGGCGCGCCACGTCGGCAAGGTCGTGATGACCATGCCCGACGCGTGGACGGCCGGCACGGTTTTGATCACCGGCGCCACCGGCATGGCCGGCTCGGCGGTCGCCCGACACGTCGTATCCCGCCACGGCGCACGCAATCTGGTGTTGGTGAGCCGCCGCGGCCTGGACGCACCGGGCGCGGCGGAGCTGGTCGCCGAACTGAACGCGGCCGGTGCACACTCCGAGACGGTGGCCTGCGATGCCGCCGACCGCGAGGCCCTGGCCAAGGTGATCGCCGAAATCCCGATGCAGCGTCCGCTGACCGGCGTAATCCATGCCGCCGGCGTTCTGCATGACGCGGTGGTGACATCTTTGACGCCCGACCGGATCGAATCCGTACTGAGGTCCAAGGTCGACGCGGCGTGGAACCTGCACGAATTGACCAGCGACCTCGATGTGTCGGCGTTCGTGATGTTCTCGTCGATCGCCGGGCTCGCGGGTGCCTCGGGTCAGGCCAACTACGCGGCCGGCAACTCGTTCCTGGACGGGTTGGCCGCGCACCGGCGGGCGCACGGGCTGCCCGCGATTTCGCTGGGCTGGGGCCTCTGGGATCAGGCCAGCGCCATGACCGGTGCGCTGGGTGCCGCCGACCGCGCCCGGTTCGGCCGGGACGGGATCGTCGCCATGTCCTCGGATCAGGCGCTAGAACTCATGGACACCGCGCTGATCGTCGATGAGCCCTTCATGCTGCCCGCCCACATCGACCTGGCGGCGTTGCGGGTCAAGTTCGACGGTGGCACGTTGCCGCCGATGTTCGTCGATCTGATCAACGCACCGACGCGTCGCCAGGTCGATGACTCGCTGGCCGCCGCCAAGTCGAAATCCGCTCTGCTGCAACGCCTCGAAGGGCTGCCCGCAGATGAGCGGGAGGCTATCCTACTGGATCTGGTGCGCGCCAACATCGCGACCGTGCTGGGCAGCGCCAGCCCGGAGGCCATCCACCCGGACCGGGCGTTCCAGGAGCTCGGGTTCGACTCGCTGACCGCCGTCGAAATGCGCAACCGCCTCAAAGCCGCGACCGGACTGTCGCTTTCGCCGACGCTGATCTTCGACTATCCGAACTCCGCCGCGCTGGCCGGCTACATGTATCGCGAATTGGTCGGATCCACCGACCAGACCGTGGCGGCCCCCCCGCCGGCAGAAGCCGAGATTCAGCGGGTCGTCGGATCCATTCCGGTCAAGCGCCTTCGCCAGGCCGGCGTGCTGGAGCTCTTGCTCGCCTTGGCCGACGAATCGTCGAGTCCCAACGCGCCGTCGGAGGTGACTTCTTTCTCTGCGGAGAAGGACATCGCCGACATGGACCTCGACGACCTGGTCAACGCCGCGCTGCTGGACGACGACGAATAACCATGAGTCGCGCCGGCGACGAGCGGAGCGTAGCGAATGAGGAGCGGCGCAATTGAGTGAGGGCTCTTTGTGAGAATCGCGGTCACCGGCGCCAGCGGCGTGCTCGGCCGCGGTCTCGCATCCCGGTTGCTCAGTCAGGGCCACGCCGTTGCGGGGATCGCGCGGCATCGCCCGGAAAGCTGGCCGAGTGCGGTTGATTTCGTGACAGCCGACATCCGCGACGCCGATGCGGTCCGACGTGCCCTGGCCGGCGCGGACGTCGTCGCGCACTGCGCATGGGCAACGGATCCCGGACGCGACGGAGAGATCGCTCGGCAGGTCAACATCGGCGGCACCCGCAATATTCTCGACGCGATGGCCGAAACCGGGTCCAGGAGAATCGTGTTCGTATCGTCGGCACACGTGTACGGCGGGGGAGAAGCGCCGAAGACCGAACACGACGCCACGGCCCCGGTAACTGCCGAAGGCCGACTCAACGCCCAGACCGAACGGATGCTCGCGGAATCGGGCGCGGAATGGGTCGCGATCCGCTCCGCGTTGATCCTGGGGCGCAGCGTCGACAACTGGTTACGCCGCCTGCTCGCATTGCCGGCGTTGCGCGACCGGTCGGGTGATCGGCGCCTGCAGGTCGTCCACCTCGACGACGCGCTTTGGTTGTTGAACAGGGCAGTCGTAGAGACCGAAATCATCAGCGGTCCAGTTAATCTCGCGGCGCCGGGGTGGCTGACCTTCCGGGAGCTCGCCGACGCGCTGCGCCGCCCGGTCGCGCGGCTGGGCTTCGACCCGGCAGAGCTGCGGCTGGTGCAGGGCGCCCCGCTGATGGACACCTCGCTGCTGGAAGCAGAGTGGAAATTCCGCCCAGCGTGGGAAGCCGGCGAATGTGTCCAGGACTTCGCGCTGGCGGTGCGCGGCCGGGTCACCGTGGGCAAGCGGGTGGTATCGCTGCCGTGGCGGCTGGCCCACATTCAAGACTTGCCCTCGGTCGACGCGCCGAGCGACGACGGCGTCAAGCCCAATTGGGCGGGCGTAGAAGGGGATAACGGGGAGTTCGACACGCCGATCGATCCGCGTTTTCCCACCTTTCTGGCCACCAATTTGTCCGAGGCGTTGCCCGGTCCGTTTTCGCCCGCGTCGGCATCGGCGACGGTGCGCGGGCTGCGGGCCAGCGCCGTGTGCGTCGCCGAACGGTTGCGGCCCGGAGGCACGATCCAGCGCGAAATCGCGATGCGCATGGTCGCGGTGTTCGCCCACCGGCTGTACGGTGCGATCACGACCGCGCACTTCATGGCCGAGACGGTGCCGTTCGTTAAGCCCACGACGGTGGTGAGCAACAGCGGGTTCTTCGGCCCGAGCATGGCCGCCCTGCCGATCTTCGGTGAAGAGCATCCGCACGCAGATACCGGCCGAATCCGCAAGCAACTGCGGACGGTTCGCAACATCGGGGTGTTCGGCGTCAACCTGGTCAGCCTGTCGGCAGGCGCGCCGTTGGACACCCGCGAGTTCGTCGCCGATGTGGATCGCCTGGAACGCTTGACCGAAGGCGACCTCACTCGGCTCGACGATCGTCGGCTGCTCAGCCTGATCTCGCTGGCGCGTGACCAGGTAGTGCACGGCTGGGTGCTGGCGGCGGGTTCGTTCCTGCTGTGCGCCGCTTTCAACGTGCTGCTGCGCGGGCTGTGTGGGCGAGACATCGCCGCGCCAGCTGGGCCGGAATTGGTCAGCGCGCGTTCGGTCGAGGCGATGCAGCGGTTGGTCGTCGCCGCGCAGCGTGATCCGAAAGTGACGGCATTGCTGGCCGAACCGGGGGCCAGGCTGGACAAGCTCGCCGTCGAGACACCGCAATTCCATGCCGCCCTGCTGGACGAGCTGACGCTGATCGGGCACCGAGGCCCCGCCGAGCTCGAGATGCTGTCGACCAGCTACGCCGACGATCCCGAGCTGCTGGTCCGGATGGTGACCAGGGCGATGAGCGCGCCGTCCGCGCCACAACCGGAGCGGCCCCGGATTCCGTTGCATGCCAAGCCTATTGCGGCGCTGGCCACCCAGCAACTGCGCGACCGTGAAGTTCGCCGCGACAAGGTGGTTCGCGCGAACTGGGTGCTGCGCACGCTGCTGCGCGAGTATGGGCGTCGGTCGGTCGAGGCGGGGATCTTCGATGCCGACGATGATGTCTTCTATCTGCTTGTCGACGAGCTCGATGCGCTGCCTGCGGATGTGGGCGCGCTGGTGGCCAGGCGCCGGGCCGAACAACGTCGACTTGTCGCGGTGGCGCCGCCGACGGTCTTCAGCGGAAGTTGGCAGCCGACCGCGACCGCGTCGGCGGCGCTGCCCAGCGGGGGCACCCTGCGCGGTGTTGGCGTGTGCGGGGGCCGGGTGCGCGGCCGGGTGCGCATCGTGCGGCCCGAAACCATCGACGACCTACAACCCGGTGAGATCCTCGTCGCGGAGGCGACCGACGTCGGCTACACCGCGGCCTTCTGTTACGCCGCGGCCGTCGTCACCGAACTCGGCGGCCCGATGTCGCACGCCGCAGTGGTGGCCCGCGAATTCGGCTTCCCTTGCGTGGTGGACGTCCAAGGCGCTACCAAGTCGCTGCCGTCGGGCGCCCTCGTCGAGGTCGACGGCACGACGGGCGAGATTCACGTGCTCGAGCTTGCCGCCGGCGAAGCGTTGAGCTAGTCGAACTCCATCTCCAGATCGACCGGCCCGCTGAGCCCCAGCATCGGTTTCCAGCGCGCCGGTGCGACGCGGCGAGGGTTGGTCATGCGCCGAGCGAGGACCTTGAGTGCCCCAGCGAGCTCCGTTCGGGCGAGATTGGCGCCAAGGCAATAGTGGGCGCCGCCGCCGAACGTCAAAATGGGCGGCGGGTCCTCGCGGGTGATGTCGAAGCGGTCCGGGTGCGGATAGACCTCTGGATCGCAGTTGGCGGCAAAAGTATTCACCGAAATGAAGGTGCCCGCCGGAAAGGTGTAATCGGCGAAGGTGACGTCCTCGAGGACGGTGCGCAACGTGGTGCAGACCGCAGGCGAATGGCGCATGCATTCCTCGACGGCCGGCATCGCAAGGCCGGGATTGTCGCGGAGCATCGCCAGCTGAGCGGGGTGATCACACAGCGCGTGCATGCACGCGGCCAGTTGATTGCGGGTGGTGTCGGTGCCGGCGCTGAGGATGCTGAACGCCAGCATGCGCATCTCCGCGTTGCTCAGCCGGTCGCCGTCGTCCTGGGCGCGGATCAGTTCGGAGATCAAGTCGTCGGTCAACCGGCTCCGCCGTTCGGCGATCATGTTGTCGATGTAGGCGTCGAACTCGTCCCATGCCCGCATCACGATGTGTTGTTCGTTCGCCAGGTCGGAGTCGAACCTCACGATCTTGAAAATGTCCTCTGCCCATAGGGAAAACTGCTCCCAGTCCTGGGGAGGCGCGCCCAAGAGTGCGCAGATGATCGGGATCGGGTATGGCCGGGCGACGTCGGCGACGAAATCGCATCGGCCTTCTCGGCCATCTGAGGCGACCCGGTCGATCAACTCATTGACCACCGCTTCAATGGTGTCCTCCATGCGCACGGACGCCCGCGGCGTGAATGCCTTGGACACCAGACCGCGCAGCCGCCGATGTTCCTCGCCCTCCATGCCCAAGATGGTGCCGAGCACCCGGTCATAGAGCGGGCCGGACGTTATCCCGCGGGCCGTCATGTGCATGCCGGGCGGGAAAACGAACCGCGGGTCGCGAAGTATCCCGCGGGCGAGTTCGTAGCCAAGCACCTCGGGTCCCAGTGGCCCGATGGCTATCGGTGACCGCTTGCGCACCTCGTGGATGCGCGGGGCGACCTCGTGCACGGTGTCGGTGATGTCGTAGTGCAGTGCCGGGAGGTCGGCATCGAAGACGCCAGGTGCTGCGGTGTCAACGCTCATCGTGTCCTCCTTAGGCCGAAATCAGCTCGGCCGGTAGCGCTTTGGGGCCATACCGTCTCGCATCACGGAATATTGGTCGCGAGGAACGTCAGTGGCAGGCCCAGGATCGACACGTCGTTTTCGTCGAGATAGGTGCCCTCACCCTCCATGTGCTGCCGAAATCGTGTGGTCGCGCCGTAGCGGCCGGCGACGGCGTCGCCGGCCGCAGCTTCCGGGACTCCGATGACCACGGTGAACACGCCGTCGCCGTGACGCTCGAGGAACTCGGTCACCGAAACGGCCACCTCGCCGGTGGATCCCGGGATGGGGCTGATCAGCTCGATGCCCCGACTCCAATCGAGGTGGATGTCGAGACCGAGCTCGGTTAGTTGCAGGGGCTCCAAGACGAATCCGAGATCGCTGAACATCTGCGCCGCGGCGGCGTGTCGCTGCGGGGCGATGGCGAACACGACGTGGTGGAGGGAGGGTCCTTCAGGCATCGGGTCCTCCTATCGTGAATTCGCGCGGAGGACGCCGCGCGGAAGTAGCAGGGGCAGGTCGTTATAGGTGACGATGCCGGGAGCTGCGGCGACGACGGCGGGTATCGCGGTGATCGCCGGCATCGCGGTGATGGTCAGCCCCAGCATGATGTAGTCGTCCAGCGTCTCGCCCGCAAAGTCCGGCGGCGGAAGGAAACTCAGCGTGGTCTTGATCGTCGGCTGGCCCTGCACCTCTATCGTGTAGCCCATGTCCAGCGGCCAATCCGGGTCCAGCGATTGCCCCTTGCGCCATCGTCCGCGGATCTCGATGACCTCCCGATCTCCGACAATTCCCTTCCAGCGGACGTCCACGCCGGCCACGCACCCCTTCTGGATCGTCCAGTCGCCGGGAAGACGGAGTTCGTCGGTGGTTTGGGCGTATTCGGCTTCGCAGCGCACGTCGTCCAGCTCGGCACCCAACGCGTCGGCGATCAGCAACACGCCGTCGCGGAAGATGCCGGAGCCCTTTTCGGTGATGGCCGCAAGGTCCGGGTGATCGATGGGATAGCCGAAGCCCATGGGTATTTCGGTTGCGGGTGAGTTGTAGATGGTGGTGTCAACCGATTCCAGCATCGAGACCTTGTCCACTCGGTCCGAGAGCCCCGCCGACACGATGGCGAACAACTGGATGAAACCGGGGTTGATGCCGCTGCCGAAGATGGTCGATCCACCGTCGTGGCAGGCCTGCGCGATGCGTTCTCGTCCTACGCCGAGGAAGTGGCCGGTGATGAAACCGGCGGTGCCCACGACGTTGATGCCGGCGCCGAGGATACGGACCAGCTCGTCGACGTCGGCGAACATCGGGTTGTAGACCACGCAGTCCGGCTTCAGTGCGAGCAGTGCGTCAATGTCGTTGGTGGCCTTGATGTCAAGCGGTTCGATCCCGCACAGCTCGCCGACATCACGCCCCGCCTTCTCCGGCGACCAGGCGTAGCATCCGACCAATCGCAGCGTGGGGTTGGCGGCTATCGCTTTGACCGAGCTCTTGCCGACGTTACCCGTCGTCCACTGGACGACCCGGTAGGTCAACGGGCCGACCCCGTCATGGGTGTGACGCCGCCTGGTGTTGGGCCGCTTGACGGGCCAGCCTGTCGTTGTGGATCTTGACGAGTTCACGAAAACCCAGCCGGTGATATTTCGGTATCGGCTGGATGCCCCACACGTCCTGTGCGGTCGGCTTGCCTTCGGCGCCCTCGGGCGGTCCGAACGGTGGATACGGGTATTTGCATTCCAGCGTGTCGTTGGAGTATCGGATCTTGAGCAGCTCACTACAAATCTGGGTGAGGCTCAGCGTCGGGTATCCGTAGTAGACGGCCATGAACGGCAGCGTGAAGGCACCCTCGATCACCAGGGCCACCAGGCACACCAACACGGCACGCTTGATCCATTTGTGCATCCGCGCGTAGTACAGCGTCGTCCCCGGTTCGAGAGCTGCGCTCGGGTCGTTGTCTTCGGTGGTCGACGATGCGGAAGGACTGGTCATGGCACGCTCCTTGCTAGTCGGAGAAGATTTCGCGATTGACGGTGTGCAGGTAGGGGATGGCCAGGAACGGGGTGATGTAGAAGATGTCGTAGAGCCACCAGCCGATCACCGGGAAGACGACACCGGCATATCGCACGTCGGCGAACATGGTCATGTTGAAGACGTAGGCCGACCAGATCACCACGCCCATCCAGCAGGTGATGACCATCCACTGATGACCCCAGCGCTTCATTTGTAAGAACCCGATGGCCGCCGCCACCCGCATCGAGAAGACCGTCAGGATCAGGCCGGCGACATAGGCTTTCTCGCCAGGCCCCGCTGCGCCCCCGACCCACAGCTCGTTGTAGTGCCAGAAATAACCGGCGTCGAACATGTTGCCCCACCCGACCATCAGGACGCGGTTGATCAGCGTGTGGTTGGCCACCAGGTCCAGGGCCCAGCCCAGGCTGTTGAGCATCCCGTCGATCAGCACCAGATAGCCGATCAGGGTGACGATCATGGGCCGGACCGACAGGCCGGCGCGCAGCGCCTGGCGCTGTAGCCATACCCCACGCATGAAAATGGGAAATCCGATCAGGCCCGGCGCCCACATGCCCATCAGCGCGGCGCCGGCGACCATCCACGTGTCGGCGCGGCGCTGAGCTCGGCGGGATTCTTCGTGGTGATCCTCGAGGCTTACCGATTCCTCGGAGCTGGCTGGTATGCCGTCCGAATGTCGTTTCAGCAGAGGTATGTTCACAGATCCCACCATCCGCGGGCAAACGACATGTAGAGCTGGATGCCGAACATCACGAGCAGGTAGCCGTAGATGAAGATCTGGAAGACTATGAGCGCCCTCTTGCGCTTCTCCTCCTGTCGGTCCATGCCGGTTGCTCCTTTCTAAGAACTGCTTGATGCGGCGGACGTATTCGAGCTGCCGAGGCTGGCAGCCGCGACTTCGCGGAGCCCGTCGGTGACCGCACCCTCGGTGCTCAGCGGCGCGAGTATGCATGCGTCGGCCGCATCCAACTCGGTTGCGCCGGCGGCTATCAACTGCGCAGCGGTAACCAGTACCCGGGTGGACGGCGGCTCGAAGTGGAAGGCTTGGTCAGCGGTGCGGATCGCGACGGCGCATGCGACCAGCCGTCGCGCGGTGGCCAACGGGATTCCCGATTCGGCGACGATCACCTCGGCCTCACGGCCCGGCGGCAGATAGTGCATCGCCAGCGTGGCGAACCGTTGCCGGAACGAGGGTTTGAGCTCCTTGAGTGAGCTGCGATAGGCGGGGTTGTACGAGCACACCAGCATGAACTCCTCGGGCGCTTGCACGACCTCGCCGGCGCGGTCGAGGTAGAGCGAGCGCCGGTGATCGGTAAGCGAATGCAGGATGGCCAGGGAGTCGTGGCGGGCCTCGACGACTTCGTCGAGGTAGCAGATGGCGCCGGCTTTGACGGCCCGGGTCAGCGGGCCGTCGGTCCAGACGACATCACCGCCCGTGACCATGAAGCGGCCGACGAGATCGGAGCTGGTGAGGTCGTCGTGGCAACTGATGGTGACGACGGGCCGCTGCAGCAATGTGCCCATGTGCTCGACGAACCGGGTCTTGCCGCAGCCGGTGGGGCCGGTGAGCATCACCGGGATACGTCGGTGGAATGCCTGCTCGAACAGCTGAACTTCGTTGCCGTTGGCGAAATACGTGTCGGTGGTCATCTCTTCCTCAGCGGGTCGGCGTTCAGGCGGCGACCAGTTCACGGTGGACATGGGCCAGTACCCGGGGCAGCTCCTCGATGCGCCGGATACGCTGCGACCGCCGGGGCCCGAACACCTCGGGTAGGGGATCGACGCGGGTGGGTCCAACACCCACGTAGTAGATGGACACCCCGGCCTGGTTGGCCTCCTCGACGGCGTGCGCGGCGTCGGCCCAGGCATACCGGCCTTCGTACCCTTCATCGGAGATCAGGCCGTCACCGATAACGATCAGCAGGCGGCGCTCGGCGGCCTGCGCCAGCAATCGGTTCGTCAAATGGCGCAGGGGCGCACCGAGCCTGGTGTATCCGCCGGTGGACAAGCCCAGCCGGCTCGGCGGTACGAACCGGCGGTCTTCGAAGTCCTTGAGGCAGCGAACTTCGACTCGATGGCGAGTGTTGCCGGTGAAGACGAAAACACCATGTCGCTCACGTGCCAGCGTCATTGCACGCGAAAGCGCATCGGCACAGGCCAATTCCAGCTGAAAAATGCGGCCGCCATGCACGCCCAACGACGAACTGCCGTCGAGCAGCAGCGCCGTGGTGACATCGCGGCTGCCGGGCAGCAAGTCGCGGAATACCTTGGGCTCTTTGGCCTCGCCGGTCACCAGGTCGATGTAGTGGCTCACGTATTGGTCGACATCGAGGTCAGAGCCGTCTTCGAGGCGATCCGTCATCGCGCGGTGCGTGTGCTCTTCGAACCACTTGCGCACGTCGACGGCCACCGGCACTGGGCGGCGGGCGTGCCGACCGTCTTCATGTTCGGCCCGCTCTATCAAGGCGACGTGGTCGCGCAGGAATCGCTGTGTCCACATGTTCCATTCGGGATAGGGGATCCCTGGCCGATGTTCGGGTGTGACGTCGAGGTCGTTGTCCTGCGGCCGGCTCGGCGGCGGCAGGTTGGGGTTGCGGACACCCCCGTCGCCCCCGACCGGAACCGAATATGGTCGCGGCATACGTTTCTGCGTCGTGGTCCAGGGCATCCTGCCGAAGCTGCGTCGCAATTTATCGGTTAATCCCTGCGGCGCCGTGTACGCCCACGGCAACGAGCCCAGCAGCGGATGAATGGACAGTTCCTGGCCCGTGGCCGCCAATAGGATTGCCCGCTTGAGCATTTCGTCGCCGGCCAGGTCGCCGGATTCGGTGGGAACGTCGGGCAGGAGTCGTCGGACCTCCGGGAGCAGGCCCGGCCAGCGCGTGGCGATCCAGCCGAGGGCGACGCCGGCCTCGACGAGCGTGAGTGCACGCAGCTCGCGGGCGGAGAGCTGGTTGAGGCGATACTGCGTGACGCGTTCTTTCGATGGTGAACATTGCAGGGCCACACCACATGTCAGGGTCCTGCGCGTCCAATCGGTCATCGCAGGATAGGGGACGTGAACGAAGGTGAGGGCTGGATTCAATCCGAAGCCACGCCGGTCGCCGGTGACCAGCCGGATGCCTTCGCGGCGTTGGTCGCTCAGCGCGACCGCCGTCACCGAGCAACCCCGCTCCAGCGCCATCGCTTGACCGTCGAATTGTTCAACCATCGGTCGATTTCCGTGCGTCGCGGCAACCCGCTTGACTGCTCAGAACGTGCCGATGTTCGAGAACAGCCAGTACCAGAACCAGATGATCAGTCCGGTCCCGCCCCACGCGGCGACGTAGCGAAGGATCTCCCACAAATAGCCCATGATGTGACTTCCTCGGTGACGTAGTGGATTTCAGCCCGCGCATTTCAGTCGGAGAACAGTTCGCGGTTGACGGTGTGCAGGTAGGGGATGGCCAGGAACGGGGTGATGTAGAAGATGTCGTAGAGCCACCAGCCGACGACCGGCAGCACGACGCCAGCGAAGCGCACGTCGGCGAACATGGTCATGTTGAAAACGTAGGTAATCCAGATGACCACGCCCATCCAGCAGGTGATGACCATCCACTGATGACCCCAGCGTTTCATCTGCAGGAAACCGATGGCCGCGGCGATGCGCATGGTGAAGACGGTCAGAATGAGGCCGACTTCCAGTGCTTTTTCGCCCGGGCCCGCCGCGCCGCCGACCCACAGTTCGTTGTAGTGCCAGAAGTAGCCGGCGTCGAACATGTTGCCCCAACCGTTGAGCAGCACGCGGGCCAGCAGGGTGTGGTTCGCCACCAGGTCAAGGGCCCACCCGACGGTGTTGATGGCGGCGTCGATGATGACGAGATAGCCGAGCAACGTCACCAGCATGGGCCGAACGGACAGGCCATCTCGTTGGGCGCGGCGCTGCAGGCGAACTCCCCAGAGAAACAGCGGCAACCCCAAGACGCCCAGTGCCGCGGTACCGATCAAGAGACTGCCCGATACGAGCCACTTATCGGCCTGGCGCTGCGCGAGGTGCGAGCGTTCCATGTGTTCGTCGATTGTCAGACTCGCCTGCGCGGCGCCGCTGGAGATTGCGGCGGAGTCATCGCTGCCGGCATTGCGCTGGTGCAGCTTCGGCAGATTCACAAACCCTCCACGTCTCCTGATTGGGTCAGCTTGTGCACTATAACAGGCTGACTGTAGTCAGCAGAAGGCCTGTGAATCATCTAGTGCAACCAACGGAAAACGGAACCGGCTCGCGTCAGTTAGTCCGACGTGTTTGATGGAATAGCTGCCGGATTCGAGTCCGGCCCCCCGCAGTCCGCGCTGTTTGGCCACTACGACTGACATAAGTCAGCTTGATAACCGTTGACATGCTGTTCACAGGGTGCCTACGCTCAGCGAGCGCTCAGTCGTTGCGGCCATGCAAAGGAGTAGCAATGGCGCTCAAATCGCCGGCCGGGAAGAAGTATCGTGTAATCCAGTGGGGCGTAGGGAATGTCGGCACGATTGCGCTCCGTCATTTCGTACACAACCCTGCCTATGAATTGGTCGGGGTGCTGTGCAATCGTCCGGAGAAGGTGGGCAAGGACGCCGGTGAGCTCTGCGGCAAAGCGCCGACCGGGGTGCTGGCTACGACCGACAAAGCCGCCATCGAGGCACTGGACGCCGATTGCGTGTTTTATGCGCCGCTATGGTCTGACCCCGATGAGGTGTGCCGCCTACTGCGCGGGGGCAAGAACGTCGTCGCGTCCGGCGGTGCCTGGTGGTATCGAACCGAACACAGCAAGGCGGACATCGACAAGATCGATGCCGCCTGCCACGAGGGTGGGACGTCGTTTCATGCGGGTGGTGTCAACCCCGGTTTTGCCGGAGACCTACTCGTGCTGACGCTGGCCCGAATCGTCAGTCAGATCGACACCATTCACATCTACGAGGTGGTGAACTTCGGTCGGGACACGTTGAAGTACCTGTATGAGATGGGAATGGGCAGCGATCCGGCCGGGTTCGAGGACGGCCCGAACCTGTTGGGACAAGCCTGGCCATTGTTCGCACAGTCGATGGCAATGGTTGTGGAGGGGATGGGTAAGACGGTCGAGAGATACACGACGGAGGTGGAGCTGGGGCACGCCACGCGCGACATTCCCTTCGAAGGGGGAGAGACCAGCGACATGCCGGGCTTCAAGGGCGTGATCAAGAAGGGCACGGTCGCTCGCCAGCATCACAAGTGGACGGCTTGGGTTGAGGGCAGGCCCCTTGTGATCTTTCATGAGATATACACGATGGACACCTTCGATGCCATTGAGCCGCAGGAGGATTGGCCTCAGCATTACCACTACCGCATAGTGATCGAGGGCGACTCGTCCACCGAGCTGATCCTGCAGGGCGCGCAAGACCCGAACGGCGGTTACGCGCTGCCCGGCTATACCTGGACCGCGATGGGCCCGGCGAACGCCATTCCCGCGGTCTGCGACGCCCCGCCGGGGTTCATGTCCCACAAGGAACTCGGGCTGATGCCGCTGCGTGGCGTGATACGGCCCTGACGCGGCCGTGTCATGGTTTCAGGCTGCGCAAGGTCCTCGCGACATAGTCTTTCAGCAACGTGTGACCGGTCGGCCAGTGGTTGGTGGTGATCAACAGCGCATAGAGACCCAGCAAGAAGAACACCGCACTGTTCATCGGATTGACGTCCGCATCCGTCTCGCCGCGTTCTTGGGCCTGCGCGATCTCCCGGGCGACCAAGACGATCAGCGGATGATCCCTGCCGTCTTCGGTCTGCGGACGAGTTTGGGAGAAGTGCAGCGCGAGAAAGTCATTGAAGAGCCGATCGCCCAGGCGGCGTTCCAATCCGACGACCAACCGGACCGCCTCGTTCAACGCCGCAGCGAGGTCGTGTTTGGACTTCAGGAATTGCGCGAACTGCTTGGCGATTCGGTCCTCTTCGCGGCGCTCCAGCTCGAGCAGCACGTGCTCTTTAGTGGGGAAGTGGAAGAAGAAAGTCCCGTGGGCCACGCCTGCGGCGGCCACTATGGCCCCCACGTCGGCCTGGGCCATCCCGGCGCGGGCGAACTCGCCGATCGCGGCGCCCATCAGTCGCTCCCGCGTCTGCAGTCGCTTAGCTTCTCGTGCCGACAGCCGGTCTGTCACAGCCATTGCTTCCCTCACGGTTGACCTGACTCATGCCAGGGTTTCGAGGCTAACCCGACCAGTATGCCGCGTCTCGGCGAAAAAGGCTCGCAGAACTTGTCATTGTCAGATGCCACCCTCCTTGACGGATATCTGTTCTCGAGATTCGTTGACTTTAGTCAGCAACCTCCATAGATTGAACGCGCACCACACCGCACATCGGAGGAGAGCCGGCATGGCATTGGAGCAGTTCAGGCTGGACGGACAGGTTGCGATCGTCACCGGAGCCGGCAAGGGTGTGGGCGCGGGCATCGCCCGGGTGCTGGCGGAGGCGGGCGCCACCGTGGTCGGGACCGCGCGGACCGAGGCGGATATCGTTGGCACCATTGAGGGTATCGAGGCCGCGGGCGGCAAGGGGCTGGCACTCGTCGCGGACGCGATGCGTCGTCCGGATTCAGAGCGGGTCGTCAGCACGGCCATGGAGCGCCTCGGCCGCATCGACATTCTGGTCAACAACGTCGGCGGGTCGACCTACGCGCGATTCCTCGACATCACCGACGAAGACTTCCGGCACACCTTCGACTGGTGTGTGACGTCGGCCTTCATCATGAGTCAGCTTGTGGCGCCCCACATGCTCAGCGCCGGACACGGTTCCATCATCAATATCTCGTCGGGCTCGGCACGTTTCGGCATCCGGGCGCTGACCGCCTATTGCGTTGCCAAGGGCGGCCTGGAAGCGCTCACCCGCGCAATGGCACAGGAACTCGCCCCGAAGATTCGCGTCAACGCCATCGCCCTGGGGTCCTTCGCCACCGACGGCCTGAAGGGCAGCCTGGATCTGATGCCCGGCTCATTGGAGAAGATGCAGGAGGCCACCCCGCTGCATCGGCTGGGCGACGTCGAGGATCTCGGACGGCTCGCGGTGTACCTGTCCACCCGCGACTGTTACGCGACCAACGCGACGTTCCACGTCGATGGCGGCATCGACTCGAACAATTCGCCGCTGCCGATACCCGATTATTGACCTGCGTTGTGTTTGAACGCGTCATGATGGGTCATCACCCACCGCCGGAAAAACGAGGGTAACCATGCGCAGAGTGATTCAATTCTCCACCGGCAATGTCGGCCGGCATTCGTTGCGGGCCATCATCGGCAGGCCAGACCTCGAACTGGTCGGCGTCCACGCGGCCAGCGCGCAGAAGGTCGGTCAGGACGCGGCGCAGCTGTGCGGACTGGCAGAACCGACCGGCATCGTCGCCACCGACGACATCGACGCGCTGGTCGGCCTGGGCGCCGACTGCGTGGTTTACACATCGCAAGGTGAGACCCGGCCGATGGAGGCCATCGAGCAGATGTCGGAGTTCCTCGCGGCCGGTACGAATGTCGTCGGTACGTCGATGGTCTGGCTGGTCACGCCGCGGCACGCCGATGATTGGCTGCGGGAGCCGCTGGAGCGTGCCTGCGCGGCAGGCAACGCCTCGCTCTACGTCAATGGCATCGACCCCGGTTTCTCCGGCGACACGCTGGTGCACTCGGCGGTCAGCCTGACCACTCGGGTCTCTTCGATCACGGTGCAGGAGATCTTCGACTACGGAAACTACGATGACGCCGAGTTCACCGGCGCCGCAATGGGGTTTGGAACAACGCCGGACGACGATTCGCCGATGATGTTCCTGCCCGGCGTGATCGTGTCGATGTGGGGAGGCCAGGTCCGCAGCCTGGCGGACCACCTCGACATCAAGCTCGACGACGTGCGTCAGCGCGTCGAACCGTGGTACACGCCGCAACGCATCGACTGCACGATGATGACGGTCCAGCCGGGGCAGATGGCCGCGGTGCGCTTCGCCACCGAGGGCGTGCGCGACGGCGAGCCGGTGATCACCCTCGAGCACGTCACCAGGCTCACCACCGCGGCGGCACCCGACTGGGAGTTCCCGCCCGACGGTCACACCGGTGTTCACCGTGTCGTCGTGGAGGGGGAACCGCGGGTGGAAATCAACACCCACGTTTCCCATCCTCTGTTCGATTCCACCGATGCCGGCTGCATTTCGACGGCCGGCCGCGTGATCAACGCGATCGACTGGGTGTGCCGCGCGCCCCAAGGCCTGATCGGGGTAGAGGACATTCCGCTGTCCGCGACGATGCGCGGGTTGATGTGGAACGAGCGGTAGCCGGATCCGTGGTATGACAACATCACCCCCGGGACGCGTTGCCGGTAAACGCATTCTGATCACCGGCGCCGCCCGCGGCATGGGGCGCAGCCACGCGCTGCGGCTTGCGCAGGAGGGCGCGGACGTCATCCTGCTCGACATCTGCGAATCCCTGCCGCACATCGAATACCCCCTGGCGACAAAAGATGACTTGGCCGAAACTGCCGAGTTGGTAAGGGATTTGGGTCGGCAATGCGTGAGCGGCATAGTCGATGTTCGCAACGAGGCGCAATTGCGGTCCGCGGTCGATGCCGGCGTCGACGAACTTGGAGGTCTCGACGGTGCGGTGGCCAATGCCGGTGTTCTCACGGTGGCGCCCTGGGACCGGACAACTGCCGACCAGTGGCGCACAGTGGTTGACGTCAATCTCATCGGGGTGTGGAACACCTGCGCGGCAGCGATACCGCACCTGCTCAACCAGGGCGCAGGCAGCCTGGTCAACGTCAGCTCGGCGGGTGCCGTCAAGGGATTCCCACTGCAGACGCCCTACACGGCGGCCAAGCACGGGGTCGTCGGCTTGACGCTGGCGTTGGCCAATGAACTGGCGGCACAGAATGTGCGCGTAAATACCGTGCTTCCCACCGGTGTCCCTACCGGGATGGTTCCACCGTCGTTCGGACCCCTCTTGGGTGAGCAACGGTCCGATCTGATCCCCATCTTCGTGAATGCGATGCCCACACCGGCCGTCGAGTGCATCGACGTCAGTAACGCAGTGCTGTTCCTGCTATCAGACGAATCCAGGTATGTGACGGGGCTGGAGTTCAAGGTCGACGCGGGAGTGACCATCAACTAGCACCTGCCTCGAAGCGCAAAATCGCGTCAAGCCCATAGGCTGGGCCGCAGATGACCATTCGTTCGTCGGCCGAATTTCGTGTGTCGCGCTGCCTACGCGCGCGGTAAGGGATACAAATAGCTGACTTCTAAAAGGAGAGCCTTATGAATACGGTGCGGATGTCCGCGCTCGGCTTGACGGCTACCGCGGTGCTGATCGGCGCGACGGTGATGGGCTGCAGCGGGGACAAGAGTTCCACGGGATCATCGGGTTCGGCCTCGTCATCGCCAACGTCGTCGAGCTCCGCGACCAGCGCGCCACCGGGAGCGCCGGCGGACTACAGCCATCTGCTGATCAAGCCCGGCGACGTCGGCCCCAATGCCACCGCCGACGGGCCGCCGAGCCAGAATCCCAGCGGCATCGCCGGCGTCGGACAGGTTTTCAAGAACCCCGACGGCAAGCGCACCATCATGGACACGATCGCGGTGTTCCCCGACGCGGCCACGGCCACCCAGACCGCGGCGAACATGCGCGATGTCGTCGGCAAGAAGGTCAATGGCCAGCAGCAGCCCATCGACGTCGGCGCAAACGGGTTCATGGTGATCGGCCAGGGAACCGACCCGGCCAACCCGATGGAGATCTCCGAGGCGGTGTTCGTTGTGGGCAGGACCATGGTCGACCTCGAGTCCGACTGTGTCATCGGCAATCCCACGCCGGCCGATGTGATGCTCGATCTCGCCCGTAAGCAAGAGGCCGCGGTCAAAGCGGGCTTGCCGGCTGGCTGATCCGTCAGGAGATCACAGGAGCCAGCCGTCCGGCTGCACCTCATAACGCAAGGCGGCGGCCGGCGGCAGCGGCCGCCGTTCGTTGACCGATATCGCGTCGATGACCAGGGCGACATAGCGCCGCCAACCATCGCTGCGCGCATCCATGGTCGATAACACGCTGAAAAGCATCGCGACCAGGCGGGGCAGATCGTCGGTGACGAGGTCGGCGCGGATGCTGCCGGCTCGCTGGCCCGCGCGAGCGAGCTCGCCGAGCGCGGCGTTAAGCGACACCGAGATGTCGGACGTGAGTGATCCGGCCCGGCGCGCGGCGGTCAGCAGGCTGTGTTCGCGCGCCCCCAGCGAGATCGCCGCTTCGATCAGTTGAGTGAGGCCGTGCAGCGGATCCTTGGCGAGGCGGGCGCTGTCGATCACCGGGGTGAGGTCCTCGGCGATGCTTTGATCCAGGGCAGCGCGCACCAGGTCGGCCTTCGCCGGAAATCTGCGGTAGAGGGTCCGCTCACCGACGCCCGCACGGCGCGCGACGGCCTCCACCGGGGCATCGGGCCCCAATTCGCCATACACCTCGCGCGTCGCGCGCAGGATGCGCTCGACGTTGCGCGCCGCGTCGGCCCGCAACGGCCGGTCCTCGACCGCGGTCATGGCGACAGCCTAACTGACGGTTGACTGCCAACCCCCGTCGCTTTACGCTCTACAACTGGCAGGCAGCTGACACTTAATGGGAAACGCGGGTTATGCCAATATCATTCGATACTTCTGACTCCCGCTCCGATGCTGGTCTGCCGGTGCTGCCCATCCCGCGGCCGGCGACCTGCCCGCTCGCGCCCCCGCCCGAGTTCGCGGATTGGCGGGATCGGCCCGGGCTGCGGCGGGCGATGTTCCAGGGCAACCCGGTCTGGGTGGTCAGCCGCCACGAGGACATCAGGGCCGCGCTGGTCGATCCCCGCTTGTCCGCGAAGACCATTCCGGACGCCATCTTGCCGAGGGACGGCGACGACAACGTCGCGGTGATGTTCGCGCGCACCGATGATCCCGAGCATCACCGGTTGCGTCGCATGATGACGAGCAACTTCACCTTCCGGCGGTGCGAATCGATGCGGCCGCACATTCAAGACATGGTCGATCACTATCTCGGCCAGATGATCGACCACGGTGCCCCGGCCGACCTGGTCCGCGAATTCGCCTTGCCGGTGCCGTCGACGGTGATCGCGCTGCTGCTGGGGGTGCCGACCGACGACCTCGAACTCTTCCAGTTCAACACCACGAAGGGGCTTGACCAGAGATCCACCGACGAGGAGAAAGGCAAGGCCTTCGGCGCCATGTACGCCTACATCGAGGAGTTGGTGGAACGCAAGGTGCGCGAGCCCGGCGACGACTTGATCAGCCGCCTGGTCACCCAATACGTGGCGACCGGCCAACTCGACCGCACCACCACGGCCATGAACGCCGTGATCATGATGCAAGCCGGCCACGAAACCACCGCCAACATGATCTCGCTGGGAACGGTTGCGCTGCTGGAACATCCTGATGTCTTCGAGCGACTCGGCCAGACCGACGACACCGCGGTCGTGGCGAACATCGTCGAAGAGCTGATGCGCTATCTCAGCATCGTGCACACCCAGGTCGACCGGGTTGCGACTGAAGACCTGGTCATCGGCGGTCAGCTGATTCGCACCGGGGAGTATGTGCTGATGAGCTTGGCCGCCGGGAACTGGGACACCAAATTCGTCGACAATCCCGAATCCTTCGACGCCGACCGAAACACCCGCGGGCACTTGGGCTTCGGGTACGGCGTCCATCAATGCATCGGGGCGAACCTTGCCCGCGTTGAAATGCAGGTCGCGTTCACTACGTTGGCGCGCCGACTGCCTGGACTCAAACTGGCGGTGACACGCGAACAACTGAGATTCAAACACGCCAACATCTACGGCATGAAAGAACTTCCGGTGGGTTGGTGACGATGGTGGGTTGGTGACGATGGTGGGTTGGTGACGATGTCGGTCGACCAGTTGCGATTCGACGGCCAGGTCGCCGTGATCACCGGCGCGGGAAACGGTCTGGGCAGGCAGTACGCATTGCTGCTGGCGTCGCGTGGCGCGCGCGTCGTCGTCAACGACATCGGCGGTTCGGTGACCGGGGACGGCTCCGACGCCGCGGTCGCGGGCGCCGTCGCCGGCGGGCTCCGCGACCTCGGCGGTGAGGCGGTCGCCGACTGCCACAGCGTCACCAGTCCCGAAGGCGCGCAGGCGATCATCGACACCGCCCGGAAAGCCTGGGGCCGAGTCGACATCGTGATCAACAACGCTGGAATCGTGCGCGACGCGCCGTTGGAGGACATGACCGCCGAGGAGTTGGAACCCTTGTTGGATGTGCATTTGAAGGGCGCCTTCTACGTGACGAGGCCTGCGTGGAAAGCGATGTGCGAGCAAGGGTATGGCCGCATCCTCAACACCTGTTCGGCAGCCGGAATATTGGGCGCTGCCGGCATGAGCAACTACGGCTCGGCCAAGACGGGATTGATCGGCCTGACGCGCGTTCTCGCGGCCGAAGCCGCCGGCCGCGACATCAAGGTCAACGCCATCGCCCCGATCGCGTATACCCGCATGCTTGCGCACTGCGTAGACGGTGCCGCGCGGCCCGACGATCCCGCTGCGCAAGCGGTGCTGGATGACTTGGTCACTGCGTACCTCCAGCGACTGGATCCGGCATCGGTGGCTCCCGTGGCGGCGTACCTGGCCCACCGGGACTGCCCGGTGTCGGGGGAGATCTATACCGTTGGGGCAGGCCATGTCTCACGGTTCTTCATCGGCCGGACAAAGGGCTTTTACCGCCCCGGATTGTCCATCGAGGACGTGCGCGACCACCTGGACGAGATCCGCGACGAGGCCGGCTATACCGTGCCGGGCGGAACCGCCGACGAGATGAGCGAGCTGTTCGCGACCATCATGGCCGGCTTCAGCAGCTGAACGCCGCGCCGACACCATCCGGGGGTGGTGTCGACTTCAGGCAGCCGAACGGCTCGATGCCGGCGGGGCTGAATTTGGCCGCCGACTGGTGGGCGTAGTCAACGCAATACAGGCCGGTTTGGTCCGCGCGACACCGGTAGTCGCCAAAAGATAGCGAAGCTCCGTTCGGGAGTTCTTCTCCGTTGCCGTTGATGAACGGACCGGGGTCGGCCCGGGCGGATCCGACCTGCAGGTTCATCCCGTCGAAGCTGATCCAACCGCCTTGCCATTTCCCGTAGACCGTCGCGGGCGCCGGCGGCGGGTTGGTCAGGCTTACCAGGCAGGCCAGCGCGCCACCGGTGTGCTTGGCATCGGTCATGCAGGAGACCTTGCCCGCCATCGCCGTCAGTGCGATGTCGTCGCCCAGTGGCGTGGCCACCCCGTCGCGGGTGGCCGTGTGGAACCGGCCTGGGTCGGCGGGCTGACCGGCCTCGATCCATGCGATGACGTCGGAGATTGCCGAACCCGCGGCCGGCGCGGTGGATGGTCGGGGTGGTGTGGTTCCCGGCGACCCGGTGCCGGTGGATGTCTGGGTGGTGGTTCCGGTGGGTTCCGAATGGCCGCCGGTGCCGTGGGAGCACCCGGCGACTAGTAACGACGCGGCGATCAGCGCAGCTATCCGCATTCAGTCAGGCTAACCGCCGCGCCGGGCAATTAAGGCGCTGCGCGCGCGTTACGACCGTCATGTCGGTTACCGTCGGGTTATGCATGACCGCACTGTCCGCGCACGCACGGCCATCGGGACGGTCGAAGGCTTCACCCGCGACGGGGTCACTCGTTGGCGGTCGATCCCGTATGCCCGACCACCGGTGGGAAGCCTGCGCTTCCGTGCGCCGCAGCCGGCCCAGCCGTGGTCGGGCGTCCGGCACTGTCATGGCTTCGGCAACTGCGCGCCCCAACAGCGCCGCTACACCCTGCTCGGCATGTCGGGTTTGGGAGGCCGCTACCAGCCGATGAGCGAGGACTGCCTCAACCTCAATGTCGTAGTGCCCGAGGGCGCGGCCGACGGACCGCTGCCCGTCATGGTGTTCATCCACGGCGGCGGCTATTTCCTGGGCAGCTCGGCGACGCCCTTGTACGACGGCGCGGCCCTGGCGCGCCGAGGATGCGTGTACGTGTCCGTGAACTACCGGCTGGGTGCACTAGGGTGCGTGGACTTTTCGTCGCTCTCGACACCCGAGCACACCATCGAGAGCAACCTGTATCTGCGCGACCTGGTGCTGGCGCTGCAGTGGATTCGCGACAACATCGCGGGCTTCGGCGGTGACCCGGACAACGTCACCATCTTCGGCGAGAGCGCGGGCGCGTGCATTACCGCTTCACTGCTGGCGGTGCCCGCCGCCGAAGGCTTGTTCGCCCGAGCGATCTCGGAAAGCCCGGCGTCGGGCCTGGTGCGGTCGAAAGAGGTTGCGGCGGAGTTCGCGAATCGCTTCGCCAACCTGCTCGGGGTGCGTAGGCAGGACGCCGCCAGCGCACTGATGCGGGCGTCCGCGGCGCAATTGGTCAAAACCCAGCACCGATTGATCGACGAGGGCATGCAGGACAGGCTGGGCGCCTTCCCGATTGGCCCTGTCTTCGGTGACGACATCCTGCCGATGGATCCGGTCGAGGCCATGCGACGTGGCAAGGCGCACCGAGTCCCGGTGATCGTGGGGACGAATGCCGAAGAGGGACGGTTGTTCACCCGGTTCCTGGCGATGTTGCCGACAAACGAGACGATGGTCGAAGAGCTGCTGGCCGAGCCGGATGCAGGCCTCCCGGTCGGGATAGTCGGGGTATGCGGCGGTAATGCGTTCGCGGATCGCGGGATCCG